>JBKPPF010000027.1:0-52453 GCA_046733475.1 Actinomycetota bacterium
GTCCGAGAACGAGGTAGCCGCGAATCTGTGCGTGAGGGTGAAGGACGTTCGGGCCGAGCTCGCCTCGCTCCGGGATGAGCTTCGCATCGAATCGCTGAGGCGTGGGCCAATCGTGGGCCAATCGCGGCCCTCAGTGGCCTCTCGTGGGCCCCTGTGAACCCTCGTCGATTACGCCTACAGAAGGGAGAACCCCCGCTTTAGCAGGGATTTCCTTAGGAGGCGCATACGGGATTCGAACCCGTGCTACCGCCGTGAGAGGGCGGCGTCCTAGGCCACTAGACGAATGCGCCCGGCGGGAACAGGGTAGCGAACGAGAGGTTAAGGAGGAGCGGCGGCCCACAGGCCGCCGCTCGTCTGCCACTTGGGGACATGCTGGCGGTCATTTCCCCGAGCCACAGGAGGATTTTGCGTCCTCAGTGACACTCAATCGGCCGTAGCCGCCCAATCTTGAGCCTTGCGTGGTGTGAGGCCGCGTTCACACCGCGCTGATGCCAGGGTCGTTGAGGGATTCGAGCTAAAGAGGAAGATCGAATCTGCCGAGGAATGAGGAGATCGACGCTCCGCCGCAAAGCGTCGTTCCTCTCCTCGTCGAAGGCCGCTCTCCCGGGCGGTCTTCGTCATTCGGCCTGCCAATTGGTCACCGGCACGCGTAGGGCTCATGGTGCATTGCTCGGGCGGAAGGTCGAGCTCAGTCCTCGGAGATCTGCTCTACGACCTGGCCTGTTGTGCGGTCATCGCCTTGCCTCGCGATATCGGCTTGCGCAACCACTCCGACGAGCGTCTCGCCCTCGACGACGGGCAGCCGTCGAACCTGCTGCTCGGCCAGAAGCTGCAAGGCACGATCGAGATTCTCGTCTGGAGAAACTGTGGCGAGATCCGTCGATGCCACCTCGCCGACTGCCGTCGACTGAGGATCACGGCCTTCTGCGACCACGCGGATGACGATGTCGCGGTCGGTGAGGATCCCGACGAGGCGATCTCCGTCCAGGATCGGTATGGGGCCGATGTCTTCCTGCGCCATGACCTTGGCAGCGTCGGATACGGAGGCCTCCACGCTGCAGGTCGTGGGGTTGGATGTCATCACGTCGCGCACCTGGGTCATCGGAACGCTCCTTCCGGTTTGTAGCCAACACGAACGCGCTGTCGCCGTGGGAGGTTCCCGACGTGAGCGGTGCGAAACGACCGTTTGGCTAGCGCCGTGAAGTATGAGCTCGCGGGGCGGTGCCCCGACGCGAGCTCAGTGGCTGAAAGACGTCGGCCCTGCGACCGCAGCGACTTCGCCGCAGGCAAGACAGACCGCGACCGTGGCGTCCGGCGGTACGACAGCGTGCGCCCCGCACCCGGGGCACGTCTTGAGTTCCTCGTCGGAAAACCAGGACTTCACCTCGGCGAGGTCGGGCGGCGGAGGGGCCACAACGTCATTTTCGGACTCATGGGCGAAGAAGACAATAGTTCAGCGGCTTCTTGGCGGAATCCTTACGAAAGCTTCATAAGCCCGCCGATCTCTCCCGCGTCCAGTCACTCGATCGGACTAGGCCGAGCGGCCCGTCGCTGCCGATAAGAGAGTTGAACGATGCGTTGGTGAGGGTGTGGAAGCCGCAACCCCATCCTCTCGGCCGTCTACATCGATGGCAGCGACGCATCGTCTCCCGAGCGAGCGGCGCGCGGAGCAAGAGGATCCGGCCCCCTCCTCCTCTTTTCTCGCCCTCCGGCTCTTTCGTTTGAGCTATAGACAAAAAAACCGGCTGAGCGGGCTTGCCGAGGCTGCGGGCAAGGACTTGAACCTTGACTACCTGATCCACAGGCCGCTGCCCGCTGTGCTCGCCCTTGCCGTCGCGTACCGAGATGTGGCTTCGGAAGCGACCTCGCGGCGCATCGGCCCAGCTGTCCGTGTTGCTCCGCGACGCCGCGTCATGCCGCGTAGGTTTTCAACGAGGGTTTCAGCGCGATACAGTCACATCAATCGTCGTTCGAGGGAGAGGCGGACGGATGAGATTCTTTCTACTTGTGCTTGTTGCCCTGGCATCGATCACGGTCCTGCGTCGACTTCTACCGCCGCCAGCAACGTCCTGAAAGTTACGCCGGGGACAGTGAATTTCGGCACGAAGCCGGTCGGTTCGTCCACCTTCAAGAGCGCGACGCTCACCAATACGAGCGACGAGCGGATCGTCGTGACTCTGAGCCTCGTCCGCTCATGGGACGACTTCGCAGGCAGTGCGGTAGGAAGCACCTGCCCGGGCGAGTCGTTCACGCTCGCGCACGGAGAGACGGAGGAGATCTTGTTCTTGGGAAGAGCCAGGTAACGCTGGTAGGTTGGCTGCCGAATGACGTTCAGGGACCTCGGAATCATCATCGTGCCGATATTGGCGTTGCTCTTTTACCGATTGCTGCCCTTTCCCGATGACGCGGAAAATCCGTATCGGCCCCCGGCCAAAGAGGCAAGTCCCCCGCTCGAAGCACCTGATCAGCCGCGTGAGGGTGAAGTCAGCGCGAGCCTTGTTCCCGCAGCAGGCTCGGCGTTACCCGGGATTGCATCCATGCTCATACTCGGGATTTTCGGCTACGCGCTCGTACTACTAGTGCGCCGATTGCCAACCGGCTTGTGAACATCCGGGCCTCTTCCCGGTTTCCGCCCGACGGATCCGCCACGACCGCGCGGTAACTCCCCGCGGCCCTTTCGCAATTCCGACTGTTGAGGGTTTCGACCGGGTTTCACCGCTTGCCCGGCGTGCCAGCGCAGACGCCGGCCGAGAGGCGAAAGCCCGCGTCCGGAGCGGGCTCTCAGAGGCTGCGGGGCAAGGACTCGAACCTTGACTACCTGATCCAGAGTCAGGCGTCCTACCATTAGACGACCCCGCAAGGGCGAGGCCATTGTAGCGGCCGTCCCGCGCTCAGAGCTCGAGGCGGTACAGCGGAATGAGGCTCTTTTCGGCCTCGGTGTCGATCCGCGCCACCACCTCGACGTAAGGCTCGAGACCCGAGCCGCGGAGCTTCGCTTTGAGGAGCTCGTCCACCTGGTAGACGCCCGAGGAGTTGTTCATCTCGATCTCGATCGCGATCGGCGCGCTCTCGCCGTCGCCGATGTGGACGCTGTCGATCGCGGCCGCGGAGAGCGAGTGGATGGACACGCGGCCGTGCTCGAACGGAATCCGGGAGCGGCCCTTCGCCATGTCGAGGGCGTCCGCGACCCGGACGATCCCGGCTTCCAGGGTGAGCGGCTTGCCGTCCTCGCGGTGGCTCGTGATCGCGCCGAGGACCTCGACGATCACGACGGTGCGCTCGGGCTCGTCGTAGAGGCCTTCGAGCAGCTTCCGCATCTTGGGCTCGGCGAGGAAGAGGCTCCAGTCCTCGTGGCCCTCGCGGTGCACCGCCATGCCGATGCAGTGGAGGAGGGCGCCGAGGACGACGACGATCTCGGCGTCGTCACGGCTCATCCCGTAGTCGCGCACCATCGCCGGCTCGACGTGGTGCTTCGTCAGCTGTCGGAGGAGCTTCAAGGCGATGTTCGTGACGATCTGGATGTGCACCCACGAGTGGTCGTTGATCTCGAGGCGCTTGACCGCGTTCACGTTCGAGACGTGCCACCACGCCTTCACCTGCGAGTCCTCATTGATGCGCTCGACGAGCGTCGCAAGCTTGCGGTTCGCGCGCGGCGGCACCTTGATCCGCATCTGCGCGACCGCCTCTGCAGGCGTCAGATGAGTTTCTTCCTCCGCCTGCTCGGAGACCGGATCCTCGATCCGCTCCTGAGTCTCCTTGTCGAGCTCGGACACGAACCCCGAGCTTAGACGGCTGCGGTGGGTTCCGCTCCCTTCGAATCCCTGAGCTCGTAGTACGTGATCGTCCACGCCAGCGCCAGGAAGGGCGCGGTGATCGTCTGGAGGACGAGGTTGAGCTCGAAGCTGAGCCAGCGGCTGTCGAGCACGCCTTCGAGGATCGCGAACACGATCCCGACCCCGATGAAGATGAGCACGGTCAGGACGATCACGCCGAAGACCGACCAGCCGTAGCCCCGCACGAGTTCCTGGCTCCGCGCAAACGAGGCCGAGACGCCGCGGTTCTCCAGCATGATCGCGGGGACGATCAGGAGCCAGATCGTCAGCAGGAAGAGGCCCGGGACGACGAGGAGGATGAAGCCGAAGGTGATCGCGATTCCCGCCAGGAGACCGGCCAGTGCGAGCGTCGTGAGGTGAGGCCTCACCCGCTCGAGCGTCTCGCTGAGGGAGAGGTCGGCGCGGCCGTCACGGACGTCGTCCACGGCGAGGACGAGTGCGCCCTGCAGCCAGAAACTCCGGCGATGCTGACGAAGAAGCCCACCACGGTGCCGAGCCAACCGAGCGAGCCGAGCAAAAGGATGAGCAGCGAGATGAGGACGTAGACGACGAAGGCGATGGGGAGGAGATGCCTCCAGTGCGCCTCGTACATGTCCCAGGCCTTGCCGATGACCGTGCCCGCTTGCATGGTGGCGCCCAGCGTAGATCAGGCTGCGGCGGACGCCCAGTCGCCGTAGAGCGAGAGGTAGAGGCCTTCCTGCTGAAGGAGCTCGTCGTGCGTGCCCTGCTCGACGACCCGTCCGTGCTCGAGGACGACGATCCGGTCTGCGCTTCGGATCGTGGAAAGCCGGTGCGCGATGATGAAGGCCGTCCTGCCGGCCAGGAGCGTGCGCAGGGCGAGCTCGATGCGCCGTTCGGTTCCGATGTCGACGCTCGAGGTCGCCTCGTCGAGAACGAGGATGCGCGGGTCGGCGAGGAGCGCGCGCGCGAAGGCGACGAGCTGCCGCTGGCCGAGCGAGAGCCGCGTTCCGCGCTCGGCGACCTCGGTCTCGTAGCCCCGCTCGAGCGACGAGATGAAGTCGTGCGCTCCGACCGCGTGCGCGGCGGCCTCGACCTGCTGCTGGGTCGCATCCGGCCGCCCGAAGGCGATGTTCTCCCGCACTGTGCCTGCGAAGAGGAAGCCCTCCTGCGGGACGATGCCGAGCTGGCTGCGCAGGCTCTCCTGCGTGACCGTGCGCAGGTCGTGCCCGTCGATGGTGATGCGGCCCTCGCGTGGGTCGTAGAAGCGCGCCAGGAGCTTCGCGATCGTGGACTTCCCCGCGCCGGTGTGCCCCACGAGTGCGACCGTCGTCCCGGCCGGCACGTCCAGCTCGATGCCGTGCAGCACCTCGACGCCCTTGCCGTAGCCGAAGCGGACGTTGTCGAAGTTGACGTGTCCCTGGATCACGGGGAGGTCGTGGGCATCCGGCGCGTCCAGGACGTCCGGCGCCTCGTCGAGCACCTCGGTGATCTTGTCCAGCGCGGCGACCGCGGCGAGGAACGTGTTGTAGAGCTGGGAGAGCTGCTGCACCGGGTCGAAGAAGTTCGAGAGATAGAGCATGAAGGCGAGGAGCGTGCCGATCGTGAGGTCGTTCCCGAAGTAGCGGTAGCCGCCGTAGCCGAGCACGATCGCGGTCGCCGCGGTGGACAGGAAGTCGACGAACGGGAAGTAGAGGCCGTTGGTCACGACCGTGACGTGGTTCGCCTCGCGGTAGTGGGCGTTGACCTCTCGGAAGTGACGATCGTTCGCGGATTGGCGGTTGAACGCCTGCACGATCCGCATCCCGGCGATGTCCTCGGCGAGGGTCGCCGTGACGAGGCCGAGCCGTTCCCTGACAGCCCGGTAGGCGCGCGCGGAGACGATGCGGAAAAGCGCGGTCGCAATCGCCATGAACGGGAAGACCGCGAGGGTGGCCAGGGCGAGCTTCCAGTCCAGGGCGAAGAGGATCGCGGCCGAGCCGACGAGGATCAGCGTGTTCTGGAAGAGGCTCGTGACGCCGTCGGTGACGAGCTGGTCGAGCGCCTCGACGTCGTTCGTGAGGCGGCTGATCAGCACGCCGGCGCGGTTCCGCTCGTAGAAACCGAGCGAGAGCCGCTGCAAGTGACGGAAGAGCTTGTCGCGCAGGTCGGCGAGGATGCGTTCCCCGGTCCAGCCCGTGAAATAGGTCTGCGCGCTGCTCATGACCCAGTTGAGCGCGCCGGCCGCGATGAAGACGATCACGACCTCGACGAGTCGCCTGTAGTCGTCGGCGCGGATCCCGTCGTCGAGGGCGAGCTTCGCGAGGTAGGGGGGCGCGAGCGAGGTGAGCGTCGCCCCGAGGAGCGTCACGATCGCAAGCGTCGTCCGTAGCTTGTAGCGGGTCGCGAGCCGGGCGAGAGTCGAGATGCGGTGTGCCGTGCGCCGCCACGACCAGTCCTCGACGTCGGCCCCGCGCTCCATGGTGAGGTGGGATCCGGGCTGCCAGACCCTCACGCCGTCGCCTCCAGCCGCGCCGCAAGCTCGCGGTCGATCAGACCGTGCTCGTAGATCTCCCGATAGACGGGGCTCGACTCGGCGAGCTCGGCTTGCGTCCCGCGGGCCACCACCCGCCCGTGGTCGAGGACGACCACCTCGTCCGCGAGGGAGATGGTGGACAGGCGGTGGGCGATGATCAGCGTCGTCCGTCCCTTCATCGCCTCGCGGAGGCCGAGCCGGATCCGCGCCTCCGTCGTCGCGTCCACCGCGGCAGTGGCGTCGTCGAGAATGAGGATGCGCGGGCTCATGGCGATCGCGCGCGCGATGGCGATGCGCTGGCGCTGCCCGCCCGAGAGCGTGATGCCGCGCTCGCCGATCACCGTGTCGTAGCCCTCGGGCAGCTCGACGATGAACTCGTGTGCCTGCGCGAGGCGCGCGGCCGACTCGATCTCCTCGTCAGGCACGTTCGGGGCGCCGAACGCGATGTTCTCACGCACCGTGGTCGAGAAGAGGAACGGATCCTGCGAGATGACCGCGATCTGCGAGCGCAGCGACGCGAGCGACACGTCGCGCACGTCGACGCCGTCGATGAGCACCCGCCCCTCGGTCGCGTCGTAGAATCGCGGCACGAGTGCAGTCAGCGTCGTCTTGCCCGAGCCGGTGTGGCCGATGACGGCCACGTTCTGATCCGGCTCGATCGCGAGCTCGACGCCATGGAGCACGTGGCGCTCCGGGTCGTAGCCGAAGGAGACACCCTCGAACTCGATCCGTCCGGGGCCGGGCGGGAGCTCAGCGGCGCCCGGCTTGTCCGCGACCTCGACGGGCTCGTCGAGCACCTGGAAGATGCGCTCGCCGGACGCGGTCGCGCGCTGCGACTGCCCGATCCACATGCCGAGCATCCGCAGCGGCAGGATCAGCATGGTCACGTAGAGGTTGAAGGCGAAGAATTGGCCGACGGTCAGGCTCGCGTGCGTCACCATCCAGCCGCCGACGAGGAGGATCCCGGCCTGGGCGAGGAGCGGGACGAAGCTGAGGAGCGGCACGTACAGGGAGCGCTGCCGGTTCGCGAGCACCGTCTGCTCGAAGACCGCGTTGGAGCGCCGCTGGAACTTCGCCTGCTCCTGCTCCTCCTGCGCGAACGACTTCACGACGTGGACGCCGACGATGTTCTCCTCGGCGACCGTGGCGACGTCGGCCATCTTCTGCTGGACGTCGCGAAGCACCGGGTGGGAGACCTTCGAGTAGCGGTACGCGAGCGCGACGACGAACGGGGTGATCGCCAGCGCGACCAGCGCGAGCCGCCAGTCCGTCCAGAGCATGATCGCGGTGACGCCGACGATCGTGAGCACGTGCTGGAAGAAGAAGATGAGCCCGTAGCCGAGGAAAAAGCGCACCGCCTGCAGGTCGACCGTGGCCCTCGACATCAGCTGTCCGGTCTGGTTTCGGTCGTAGAAGCCGAACGAGAGGCGCAGGAGGTGGGCGTACAGCGTGTTGCGCATGTCGAACTCGACGCCGAGCGCCTGCCGGCCGGAGATGAACCGCCGGCCGACCATGAGCAGCGCCTTGGCGAGGCCTATCGCAGCGATGAGCGCGATCAGCTCCCACAGCAACTGCTCGTCGCGGGGCCGGATAGCGAGGTCGATCACGCTCTGGCTGATGCGGACGAGCGCGATCGCGGCGGCCTGTGACAGCGCGGCGAGAACGATCGAGGCGACCAGTGACCAGCGGTAGGGGCGCAGGAACCCGAGCAAACGGGCGAACGTATGCAGGTTCGGGTGCTTCTCTACGTCCACGGGTGACCCAACGCCGAGTGTATCGACGGCCTTCCCGGCCCCTTTTATCCTGCACCGGTGGCTTTACCCCTCGAATCCGTGCCCAACTTCTCGGAAGGTCGAGACCCCGAGGCGATCGCTGCGCTCGAGCGTGCGCTCTCCCAGCCCGGCCGGCTGCTCGACGTCCATGCCGACTGGGACCACCACCGTTCCGTCTTCACGATCGTCGGATCGGGCGACGAGCTCGTCGAAACGCTCGCCGCCGGTATCTCGACGGCTGCCGAGCGGATCGACCTGCGCCGGCACGAGGGAGCACACCCGCGGATCGGAGCGGCGGACGTCGTCCCGCTCGTGCCGCTGCGCCCCGAGGACGAGGCGGCGGCGCGCGAAACGGCCCTCTCTCTCGCCGAGCGGGTAGGAGACGACCTCGGCCTCCCCGTCTTCTTCTACGGATGCCTGACGGAGGACCGCCGCGAGCCTGCGTTCTTCCGGGGCGGGGGGCCGGAAGAGCTTCAACGCCGCATCGACTCGGGTGAGCTCGCACCCGACTGCGGGCCCAGGACTCTGCATCCAACCGCGGGGGGAGTCCTCATCGGAGTCCGCCGGCCGCTGATCGCCTTCAACGTCAACCTGCGCGGCGCGACCGTGGAGACGGCGCGCGAGATCGCCGCCCTCGTCCGCGAGCGCGACGGAGGCTTCCCCGGAGTGCGTGCGCTCGGGCTCGCCCTCCCAAATGCCGGGCTCGTGCAGGTGAGCATGAACGTGACCGACTGGGAGGCGGCCGCCCTGCACACGATCGTGGACACGATCGTCGCCGAGGCGGAGGCCCGCGGAGCCGAGGTCGTGGGCAGCGAGCTCGTGGGCCTGATGCCGGCCGGCGCCGCCGTGGAGGCGGCGGGCAGCCTGCTCAGGATCGAGAGGTTCGACTCACGCCACGTTCTGGAGCTGCGCTTGCTCGACGACTGAGCACGAGCGCGGAGACCGCTCCGCCGATGCCGATGAGTGGGCCGGCAAGGGCCGCCGCGACGAAGATCGGCCTCGGCGAGAAGAACGCGAAGAGGGGCGACACGAAGATCAACCCGGTCGCGTGTGCGCCGCGATGGACGAGGCTGATGAGGCCCATGACTCGGCCGAGCACACGGTCCGGGACCTGCTCCTGCGCGGCAGAGTTGAGCAGGACGATCGACGAGCCCTGTCCGATTCCCGCGCAGAGCGCGCCGAAGATCGCGACCGTGAGCGTGCCCGCGAGCCCCATGAGGAGGTAGGCGGGGAGGTAGAGCGTCCAGGCGAGGAGGCTCGCATAGGCCTTGCGCCTGACGGGACGACGCGCGAGGTAGATGCCGCCCGCGATCGACCCCGCCGCGTAGCCGACCATCACGAGCGAAAAGCCGCCTGCTCCGTGCCCGAGCTCGCTCCGGACGAGCTCGGGGACGCCCACCACCCACGTGCCGGACTCGATCGTCACTGCAATCCCCATTGCGGCTACTGCCACCGCGAGGACCGGCAGCAAGGCAAGGGCGTTGATGCCCTCCTTGACTTGCGTCCAGGCGGTTCCCTCTGCTGCGCTTGCAGTGGGTCGCGGGTGGATGCGCGAGATGAGCGCCGCCGAGACGAAGAACGTGACGGCATTGATGGCGAAGAGGACGCTCAACGGCATGAAGACGAGGAGGCCCGCGGCCAGGGCCCAGCCGCCGACGTTGATCGCGTCGGCACTGGCGCGGACCAGGGCGTTCGCCTCCTGCACATGGGCGCGGCTCACGAGTGCCGGGAGGAGCGCACCGTACGCCGGGTCGAAGTAGCTCGTCGCGCCGGTGAGGAGGAAGGCCGCCAGCACGAGCCCCCAGAGCGGGAGATCGCCGGCGAGTCCCGTGATCGCGACCGGGATCAGGACCGCTCCGCGGAAGAGGTCGGCCGCGATCATCGTTCGTCGCCGCTCGAGCCGGTCCGCGAGGACGCCGCCGTGCAGGCCGAAGAGGAGTGCCGGGATGCTGTCTGCAAGCCGGACGACGAGCACGCCGGCCGGGCCCGCGACGTCGAGGGCGAACCACATGAGCGCGATGTACTGGAACGCGTCGCCTAGCTCGCTGGTTGCGATCGCGGCGTAGGTCAGGCGAAAGTCCCTCCGACGAAGGAGGTGCAGGGCGCCCTTGGGCGGCTCCCGCTCGGCGTGCGGGAGAGCCTCCTCGGGATCGGCGGTCAGGGCATCGGCCAGAACTGCCTCCACGCCGTCCACCAGTCATCGGCTTTCGAGATGAGGCGGCGGCCGTCCACCACCTCGATGCCGTGACGGAAGCGGTAGGGCTCGACCAGGTGCGATCCCATCAGGTCGACCTCGATTTCGCAGGGATGTCCGGGGTCGTAGGGTGCCACCGCACTCAGGTCTGCGAGTGCCCGCTTGGCGCCGTCCTCGATCATCTCGCGAGCGCGCTGGGGTGCGATGTTCCGCGCACTGGTACGCCCGAGACCCTGCTTCACCGCGACGGTGGTGAGCCCCTCGCCCAGGAGCTCGCGGCTCTCCTGGCAGACGGCGTTGTCCCCGGTCACGAGCACCACCGGGCATCCGAACGTGCCGCAGAGCGCAGCGTTGATTCCTGTCTCCCCGACAGGGGTGCCGTTGAACCGCAGCTCGAAGATGTCGGAGCCCGAGATCGTGTGGTTGAGGACGCCGTCGAGGACGCCCGCCCGTGCGTGCATCCCGATGAAGAGCGCCGCGTCGCAGCCCTCCTCGAGGAAGCCCGTGTACTCCGTCCATTCGTTCTGGACGACCCATTCGCAGCGAGGGTCGAGGGACTCGGGCAGCAGGGAGTTGAAGTCCCAACCCTTGCCCGCGCCGTGACAGTCCATCACCACAACCTCGGTCGCGCCCGCCGCGCAGGCTCCCCGGATCGCGGCGTTGATCTCCTCGGTGTACAGGCGCCGCGCCTCCTCGAAGAGCGTCTCGCCGCCGTCGCCCTGCTGGGACTTGACGACTCCTGAGACCCCTTCGATGTCGCTGATCACGTGAACTCGCACGCGTCCTCCTTCCTGCGCACGGAACTCAGGTCCCGGCGCGTTCTAGACTTGGCCGCGATGGCCGTCGCCACCGCAGTGCTCCTGAACGGAGACGATCTCACGATCGACGATGTCTGGTCGGTCGCGGTCGGGCGGACACCTGCCGCACTCTCCGACGACGGGCGCTCGAAGATGGCTGCGGCCCGGCAACTCGTCGACCGCGCGGCCTCGGAGTCCTCGGGCGAACACACCTACGGCATCAACACCGGCTTCGGCCGCTTCGTTTCGAAAGCGATCCCTCCGGAGCTCTCCGAGGAGCTCCAGCTCCGCCTCTTGCGCAGCCACGCCTGCGGGGTGGGTGAGCCCTATCCGGACGAGGTCGTGCGCGCCGCGATGGTGCTCCGTGCCAATGCACTCGCGAAGGGCTTCTCGGGAGCGCGCGTCGAGACCGTCGAGCTCCTCCTCGACTGTCTGAACAAGGGAGTGCTTCCCGTCGTGCCGAGCCGTGGCTCAGTAGGCGCTTCCGGGGATCTTGCCCCGCTCGCCCACCTCGCGCTTCCCCTGGTGGGCGAGGGGTCGGCGCGCTTCGAGGACGAACTTCTTTCAGGGGCGGCCGCGTTGGCCCGCGCCGGCCTCGAGCCGGTCCGCTTGCAGGCGAAGGAAGGGCTCTCCCTCGTCAACGGGACCCAGTTCATGGGGGCCGTCGGCTCGCTGGGGCTCGTCCGCGCCGGCCGGATCGCCAAGACCGCGGACATCGCGTGCGCGCTCTCCGTCGAGGCGCTGCAGGGCTCGCGCGTCAGCTTCATGCCGGAGATCCAGGCGCTCCGCCCCTTTGCCGGCCAGGCGGCTGCCGCGGCCAACCTCATTCGCCTCCTCGAGGGCTCGGCGATCATCGAGGCGCACCGTTGGTGCGACAAGGTGCAGGACGCCTACTCGCTTCGCTGCGCGCCGCAGGTGCACGGTGCGAGCCGCGACCTCCTCGCCTACGTGGAGCAAACGGTGTCGGTCGAGGTCAACGCTGCGACGGACAACCCCCTCGTCCTCGTCGACAGGGGAGAGCTCGTCTCGAACGGGAACTTCCACGGCCAGCCCGTGGCCCTCGCGCTCGACTGCATGGCCCTGGCGGTGGCCGAGCTGGCGTCCATCTCGGAGCGTCGCGTCGAACGCCTCGTCAACCCCTCACTCTCCGACGGGCTGCCCGCCTTCCTCACCCAGGACGGCGGGCTCAACTCGGGGTTCATGATTCCGCAGTACGTGGCCGCCGCCCTCGTCAGCGAGAACAAGGTGCTCTGTCATCCTGCGTCCGTGGACTCCATTCCGACGAGTGCGGGCCAAGAGGATCACGTTTCGATGGGGAACGCCGCCGGGCTCAAATGCTGGACCGTGCTGGGGAACGTGGAGCGCGCGCTCGCGATCGAGCTTCTCGCCGCGGCCCAGGGGGTGGAGTTCCTCGCTCCGCTCGAGCCCGGGACCGGCGCGCGCGCCGCGCACGACTTCGTCCGCTCGCTTTCGCCGACGGTGATGGAGGACCGGACGCTCGCACCGGACATCGAGCGCGTGGCGGAGGCGATCCGCGCCGGGGAGCTCGTGGCCGCTGTGGAGGCCGAAGTGGGCGAGCTCGCGTGAGCGTGCGCGAGGCCGACGCGGTCGTCGAGGAGCTCTGCGGCGATCTGAGCTCGATCCGAGCGCCGCGCGGACAGACGCTGAACGCCCGCTCGTGGCAGACCGAGGCGCCGCTCCGGATGCTCCTCAACAACCTCGATCGCGAGGTGGCGGAGAAGCCCGAGGAGCTGATCGTCTACGGAGGCTCGGGCAAGGCAGCGCGCAACCACGACGCGCTGAAGGCGCTCGTTCGGTCGCTCCTTGCCCTCGGCGAAGACGAGACGTTGCTTGTGCAGAGCGGAAAGCCCGTCGGCGTCTTCCGCACCCATCCAGGGGCGCCCCGCGTTCTGATCGCGAACTCATTGCTCGTCCCGCGCTGGGCGACGTGGGACGAGTTCCGCCGGCTCGAGGCTCTCGGCCTGACGATGTTCGGGCAGATGACGGCGGGCAGCTGGATCTACATCGGCACCCAGGGAATCCTGCAGGGCACGTACCAGACCTTCGCCGCCGCCGGCGAGAAGCACTTCGGTGCCCCGGACCTGAGCGGGAAGACCATCCTGACCGCCGGGCTCGGCGGGATGGGAGGCGCCCAGCCTCTCGCCGCGACGATGGCGGGCGCCGCAATCCTCTGCATTGAGGTCGACCCCTCGCGGATCCAGCGCCGGATCGACACGCGCTACCTCGACGAGGCGGCCCATTCGCTGGACGACGCGCTGGCGCGAGTTCGTGGCGCCGCCTCGGAGGGCCGGGCGATGTCGGTCGGGCTGCTCGGGAACGCCGCCGAGATCGTCCCGGAGCTCGCTGCGCGGGGCGAGCACTTCGATTTCGTGACCGATCAGACCGCCGCCCACGATCCTCTGAACGGCTACGTGCCGGCCGGGCTCTCCGTGGACGAAGCCGACCAGCTCCGCGCGGACGACCCGGAGGAGTATCTGCGCCGCGCCTCCGAGTCGATCGCGCGCCACGTCGAGGGCATGCTCGAGTACGTCCGGATCGGGAGCTATGTTTTCGACTATGGCAACAACCTCAGAGGGGAGGCGCTCGAGGCCGGCGTAACGGAGGCTTTCTCATACCCGGGCTTTGTCCCGGCCTATATCCGGCCGCTGTTCTGCCGCGGGATCGGGCCCTTCCGCTGGGCGGTGCTGTCGGGCGATCCGGAGGACATCGCAGCGATCGACGGGGCGCTGCGGGGTCTCTTCCCGGACGACCGACTCCTCCAGCGGTGGCTTGATCTCGCTCCGGAGCGCGTCGCGTTCCAGGGTCTCCCGGCGAGGATCTGCTGGCTCGGCTACGGCGATCGCGCCAGGGCCGGCCTGGCGATCAACGACCTCGTCCGGAGCGGCCAGGTGAGCGCGCCCGTCGTCATCGGCCGCGACCATCTGGACTCCGGCTCGGTGGCGTCCCCGTACAGGGAGACCGAGGCCATGGCGGACGGGTCCGACGCGATCGCCGATTGGCCGATCCTGAACGCGCTCCTGAACACGGCCGCCGGGGCGACGTGGGTCAGCGTCCATCACGGCGGGGGCGTCGGGATCGGCAACGCCATCCACGCGGGCATGGTCGTGGTAGCCGACGGGACGGACGACGCGGCCGAGCGGCTCGAGCGGGTCCTGACGACGGACCCGGGCACGGGCGTGCTGCGCCACCTCGACGCCGGCTACGACGAGGCGAAGGAGGCCGCGCGCGAGCACGGCCTCGAAGTTCCCGGCGCTTAGCCGTCACGTGGCGAAGCTGCTGATCCGCGATCTCGCGCAGGTCGTTTCCCCGGCAGGGACGCACGCGCCTCTCCGCGGACGGGAGGCGATGCGGTCCGTGGACGTGGTCGAGGATGCGTTCATCCTCTGCGAAGACGGACGGATCTCGGCTGTCGGACACATGCGCCACCTCGATTCGGTCGGCGACGACGTCGAGGAGCTGGACGGGAGCGGCTGTGCCGCCATCCCGGGTCTCGTCGACTGCCACACCCATGCGATCTTCGGCGGTTCGCGGGCGGAGGAGTTCGAGCTTCGTTCGGGCGGCGCCACCTATGAGGAGCTGCATGCGTCCGGCGGCGGAATCCTGTCCACCGTCCGGGCCACGCGTGTTGCGGCTGAGCAGGGCCTCGCGCACGCACTCGCGCTGCACCGCTCCTGGATGCTCGCCTCGGGCACGACGACCTTCGAGGCGAAGTCCGGCTACGGTCTCGACCGCGACACGGAGCTCGCGATGCTGCGGGTCATCCGCGCGGCGGGGGGCTCGCCGACCTGGCTCGGCGCGCACGCCGTCCCGCCCGAGTTCGCTGACGCCGACGCCTACCTGGATTTCGCTCTCGCCGAGGTGCTCCCCGAGGCGGCAAGGATCGCCGAGGCCGCCGACGTCTTCCTGGAGCGGGGGGCGTTCGACGCTGCTCAGGCCAGGCGCTATCTCGAGGCATGCCGGGAGGCCGGACTCCGGCTGCGCCTCCACGCGGACCAGTTCACCGAGGCCGGCGGCGTCCCCCTCGCCATAGAGCTGGATGCGGTGAGCGTGGACCACCTCGAGGCGACGGGGCCAGAGGGGGTACGAGTCCTGGCCGAGAGCGACGTCGCGGCCGTTCTGCTCCCTGTCGCCGCGCTCTTCCTCGACCGCCCGATGCCGCCGGGCCGGCCGCTGGTGGACGAGGGCGCGATCGTCGCGCTGGCGACCGACTTCAATCCCGGGAGCGCCTTCTGCGAGAGCCTGCCGCTCGTCGCAGCCCTCGCGTGCACGCAGATGCACATGACCCCGGCAGAAACCCTCGCCGCGTGCACCGTGAACGCCGCACACGTCCTCGGCCGAGCCGACCGGGTCGGGCGCCTCGCGCCTGGGTACGACGCCGACATCGTCCTGCTCGGCGCTTCCGACTGGCGGTACCTCGCCTACCACGTGGGGGGAAACCACGTCGCCCAGGTCATCCCTGGCGGCACGCCCAGGGCATAATCGGACCCATGCCCAGCCGCAAGCAGCGCCGTCGCCGCGAGAAGCTCCAGCGCCACGAGTACGAGTACGTGATCGAGACCGAGGACGGCGAGGAGATCCCGGTCGAAAGGCCGGTCGCTGCGACCAAGACAGATGGAAAGAGCACGGCACGTCCGGCCGCGCGCCGGGGCGGACGCGAGATCCCGAAGCCCTCGATGGCGCGGGTCGCCAAGAGGACGGCGATCTTCGGGCCGCTGATCTTGGCCGTCGTCTTCTGGACGGGCGGCGATTCCACGACCGCGTCGAAGGTCTTCACGGCGGTGACGCTGATCGCGTTCTTCATTCCCTTCAGCTACCTGGTCGACTCGATCATGTACCGGGTCTATTCGAAGCGGCAGCGCGGCGCGGGCTCCGGCTAGTTGGACAGCGACGACTTCACGGCGATCGCCCACGAGGGCCTCGCGTTCATGAACCCTCTCGCGGAGGAGGACGTCGAAGAGATGATCGAGGCGCTCGAGCTCGAGCCGGGCGCCCACGTTCTCGATCTGGGGTGCGGGAAGGCCGAGATCCTCCTTCGGATCGTCGAGCGCTATCCCGATGTGCGCGCTACCGGGCTCGACAACTCCCCCGCCATCCTCGGGGAGGCGCGCCGGCAGGCCGAGGCTCGCGTGCCCGAGTCGAAGGTCGTGCTCCTCGAAGAGGACGTGCGCGAATACGCGCCGCAGCCGGGCGCCTTCGACCTCGTGGTCAGCACGGGGGGCGTCTCCTTCAGAGGCGGGGTTGGGGGGACGCTCGCCGTTCTCGCCGGCTATGTCACTAACGGGGGCAAGGTGCTCTTCGGTGAGGGCTACTGGCGCGAGGAGCCGACCCCGGAGTATCTCGTCGCCCTCGGCGCTGCGCGGGAGGAGCTGAAGGACTACGAGGGGACGATCGAGGCGGCCGTGGAAGCCGGGCTCGACCTCAAGCGCGCCGTCGCGAGCAGCGTCGACGACTGGGATGCCTACGAGGACGCCTGGGCTCGGAACGGGGAGCGCTACGCGGAGAAGCACGAGCGCGAAGAGGGGATCACCGAGCTGCGCAAATGGATCGCAAACGGCAGCGCCCGCTACCGGGAGCTCGGCGGCCGCGAGATTCTTGGCTTCGGTCTCTTCCTCTTCGAGCGCCTGGTCCGCTAGCTGCTGCCGCGGAAGTGCCCGGGCCCGGGCCAGGGCGCGAGCAGCAGGAGAATCTTCGCTCCGCCGTCGCTTCGCACCGAGTGGCGCTCGTTCGGCTCGAAATGGGCGAGCGTGCCCGCGGGAGCCTCGATCTCGCCGTCGGCGCCCGCGACCCGCACGGTGCCCTCGACGACGAGGAGCCATGCGTGCTCCTTGACCTGATGGTCGCCGAGCTCCTGCCCCGGATCGAGGCCGATGAGGACCGCCCGCGCCTCGTCCTCGCTCTTCAGGACGACCGGCGAGCGGGTGCCTGTGGGAGTCGCGATCTCGCGGAGCCGCCAGCTCTCCATCGCGCGCAAGTCTAACCGCGGCGCCCCGTTAGACTCAGCGCCCGATGGCCCTCGACGTCACCAAGCTCGAATTGAGCCCGTTCGGGATGAATTGCTACGTCGTCCGCCGCACCGGCGCCGGAGAAGCCGTCGTCGTCGACCCAGGCTGGCCGGGCGAGACGACGCGGATCGAGGAGGGGCTCGACGACGCTCGCTGTGCCGCGATCCTCATCACGCACGCCGACATCGACCACATCGGCGGCGTGGCCGAGCTCCAGAGGACTACAAAGTCGCCCGTCTACATGGCTGAGGTGGGCAGCGACCGCGCGCAGCGGATCAACGAGCTCTACCCGGAGGCGGGCGTCACGTTCGAGGCGTTCATCCCTGACGTTCTTCTCCAGGGGGACGAGCGGCTCGAGCTCGCAGGCATCGAGTTCGAGACGCTGAAAGTCCCCGGCCACCTCCCGGGCCACCTCGCCTTCTACTCGGAGGGTGCGCTCTTCTCGGGAGACGTCCTGTTCGCCGGCTCGGTGGGGCGGACCGACCGGCCGGACGGGGACTGGGACACGCTGCTCGACTCGATTCGCCTGCTGCTCGAGCGCCTCCCGCCGGAAACGGTGGTCTACTCGGGACACGGCCCGCCGACGACGCTGGGCGACGAGCTGGCGCGCAATCCCTTCCTCGCAGAGCTCCGGGCGTGACGTTCGAAGCTCCGCGCGGCACCCACGACATCCTTCCCTCCGAGCAGCCGCGCTGGCGGCATGTGCTCGGGGAATTCGAGCGCTTGTGCCATCTGTACGGCTATCGCCGGATCGACACGCCCGTCTTCGAGGAGACCGACCTCTTCGCGCGCACGTCCGGGCAGGGGTCTGACGTCGTCACAAAGGAGATGTACACGTTCGAGGACCGCGGTAACCGGTCGCTCACGCTTCGCGCCGAGGCCACCGCTCCGATCGTGCGCGCCTACCTCGAGCACGGCCTGCACCGCGAGCCGCAGCCGCAGAAGCTCTATACGCACGAGACGATCTACCGGTACGGGCGTCCGCAGAAGGGACGCTTCCGCGAGCACTGGCAGCTGGATGTCGAGGCGATCGGCTCCGAGGACCCTGCACTCGACGCGGAGGTGATCCAGCTCTACGACTCGCTGCTCGGCCGCCTCGGGGTCACCGAGTACCGGCTCGAGCTGAACTCCATCGGAGACGCCGAATGCCGGCCCGCCTATCTCGACCGGCTGCGGCCCTGGCTCGAGGAGCATGCCGGCGAGCTCGACGAGGCCACCCGCGAGCAAGCGTCGCGCAACCCCCTCCGGGCGCTCGACAACATCGCCGCGAAGCCACCGCGAGTGCAGGAGGTCTTGCGTCAGGCGCCGACGATCGGGGACTCGCTCTGCGATGCCTGTCGCGAGCACTTCGCCGAGGTGCGGCGCTATCTCGATGCTTACAGGGTGCGCTACGAGGTGGTGCCGACGCTCGTCCGCGGCCTTGATTACTACACGCGCACCACGTGGGAGTTCGTCGGGCCCGAGGGCGGCTCGCAGAGCACCCTGAGCGGCGGCGGCCGCTACGACGGCCTGGCGGAGGAGCTCGGCGGGGCGCACACGCCCGGCGTCGGCTTCGGCGCCGGGATCGAGCGGCTTCTTCTCGCCCTCGAGGACGCAGGAGTCGAGCCGCCGGCCGAGGACGGCGTCGACGTCTTCTTCATCTGCGAGGAGGGCGCGGACCGAACCGCCGTTCTCGCCAAGGTCGCCGAGCTGCGCGCTGCAGGCGTGCGCGCCGACGCCGACTTCGCCGGCCGCTCCGTGAAGGGCCAGCGAACGCAGGCGAGCCGCCTCGGCGCGGAGCGCGTCGTCGTCGTCGACGCGGACAGCGATCTCTCCGAGGTGACCGCGTGACCTGGCGCGACCTCATGTGCGGCGAGGTGCGGCCCGAGCAGGTCGGCCGGCGGCTGACCCTCGCCGGATGGGCCGATTCGCGGCGCGACCACGGCGGGCTCGTCTTCGTCGACCTCCGCGACCGGACCGGCATCTGCCAGCTCGTGCTCAACCCCGAGCGCGCGCCCGAAGCCGCGAAGACCGGACATGCGATCCGCAACGAGTTCGTGCTCCGCGCGGAGGGAGAGGTCGTCCGCCGCGCGCCCGAGGCGGTCAACCCGAACATCCCCACCGGCGAGGTCGAGCTCCAGGTCGACACCCTGCAGATCGTCTCCACCTCGACACCGCTGCCTTTCCAGCTCGACGAGGAGAACGTCGACGAGACGCTACGCCTTCGCCACCGCTGGCTCGACCTGCGCCGCCCGAGGATGCAGCGCAACATCGGACTTCGCAGCACGATGGTCTCTGCGATCAGGCGGACGATGGAGAGTGGCGGCTTCCTCGAGATCGAGACGCCGATCCTCTTCAAGCCGACGCCAGAGGGCGCGCGCGACTTCATCGTCCCGAGCCGGCTCCAGGCGGGCCGGTTCTTCGCCCTCCCGCAGTCGCCCCAGATCCTCAAGCAGCTCCTCGTGATCGGTGGCTTCGATCGCTACTTCCAGATCGCGCGCTGCTTCCGGGACGAAGACCTTCGCGCCGACCGGGTGCAGGAGATCACGCAGCTCGACGTCGAGATGGCCTTTCCGGATCAGGAGTTTCTCTTCGCCCTGATGGAACAGATGATCCAGACCGCCTGGCGCGACTGCCTCGACGTCGAGCTCGAGGCGCCCTTCCCGCGGCTGACGTGGGCGGAGGCCGATGCACGCTTCGGGTCGGACAAGCCCGATCTTCGGTTCGGGATCGAGCTCGAGGAGGCGACCGAGATCACCCGTGATTCGCAGTTCGGCGTCTTCGCGGGAGCGCCGTCCGTGCGCTTCATCCGGGTGCCGCAGGCTTTCTCGCGCGCCGAGCTCGAGCGCCTCGAGGAGGTAGCGAAGGAGTGGGGCGCCAAGGGGCTCGCATACCTCGTGTGGGACGAGGAGGGCGAGGTTCGCTCGCCGATCGCCAAGTTCCTCTCCGAGGAGGAGCTCGCACACTTCCGCTGCGATCCGGGCTACAGCGTTCTCTTCGCCGCCGACGAACCGGCCATGGTCTCCCGGGTGCTCGGTGCGCTGCGGCTCCACCTCGGACGCGAGCTCGGGTTGGTCGACGAGGAGGCCTGGAAATGGGTCTGGGTCACCGACTTCCCGATGTTCGAGTGGTCCGAGGAGGACGAACGCTGGGCTGCCGTGCACCATCCGTTCACGCGGCCGGCCCCCGGCTTTGAGGAAAGCTTCGACACCGACCCCGAACACGCTCTGGCCCACGCCTACGACCTCGTCGGCAACGGGCAGGAGCTCGGTGGCGGCTCGTTCAGGATCCACGAGGCCGACATCCAGGCGCGCGTTTTCTCCCTGCTCAAGCTCTCGCCGGAGGAACAGCGCACGAAGTTCGGCTTTCTTCTCGACGCGCTGGCCATGGGCGCCCCGCCGCACGGCGGAATCGCGTTCGGGATCGACCGGATGATGATGGTGCTCGCAAGGGAGCCGAATCTCCGCGACGTGATCGCATTCCCGAAGAACCAGGCGGGGGTCGACCCGATGAGCGGTGCGCCGTCCGAGGTGGAGGAGGAACAGCTGCGGGAGCTCGGAATTCAGCTTCGGCCCGGAGTCGGTCAAGAAAGCGGTCCGACCGGCCGATGAGCTAGTCATACTTTCTGGCGAAACCCGTGGTGCAAACGGGGGAGTGGAGGCGTAAGCAGATGTCGAGTCAAGATCCAAGTCGCGCTGGAGGGCACCCCCTCACGCCGCTGCCGCGGCTGGAGGATTTGCCGCGCGCAGGCGAGGGCTTCGAGCGGGAGAAGGTCGGCGAGGCCTTCGACGCGTTCCGCAAGCATGTCACCGCGCTCCAGGCGCAGCTGCGAGTTCTTCAGGCCGCGCCGCGCAGCGCGATCACCGAGCCGTCGGGCCACGCGGTCCGCATGGACGCGCTACACCTCATTCGCTCGGCGGCCGAGTTCGCGGACACGATCGAGCGCGACGCACAGGAGGCCGCCGCCAAGCAGGTCGGCAAGGCCGAGCAGGAGATCCGCGAATCGCAGATGGAGCTGCAGCAGCGCGAGGCCGAGATCGCGCGCATCCGGCAGGAGACCGAGCGCCAGCGGGGCGAGATCATGAACGCCGCCCGCAACGAGGCGCGCGAGATCCTCACGAAGGCCAACCGGGACTCCAGCTCGGAGCTCCACGACGCCGAGACGCGCGGCAACCGCCTCCTCGAGCAGTCACGCCACCAGGCGACCGAGCTGACGAACTCCGCCCGCGCCGAGGTCGAGCAGACCCTCGAATGGGCCCGCGCGCAGGCCGACGTCATCGTTCAGCGCGCGCGCATGGGCGCCGAGCAGCTCCTGTCCGCAGCCGGTCACGGCGAGGCGGCGATCCAGGAGGCCGTCGACGCAATCGTCCGCGCGGCGCAGTCGTCCGTACCGAAGCCGAGCGGGGTCACCGCGAGCGCACCGGTCGAGGTCCCGGAGCCGAGTGAGCCCGAGCCTGAGGAGGACACTGAGGCGCCGGAATCGCCGGGAAGCCCCTCTGCCGCGGCTGAGGCCGCGGATGACGAGCGGCAGGACGACACGCCGCCGAGCACGTAGGGTTTTCGGCACCGAAGCGTGCCGCCAATCGTCTCGACTCTGCGCCTCGTCGCGCTCATGATCTTCATCGCGCTCGTCGCGGTGGCGGTCTGGCTGGCCGACCTTCGACTCGCAATCGCATTGCCGCTCGTGGCGCTCGCCTGGCTGATCGCAGCGACGATCGAGTACCTGGCGTGGCGCTCGGCCCGCGGCCCCGTTGTCGTAGTCGAGGCGGGCCCACCCGCGCCGGTGCAGCCTCCCGCGCTTCCCGCAGAGCCTGGGCCTGTGCCCGAGGCGCCGCCGGTCGAACAGACGATCGTGCAGCCGGTCCCGCCCTCGCAACCGGAGCCCGAGCCGGAGGCCGTGGAGCCTGAGCCCCTCCCTGAACCGGAACCCGAGCCCAAACCCGAGCCGGAGCCCGAGCCGGCGCCTGAGCCCGAACCAGTGTTCCAGCCGGAGCCGCCGCCCATCGTTGCCGAGGCGCCTCCCCCTCCCGAGCCTGCACCGGAGCCGGACGCTGAGCCTGAGGCGGCGGCGGCCGCGCTCGCGGCACAGCAGTCTCGCTGGGGGCGGCGCAGGCGTCTGCGCTCGGTTCCCCCACCGCCTCCGGAAACGCCGATTTCCGCTCCCGTTCTTTCTGTCGCTGAGACGCAGGTCGTCCAACTCCCCCAGCGGAATTACGTGCCGCGCGAGTGGAACATCTGGGATCTCGAGCGCCTTGCACGCGCCGAGGCACCGGGGCATCCGGAGCGGCGTGACGAATGGGTATTCCTCTTCGTGCACCTCCGCCAGTTCGCGAACGCGGACGGCGTGCTGCCGACCGATTTCGACTCGCTCGTGCGTGAGTCGTTCGGCGGGCTGCTCGAGCGCCAGCCGAGTCGATGAGCTCGGCCGCCCTCCAGCGCCAGGCCGCGCTGGCCGGGGCGGCGCTCCTCGCGGTGCTCCTCGTCGTCGTCCTCGATCGCTCGGGCGCTCAGGAGACCTCGGCCGTGATCCCACCGCCCGTCTCCCAGGCCGAGTGGGAAAGCGCGGTCGTCGGCATTTTCGGCCGGTCGCGCCTCGGCGAAACGACCGCCTGCGGCACGCTGCTGACGCAGGGGACCCTCGGCGTCGCCCACCCGGTGCTTCCGTGCGGGGTCGATCTCGTCGTCTCCTACCGCGGGCGTGAGGTCCGCACCGAAGTGATCGAACGAGGCGGTGTCGGGCCCGAGAGCCAGTTCGACCTCAGCACCGCGCTCGCGGCCGAGCTCGGGATCGAGAAGCCGACGACGATCCGCTGGCGCTTCGCGGGCTAGGCGCTACGGGCTGCCGAGCCGGCCGAGCGGCCAGTAGGTGAGGAAGACCGGACCGATGAGATTCTCGCGCGGCACGGTGCCCCACTCGCGCGAGTCGCAGGACCGGCTGCGGTTGTCGCCCATCATGAAGTACTGACCCGGGGGGATCCGAGGCCACTGCTGCGTCTCGTGGTCGCGATGGGCGACGTAGGGCTCGTCGAGCCGTCGGCCGTCGATGTACACGATGCCGTTTCGCTCCGAGACGCCCTCCCCGGGCAGGCCGACGATTCGCTTCACGAACGTGCCGCCCTCGGCGCACGCCTGAATCGTCTTCGCGGGTGCGTCGAAGACCACGATCTCGCCGCGTTTCGGGTCGCGGAAGCGATAGATGAAGCGGTTGGCGACGACGCGGTCCGAATGAGCGGCGAGGCAGCCGTCCGCGGGCCGGGCGCAGTGGAGCGTCGGTTCCATCGAGGCGGACGGGACCCGGTACGGGTTGGCAACCTCCACTTTCACCGCGAGGACGACCACCACCGCGACGACGATCGAGAGCGTCCAGTCGAGGATGCTCCTCCAAGGCTCCGGGACGCGATAGGTCAGACGATCGAGTGGATTTCTCACCTGGACCACGGTAGCGGCGGGCACCGCCGGGCGGTTACGGCACCATTCCGGTATGGCCGCGACGCGCGAGCTCGTCGGAAACGCCGTTCGGGACGGAGATCTCGCCTGGGTTCGGCTGACCGTGTCCGGACAGCGGATCGACCGCGCGGCCGGGGAGGGAGCGGGTGTGGTGGGCCTTCTCCGGGAGATCGAGGGGCGGACGCTCCTCGATGCGGCGTCCGTTCGCGGCGAGCGCCTCGCCGCGGACGCGCTTCACGACGCGCTCGGTCCCGTGGTCGCAATGACTCCAAGCGAGGGCCGCGTCGCCGTCGCGATGAGCGGCGGTGTGGACAGCGCCGTCGCGCTCCTCCGCGTGCGCGACGGGGGCCATGAGCCGGTCGGCGTCACGCTTCGCCTCTGGACCGATCCGGCCGGGAAGGACTCGGAGCGCGTGTGCTGCTCGCCGGCGTCGGTGGTCGCCGCGCGCGAGGCGTGCCAGGCTCTCGGCTTCCCGCACATCACGCTCGATCTCCGGGAGCCTTTCCGCAAGGCTGTCGTGCTCCCGTTCGTCCGCGGGTACGCGCGCGGAGAGACGCCGAACCCGTGCGTGCGCTGCAACGGCGGCTTCCGCTTCGGCGCGCTGCTCGCCTTCGCGAAGCGAATCGGCGCCTCCCGGCTCGCCACGGGGCACTACGCCCGTATCGCCCAGCATCGCGACCGGCTCCTTCTCGCGCGCGGAACCGATCCCGACAAGGACCAGTCGTACATGCTCGCCCGCCTGGATCCGCGCCTCCTGCCGCGGCTCTGGTTCCCACTCGGCGAGCAGCGGAAGGACGAAACGCGCGCCGAGGCGTGCGCGGCCGGGCTCGCCGCCGCGACGCGGCCCGAGAGCCAGGAGGCCTGCTTCCTCGCCGGCGACGACTACCGCGACTTCCTTGGCCGCCACGGGCTCGAGAGCCGGGAGGGGCCCGTGCTCGACGCCGACGGCAGGGAGCTCGGGCGCCACGAAGGCTTCTGGCGTTTCACGCCGGGCCAGCGGCGCGGGCTCGGCGCCGCCACCGGAGAGCCGCTCTACGCACTCAGGACAGATCCGCACACGAACACCGTCTTCGTCGGCTCGCGCGAGTCGCTTGCCCGGCGCGAGGTGAGCTCCGGCACGGGAAGGCTTTTCGTGCAGGCGGAGCGCGTCGAGGCGAAGCTCCGCTACCGGTCTCCTGCCTCCGCTGCGACGGTCTCGCCGCTCGCGCGCGGCTTTCGGCTCACCCTCGACGAGCCCGCGTACGGCGTCGCGGTCGGGCAGGCCGCTGTGCTCTACGAGGAGGATGCGATCGTCGGCGCGGGCCTGATTTCGGCGTCGCGGTGAACTAACATCTTGCCCTTGCCTCTCGCCGACCTGAGCACCCTCGACATCGTATGGATCGCGCTCAGCGTGTTCCTCGTCGTCGTCGGTCTCGGGCTCGGGCTCGTCCTTCTCAACCTGAGCGGAACCGTTCGGCGCCTTACTTCGTTCATCCAAGGGCTGGAAAAAGAAGTCCTCCCTGTGATCAACAAGGCCGGAGGAACCGTCGACCGCGTGAATGCTCAGCTGGACAAGGTAGATCTCGTCACCGACAGTGCCGTCGACGCCGCGGATCACGTCGACACGGCCGTGCGGGCGGTTTCGCTCGCCATCACACGGCCGGTGCAGAAGCTCTCGGGCCTTTTCGAGGGCGTCGCCCACGGCGTCGCCGCCTTCCGGGTCTCACACGACCCGCGGCAGGCGAAGGACGCCGCTCGCAAGGCCGCTGCACTGCGCGAACAGGAGATCGCCGACGAGCTCGAGCACGGCGCTGAGGGACCGTGACGCCGGCGATCGAGCTCCGCATTCCGAACGAGCGCCCCTTCCACGGGGTCGCGCGCCTCGTCATCGGCGGCCTCGCCGCGCGGCACAACCTTTCCTACGAGGCGCTCGAAGACCTGCAGCTGGCCCTCGTCACCGTCCTCGAAAGCGACGGGTACGCCGCGGCGGGCGAGATCCGCGTCGAGCTCGACGTCACCGACGAGGCGATCCGCATGGCCATCGGGCCGCTGAACGGCGACGCAGTCCGCGCCGACCTCGAGCAGTCGTCCGAGGGCGACTTCGGGCTCGGGCGCCTTCTCGGTACCCTCGTCGAAGATGCCGGGATGGAGGCGCGCGAAGACGGCGACTGGCTTCGCCTTTCGAAGCGCGTCCGCGGAATCAAACCGGCGGGGACGAATGCCTGAGGAAAAGAAAGACAAGGAGCTGCTGCGCAGGTATCACGAAGGTGGCGACACCCAGGCGCGTGAGCAGCTGATCGAGCAGTACCTCCCGCTCGTCCGTTCCCTGGCCCGCCGCTACTCGTACCGCGGCGAGCAGCTCGAGGATCTGGTCCAGGTCGGCTGCATCGGCCTCATCAAGGCGATCGACCGCTTCGACACCGACCGCGGCGTCGAGCTGACGACGTACGCGACGCCGAACATCATTGGCGAGATCAAGCGGCACTTCCGCGACAAGGGGTGGGCAATCCGCGTGCCGCGCGGCCTGCAGGAGCTGAACGTGCGGCTCTCACATCTCCTCGAGGAGCTGACCGTGCAGCTCGAGCGCTCGCCAACGATCCCCGAACTGGCGAAGGCGGCCGGCGTCGAGGAGGAAGACGTGCTCGAGGCGCTGGAGAGCGGCCAGGCCTACGCGACGCTCTCCCTCTCCGCGCCGAGCGGGGGAGACGACGATTCCGACCTCGACCCGCTCGAGTCCCTGGGGACGCTTGAGCACGAGTACGAGGTGAGCGAGGACCGCGCGGTTCTGGCGCCTGGCCTCGCCAAGCTCGACGAGCGCGAGCGGCGGATCCTCCACCTGCGTTTCTTCGAGGGCCTGACACAGTCGCAGATCGCCGAGCAGGTCGGAATCTCGCAAATGCACGTCTCGCGCCTCATCCGGCGCTCGCTCGAGAAGATGCGCGACGAAATCGTGACCGAGGAAGAGCCTCGGCGCGCCTCCGAGAGCCGCCGCTAACCGCGCGTAGAATCGAGCGCATGCGCACCTCCGCGGAGCTTCGGGAGGCCTTCCTCTCCTTCTTCGAGTCCAAGGAGCACAAGCGGCTGCCCTCCTGGCCGCTCGTCCCACGGCCGGAGGACACCTCGACCTTGCTGACCTCCGCGGGGATGCAGCCGCAGATGCCGTACTTCCTGGGCCGCGAGGAGCCGCCCGCGCCGCTCACGACCACGGCGCAGAAGTGCTTCCGCACGCCCGACATCGACGAGGTCGGGCTCGACGGCCACCACCTCACGTTCTTCGAGATGCTCGGCAACTTCTCGTTCGGCCAGTACTTCAAGCAGGGCGCGATCGAGCTCGCGACCGAGTTCATCCAGGACCACTTGCAGCTCGAGTGGGAGCGCGTCTGGGCGACCGTGCACGCCGGCGACCCGCAGCTCGGCCTCGGCGAGGACGAGGTCGCGGTCGGGCACTGGCTCGAGGTCGGCATCCCGCGCGAGCGCGTCGTCGCGCTCCCGAGCAGCGAGAACTTCTGGTCGGTCGGCGGGCCGGGGCCGTGCGGGCCCGACTCGGAGATCTATTTCGACTGGGGCGAGGAGTACGGGTGCGGCGATCCCGGCTGCGCGCCCGCCTGCCCCCGCTGCGACCGCTTCCTCGAGTTCTGGAACCTCGTCTTCATGGAGTACGAGCTCAAGCCCGACGGGACGCTGACGCCACTCCCGCAGCAGAACGTCGACACGGGCATGGGCCTGGAGCGCCTGGCCGCGATCGTGCAGCAAGTGCCCTCCAGATCGGTCTACGAGACGGACGGTTACCAGGCGATCATGGCCTGGATCGGGGACGAGAGCGGTGTCGCCTGGGACGCGGACGAGGTGGCGACGAAAGCACACCGCGTGCTCGCCGACCACGGGCGTGGCATGACCTGCCTCGTCGCCGACGGCGTCGTGCCCTCGAACGAGGGCCGCGGCTACGTCCTCCGGCGCATCATCCGCCGCGCGGTTCAGCAGGCGCGGAAGATCGGACTCGAAGATCTGTGGCGACTCTCCGACGTCGTCGTCGAGCAGATGGGCCAGTGGTATCCGGAGCTCGAGGCGAACCGGGAGCCGATTCGTGAGGCACTCCGCGCGGAGGAGGAGCGGTTCTCGGAGACGCTTGCGCGCGGGATGAAGCTGTTCGAGGAGGTCGCGGCCAAGGAAGACATCTCGGCCGAGGACGCATTCACGCTCACGGCGACCTACGGCTTCCCGATCGAGCTGACCGAGGAGCTCGCGCGCGAGCGGGGGCACGCGGTAGACGAGGATGGATTCAAGCGGCTCATGGAGGAGCACCGCGAAATCTCGCGGGCCGGTGGGGAGAAGAGCGAGCTCCAGCGCGCGGGGGACTTCGCGCGCGAGGCCGGGTTCGAGACGGAGTTCCTCGGCTGGGAGAAGACCGAGGTACTCACGCAGATCGGCGCGCTCGAAGATCTCGGCGACGGCACCTTCCTCGCCAAGCTCCGTGAATCCCCTTTCTATCCCGACGGGGGCGGGCAGGTGAGCGACCACGGCTGGATCGACGCCGACGGCAAGCGCGCCGACCTCGAGGCAGCGTTCCGCTTCGGCGAGGACCAGGCGCTCGTCTTCCGCGGAGAGGGGTTCTCCGCGGGCGAACGGGTCAAGGCCTGCGTCCCCTGGAGGGTGCGTTTCCCGACGACGGCCAACCACACCGCCACGCATCTCCTCCACAAGGCGCTGCAGGATGTCCTCGGCGACCACGTGCGCCAGGCCGGCTCCGCCGTGCGCCCCGACAAGTTGCGCTTCGACTTCACCCACCCGCAGGCGATGACCGAGGAGGAGCGCTCGCGCGTCGAGGAGATCGTCAACGAGCGGGTGTTCGAGAACCTCCCGGTGCACACGTTCCTGACGCCGATCGAAGAGGCGCGGAAGCTCGGCGCGATGATGCTCTTCGGCGAGAAGTACGGCGAGGTCGTTCGTGTGGTCGAAATCCCCGGCTTCTCGCGCGAGCTCTGCGGTGGTACGCATGTCCGGTCGACCGCCGAGATTGGGCCGTTCACGATCGTCTCCGAGGGGTCCGTCGGCTCGGGCGTGCGGCGGATCGAAGCCGTGACCTCCGGCGAGGCCTTTGCTCACCTCCGCGCGCAGGCGGAGGAGGCCGCGGCGCTGCGATCGGAGCTCGGGCAGGCGCGCAAGGAAGCGAAGCGCAAGTCGGAGCCGAGCGCCGGGCCCGAGGTCGTCGCGGAGAGGCGAAACCGGGCCGGCGGCGTGGAGGTGATCGTCATGGAGCTCGGCGAGTCGACCCCGGACGACATGCTCGAGCTCTCGGACCGGCTGAAGCAGCAGCATGCGCCGGCGGCCGTCGTGCTCGGAGCCCGCGAAGACGGACGAGTGCACCTGGTGGTCAACCTCGACCGCTCGCTCGAGGAGCGCGGACTCGACGCTGTCGCGCTGATCCGCGACGCCGCGGCGCTCATGGGCGGCGGGGGAGGGGGCAGGCCAACGATGGCGCGCGCGGGCGGCCGCGACCCCGAAAAGCTCGCAGACGCGCTGGCCCAGGCGGAGAAGGCGCTGATCGCCGCCCTGTCCAACTAGAATCGCCCGCCTGTGAAGGTGCTCGCCCTCGATTACGGCTCGGCGCGGACCGGTGTCGCCGTATCGGATCCGACCGGGACCCTGGCGAGGCCCCTCGAGGTCGTCGAGAACGCATCGACCCCCGCCGGCCTCAAGCATCTCGCCGAGCTGGCCGAGCGCGAGGGAGTCGAGCAGATCGTCATCGGCCTGCCCGTGACATTGCGCGGCGAGCGGGGAGCGCAGGCCGAGGAGACCCAGGCATTCGTGTCCGCTCTCAGGGCGGTGATCGGGGTGCCGATAGAGAGTTTCGACGAGCGGTTCACGACCAAGCTGGCCGAGGCGCAGCCGTCCGAGGCTCCTTCTGACGCCGTGGCCGCGGCCCATCTGCTCTCGACCTACCTGGAATGGAAGAGCGCCCTCCCGAGATAAGACGCGATCGGCAGGCGTCCTCGACGACGCGTGCGCTCGCGGCTCTCGGCGGGGTGATCCTCGGGGTCGGCGTGCTCGCCGCGATTGCGTTTGCGGTCGTCGGCCGAGACACCGGCGCCAGCTCGGCTCCCGCTACGGAGGTCACGACGACGGGGCCACCGCCCAAGCCGGTCCTGCGCATCGTCTTCCCGGAGGGCTTCACCCGCGCCGAGATGGCCGACCGGATCACCGCGGTGAACAAGATTGCCGAGGAGAAGCGCCACATCACGTCCAAGCTGTCCGAGAAGGAGTACCTGCGGGTCACGAAGACGACCGACCCGCCGGCCGGCTTCCCGAAGAACGTGCCGAATCTCGAGGGTTTCCTCTTCCCCGCGACGTACGACTTCACCGAGGACACGACGTCGAAGGAGCTCGCCGACGACCAGCTCAAGGCCTTCGACCGCAACTGGAGCCAGATCGACCTCAAGTACGCGAAGTCGAAGAACCTGACCCCGTACGACGTCCTCACCATCGCCTCGATGATCGAGAAGGAGGTGCAGGTTCCGAAAGAGCGGTTCCTGGTTGCCGCGGTGATCTACAACCGACTCCACCTGGGCATGCCGCTCGGGATCGACGCCACGATTCGCTACGGCTTGAACATCCCGCCGACCCAGGCGATCTTGCAGAGCCAGCTGGAGACCCCCTCGCCGTACAACACCCGCTGCTGCCCGGGAATCCCGCCGACTCCGATCGGGAACCCGGGGCTTGCCTCGATGCAGGCGGCCGCGCACCCGGCGAAGGTCGACTACTTGTACTTCGTCCGCAAGGCGGACTGCAAGAGCCACTTCTTCACGGCCAGCGCCGACGAGTTCAACAAGTACCCTCGCGGCGGGCTCGACTGCGGTTGACGATCGGCGGCGCCACAAGGCTCGTGGGTCTGATCGGCGACCCGGTCCAGCACTCGCTGTCCCCGCTCATCCAGAACGCCGCCTTCGCCGCTGTCGCGCTCGACTGGTCCTACGTGCCGCTGCCGGTCAAACGGGAGCGGCTCGAGGAGGCCGTGGCGGGCCTGGAGGCGCTTTGCTTTGCTGGCGCGAACGTGACCATCCCCCACAAGACCGCCGTCGTCGGCTACTGCGACGAGCTCGACGAGGTGGCTGCCCGGGCGGGCTCCGTGAACACGCTCGTCGTCCGCGACGGCCGCGTGCTCGGGTCGAGCACCGACGGGCCGGCGGTCGCGGGCCTTGTCGAGGCCGAGGGAGCCCGCGTGCTCGTCCTCGGCGCGGGAGGGGGAGCACAGGCGGTGGCGACCTCGCTCGGAGATGCCGGCGCGGAGTCCATCACGGTCGCAGAGCGGGATGCCGAGCGGGCGCACGCGCTCGCCGTTCGCCTGCGCACGCTCTTTCCCGACAGCGAGATCTCCGCTGAGAGCGACTGGCCCCCTACGGGTCGAAAGGCGACCCTCGTCGTCAACGCGACGCCGATCCAGGACGAGGCGCTGGTCGAGCTCTCGCCGGGGCAGCAGGTCGTCGACCTCGCGTACAGGGAGGACGGATCGGATACCGGCCTGGTCGCCGCCGCGCGCCAGGCCGGCTGCGAGCACATCGTCGATGGGCTCGAGGTCCTGCTTGGCCAGGGGGCGGCATCGTTCGAGCGCTGGACGGGCATCGAGGCACCTGTGGCCGTCATGCGGGCTGCCCTCGGGCGTTGAGGTTTTCGCGGTCGCCTACTGGGACCGCCTCCTCAAAGCCTGAGCCATAGGCTTGCAGCGTGGCGCTCACCCTGACGACAGCCGGCGAGTCTCACGGGCCCGCGCTCGTGGGCATCGTCACGGGCCTCCCAGCCGGCCTCGGGCTCGACCGCGCTGCGATCGAGTCAGACCTCCACCGCCGCCAGCAGGGCTACGGGCGCAGCCCCAGGCAGCAGATCGAGACGGACACCATCGAGATCCTCGCCGGTCTCCGGCACGGCCGCACCCTGGGGACGCCGCTCGCATTCCTCGTCGCGAACAGCGACCACGCGAACTGGGAGTGGGGGATGAGCCCGTGGCCGCCGGAAGGCGATCCGGCCGGGAAGGGCAAGCAGCCCGTCACGCTTCCGCGCCCGGGCCACGCGGACCTCGCGGGCGTCATGAAGTACGAGCTTTCCGACGCGCGTAACGCCCTCGAACGCGCGAGCGCGCGGCACACGGCGGCGATCGTCGCGGGCGGAGCCCTGGCGAAGGCGCTGGTCGGCGAGATCGGCATCCAGATTTCGGGGGCCCCGGTGGACGACGACGTCGAGAGCCGTATCGACGCGGCGCGGGCCGACCGTGACACGGTCGGCGGGATCGTCGAGGTGCGGGCGAAGGGAGCTCCTCCGGGCCTCGGGTCCTACGCGACGAAGGAAGAGCGCCTGGACGCGCGGCTCGCCTGGACGCTCATGGGCACGCAGGCGGTCAAGGGCGTCGAGATCGGCGACGGCTTCGCCCTGGCGGGCCTGCGGGGCTCCGAGGCCCACGACGAGATCCTGCGCGACGAAGGCGGCTACCGGCGGGAGACGAACCGCGCCGGCGGGGTAGAGGCGGGTGTGTCCAACGGCGAGGAGATCGTCGTGCGCGCGGCGATGAAGCCGCTGCCCACGTTGATGCGGCCGCTCCGCTCCGCGGATCTCGAAACTGGCGAGCCTGCCGACGCTCTCGTCGAGCGCTCCGACGTGGCCGCGGTGGAGGCCCTCGCGGTCGTCGCCGAGGCCTGCGTCGCGTTCGAGCTCGCGCGGGCGGCTCGCGAGAAGTTCGGCGGCGACTCGGTGGGGGATTTCGTCGCCGCGTGGCGGGCGTACGTGGAGCGGATCCCCTGGTCTCCGAGGTAGGAGCAGTAGGGAAGCACCTCGCCCTCATCGGCTTCATGGGGGCGGGGAAGTCGACGATCGGGCGCGAGATCGCCGAGCGCACGGCTCGCCCGTTCGTGGACACGGATGCCGAGATCGAGCGGCTGCACGGGCCCATCCCCGAGCTCTTCGAGCGCGGAGAGCCCGAGTTCCGGCGACTCGAGGAGCACGTCGTCGCCGAGGCCCTCGCGGGGGCTCCTTCCGTCATCGCACTCGGCGGCGGGGCGGTGCTCTCCGAGAAGACGCGGGAACGCCTGCGAGCGCACGCCTTCGCCGTGCAGGTTGAGGTCGATTCCGAGGCCGCGTGGAAGCGCGTCAAGGGCTCGAACCGGCCGCTCGCACGCGACGAGAACGACTTTCGGCGCCTGTTCGCCGAGCGTCTGGGCGTGTATGAAGAAACGGCCGACGCGGTGGCCGCAGATGCCGACGGGACGCTCCTCGCGGCGCTCGGGATTCGCATGGGCGAAGCGGTACGCCCGCGGAGCTCGGGGGCCTTGGCCGTGATCGCGGACGAACATGTCCTCACGCTCCACGAGCCGCCTGTGGAGGGCGCCGTGCACCGTGTGCCGGCCGGCGAGCGCGCGAAGGACCAGGCCGTGGTGGCCCGGCTCTGGGGCGAGGTCGAGCTCGGCCGCGACGGGACGCTCCTGGCCTTCGGCGGGGGATCGACGACGGATGTCGCCGGCTTTCTCGCCGCAACGTATCTCCGCGGTGTCGACTGGATCGCAGTGCCGACGACCCTTCTCGGCCAGGTGGACGCGGCGATCGGGGGGAAGACGGGAATCGACACGGCGCGAGGAAAGAATCTCGCCGGCGCCTTCCACTTCCCGCAGACGGTCGTGCTCGACCAGGCCTACCTCGCCACCCTGCCCGACGCCGAGCGGCGGGCCGGCATGGCGGAGGTGGTCAAAACCGGCCTGCTCGCGGGCACGGATGTCTGGGAGCTGCCCGAAAACGAGATGATTCGTGCGTGTGCCGCGTACAAGGCGGGGGTGGTCCTTTCCGACCCGTTCGAGCGCGAGGGCCGGCGCACGATCCTCAACCTCGGCCACACGTTTGCCCACGCACTCGAGTCCGCCTCCGGCTACACCGTCAGGCACGGCGACGCAGTGGCTCTCGGACTACTCGCCGCGCTGCGCCTCTCGGGCCTCGGCACCCAAGTCGTCGAGGAGATCCTGAGGCCCGAGCGTGTCGCCGCCGACCCCGATGCGGCATGGGCCTCGCTCAAGCGCGACAAGAAGGGCGAGGGCGTCTTCGTCCTCCTAGAGGGGCCCGGGAAACCGGTCGTGACCACCCTGCCGGACACCGCCACGCGCGAGGCGCTCGAAGCGCTGATCCGGAAGTAGACTCGGCCGGTGCAGGTCGTCGTCCTGAACGGGGCCAATTTGAACGCGCTCGCCGAGCGCGATCCGGCGCTCTACGGCGGGTTGGCGTACTCCGAGCTCGAGAACCGGATCTACCGGTGGGCCAGGGAGCTCGGCTGCTCGGTGCGCTGCGTGCAGACCAACCACGAGGGCGAGTTCATCGACATCTGCCACGAGGCGCGTTCGTGGGCGGACGGCGTCGTCGTCAATCCAGGCGCGTGGACGCACTACAGCTACGCGATCAGGGATGCGCTCGAGCTCTTCACCGTGCCGGTCGTCGAGGTGCATCTTTCGGACATCGGAGCGCGCGAGGAATGGCGGCGCGTCTCCGTGATCGAAGACGTCGTCGACCACCGTGTGATCGGCAGAGGCCCCGGCGGGTATCAGGAGGCCCTTGTGTTTCTCGCGGGCAAGGGAAAGGGCAGGTCGTGAACGGCCGAGTCGAGCGCCTACGCGCCGAGATGGAGCGGCTCGAGATCGCATCGTTCCTCATCTCGAACCCGGTAAACGTCCGCTACCTGACCGGGTTCGAAAGCTCGAATGCGTTTGTGCTCGTGAAACACGAGGACGTCGTGCTGATGACCGACGGGCGCTACGGGGAAGCGGCCCGGGCGGTCGAGGGGGTCGAGGCCCGGATCGTCGAGCGCGACTTCTTACCCGGGGTCGCGACGGAGCTCCGGCGGCTCGCGGAGGCGCCGGTCGCCTTCGAGTCCGACCACGTCACGGTTGCGCGCCACGCCGATCTGCTCTCGACGGGGGTCGAGCTCGTCCCGCTCGCGGCCGTGCCGATGATGCTGCGCGCGGTCAAGGAGCCCGCCGAGCTCGACGCGATCCGACGAGCCGCGCGGGTCGTCGACGCGGTCCTCGCGCGCCTCGCCCTGGAGAGCGTCGTTGGTAAGACGGAGGCCGACCTCGCCTGGTGGATCGTCTGCGCGATCCACGAGGAGGGTGCCGACGACATCTCCTTCGAGCCCATTGTCGGCTCGGGCCCGAACGCCGCGCTGCCGCATCACCACCCCTGCGATCGCGAGCTCGGCGCCGACGAGACCGTTGTCGTCGACCTCGGCGCGAGGGTCGACGGCTACTGCTCCGATTGCACGCGTACGTTTGCGACCGGCGAGCTCTCCGAAGCGCTACGGGAGGCCTATTCCGTCTGCGCGCGCGCCCAGGGCGCCGCGCTGGCCGAGGTCCGCGCCGGCGCCGACTCCCGCGGGCTCGACGCGATCGCTCGCATGGAGATCGAGGCGGCGGGCCACGATCTCCTCCATGGGCTCGGCCACGGCGTGGGACTCGAGGTTCACGAGCTGCCCGTGCTCCGCCAGACGGCGGCGGGGCCGCTCGTCGCGGGCAACGTCGTCACCGTCGAGCCGGGGGTCTACCTCGCCGGCCGCGGCGGAGTGCGCATCGAAGATCTCGTTGTCGTGACCGAAGACGGCGCGGAGGTGCTGAGCGGGTTCACGAAAGATCTCGTGACCCTCAACTAAACTGGCTCCGTTTGGCCGAAACGGTCTCCACCAATCAGTTCAAGAACGGCATGCACGTCGAACTCGACGGGCAGGTCTGGCGCATCGTCGAGTTCCAGCACGTCAAGCCCGGAAAGGGCGGTGCATTCGTGCGCACGAAGCTCAAGAATCTCGACTCGGGCTCGGTCGTGGACCGCACCTTCCGCGCCGGCGAGAAGATGCCTCGCGTTCGCACGGAGACCAAGAGCGTCCAGTACCTCTACGACGCGGGTGACGAGGTCGTGTTCATGGACTCGGGCAACTACGAGCAGATCTCGCTTCCACACACGGATCTCGAGAGCCAACTTCCGTACATGCAACCCTCCAGCGAAGTCATGCTTCTTCTCGTCAACGGCCGGCCGTCTGCCGTCGACCTGCCCGCCTCCGTCGAGCTCGCAGTCGTCGAGACCGAGCCCGGGGTGAAAGGCGACACGGTCTCCAACGTGACCAAACCCGCCACCCTCGAGACGGGCGCGGTCGTCCAGGTGCCGCTCTTCGTGAACGTCGGCGACCGCATCAAGGTCGACACGCGCGAGGCGCGCTACATCTCACGGGCGTAGCCGTGCCCGCCCTCGTCGACACCAGTATCCGGCTCCTCTCGCAGGAGCCGCTCGCGCAGCGGATGCAGTCCGCGCGGGTCCTCGAGCTCGCGGAGATCCTCGACACGGCCGGGTTCGCCTACCTCGAGGTCTCGGGCGGAGGCTGCTTCGACTCTGCGGTGCGCCGAGGAGTGGAGAGCCCGTGGGAGCGGATCCGCGCCATTCGCGCGCGCTGCTCGACCCCGCTCGGCATGGCGCTGCGAGGACGGCTGCTCGTCGGCTCCCGTCCGCTTTCCCGCGACCTTGTCTCGAGCTTCGTGGCGAGCGCGGCGGAGAGCGGCATCGACATCTTCCGGATTCACGATCCGCTGAACGACCTGGCGAATCTCCAGGAGGCGGCCGAGGCAATCCGCGCAGCGGGGAAAGAGCTTGCCGTCGGTCTCGTGCACAGCCCGGGGCTGGGCGGCGACACGGACGTCCTCCTCGAGCGGGCCAATCACCTCGGCGAGCTCGGCGCGTCGCGGGTTCTCATCCACGACCCGTCGGGGTCCCTCGATCCTGCCAGGGCACGCGAGCTCGTCGAGCGCGTCGGCGAGGCGAGCCAGCTGCCCGTCGGACTGCACTGCCAGGGAGCGGGAGGCGCGGCGCTTGCGTCGTCGCTGGAGGCGGCGCGTGCAGGTGCAGGGGTGATCGCGTGCGCGCTCTATCCCATCGCACTCTCGCTCCACCGCGTCTCGGCGGAGTCCCTGACGCAATCGCTTGCGGGTCTCGGCGTTGACTCGGGAGTCGATCTCGAGACTCTCTGGCGCGGTTCCGAGCTCGTGGACGACGCGCTCGGCGATGTGCCGGTGCCCCCGCTTTCGCCGCGCGTCGCCGTGCGTGCGGCCGAGCACAGCCTGCCGGCGGGCCTCGTGGCCGAGCTCGACGCGAACCTTCGCGCCCATGGCTTTTCCGACCGGCTCGACGAGGTCCTGGACGAGCTCACCGAGCTCCGGCGGGAATGCGGATGGCCGCCGCTCGCTTCCCCGATCGGCCAGATCCTCGGGTCGCAGTCGGTGCTCCACGTCCTCTCCGCGCAGCGCTGGCAGGTCGTCGTCGACGAGCTGCGCGACCTCATCGAGGGTCGTTTCGGCTCGCCGCCGGCGGAAATTGACGCAGGCGTGCGGCGAGCTGTGAAACTGATCGGCGAAGGCGCGCGCCGGGAGGAGACGCCCGTCGAACTGGACGACGTGCGCGACGCCGCCGACGGGCTTGCGTCGAGCGACGAGGAGCTGCTCTTGCTCGCGCTTTTCGGGGAGGAGGCGGAGCCGCTTCTGCGCTCGATCCGGAGCCGCGGCGGGGACGCCGAAAGCCTGGCGCGCGCTGGACTCGAGCAGGGCGAAGCGGAGCGGATCCGCGAGCTGATTCGGATCGTGCAGGAGTCCGGGATCGGAGAGGTCACGATCGAGGAGGGCGAGACGCGCGTCACCGTGCGCCGCAGCGATGAGACGGCGGAGGGGCCGGTCGTCGGGGTCGGAGGGACGGTTGCCCAGCCCGCCAGCGACATCGAGGCGCCGGTCGGCCCGCCTGCAGACGGGACGATCAGGATCGAGTCGCCGATGGTGGGGACGTTCTACCGCGCTCCGGAGCCCGGGGCCGAACCGTTCGTCGAGGAGGGCGATCCGGTCGCCCCGGGCCAGACGCTTTGCATCCTCGAGGCGATGAAGCTGATGAACGAGGTGAAGGCGGACGTCGAGGCGGTCGTGCGCAGCGTGTGCGTCGAGAACGCCCAGCCGGTCGAGTACGGGCAGGTGCTCTTCGAGCTCGAGCCGCTGAACGGCCGCCCGCTCGACGCCCTCTAGTGCCTTTTCGAGCCGAGGAACCCCCGGGGCCGCCGCGAGCCTCCCTCCGCTTCGAGCGTACTGCTGGAAGACGCGCGCGTGGCGCGCGAAACGCGTCGAGTTCGCGTCGAGAGAGACCGTGTTCGAGCGCGTCCTGATCGCCAACCGCGGCGAGGTCGCCGTCCGCATCATTCGCGCCTGCCGCGAGCTCGGCGTCGAGACCGTGGCGGTCTATTCCACCGCCGACCGCGAGAGCCTCCATGTCCGTCTCGCCGACCGCGCGGTTCACATCGGGCCGCCGCTCCCGGCCGACAGCTACCTCCGCATCCCGTCCCTGGTCGCCGCCGCGACCACCACCGAGTGCGACGCAGTCCACCCGGGCTGGGGCTTCCTCGCAGAGAACGCCGCCTTCGCGCTCGCGTGCGAGGACAACGACCTCGTCTTCATCGGGCCGCGTGTGGAGACCATCGAGACAATGGGCGACAAGATCGCGGCCAAAGAGGCCATGGCGGAGGCGGGCGTGCCCCTCGTGCCGGGCTCGGAGGGAGCCGTCGACCTCAACCGGGCGCGGCAGGTGGCTGCCGACGTGGGCTTCCCGGTGCTGCTCAAGGCCTCGGCGGGGGGCGGCGGGCGCGGCATGCGCCTCGTCGAGTCCGCCGACGAGCTCAATGCGGCCTACCGCACGGCGTCCTCGGAGGCGCAATCGGCGTTCGGCGACGGATCTCTCTACGTCGAGAAGACGGTCGTCGGCGCGCGCCACGTGGAGATCCAGGTGCTCGGTGACGGAGAGGGAGCGGCCCTCACGCTCGGCGAGCGCGACTGCTCGATTCAGCGCCGGCACCAGAAGCTCGTCGAGGAGTCACCGTCGCCGGCTGTAACGCCCGAGATCCGCGCCGAGATGGAAGGGGCGGCGCATCGGGCTTGCGAAGCTCTTCACTACCGGGGCGCGGGCACCATCGAGTTTCTCCTCGACGCCGAAGGGCGCTTCTACTTCATCGAGATGAACACGCGGCTCCAGGTCGAGCACCCCGTGACCGAGCTCGTCACCGGAATCGACCTCGCCCATGCCCAGCTCGCAGTCGCGGCCGGGGATGGCCTGGCGCGCGAAGGCCGAGGAAGCATGCGGGGCCACGCGATCGAGTTTCGGATCAACGCCGAGGACCCGGCGGAGGACTTCCGTCCCGCCCCCGGCCGCGTATCACGCTTCCGGCCGCCGCTCGGTCCGGGCGTGCGCGTGGACACGCACGTGGAGGAGGGCTACGCGATCCCGCCCTTCTACGACTCCCTGATCGCGAAGATAATCGTCTGGGGGGAGGACCGCCAAGTCGCGATCGCCCGCGGCCGGCGCGCGCTCTCCGAGCTCGAGCTCGAGGGCATTCCGACCACGCGCGAGCTCGCGCTCGAGATCGTCTCCAGCGAGGCGTTCGGGGCCGGCGACTACACGACCTCCTTCCTCGCCGACGCGGCTCCCTCGCTCGAATCTCTCCGCGGAGGAGCGGCATGACCACCGGACGCCGCGCCGCCCGGCGTGCGGCCCTCTTCTTGCTCTACCAGTCGGACGTGACCGGCCAGCCGCTCGCGTCCCTCTACGAAGGCGAGCTCGACCCGTACGCGCACGAGCTGGCGGAGGGCGTTGCCGCCGAGACGCAGGAGCTCGATGCGACGATCGGGGAGGCCTCGAGCGCCTGGCCGCCCGAGCGGCTCGGCGCGCTCGAGCGCAACATCCTCCGCATCGCGCTCTACGAGCTCGACCGGGACGAGGTGCCGCTCGAGGTGTCGATCGACGAGGCGGTTCGCCTTGCGCGACGCTATTCGTCGGAGGACGCTGCCAGGCTCGTGAACGGAATCCTCGGCAAGGTCGCAAAGGAGGCGAAACGATGAGCACGCAGGAACCCGAATCGGTCGCCCGCCTGCAGGAGCTGATCGAACGGCTGGAGCGAGCCCGAACACAGCTCGAGGCGACCGAGGGGGACCCCGAGCGCGCGGTCGACGTCCTGCAGAGCCTGGCCGAGCTGGCGAAGGAGATCCAGGCCGAGATCGACCTCGCCCGCCGGGAGGGCCCCGCGTGAGGTCGCCCGACGAGCTCCGTGAGCTCGTCGACGCCGAGCTGATCCGCCTGCCGCTCACCGATGAGCTCGGCGAGCTGGAGGAGGCGTTCCGCTACTCGCTCCTCGGCGGCGGGAAGCGGATTCGGCCGGTTCTCTGCCTGGCGACGGGCGAGGCGCTCGGGCGTGAGCCCGACGAGATGCTGCCCGCTGCCTGCGCGCTGGAGCTCGTGCACACCTTCAGCCTCGTTCACGACGACCTCCCCGCGCTGGACGACGACGACCTGCGGCGCGGCCAGCCGAGCTCTCACGCGCGCTTCGGCGAGGGCGTCGCGATCCTCGCGGGGGACGCGCTCCTGACCGAGGCCTTCCGCCTCATGCTCGGCTACGAGAACCCGGAGCCGGCTCGGGAGCTCGCAACAGCGACCCTCGGGATGATCGGAGGCCAGTACGTGGACGTGACGACCGACGGCGACCTCGACGCCGGAGGGCTCGTTCACCTGCACGAGCTGAAGACCGGCAGGCTGCTGCGCGCCTCGGTCACGTGTGCCGCCGCGGTCGCGGGCCTCCCACCCGGCGAGCGGGAGCCGTGGGCGGCCTTCGGGGAGGAGCTCGGCCTGCTCTTCCAGATAGTCGACGACGTTCTCGACGCCACGGGCACGGCCTCCGAGCTCGGCAAGACGCCCGGAAAGGACGAGGCCGCCGGCAAGGTCACGTACGTCTCGCTGCACGGACTCGAGCGAGCGCGCGAGTTGGCAGACGCAGCGCGGGCGCGGGTGAACGAGCGCCTGGCCGAGCTGTCGGCGGACACGTCCGTCCTCGCCGAGCTCGTAGCGACAATTCGCGACCGACATGCATGAGTAACCCTTGACGATTGCGGCGCAGGGCAGGCGTTACGCTGCCCACGTGACCAAGAAGCGGCTCGATGTCCTCATGGTCGAGCGCGGGCTCGCCGAGACGCGCTCGCAGGCGCAGGCGCTCGTCCTCGCCGGAAGGGTGCCCGGCCATGCAAAGGCCGGTGAGCAGGTGGACGAGGCAACGGAGATCGAGGTCGAGTCCGGCCCGCGTTTCGTCTCTCGCGGCGGCGAGAAGCTCGCCAACGCGCTCGCGACCTTTGCCGTCGACATCGAGGGCGAGGACTGCCTGGACGTCGGAGCCTCGACCGGCGGCTTCACGGACTGCCTTCTCCAAGCGGGCGCGGCACGCGTCTGCGCGCTCGACGTCGGCTACGGGCAGCTCCACCCGAAGCTTCGCGAGGACACGCGCGTCACGGTCATGGAGCGCGTGAACGTGCGCAACCTGGACTGCGACGAGCTGCCTTTCAGGCCGGCATTCGTCACCTGCGACGTCTCGTTCATCTCGCTCTCGAAGGCCTTGCCGCCCGCGCTCGCCTGTGCGGCGCCGGGCTGGCGGGCGCTCGTCCTCGTCAAGCCTCAGTTCGAGGCCGGGCGCGAGGAGGTCGGGAAGGGCGGGGTCGTCCGCGACCCCGAGGTCCACAGGCGCGTCGTCGACGAAATCGCCGCGCAGGCGGCCGATTGGGGAGCCCGGGTTGAGGGTGACGCCGACTCGGGCCTGCCCGGGCCGAAGGGCAACCGTGAGTTCTTCCTCTACCTTCGCGCCGCCTAGCGTGCCCGACAAGGTCACCTGCGCGGCGCTCTTCACGCACGGCCGCCCGGAGCGGATCGGGGACGCGGAGAGCCGCGTGCGAGAGCTCGCGGCCGAGGCGGGAATCGAGCTCACCTCCCTCGGCAAGGGGTCGCCCGACGTAGTCGTCGCTCTCGGCGGCGACGGGACGATGCTTCGGGCGCTCAGGGCCACTCTCGGCGCCGGGACCCCGGTCTTCGGCGTGAACTTCGGCCGCATGGGCTTCCTCACGAGCGCCGAGGGCCACCAGCTCGAAGAGGCGCTTCGCCGCGTCTTCGCCGCCGAGTACAAGGTGGTCGAGCTCTGCACGCTCGCCGCGAGCCTGGCCGAAGGGCCGCAGGTCGCGGTCAACGACGTGGTCGTTACGAGCGCGGAGCCGGGCCGGATGGTCGAGCTCGGCTGGGAGGTCGGCGGCGAGGAGCTCGGCTCGCAGCCGTGCGACGGCCTCATCTGCTGCACGCCCTCCGGCTCGACGGCCTACAACCTCAGTAACGGCGGCCCGGTGATGATGTGGGGGCTCGAGGCGATGGCGATCACGTTCGTAGCGCCGCACTCCTTGCACGCCCGTCCGCTCGTTTTGCCGCGCGGGCACGACCTCAACGTGACGAACCGCTCCGCGGCTCAGCACCTGACGGTCCTCGTCGACGGGAAGTCGGTGGGTGACCTCGCCCCGGGCGGCGGAATCAGCGTTTCGATCGGAGTGGAAACGGCGTCACTCGCCGTGCTGCCCGAGGTCAGCTTCTTCACCCGCTACCACTCCGTCTTTCCCTAGTGGCCGACTGATGCTCCGCAGCCTGCGCATCGAGAACTTCGTCCTTATCCGCGAGGCCGACCTGGGCTTCGGGCCGCGCCTGAACGCGGTCACGGGGGAGACCGGGGCGGGCAAGACGATCCTCGCCCAGGCGATCGGGCTCCTCCTCGGCGCGCCCGGGGATGCCGGTTACCTCGGGCCGGGTGCGAGCGAGGCCTACGTCGAGGCGGATTTCGACCTTCCCGAGGGCGTTCTCGACGACGAGGAACTCGCCACCCTCGCCGAGCTCCGGCCGGAGGACGAGACGGGACTCGTCGCCGCGCGGCGGGTCTTCGCCGACGGGCGCACCCGGGCCTACGCTTGGGGCCGCGCTGTCCCGCGGGAGGAACTCGCCGCGCTCGTCGAGCGGCTGCTCGCGATGTCCGGCCAGTTCGAGCAGCGGCGTCTCGCGCGGCCTTCATTCCAGCTCGACGTCCTCGACGCGTTCGTCGGCGAGGAGCAGGTCCGCCTGCGCGCGGACCACGCGCGGGCCTGGCGAGCGCTTGCGGCCGCCCGTCGACACCGGGACGAGCTGGCGAGCGCCGAAGCGGGACGTGCCGAGCGAGTTGAGGAGCTGAGGCAGCTCGTCGCCCGGACCGAGGGTTTCGCGCCGGACACGGAGGATGCTCTTCGCTCCGAGCGCGAGCGGCTCCGCCATGTGACCGAGCTGGCCGAGGCGGCGACCGACGCGACAGAGGCACTCTCCTCCGAGCAGGCCGAGACGGGCGCGGTCGACCAGCTCGCCAAGGCGGCGAACGCCCTCATGCCGGTGACGAATCTCGCTCCCGAGCTCCAGGCCGAGTACCTCAACCTCGGGGACCTCGAAGAGCGGCTCAAGGAGGTGACCTCCTCGCTCCGCGGCTTCCTCTCGTCCCTCGAGGCGGAGCCGGGTCGGCTCGAGGAGATCGAGGGCGAGCTCGAGCGCATCGCGGACGCACGCCGCCGCTTCGGCGCCGCCAGCTATGAGGAGCTCCTGAGCCGCGCCGAGGCCGCCCGCGCCGAGCTCGACGCACACGAAGCGGGCGTGGACCCGCTTGGCGCCGCGGAGGAGGCGCTAACGGACGCGGAGCTTCGCGCCGCGGACCTCGGGGGCCGGCTCTCGGAGGCGCGCCGCGCTGCGGCGCAAGCGTTTGGCGAGGCCGTTGCGGCCGAGCTGCAGGGGCTCGGCATGGGGGACGGGGAGTTCCAGGCCGAGGTCTCGGAGCGCGAGCACGGACCGAGCGGGCGGGACGTGGTCGCGTTCCTCGTCAGGCCGAACCCGGGCCTGCCGCTCGCGCCGGTCGCCGAGACCGCGTCGGGCGGTGAGCTCTCCCGCGTCGCTCTCGCGCTTCGCGCCGTCGCCCACGCGGGCGCCGGCGAGCCGACGATCGTGTTCGACGAGATCGACGCGGGGATCGGCGGTCGCACGGCGCATGCCGTCGCGGAGGCCCTCGGCCGCCTTGCCGAGCGCGCGCAGGTGCTCACTATCACACACCTTCCCCAGATCGCGAGCGCCGCGGAAACCCACTTCCGTGTCGAAAAGGTGCCGGGCGACCCCACCCACACGCGCATCGAACGCTTGGCAGAATCCGCACGAAGGGAAGAGGTGGAGAGAATGCTCGGCGGAGCGGAGTTCATCGAGGCGGTCCGGCAGTGAGCTTCGTGGAGTTCACGGGAACCGCCCGCCTGGACAAGAAAACCAAGCGCCTCGTGCGGCGCCTTGGCCCGGACGACATCGCCATCATCGACCACCGCGACCTCGACCGGGTGTCCGCGGAGGAGCTCCTCGCCACGCACGTGCGTGTCGTCCTCAACGTCTCGCCGTCCATGAGCGGCCGATTCCCGAACGCCGGCCCGCTGGAGCTCGTCCGCGGCGGCGTGCGGCTCATCGATGTCAACGGCGAGTCGGACCTGTTCGAGGAGGTACGCGACGGCGAGTCTCTGGTCGTTCGCGGCTCGAGCCTCTTCCGCAACGGCTCCAGGCTCGCGGCCGGCCGCACACTGACGGAGCTCGAGCTCGAGACCGAGCTCGCGGAGCAGCGCGGCCGAGTCACCGAGGCGCTCGAGAGCTTCGCCGAGAACACGCTGCGCTACCTTCGCGACGAGGCGAAGCTTCTCTCCGAGGGCGTGCGACTCCCGCAGGTGCAGACCCGCTTCCGCGACCGCCACGCGCTCGTCGTCGCCCGCGGCCCGGGGATGAAACGCGACCTGCGGATCGTCAAGCCCTACATCCGCGACTTCCGACCCGTCCTCGTGGGCGTGGACGGCGGCGCCGACGCGCTCATCCAGGCGGGCTACAAGCCCCACGTCATCGTGGGAGACATGGACTCGGTATCGGACCGCGCCCTCCAGAGCGGCGCTGAGCTCATCGTCCACGCCTATCCCGACGGGCGCGCGCCTGGACGTGAGCGCATCGACCGGCTCGGCCTCCCGTCGGCGGTGCTGCCTTCGCCTGGGATCAGCGAGGACGTGGCAATCCTCCTTGCCCACGAGAAGGGCGCCGAGCTGATCGTCGCGGTCGGCACCCATTTCAACCTGCTGGAATTTCTCGAGCGAAACCGGGAAGGGATGTCGTCGACCTTCTTCACGCGCCTCAAGGTCGGAGACAAGCTCATCGACGCGCGGGGCGTGTCGAGCCTCTTCCGCGGCCGCGCCGGCCTGGGCCCGATGTTCCTGTTCGTCGTCGGAGGGCTAGGCGCGCTCGCCGCCGCGGTGGCCGTCTCCTCCGATCTCCAGCGCTTCATCGAGCTTCTCGCGCAGCGGGTGCAGTCGATCCTCGGGCTGTGAGGAGGGAGGCATCCCTCGTCCTTCCGGTTGGCCGGGAGGACGCATGGGCGCTCGTCTCGGAGCCCTTCCACCTGCCGGACTGGTGGCCCGGCTACACCGGCGTCGAGCCGGATCGGCGCGGCCTGGGGGAAAACGCGCGCTGGACGGTCGTCCGGGCGCTCCGGCCGGGACTGATTCGAAAGCCACACGGCACCGGCCTCATCGTCATCAGCCGCGTCAGCCCCGCAAGCGAGCTCGCCTGGCACGACCTGAAGCAGAAGCTCGACATGGGCATCCGGCTCGAGGACGAGGGCCGGCACACCACGGCGACCGCCTGGGTGTCGGGCCCGTTCTGGCGCATGTATGCCGAGGGAGTGCGCTCGCTGCCGACGAAGGCCGTCGCCCGGCTGCACGACCTCTGCGACACTGCTTCCGGCCTTTGAGATGTTCGACCTTCGCTATCACCTGGCCTCACTTGCGGCCGTCTTCATCGCGCTCGCGGTGGGCATCCTGCTCGGCGTCGCGATCTCCGGGAAGCTCTCGGCGGCCGACAACCGGTTCGCCCACGACCGGATCGACCAGCTGAGCGAGCAGCTTCAGCAGGCGAGCTCGAGGAGCGACATCATCGAGCGACGCAGCCGCGCCGCCGAGCAGCTGCTCGAGGTCAGCTATCCCGCGCTGGTGGAGAACCGCCTCGACGGGCAAAACGTCGGCGTCCTCTTTCTGGGCCCCGTCGACGGCACGGTCCGCTCCGCGGTGCAGCGCGTGCTCTCCGACGCGGGCGCCGGCAGCCCGGTGCGGCTCACCGCCGTCGACACCCCGCTCGACGCGGGCGATCTGGACGCCACTCTGAACGGCGATCAGGACCTCGCGCAGTACGCGGAGGAAGGCGACGACTTCACCGGCCTCGGCAACGCTCTCGGGCAGGAATTCGTCGAGGGCAACGGCACGCCGATGTGGGGCGCACTCTCGAGCAAGCTCGTCGAGGAGCGCTCGGGAGCGAGCACGCCACCGCTCGACGCCGTCGTCGTCGTGCGCTCCTGGGCCCCCCCGGAAGACCCCACCGCCGAGCAGGAGACGCAGGCTCACCCGACGGAGACTCTCGTTGATGGGCTTCTCAGCGGCCTGCAAGAGTCGGGTATCCCTGTCATCGGCGTCGAGACGACGACCGAAGACGCCTCCGCCATCGACCTCTACCGGACCCAGGGCGTCTCGAGCGTCGACGATGTGGAGACCCTTCCCGGCCATGTCGCGCTCGCCCTTCTGCTCGCCGGGGGCGCTCCGGGCCACTACGGCGTCAAGGACTCGGCGAGCGACGGCGTTGCCCCGGCGGTCGACATCGTGCCGGTCCCGAGTGGCTGAGCTCACGGTCCTCATTGCGGCCCGCAATGAGGCGGAGCGGATCGGCGAGACGGTCAAGGCTCTGCGAGCCGAGCTCGGCGACGCAGAGATCCTCGTCGTCGACGGAGCCTCCGCCGATGGCACCGCCGGGGCGGCGGAGGAGGCGGGAGCCGTGGTCCTGCGCCTCGAGGAGCGCGGCAAGGGCGAGGCGCTGACCGCGGGGGAGCGCATGGCCGCACCGGGCCCGCTCCTCCTCTGCGACGCCGACCTGCGGGGGTCGCTGGCGCCTCTCGCCGAGGGAGACGCCGACCTCCGCGTGGCCGCGTTCACGCGTCGCGTGGGCGGAGGATTCGGCATTGCGAAGCGAGTCGCGCGCGAGCTCATCCGCCTGCGGACGGGCTTCACTGCCCGTGAGCCACTCTCGGGCCAGCGCCGACTGAGCGAGCGTGCCCGCGCCGCGTGCTTCCCGCTGGCCCCCGGGTTCGGCTGCGAGGTGCGGATGACGATCGATGCGCTTCGGGCCGGGCTGAGCGTCGAGGAGGTCGACGTCGACCTCGACCACCGTGCGACCGGCCGTGACGCCGCCGGGTTCGCGCACCGCGGCCGCCAGCTCCTCGACGCACTCCTCGCCGCGGGCCCGCTCGCAGTGAACCACCGGGGAAAGCGCTTGCCACTCGTCGGCTGGATCGCAGGTGTTCGGACCGATCCGGCCGTCGGCGCTGTCGCCGCGATCGGCCTCGCGGATGACCTGTGGAGCGGAGAGGAGCGCGGGATCCGGGCACATCTCGCTGCGGGCGGGACGACGGGCGTTCTCAAGCTCGTCGGCATCCCGCTCGTCGCGTGCCTGCGCACTCGGAGCCTCTCCGGCGCCCTCCTCGTCGCCGGCAGCGCGAACCTCCTGAACCAGCTCGACACGAAGCCGGGGCGGGCGCTCAAGGCCTACATCGCAGCCTCGTTCGCCCTGGACGCGCCCCTCGGCGTGGCCGTCCTCCTCCTTCCCTACGATCTCCGCGAGAGAGTGATGCTGGGGGACGCGGGATCGAATGCGCTTGGGGCCCTGCTAGGCTTCAAGTCCGTGGACCGAATCCGCGGATGGGGTCGTTGGGCGGCTGTGGCTGGCGTCGTCGCTCTCAACATCGCCGGTGAGCGCCGGTCGCTCGGCGAGTTGATCGAGCGCACTCCCGGCCTTTCGCAGGTCGACCGGATGGGGAGGATCTAGTGCGCGCCCGCCCGACGAAGTACGTATTCGTGACGGGCGGCGTCGTCTCGTCCCTCGGCAAGGGCATCACCGCCGCCTCACTGGGTCGTCTGTTGAAGGCGCGTGGCCTGCGCGTGCAGGTGCAGAAGTTCGACCCGTACATCAATGTCGACCCCGGGACGATGAGCCCCTTCCAGCACGGCGAGGTCTTCGTCACCGAGGACGGGGCCGAGACCGATCTCGACATCGGCCACTACGAGCGCTTCATCGACGAGAATCTCTCCCGGAACGCCAACCACACGTCGGGCTCGATCTGGAACTCGGTCATCCGCCGCGAACGGAAGGGCGAGTACCTCGGCTCGACGGTGCAGGTGATCCCCCACATCACGAACGAGATCAAGGACCGCGTGCGCCGCGTGGCGGCCGCATCAGACACGGACGTCGTCATCTCCGAGATCGGCGGCACCGTCGGCGACATCGAGTCCCTTCCGTTCCTCGAGGCGATCCGCCAGTTCCGGCGCGAGGTCGGCCCGGAGAACGTCCTCTACCTGCACGTGACCTTCGTCCCGTTCATCGAGACCGCGGGCGAGCTGAAGACGAAGCCCACGCAGCACTCGGTCAACGAGCTGCGCCGCATCGGTATCCACCCGGACATCGTGGTCTGCCGCTCGCACGAGCCGCTCTCGCGCGACATCCGGGACAAGATCGCGCTCTTCGCCGACGTCGACCAGGAAGCGGTCATCGCCAACGAGGACGTGAGCGACGTCTACCTCGTTCCGCAGGCGCTTCGGGACGAGGGCCTGGACGCGCTCGCCTGCGCGAAGCTCGGACTGCCCGACGAGCCCGTCGACCTGGGCGAATGGGGAGACCTGGCCGGCCGCATCGCGGAGCGCGATGGCGACGTGGAGATCGCCCTGGTGGGCAAGTACGTCAAGCTCCAGGACGCCTACCTCTCCGTCCACGAGGCGTTGAAGCACGCGGGCATCCATCACGGCACGAACGTCAACGTGAGGTGGGTGGACGCCGAGGGCATGAGCGTCGAAGAGGCGGCGCGGGAGCTCGAGCGCACAGACGGCGTGCTTGTCCCGGGCGGATTCGGCTCGCGCGGGTGGGAGGGGAAGATCACTGCCTGCCGCATCGCTCGCGAACGCGAGATTCCGTACCTCGGCATCTGCCTCGGCATGCACGTGGCCATCTCCGAGTTCGCACGGAACGTCGTCGGGCTCGACGGCGCCAACTCGACCGAGATGGACCCGGAGACGCCCTACCCGGTGATCGACCTCCTGCCCGAGCAGAAGGAGATCGAGGATCTCGGCGGCACGATGCGCCTCGGCGCCGACGCCGTCGACGTGGAGGACGGCACGCGTGCCCACACCGCCTATGGCGAGAGCGTCATCCACGAGCGCCATCGCCACCGCTACGAGGTCAACAACGCCTTCCGGCCGAAGCTCGTCGAGGCCGGTCTCGTCGTATCGGGCACGTTCCAGGAGGGCCGCCTCGTCGAGATGATCGAGCTCCCCGACCATCCCTGGTTCGTCGCCAGCCAGTATCACCCCGAGTTCAAGTCGCGCCCGACGCGGCCCGCGCCGCTCTTCCGCGACTTCGTCGGGGCCGCCGTCGAGCGCGCTCGTGCGCGTACCGGCGTCGGCCAGGCAGCCTCACACTCCTAGAATCGCGCCCATGGGTGCAACGTGGGCCTCTGGCGTCCTCGACCTGTTCGTCGAGCTCGCCGCCATTCCGAGCCCTTCGGGGGAGGAGGAGGCCGTGGCGGCGGTCATCCGCTCCTACCTCGCCGACCTCGGGCTGGCCGTTGAGGACGACGACGCCGGCAACCTCCTCGCGCGGCTCGAACCGGCGGAGGGCGACGGCGGCGGCTCGATCTTCCTCTGCGCGCATATGGACACTGTTCCGCCGGTGGGTGAGATCCGCCCGGTCGTCGGGGAGGACGGCTTCGTCCGCAACGAAGGCGGAACGATCCTCGGTGCCGACAACAAGGCGACCGTCGCAGTTCTCCTCGAGGCAGCGCGCCTGCTTCTCGCCGAAGGGCGGCCGCACGCGGGCGTCGAGCTTCTCTTCACGGTGAAGGAGGAAGTCGGCCTCCAGGGAGCCAAGGACTTCGATCCCATGCGCCTGCAGTCCAAGCTCGGCTTCGTCTACGACTGCAGCGGCCCCGTGGGCGGGATCGTGCGCTCGGCGCCGTACGGCAAGACGATCGACGTCGTCTTCAAGGGCCGGTCAGCGCACGCAGGCCTCGCGCCGGAGGAGGGCCGCTCGGCCATCGCCGCGGCCGCGCGCGCCGTCGCCGACCTCAGGCTCGGCCGGATCGACGAGGAGACGACCGCCAACGTGGGCTCGATCGAGGGCGGCACGGGGAGGAACGTCGTGCCCGACCGCTGCGAGCTCGCGGCCGAAGCGCGCTCCCGCCACGAGGACAAGCTCGCCGACCTCGTCCAGGAGATGCTCGACGCATTCACGTTCGCCGCTGCGGTCACGGAATGCGAGGTCGAAACGCGAATCTCGGAGACCTACGCCGGCTACCGCTTCAAGCCGGACGACGCTGTGTTCGCACTCGCCACGCAGGCTGTCCAGCGCGCCGGGCTCGAGGCGCGCCCCATCGACGTCGGCGGCGGGGCCGACGCAAACGTCTTCAACGCGCGCGGCGTTCCCTGCGTCAACCTCGCCAACGGGATGATGCAGGTGCACACCCCGGCCGAGCACATCGCCGTTTCCGACCTCGAGACTATGCTCGACGTCACCCTCGAGCTCGTCGACGCGGCACGGGATGCTTAGCCTGCGGCGCGGCTCCGTCACCGCGGTGACGGAGCGCCACGACGGGCTCGTCCGGCTGGAGGTCGACGGCCGACCCTGCGTGGCCTACCCGGGGATGACCGGGCCGGTGGCGCTTGGTGACGACGTGCTCGTGAACGCCCAGGCCGTCGAGCTCGGGCTCGGGTCCGGCGGCTTCGACGTCCTCTACGCGAATCTCACGCGCGGGCTCGAGCTCGAAGGGGAGCCCGGCGCACACGTCATGAAACTCCCGTACACGCCGCTCCAGTACGCCGTCCGGCACGCGGAGGAGGACAGCGCCCACCTCGAGTCGCTGGGACGCCTGCCGGTGGTCTGCTGCACTCTGCACAGTCAGGTCGCCCCGGCCGCCGCGGGGCTCGGCGAGGGGCGGAGGGTCGCGTACGTCCAGGTTCCCGGCGGTGCGTTACCTGTCTCCCTCTCGGATACGGTTCGCGCCCTCCGTGGGCGCGGCCTCGTCGAGACCACCGTCGCCGTCGGGGCCTGCATCGAGGGAGATGTCGCGTGCGTCTCGACCGCCGCGGCGTTCGTCTGGGCGGCCGAGCAGGAGTTCGACGCCGTTCTCTGCTCGATCGGGCCCGGGATCGTGGGAACCGCGAGCCCGTGGGGGCACGGCGGGCTCTCCGTGGCGGAGGCGGCGCTCACCGCCCGTGCCCTCGGCGGCACACCGGTTCTCGCGATCCGCTATTCGGAAGGCGACCCGCGCGAACGCCATCGGGGTCTCTCGCACCACACGCAGGCCGTGCTCGCGGTCGCGGGTGAGGTCGAGATCGGCTGGCCCGAAGGGCTGGAGAGACCGGACGGCCTCGAGCGCGTGACCGTCGTCGACGTGGTCGGGTGGGAGGACGCTTGCGCGGGGTTGCCGCTCTTCCACATGGGCCGCGGCGCCGGCGACGATCCATGGTTCTTCGCGGCTGCCTATGCCGCGGGAAGGGTTGCGTTCCGCCACTTAGCGTGAGATAGCCTTCGCAGCCCATGAGAATCGGCGTCGCCAAGGAGATCAAGCCGGACGAGCACCGCGTCGCTCTGACCCCAGCGGGCGCGCGCGAACTGGCGCAAAAGGGTCATGAAGTTTTCGTCGAACAGGGCGCGGGCCAGGGCAGCGCGCTGTCCGACGCGGCCTACGAGGCCGTCGGCGCGCGCATCGCGTCGGTCGACGACGTCTGGGGAACGTCCGACCTCGTCCTCAAGGTGAAGGAGCCACTCGCGGCCGAGTTCGGCCGGTTGCGCGAGGGCCTCATCCTCTTCACGTACCTTCACCTTGCCGCCGACGAGGCGCTCACCCGCGCGCTTCTGGACAGCGGCGCGATCTGCATCGCGTACGAGACCGTCGAAACCGACGACAGCCAGCTGCCGCTGCTCGCTCCGATGAGCGAAGTGGCCGGCCGCCTGGCGACACAGATGGGCGCCTGGGCGCTCGAGAAGTCGCAGGGCGGCCGAGGGATTCTCCTGGGCGGCCTGCCGGGAGTGCCGCCGGCCAAGGTCGTCGTCCTCGGCGGTGGGATCGTCGGCTACAACGCCGCGCTCATCGCGGTGGGCATGCAGGCCGACGTGTGGATCCTGGACAAGTCGGTTCAGCGGATGCGCGATCTGGAGATGATGCTCGACGGGCGCATCACGCTCGCGATGTCGAACCAGCTCGCGATCGACGAGGCAGTCGAGAACGCGGATCTCGTCATCGGCGCCGTGCTCATCCCCGGCGCGCGGGCGCCCAAGCTCATCACGCGCGAGATGCTGCCGGCGCTGAAGCCTGGCGCCGCCCTCGTCGACGTCGCCATCGACCAGGGCGGCTGCTTCGAGACCTCGCATCCGACCACGCACTCGGATCCCGTGTACATCGTCGACGGCATCGTCCACTACTGCGTTTCGAACATGCCCGGCGCCGTGCCGGTCACCTCTACTGCTGGGCTCACGAACGTGACGCTGCCGTACGTCGAGCAGATCGCCGACCTCGGCGTGCGCGAGGCCATCGCGCGCAGCCGCCCGCTCGGGCGCGGCGTCAACGTCTTCGAAGGGAAGCTCACCTACGAGGCGGTCGCAGAGGCCCACGGCCTCGATTACTCGCCGCTCGACGAGGTCCTTCCGCTCGAGGCCGTCTAGTGCCCCGGCGGAAACGAGCTACGCCTCGGTCGTGTCCGGCTTTTTGTCTTCCCGCTCGGGCGTGAGCTTCACGACGGCATATGTCATTCCCGCGGCGAGCGCGATGACGGCGACGATCCAAAGCGCCATGCCGAAAAGCCCGAGGACGGTTTCCATGTCCGAAGTAGAATAGCCCGATGCCGCGCGCCTGCGTGATCGTGCTGGACGCGGTTGGTGCGGGCGAGCTGCCGGACGCGGCGGACTACG
>JBKPPF010000028.1:0-16630 GCA_046733475.1 Actinomycetota bacterium
GCGCTTCCGCAGCCGCTTCGACCCGGAGTCGGACGGCGAGATCGAGAGCCGTTCGCTCGACTACCAGCGGCTCCTTCGCGAGCTGCTCACGGCCGAGCGGAACGCGGTCTTCGACCTGCGCCGCGAGCGGCGAATCGACGACATCGTGATGCGCCGCGTCATCCGCGACCTAGACCTCGAGGAAGCGAGGCTCGATGGCTGACCTCGAGCGGGCACTCCTCGGCTGGTACGCGGTCGAGGCCCGCGACCTGCCCTGGCGACGGACGCGTGACCCGTATGCGATCCTGGTCTCGGAAGTCATGCTCCAGCAGACGCAGGTGGAGCGCGTCGTCCCACGCTACCTGCGCTGGCTGGAACGCTGGCCGACCGTGGAGTCCCTGGCGACTGCGCCTCGCTCGGAGGTCATCCGGGAATGGCAGGGACTGGGCTACAACCGGCGCGCCATCAACCTTCACCGCGCCACCGAGCGGATCGCGGAAACCGGCTGGCCCGACGACCTCACCGAGCTCCCGGGAGTCGGGCGCTACACAGCCGATGCGGTGGCGCGATTCGCCATTGAAGCGGATGTCCTCCCGGTGGACGTCAACGTCGCCCGCGTCCTCGAGCGCACCGGAGGCCGCTTCGGGCCCGCCTCGGCGCACGCGCTCATGGACCTCGGCGCAACCGTTTGCCTGGCGCGACTTCCCCGATGCGGCGCCTGCCCGCTCGCCGAGGCCTGCCCGTCGCGCGGCCGGCGCTACGAGCCCCTACGCAAGCAAGGCCGGTTCGAGGGCTCGTTCAGGCAGCTCCGCGCGCAGACGCTGCGGCTCGTCGCCGAGCAGGCGCGCCCTGCTGTCGACCTGGATGGCGAAGCGGTCGCCGCGCTAGCGCGCGACGGCCTCGTCCGTCTCGACGACGGGCTGGTTCGCCTGCCGTAGCACCGGCAGCCCGGCCTTCTTCCAGTCCTCGACGCCGCCGATGACGTCGGTCGCGTCCTCGAAGCCCAGCTCCTGGAGCTGCGAGGCGGCGAGCACGGAGGCGTAGCCCTCCCGGCAGATGAGGATCACGCGCGCGTCGAGGGGAATCTTCTCGTTGGACGTGGGGCAGTCGGGGTCGAGACGCCAGAGGAGCGTCGAGAGCGGATGGTGAACCGAGCCGGGCACATAGCCCTGAGCCTGGCGCTGGTCCGGAGAGCGCGTGTCGACGAGGATGGCCCCGGCCCGCATCTCGGCCCAAGCCTCGACCGGGCTGAGCCGACCGAGCCGGACAGCGGCGTCGGCGAGGAGGTCGTCTATGGGCCTTCGGGGACTCACGTGACGATGGTATCGCGCTTGCGGAGCAAGGCAACCGCCTGCGCGGCCAGCCCTTCGCCGCGGCCCGTGAAGCCGAGCCGGTCAGTGGTCGTGGCCCGAACGGTGAGCCTGTCCATGCCGACACCCAGTACCCCGCTCAGAGCCTCCCGCAACTCGTCGCGCACAGGCGCGATCCGCGGCTCCTGCCCGATGAGGACACAGTCGGCGTTGACGAGCTCCCAGCCGGCCTCCTGTGCATCCTGGTAGGCGCGCCTGAGCAGGTCGAGCGACGACGCGCCCTCCCACTGCGCGTCCCCCGACGGAAAGAGGGCTCCGATGTCCTCGAGGCCCGCTGCGCCCAGGATCGCGTCGATCAGAGCGTGCGAGACGACGTCGCCGTCCGAGTGTCCGGCCAGCCCGCGGCCGGAAAGCTCGACGCCTCCGAGGACGAGCTTCGCCTCGTCCGTGAAAGCGTGTGCATCGATTCCGATCCCGACGCGGAGCTCACTCATTGGCGAGCAGAGTCTCTACGAAGGCGAGGTCGGACGCAGTCGTGATCTTGACGAGGCGCGGGTCGCCCTCGACGACGCGCACCCTGCCGCCGGCCGCCTCCACGAGTCCCGCACAGTCGCTCGCATCTCCACCGCGCAGGAGCGCGTCCCGCAGCGTGGCGACGGCAAACGCCTGCGGCGTCTGGATCGCATAGAGCCCGGTTCGGTCGACGGTCTCGGCGACGCGCCCATGCTGGTCGACTCGCTTCACGGTGTCGGCGAGCGGCACCCCGGCGACGACGCCGTCCCAGTCCTCGGCGAGGCCGCCGAGAACGCGGCCGATGACCTCCTGCGGGAGAAGCGGCCGGGCCGCGTCGTGAACCAGGACGATGAGAGCGTCGTCCGGGATCTCCGCGACCCCCGCGCGCACCGAGTCGGCCCGAGTGGCGCCGCCGGCCACCACAGAATTGACCTTGCCGGCGTTGAGCTCCTCGGCGAGCAGGATGGCCGGCTCCTCCCATTCCTCCGGGACGACGACCACGACCGCGTCGATCCACTCAGAGGCCTCGAGGCGCTCGAGGCTCTCGGCGAGAAGCACACGCTTCCCGAGCCCGATGAAAGCCTTCGGCCGGTCACCGCCGAGCCGCTCTCCGCGGCCGGCTGCGACGAGGACGGCCCAGGTGCTCACTGCGGGAGAGCGACGAGCTGCCCGTTGCGCTCTTCGAAGAGCTCCGGACTGAGCGGGTTCTTTCCCGTGGTGAACTCCTGCAGGACCTTGCCTTTGATCACAGGCGCATAGTTGCGTGTGAGGGCGACGAACACGCTCTCGAGCGGCACCGCGTAGACCGCCGGCCCGCCGAGCTCCTTCACGATCTGGCGCCTCAGGCCGGGGACGAGCATGCGCGAGGCGTCGTAGCCGTCGCCGGAGGCCCAGCCGCAGAGTTTCTGGCCTCCCGAGGGCTCGCAGAGAAGCTTCTGGTCCTTGTTCGTCTGCTTCTCCAGATTGGACAGCGCCAGCGAGTCGATGGCGTCCACGGACTGGCCCCAGCGCGCGAGGTCGTCCTTGGTAGCGACCGTGAAGTAGTGGTCGCCCTGCACCGCATAGAGGACTTCGAGGTCGTCGAACCGCTTGGTCGCGGGGTCGTTCTCGATCCGGCTCACGTCGACGCTTCGCTTCAGCATCGGCATCAGCTGGTTGCGCACCTCGGAGAAGCTCCGCTTGGTGTTCCCCGCCTCCATGCGCCTGACGGCCTCCTGGACGAGGCCATCGACGATCTCGTCCTGACGGTCCGGGTCGGAGGTGTACTGCTCGTAGGCGTCGCCGAGGACGAGCTGCACCGTGTCGAGGCCGCTCTGCTCGCTGACGTCGACGGTCAAGCCGAAGCCCGGGTCGCCCTGGAGGTCCGTGCCGGTGATGATCGCTGCAGCGACCTTGTTTTTGAAGTCGCGCTGGGAGAGCGCTCCCTGCGTGGTCGTCGTGGCGCCGCTGCTCGACCCCACGCTGGTGGTGCCACCGCTCGTCGCGCGGTCGCCGCCGCTGTCGCAGGCGGAAACGGACGAGGCCAGAAGCGCCATCAGGGCGAAGACGAGAAAAACCCGCACGCGCATAGGATGCCGACGGCCGCGTGCCGCCCGTCGCAGTAACTGGGGAGTCGAGTTAGGCCGGCGCGGCGACGGACTCGAGCACCTCGTCGAGCCAGAGGCCTGCCGCTTCCTCGTCGAGCCCCTTCGCGTACATGAGCTCGCTCGCGAGGATCTTCTTGGCCTTCACGAACATCTGCTTCTCCCCGGTCGAGAGGCCCTTCTCCTGATCCCGAAGGGACAGATTCCGAACGACCTCGGCCAGCTCGAAGATGTCGCCGGTCTTCATCTTGTCCCGGTTGTGCTTGAAGCGGCGATTCCAGTTCTTCGGCATCTTGGTGCCACTGCCGTGCAGGACCTCGAGCACCTGCTCCACCATCTCTTCGTCGATCACTTTGCGAAGGCCGACTCGCTCGGCGTTCTCCGCGGGCACGTTGACCGTCATGTCGTTGTGCAGGATCTTGATGGTCAGGTATTCGCGCTCCTGCCCCAGAATGGTTCGTTTCTCCTTCTTCACCACGGTGCCAGCGCCATGATGGGGATAAACGACCTTATCGCCGACTTTGTACAAGCTCTCCTCCTCTTCCCGGGCCTAAAAAAAGCCGCGCCAGATGCCTGCGGAAGCAGCCATTGTATCGGAAATGCGCTTAAAACGGCAAGTTTCCAGGGCTTTTGTGCCCGATTGCGGGCACTTTGCAGCCTGAGCGAGGCTAATTCGGCGCGTTAAAGCTGCAAATAGCGGTCAACAAGATTGTGCTCCTGCAGCCGGCGCAGGCCCTCGCGGATCTCACGCGCCCGGACCGCACCGACACCGTCGACCGCCTCGAGGTCCCTGTGGCTCGCGCGGATGACCGCATCGAGTGAGGAAAAGTCCTGCACGAGGTGGCGGATGACGTTGTCCGGGAGCCTCGGGATCCTGGAGAGTACCCGGTAACCACGGGGTTGCACCCCGTAGTCGAGCGGATTCGTGTCGCGCGCGTAGCCGAGCGCTTCGGTGAGCTCCTCGAACTCGAGCAGCTGCGTGTGCGTCAGGCCGGCGAGGCGCTCGAGCACCTCGGCTGCCTTCTGCGGCTCGCCCGAGGGCTCGTAGTCGTAGACGATCGACGCCTTGTCGCGCGGCACGTCCTCAATGAGCTCGTCGAGCTGCATGCGGATCAGGCGCCCCTCGCCGCCGAGCTCGACGCAGTTGCGCTCGATCTCCTCGGCCATCCTCGTCGTCATCTCGGCGCGCTGGACGACCACGAGCACGTCGTCGAGCATGACGGCGCTCTGGAACTCGAGCGCGGTCAGGCGCGTGAGGCCCTGGTCGAGGCGCTGGCGATAGGTCTCGAGCGTGCCGAGCGCCTGGTTCGTGCGGGCCAGCACGTCGGAGATCTCGCCGAGTTGGTAGCGGAGGTCGCGGACGAAGATGGTGACCGTCTCGCGCTGCTGCGAGATCGAGATCACAAGCGCCTCGGTCTGCTTGGCGACGCGCTCGGCGGTGCGGTGACGCGTGCCCGTTTCCTCCGATGCGATCGACGGGTCCGGCATGAGCTGCACGTTCGCGTAGACGATCTTCTGCGCCGTCTCGTTCAGGATGATCGCGCCGTCCATCTTGGCCAGCTCGTAGATGAGCTGGGACGTGAACGGCAGGTCGAGCCGCATGCCGCCGGAGTAGAGGAACGACAGCGCGTTCGGGTCGCCGATGACGAGGAGCGCCCCGAGCTCGGCGCGGATGATGTCGTCCATCCCCGCGCGCAGGGGGGTTCCCGGTGCGACCCGGCTCAGAGCCGAGAGGAGAGTCTTGTCAGTCCGAGGATCCGCTCGCATCGAGCCCCGCTTGAATGGCCTGTCTCAGCGTTCCCGCTGCCGTCAGGCGCATTTTGCCACGGGGCTCGGTGCCTTCCGGCACGATCGTCACGGAAAAGCCGAGCTTGGCGCATTCGGCCAGCCGCCGCTCAGCCTGGCTCGCGGGCCGAAGACGGCCGGTCAAGCCCACCTCGCCGAAGCACGCAAGCCCCTCGCGGACCTGCGTTCCGCGGGCGGCGGAGGCAATGGCGAGCGCGATGCCCAGGTCGGCACCCGGCTCGTCGATCCGCAGTCCACCCGCCACGTTGACGAAGACGTCGGCCTGACCGAGCGCGACCCCCGCATGCCGGCCGAGGACGGCGACGATCATGGAAAGGCGCTTGGGGTCGACTCCGGTGGCGACCCGCCGCGGCATGGCGAGGTCGCTCGGAGAGACGAGGGCCTGGATCTCGAGGAGCAGCGGGCGCGTCCCTTCGAGCGCGCATACCACGGCCGAGCCGGGCTGGTCGTCCTGCGAGCGGCCGAAGAGCTCGGACGGATCCTCGACTCCCTCCAGGCCCGCGCCCGTCATCTCGAAGACCCCGAGCTCATTGGTCGACCCGAACCGGTTTTTCACCGCGCGAAGGATGCGGTGCGAGCGGTAGCGGTCGCCCTCGAAATGCAGGACGCAGTCGACGAGGTGCTCGAGGACGCGCGGTCCCGCGACGTTTCCGTCCTTCGTCACGTGCCCGACGAGGAACGTGGCGATTCCCAGCTCCTTCGACACGCGAAGCATCCTGCCGGCGGCCTCACGGACCTGAGCCACCGAGCCCGGTGCCGATCCGAGCTCGGGCGCGTAGAGCGTCTGCACGGAGTCGATCACGCACACCTCAGGCCGCTCACTCTCAAGGGTGGCGCAGACCTCGTCGAGGTTCGTCTCAGCCAGGATGTTCACGTCGGCTCCGCCGCCGAGCCGCTCGGCGCGGAGCTTCACCTGTGCAGCCGACTCCTCGCCCGTGACGAGCAGGACCCGCCGGTCCGCGCTCAGCGAGCGGAGCGCCATGAGGAGGAGCGTCGACTTCCCGATGCCCGGGTCGCCGCTGACGAGCACGAGGCTCGCAGGCACGAGCCCGCCGCCGAGCACGCGATCGAGCTCGGTGACGCCCGTCGGGATCCGCTCGGCGTCGGCCGCGTCGACGTCGACGAGGCGGAGCAGCGGCCGGCCTGTCGCCTGAGTCGCGCCTTTCGGCACCGCGGCGATCCGCTCTTCGACGAGCGTGCCCCAGCTTCCGCACGTCGGGCACTTGCCGAGCCACTTCCCGGTCGTGTACCCGCATTCGGAGCAGGCGTGCTGGATTGCGGCGGCCTTTGCCATGGGCGACCCATCGTAGGGCCGGGGTCCGACGTCTCGAGACTGCTGGGACAATCCCGCGACGATGCCGGCACAGATCTTCACCGACTCGGAACGACCCGACCTCTACGACCGCCTGCGAGCCGAACGTCTGGATGCGGCACGAACCGCGCTAGCCGAAGCGCTCGATGCGGAAGGGCTCGAGCTCTCGCGGGGAATCGCCGTCGAGGATTACCTGCGCGAGGAGCTTCCCCGTGACCGGGCCGAGCGTGATGCCCATGCGGCCGTGCCCAGTGGCGACGTAGAGGCCTTCGCGCGCCGGGACGGCCCCGATCACCGGGAGACCGTCCGACGGATACGGCCGGAGTCCGGCCCAGACGAGTTCGATCGCGTCGGGAGCCGACCAGTCCTTCAGGAAGGCGGCTGACGAGCGGAGCAGCGCGTTGATGCGGCGCGCCTTCAGCTTCTCGTCGATTCCCGTCAGGTCGAAGATGCCCGCAATCCGCAACAGCCCTCCATCGAACGTGCTGGTCCCGACCTTGCCCTCGGAGAGATAGAGCGCATGACGCGGAAGTCTGCCGCCCGACTTCGCCGTGATGCTGTAGCCCTTCGCCGCCTCCATGGGAAAACGGCGCTCGCCGAGGAGCGCGCCGGACCAGGCGCCGGCTGCCACCACGATTGCGTCCGCGTCCAGGTCATCGAGGTCGTCGACGGCAGTGTTCTCCTCTACTTCCGCACCGTTCGCGCGGAGCCATGCGGCGAGTCCGTGGGAGACGCTCTCCGGCCGCACGTAGCGCTCGCTCGGCGCGTGCACGCCGCCGATCACCGCCTCGGAGAGCGCCGGTTCGAGCTCCCGCGCTTCGTCGCCCGAGATGACCCGTACCGGCCCTTCGTACCCGGCCCTCTCGGCCTCGGTGAGCATCGCGGCGTACTCGTCGAGACCGGCCTCCGTCAGCGCCGCAACGAGCATCCCGCGCGAGTGCATCTCGAACTGCACCCCTGCCTCGCGGAGCTCGTCGTAGTCCGCGAACGACGACTTCGTCAGAGCGACGGTGGCCTCGAGGCCCGCCTGGTAGCGCTCGGCCGACGACGCGCGCCAGAAGCCCCAGGACCAGCGGAGAAATGACGGGCCCAGCAGCGGACTGATGAGAAGCGGGCTGTCACGGTGCAGCATTCCACGCAGTGCGCCGCCCATGACCCCAGGAGCCGGAAGCGGCGCGGAAAGCCCCGGGCAGATCCAGCCCGTGTTGCCGCGCGAGCAGCCCTCGCCGACGCGGCCGCGCTCGTAGACCGTCACGTCTGCCCCGCCACGCGTGAGCGCGAACGCGCAGGAGAGGCCGACAACTCCCCCGCCGACGACCGCTACGCGCACGGGCCTAGTAGCCGCTGAACGAGTCCGACTGGACCTGGTCTTCGGGGAGGCCGGCCTCGAGCAGCGACCCTTCGACGGACTTCGCCATCGGTGGGGGCCCGGCGATCATGAAATGGAAGGACTCGAGGTCGCCGAGGAGGTCTCGGAGTACGCCTGCGTCCAGCATCCGTGTGTCGCCGTCCCAGCTCGGGTCCTCGGTCATGGTGAAGATGACCCGGCATCGCGGGACCACCGACTCGAGCTCCTTCAGCTCGTCGAGGAACGCCGTCGATTCGACGTCGCGGTTCGAGTAGACCAGGGTGATGTCGTAGTCGAGATCCTTGTCGGCGATGTAGCGGAGCATGGAGCGGAACGGCGTGATGCCGATCCCGCCGGCGATGAACGCATACCGCTTCGATGTGTCCTCCGGGAGCACGAAGCTTCCCTTCGGCGGCTCGACGTCGACTGCCGAGCCCTCTGGCATCTCGACGAGCGAGCGCTTGAAGGCCGTGTCGCGGATGCGCGTGGCGAGGCCGAGGTGGCCCTCGGTTGGTGAGGTGACCACCGTGATGTGCCGCCGCGCTCCCTTCTCGTCGTCGTACGGCGGGTCGAGCAGCTCGACCCAGAAGTACTCGCCGGGCGTCCAGTCGACCTCGTCGCTGACGAGTTCGAAGGTGACGAGGAGGGTCCCCTTCGCGACCTCGCGCTTCTCCTTGATCGTTGCCTGCATCAGTTCTCCTTAGTGGCAGGCATTGTGGCGGTTCTTACCCGCCCGCGAGAAGGTTATTCGTCGCCGTGCGGGTCTTCGTCGCCCGCTTCGGCCGCCGGCTCCTCGGGGGGAACCGTGACCTTCTCGGGCTCGGGCTCGTCGGGCGGATCGATGACCGAGATGCCGACCTCTTCGTCGTCCTTGCGGTCGACCATGATCGTGGAGCCCGGCTTGAGCGAGCGGCCGAGGACGAAGTCCGCCAGCGGATCCTCGATGTAGTGCTGAATCGCGCGGCGGAGCGGCCGGGCGCCCATTGCCGGGTCGTAGCCCTTCTCGACGAGCAGCTCCTTGGCCGCCTCGGAGAGCTCGATGGCGGCCTCGTGCTCGCTCATCTGCTCCTTCAGCCGCTTCATCATCAGGTCGACGATGATCTTGATCTCGTCCTTCGTCAGCTTGTGGAAGACGATCACCTCGTCGATGCGGTTCAGGAGCTCGGGGCGGAAGACCTTCTTGAGCTCGCCCATGATCCGATCCTTCATGTCCTCGTAGGACAGGCCGGTCTCGTCGCCGACGCTGAAGCCGAGCGACTGGTTCTTCGAGATGGTGGCCGCGCCGATGTTCGAGGTCATGATCACGATCGTGTTGCGGAAGTCGACCTTGCGGCCCTGGGCATCGGTCAGCTTCCCGTCCTCGAGGATCTGGAGGAGGATGTTGAAAACGTCCGGATGGGCCTTCTCGATCTCGTCGAGGAGGACGACGGAGTACGGCTTGCGGCGCACGGCCTCGGTCAGCTGGCCGCCCTCGTCGTAGCCGATGTAGCCCGGAGGCGAGCCGACGAGCCGGGACACGGAGTGCTTCTCCATGTACTCCGACATGTCGACCTGGATCATCGCGTCCTCGTCGCCGAAGAGGAACTCGGCGAGCGTTCGCGCCAGCTCGGTCTTCCCCACGCCCGAGGGGCCGAGGAAGATGAACGAGCCGGTCGGGCGCTTCGGGTCCTTGATGCCGGCGCGCGCGCGGCGGATGGACTTCGAGACGGCGACGATCGCCTCGTTCTGGCCGATGACGCGCTTGTGGAGCTCGTCCTCCATGCGGATGAGCTTCTGCGACTCGGCCTCGGTGAGCTTGAAGACGGGGATGCCCGTCCACATCGAGACGATGTCGGCGATCTCCTCCTCGCCGATCTCCGGCTGCTCGACCTGCTCGGAGTTGCGCCACTTCTCCTCGAGATCGCGCTTCTTCTGCGAGAGCTTGCGCTCCTTGTCGCGGAGATTGGCGGCTTTCTCGAACTCCTGTGCCTCGATCGCCGCTTCCTTCTCCTCGCGGACGCGCTCGATCTCTTCCTCGAGCTCGCGGTGCCGCGGGGGAGCCGTCATCGTCTTGATGCGCATGCGTGAGGCTGCCTCGTCGATGAGGTCGATGGCCTTGTCCGGCAGGTGGCGATCCTGGATGTAGCGGTCGGAGAGCACCGCTGCCGCGCGGAGCGCATCGTCGGTGATCGTGCAGCGGTGGTGGGCCTCGTAGCGGTCGCGCAGGCCGCGCAGGATCTGCTGCGTGTCGTCCACGGTCGGCTCGTCCACCTTGATCTGCTGGAAGCGGCGCTCGAGAGCGGCGTCGCGCTCGAGGTACTTGCGGTATTCGTCGAGCGTGGTCGCGCCGATCGTCTGGAGCTCGCCGCGCGCGAGCGCGGGCTTGAGGATCGAGGCGGCGTCGATGGCGCCCTCCGCAGCACCCGCGCCGACGAGATTGTGGAGCTCGTCGATGAACAGGATGATGTCGCCGCGCTGGGTGATCTCCTTCATCACCTTCTTCAGGCGCTCCTCGAACTCACCGCGGTACTTCGACCCGGCGACGAGAGCGGCGAGGTCGAGTGTGTAGATCTGCTTGCCCTTCAGGAGCTCAGGCACCTGGTTCCCGCTGATGCGGGCGGCGAGGCCCTCTACGACGGCGGTCTTGCCGACGCCGGGCTCGCCGATGAGCACCGGGTTGTTCTTGGTCCGGCGCGAGAGGATCTGCATGACTCGCTCGATCTCCGTCTGGCGCCCGACCACCGGGTCGAGCTTGCCCTCGGAGGCGAGCCGCGTGAGGTTGCGGCCGAACTGATCGAGCAGCTTGGAGCTCTTCGTCTTCTCGCCCGTCGCGCCGCCGCCGCCCTGCTGCCGCCGGCCCGGGCCGGAAAGCATGCGGATGATCTCGTTGCGGATCTTCTCCGCATCGGCGTCGAAGTCCAGCAGGATGCGGGCCGCCACACCCTCGTTCTCGCGCACCAGGCCGAGGAGGATGTGCTCGGTCCCGATGTAGTTGTGGCCGAGAGAGAGCGCTTCACGAAGCGCGAGCTCCAGGACCTTCTTGGCGCGCGGGGTGAACGGGATCTGGCCCGTCGTCACCTCGTCGCCCTGCCCGACGATGCGCGCGACTTGGGCGCGCACCTCCTCGACCGTGATGTCGAGGCTCTCGAGAACCCGGGCTGCGAGCCCCTCTTCCTCCCGGAGAAGGCCGAGGAGGATGTGCTCGGTCCCGATGTAGTTGTGCTTCAGCGCGCGGGCTTCGTCCTGTGCGAGAACGACGACCTGTCTTGCCCTCTCAGTAAACCGTTCGAACAACCCTTGAATCCTTTCTCGCTTGCTCGCGACCTATCGTACCGATTCGGTCGGGAGCTACCGAACGCCTGCGAGACACGCTACGTGTTCGTATCGGACGCACGACACATTTCCTCAAGGATCCCTCTCGCGAGGGCGGCGCAACCGGTCCGAGTAGACGATTTTCTATCGTGTGACCGTCCTCCGCTGGATCTCCACAGCTCTCGCAGCACTCGTCTTCGCGGCCCCAGCAGGCGCGACGACCGTCGTCCAGCACGACGGGGCCGAGAATCGGCTCGTGCAGCGGATCAACCTCGTGCGGGAGAATCAGGGGATCCAGCACCTGCACGTCGCCACGCGCCTGACGCACGCCGCGACCCGGCATTCGAACTCGATGGCAAACGTCGGCTACTTCCGCCATGAGCTTCGCCACAACGGCAAGTGGAAGTCGTTCGGAACGTGGATCCGTTGGTACTGGCCGGGTCTGGGCTACGCGTCCTGGAGCGCCGGCGAGAACCTCGCCTGGCGAGCGCCCGGGCTCGGCGTCCGCAAGACGGTCTCGCTCTGGATGCACAGCCCCGGGCACCGCGCCAACCTCCTCAACAAGGACTGGAACAAGATCGGCGTCTCGATCGCCCACGTCACGAACCCGGTCGGCTACTACAAGGACTACTCGGAGGCGACCATCGTCACCGCCGACTTCGGTCGCCGCTCGAAGTGAGCAACTGGAGCAGCCGTTCGTTGAATCCGGGCGCCGCTCGAGGGCTGTGACTTGCAGAGATGGTCGCCGGGCCTGATTCGCTCGGCGACCCAGGACTCCTGCTCCTCGAAGTCGATCCGCGCCTCGGGAGAATTCGGCGGGTACCCGGGCCGGGTTCAGCACGCCCAGCTCGTAGCGGTCGGCGAGCGCACGTTGTGCCGCGCAGGCGGCTTCTCCGTTGCGGACGCTGCCGTGAACGAAGACAAGTCGTCCCACCGCGGCGACCCTAACCGAGTGAACGGTTAGTCTCGCGCGGGTGCCTCTCGAGACTACGATCGCGCCGGTTCAGCCGTACTCGCTCGCTCTCTCCGCACGGATGAAGAGCGACGCGACGCGGTCTTTCCGCGACGGCGTCCTCACAGTCGTCTACGAGGCGGGTGAGGCGCCCGCTTTAGCCCGCGTCGTTCAGAAGCCAGACGGCAAGCTCGACGCGTCCATCGAGAGCCCCGAGCCGCAGAAGGCGCTTGCGAAGCTCCGCTTCGTCCTCGCGGCGGACGAGGACCACTCGGAGTTCGTGCGCCGGTTTCGCGACGACGCGCTGATCGGCAATGCGGTCAAGACCCTCGGGGGAATGCGGCCGATTCGAACGGCCACGGTCGTCCACTCGCTCCTCAAGGCTGTCTGCGGGCAGCTGATCGACTCGCGGTCGGCCCGGCTCCTCGAGGCGAAGCTCATCCGCCGCGCCTGCCCGGAGCACGAGGGCCTTCGTCTCCCGCCGACGCGGGAAACCTTCCAGCGCTTCACGCGTGCCGAGCTCGCGAGGGACGGTCTCGTTTCGCGGAAGGCATCCGCCCTCCTCCGCCTGACCAGGGAGCTCGACCTCGAACGGCTCCACGGTGTCTCGACAGACGTGGCTGAGCGAAGAATCGAGCGCGAGCGCGGCCTCGGCCCCTGGTCGGCCGGGATGGTCTGTCTCTACGGTCTCGGGCGCTACGAGTGCGGGCTGGTCGGAGACCTCGGGCTCGTCAAGCTCGTCTCCGCGAAGCGGGGCCGCTGGGTCGAGACCGAGGAGACGCGCGAGCTACTCGAGCCTTACGAGGAGTGGGCCGGTCTCGCGAGCGTCTTCATCCTCGCGGGTACGCCGAGGCGGCACGGGAGCGCGTATCTATGGCGGCGGGCCCCGTCTAACCAGGCGCGCGATCTATCCGCAGAGAGAGACGCTTGCGACCCGCCCAGTCCCTCTCGTGGGTCGAGAACGACCCCATCCCGGCCTTCCGGACGACCTGCGACAGGCTTTCGGCGTCGTGGGCGAAGTGGGGGTTGAGCCCGCCGTCGATGAGATACCACGACCACCTGTTGTCGGGCCCGCGGCGCAGGCCCGTGTCGAGCTCCTCCTCAGTCGGCGGCGCGTATTCGGTCCCTCGACGAGTGCGAACCCTCCAGGAGCAAGGACGCGCCACATCTCCCTCGATGCGGCCACTTGTTCGGCCTCCTCCAGGAGTTCGTGGAAGGCCGACCAGAAGCAGAGGACAACGTCGAACGACGCGTCGGGAAACGGCAACTCCGTCATCGAGGCTGAGACGACCTCAACTTGGACGCCCGCGTCCCCAGCACGCCGCCGAGGCTCGGTCATCAGTGCCGGAGCAATGTCCACACCGGTCACCCGGTGGCCGACGGCCGCCAGTGGGACGGCGATGCGTCCGTATCCGCAGCCGACGTCGAGGACACGGGAGGCCTCCGGGATCATCGCTTGCAGCGCCTCCAGAATCTCCTTGTCCCACTCCGGCCGCGTCCGCGCCTCGAGCCCTCTTACGCCCAGGCCCGCATAGAAGGCCCGCGAGATGTCCTCCGAGCGCGGCACCTTGGCGGCGGCTACTCGATGGGCCGCAGCGTCGGGAAGAGGATGACGTCGCGGATCGTGTCGCGGCCGGTCAACAGCATGGAGAGCCTGTCGATGCCGAGCCCGAGGCCGGCTGTCGGCGGCATCCCGTAGGAGAGCGCCTCGACGTAGTCGGGATCTTCCGCGCCCATCTCGGCGAAGCGGGCGGCCTGCTCTTCGGCGTCGTTCAGCTCCGAGTAGGCGTTGCCGAGCTCCATCCCGCCGGCGAAGTACTCGAAGCGCTCGACGATCCCCTCCTCGCCCTCCTTCAGGCGCGCAAGCGGCGAGAGCTCGACGGGATAGTCGTGGAGGATCGTCGGCTGAAGCAGCTTCGGCTCGACGAGATGGCTGAGCGCGTGGTCGACGAGCTGCGCCCACGTCTCGTCCGCGCCCGTGTCGACCTCCCGTTCCTGAAGCCGCTTGCGCAGATCGTTCGCGTCGCGGGTCCACACGCCCTCGTCCTGCAGGGCCTCGATCAGGCTCAGCCGCTTCCAGGCGGGCCCGAAGTCCATCTCGTGCCCGCGGAAGGCGACCTTCGTGGATCCCGTCGCCTCCTGCGTCACGACACGGAGGAGATCCTCGACGAGCGCCATGGCGTCCTCGTAGTCCGCGTACGCCTCGTACCACTCCAGCATCGTGAACTCGGGCTGGTGCTTGTACGAGATGCTCTCGTTGCGGAAGTCCTTGCTGATCTCGTACACCTTCTCGAGGCCCCCGACGATGAGCCGTTTGAGGTAGAGCTCGTCCGCGATGCGCAGGTAGAGGTCGGCGTCGAGCTCGTTCGAATGCGTGACGAACGGCTCGGCGAGCGCACCGCCGTAGCGCGGCTGCAGGATCGGGGTCTCGACCTCGACGAACCCGCGCGCGTCGAGGTAGCGGCGGATGGCCGCGACGATCTCGCTGCGGATCAGGAAGTCGCGCCGCGTCTCCTCGTTGACGAGCAGGTCGAGGTAGCGCTTTCGATAGCGAGTCTCCGCATCGACGACACCGTGGTAGGTGTCGGGGAGCGGCCGCCCGATCTTCGCGAGGAGCTGGAGCTCGGTCACCGCGAGCGACGGCTCGCCGCGCTTGGTCTTCGTCGCACGGCCGCGCACGCCGACGACGTCGCCCAGGTCGACGTCGAGGCCTCCGAGCTCGCCGGGCTGAGCGAGCAGCTGGAGCTGCCCGCTGCGGTCGACAAGATCGAGAAAGACAAGCTTCCCCATGTCACGCCGGCCCATGACGCGGCCGGCGAGGGCGTACTCCGCGCCCGTCGCCTGCGGCTCGAGGGTCTCCGCCTCCGCCCGGACGGCAGCGATCTCCTCCCGGTCGGGAAAACGGTTCGGAGTGCTCATGATCGCGCGAGTCTAGAGGGCTGCGGCGCGGCCGGACTCGTCGTTCCCGTCGTCGTCGTACAGGGGCCCGCCCCCCGCATCGGTTTCGGTCGGATAGACCTGCGGATCCGGGTCGGTTGGGAGTTCGAGCGCCGCCGCGGCGCCTGGAAGCGGCCGCCGAGGCGGGCCGACCGGCACGAGGTCGTCCTCCGCGTCGGGCCACCGCGGCTCAGGCGGCGGCTCGGAACCGTGTAGACCGGGAATCCTGCGCCGAGTCGCCCTCCAGAAGCGCCGGAGTCGTCCGGGCCTCTTCTCCATGCGGAAAGTCTAGAGCGGCCTACGCCGCTCTGATGTCCATGATCTTGAACTTCAAGGAGCCGCGCGGGGCGGCGACCTCGACGGTCTCCCCCTTCTTGTGGCCCATGATGGCCTTGCCGACCGGCGACTCGTTGGAGAGCTTGTACTCGGCGGGGTTCGCCTCGGCCGAGCCGACGATGTGGTACTCGATCGTCTCCCGAGCGTCGACGTCGCGTAGGCGAACCTTCGTGCCGACGGCGACGACGCCGGTCGGGATCTCCTTCTTGGTCACGACGCGCGCGCTGGCCAGACGCTCCTCGAGCGTGGCAATGCGGTGCTCGAGCATCGCCTGCTCGTTCTTGGCATCGTCGTACTCGGAGTTTTCGGTGATGTCGCCGAATTCACGAGCCTGCTTGATGCGCTCGGCCACCTCGCGCCGTTTCACGGTCGAGAGGCGTTCGATCTCTTCCTTCAGCTTGTCGTGCCCTTCGGCGGTGAGAATGACTTCCTTCACTGGCTCCTCCAGCCCCTGTAATACGCAAACGCGGTGCCGTCAGGCACCGTCGCGGCCGACATTGTAGCCGTCCCGTCAAACGGAAAACGTTCGGCGCGCGGCTACCATTCCCTTTCAATGTGTGCCGATTTGAACACGCCCTGGATCATCGGTTCTGTCGAGATCCCGACGCGCCTCGTGCTCGCTCCGATGGCAGGAGTGAGCGTGCAAGCATTCCGGCGCCAGGGACGCCGTTACGGCGCCGGATTGGTGTGCTCGGAGATGGTCAGCTGCGCCGGTCTCTCGCACCGGAACGAGCGCACTCTCGGCTACCTGCGCATCGGCGGCGACGAGCATCCGCTCGCCGTGCAGATCTTCGGCTCCGAGCCGGGCGTGATGGCCGAAGCCGCCCGGATGGTCGAAGCCGCAGGCGCCGACCTCGTGGACATCAATTTCGGCTGCCCTGTCCGCAAAGTGACGAAGACCGGCGCGGGCGCTTCGCTCCTCGACGAGCCGTACCGGGCGGCCGCGATCGTGGAGGCCGTCGCCGAGGCCGTGGACGTACCCGTCTGCGTGAAGATGCGCCGCGGAGTCGAGAACGGCTCCCGAACCGCCCTCGAGGTCGGGCCTCAGCTCGTCGAGGCGGGAGCGGCGTCACTGACCCTGCATCCGCGCTCGGCGCAGCAGATGTACACGGGCATCGCTGATCACTCGCTCACCGCCGAGCTCGTCGACCTGGTCGGCGTGCCCGTGGTCGCCTCGGGCGACATCACGAGCCGCGGGCGCGCCGAGTCCATCCTCGAGGAAACGGGCTGCGCCGCCGTCATGGTCGGCCGCATCGCACAGGG
>JBKPPF010000029.1:0-6787 GCA_046733475.1 Actinomycetota bacterium
GCTTTTCATGGACGTACACAACATGGACGGGGGCGTTTCCTGCGACGCCGTCCGCGACGCTCACGCCAAGGACGTCGCCATTCAGGGCGACCACGACGTCAACTACAAGAGCTACTGGGTGAGCGAGGCCGAGGGCAAGATCTTCTGCCTTGTCGAGGCGCCCGACGCCGAGACGGCGACCCGCGTCCACCGCGAGGCTCACGGCCTCGAGGCGGACGAGATCTACGAGGTCATCGAGGGCTCGTAGCGGCCGCCCGCCTGTACGCCGGCTCCTCCGGCTTCTCGTACGCGACCTGGAAAGGCGACTTCTATCCGGCGGACGCGAAGCCGGCGGACTTCCTGCGCGTCTACGCGACCAGGCTCAACACAGTCGAGCTCAATTCGACTTTCCGCCGGCTTCCCGCTGAGGACCAGTTCGAGCGCTGGGCCGATCAGACCGCTCCCGGCTTCAAGTTCGGGGTCACCCTCGCCCGCCGGGTGACGTCCTTCGGCCGCGTCGAGGGAGTGGACGCGGCGGCGCAGTCGATCTCGAAGCTCGGCGACCGGCTCGGGCCGGTCCGGATCAAGGTGCTCCAGGCGCGGGACGACGGATTCCTCCGCCTGCTGCTCGACTCCCTCGAGCCCACGATGCGCTGGGCGCTCGACTTCCGGCACGAGTCGTGGCTCGAAGACGAGATCCAGGCGCGACTCGACGAGCGCGGGGTCGCACGGGTCGATGCGGCGGAGGGCGGCGCCGACTTCCGCTACTTGCGGCTTCGCAACCCTCCGTACAGCGACGACGACCTCGCCGCCGAGGCCGCGCGGATCGATCCCATGATCGCGGCCGGGCTCGACGTCTTCGCGTACTTCCAGCACGAGGACGAGCCGACCGCTCCACTCTACGCCGAGCGCCTGCTCGAGCTCGTCAGCGGTCCTTCCGCCGGATGACGAATCGGAGCGCCTGCCATGTGTGGTCGATGGCGCAGCTCTTGTTGTCGACGAGACCGGCGTCGAGCCCGGTCTTCTGTACCGACTCGAACGTGAGGTCAGTCGAAACGCCGGATGCCTTCTTCGGCCAGGCGACCCAGAGTCCGCCCGCCGGCGCGAGCCGTCGCGCGAGCGGCGTAAAGGCCCGCGTCAGCTCACCCTGCCGCGCCGCGAAGAGAACCGCGACGTCGAATTCGCCGCGGAGCCTCGGTTTCACCCCGAGATCCTCCGCGAACCCGGGCGGCGCCTTCTGGAGAGCGACGCGCGACTCTTCCTTGATGCCGAGCTTCTTGGGAAGCGGTGTCGACGAGTAGTCCTTGTGCACGCTGCGAATCTAGCGACCGAGGGAAGGAAGTCGTCCGCCCACGCGTCTTGTGGACATGTATTACAGCCCACACAGCCATCTCGCGATCGCACGCGCCCGGCATGACGACATGCTCCGGGACGCGGAGCGCGCCAGTCTCGCCCATTCGTTCGGCGAGGACAAGCCCGGCATGCTCTCGCGCCTCTGGACGCACCTCGGCCGAAAGCGCGAGGCCGATCCGCGGCCCGTAACCGCCTAGCGCACCCGCTCGGCCTCGTAGCCCCACTCGGCGAGGAAGCCGAGGAGCTCGTCGCAATGCTCCTCGTCTCGCGTCGAGAGCGTGAGCTCGACGGCGGTCCCCGTGACCGGCAGATCCATTCCCTCGCGATGGTGGTCGACGGAGACGACGTTGACGCGCCGCTCGGCGATCCGGGCCAGGAGAGCGGCGAGCGCGCCCGGACGGTCCGAGATCCTCGTTCGCAGGACGAGAAAACGGCTGGCACGGGTCAGCCCGTGCCGCGCTACCTCGACGAGGAGCGAGGCGTCGATGTTCCCGCCCGAGAGAAGCGCGCAAACGGGGCCCTCGCCTTCGATCTTGCCGGTCAGAAGGGCGGCCACCGAAGCCGCGCCCGCCCCCTCGACGACCAGCTTCACACGCTCGAGGAGAAGCACGATCGCATCGGCGATCTCGGCGTCGGTGACGGTCACGATGGCGTCAAGGCGGTCGGCGAGGATGCGCTTCGTCAGCTCCCCCGGCTGTTTCACCGCGATCCCGTCCGCGATCGTGATCCCGCTCGGCTCGAAGCCGGCGAACGGGGCGCAGTTCGCGGCCTGCACGCCGACGAGGTGGATCTCGGGCCGCAGCTCGCGCAGGGCGAGCGCGATCCCGGACGCGAGGCCCCCGCCGCCGATCGGCACGACTAGGGTCTCAACGTCACCGAGCTGATCTGCGAGCTCCAGGCCGAGGGTTCCCTGGCCGGCCACGACCGCCTCGTCCTCGAAGGCATGGACGAAGGTTGCGCCGGCCGCCGCTCGTTCGTGAGCAGCCCCCTGCGCCTCGTCGAAGCCTTCCCCGGAGAGAAGGACCTCGGCGCCGTAGCTCCGCGTCGCGTCGACCTTGGCCATCGGCGCGTCGAGCGGCATGAACACGGTCGCCGCGACGCCGGCCTCGCGCGCGGCGAGCGCCACCGCCTGACCGTGGTTTCCGGCGCTCGCGGTCACGACCCCCGCGGCACGCTCTTCGTCCGTCATCGTCGCGAGCTTGTTGACCGCGCCGCGGATCTTGAACGAGCCCGTCCGCTGCAGGTTCTCCGCCTTGAGAAAGACCCGGCGGCCGCTGCGGCGGCCGAGCGTCTCGGAGGAGTACACAGGCGTCTCGCGCGCGAGGTCGTGCACGCGCTCGCGAGCGGCCTGGATCTCAGCGAGTGTCGGGCCTGTCGTCGTCTTCATGAACCTTGAACACCTTCTCCATGATCTCGCGTACCGCCGTCAAGGGATCGAGCTCCCGTCGCTGGACCGCCTCGAGCAGGCGCCGTAGCTCGGGATCATCACCGACCGCACCCTCGAGGTGCGCCTTGGCCCGCGCGCTGGCGACCGCGAAGACCTCGCCTGCGAGGTTTCTGGCGCGCCGCTCCGCGAGCAGACCTGCGGACTCGAGGTGGCGGCGATGCCCGGAGATCTCGTTCCACAGTTCGTCGATGCCCTCGCTGCGAACGGCTTCGGTGAGGACGATCGGCGGCTGCCACTCGCGCCCGGTGTCGAGAGCCAGGATCGATCGGACCTCGTTCACCATCGTCTTCGCGGCCGGATGGTCGCGCTTGTTGACCGCGATCACGTCCGGGATCTCCATGATCCCTGCCTTGAGCGCCTGAATCGAGTCCCCCGAGCCCGGCATCAGCACGAGCAAGACCGTGTCGGCGATGGAGATGATCTCGACCTCGCTCTGGCCGGCCCCGACGGTCTCGAGGAAGACGAGATCCTTGCCCGCAGCGTCGAGGACGAGCGCCGCCTGCAGGGTCGCCTCGGCGAGCCCGCCCAGGTGACCGCGCGTCCCCATGGAGCGGATGAAGACCTCCGGGTCGAGGAAGTGGTCTGCGAGCCTGATGCGGTCGCCGAGGAGCGCGCCCTTGGTGAACGGGCTCGAGGGATCCACGGAGATGACACCGACCGACGCGTCCTCCGCACGGACGTGGCGGACGAGCGCGCTGATCAGGCTCGACTTCCCGACTCCGGGCGGCCCGGTGACGCCGATCCCGTACGAATTACCAGTGCTGGGATAGAGCTCCCGGATCAGCTCGTAGGCGAGCGGGTCGGAGCCCTCGACCAGCGTGATGGCGCGGGCGAGAGCGCGGCGCTCGCCGGCACGGACGCCCTCGACGAGCGCTCCGAGAGTCCAGCCGCGGCTCAATCCCGGGCGGGCTCCGGCCCGGTCGCGTGCCGCACGGGGACGCGACGCACCTCGGAGTCGACCCTACGGGCGAGCACGAAACCGACGACTGCTGCGATCGCGAGCAGCCCGGCGGCGACGGCCCAGACCGTCCGTGCCCCCGCCTGGTTCGTGAGCGGGCCGGCGACGATCATGCCCAGACCGAGAAACGCATAGCCGAGGCTCATGACCACCGCGAACGCCCTCCCGCGGAGGCGGTCGGGCGCCCCGCGCTGGACGAGCACTGCGTTCGTGACGACCGCAACGCCATTGCCTGCGCCGGCCGCCACGACGACGATCGCGGCCACCCAGACATTCGGGGCCACGGCAGCCGCGCCGAAGCCGAGTGCCATGAGACCGATGGAGATGCCGTACGGCAGGGCCATCCCGCGCTGCTCGATCCAGCTTCCCCCGAAAAAGCTGCCGAGCATGAGGCCGACGGCGCCGGCGGCCACGAGGAGTCCATAGCCGAAGTCGCCGGCGTCGAAGACATTCTTCGCGAGCACGATCTCCGCGACGTTCACGCCCGCGGTCGCAAAGACGGCGATGCTCCAAGCGACGATGATCGTCAGGAGCGACTTCGAGCGGAGGGCGAAGGAAAACCCATCGGCAAGGTCGCGCCAGTGGCCGCGGCTTGGCGCGCGCTCGGCCTCCTCGAGGCTCTCCTTGATCCGCACGATCAGAAGCGCGGAGACGAGGAAGCTGAAGGCGTTTACGACGTAGGCGGCGTCCGGGCTCGTCGCCGCGACCAGCGCTCCGCCGACGAGCGCTCCGATCGCCCATGTGAAGTTGTCGGCCGTCTGAAGGAGGCCGTTGGCCTGCGGGAGGTCCTCATCCGAGACGAGATTCGGCAGCCCCGCGTACACGGCCGGGCGGAAGAGGCTCGTCGCCATTCCCGCGACGAAAGCGAGCGCAACGATCTGAGTCGGGCTCGTCGCGAACGGAAGGGCGAAGAACACGCCCGCGCGCGCGAGGTCTGCGATCACGAGGATCCACCGGCGCGAGGCTATGTCGAGGAGCCGGCCGGCGAGGAAGCCGACGATGACGCTCGGGAGAAACTCGACGACGAGCAGCGCGCTGACCCAGGACGCGTTCTCCGTACGATCGAAGACGTCCACGACGAGCGCGACGAACGCGAGCCACGTGCCGATGCTGGACGCGAGCGTTGCAAAGAAGAGAAGGCGGAATCCTCCAGCCTCCCGCACGAGCCCGAAACGGGCCCGGCTGCGGCCCCCTGTCACGGTCCGAACCGTAACAGCGCCGCGAGAGAGCGGTGAGCCTTAGAAGGAGCTATGCGCGCCCTCGAGCACACGGCCCAGCGCGGCAGCGAAGAACTCGTTTTCCTCGCGTGTCCCCACGGTGACGCGGATCGCATCGTCCGCGCCGAAGGCTCCGAGCGGGCGCACGATCGTACCTTCGTGAAGGAGCCTGTCGAAGACCGCGCGCGAATCCTCACCGGTCTCCACGTAGACGAAGTTGGCGACCGGTGGCGAGGCCACGGTGAGCCCGAGGCCCGTGCAGGCCTCCTCCAGCCGGCTGCGCTCCTCTGCGGTCTCGCGCCGCCTGCGCGCGATCTCCGGCTCGTTTCCGATGCTCGCGCGCGCCGCGTCCTGGGCGGTCTGGTTGATGTCGAACGCATTTCTCACCTTGGCGACCGCCTCGACGATCTCCGCCGGGCCGACGCCGTAGCCGACGCGAAGCCCGGCGAGCCCGTAGATCTTGGAGAACGTCCGCAGGACAAGGGCGCGCCGGCCGGTCTTGACCGACTCCTCGATCCCGTCGGGGTAGTCCTCCGAGTCGACGTACTCGAAGTACGCCTCGTCGAGGACGGTGAGCACGTGCTCCGGCACACGCTGGAAGTAGGAGTCGATCTCGCTCCGGCCGATCATCGTGCCGGTCGGGTTGTTCGGGTTGCAGAGGTAGACGATCTTCGTACGCGGGCCGATCTCGCCGAGGATCGCGTCGACGTCGTAGCGGTGATCCTTGAGCGGGACACGCTTCGCGCCCGCGCCGAGCTTGAGGGCGTCGAGGACGTAGCTCGGGAAAGAGGGCCAGCCGCAGACGATCTCGTCGCCGGGGTCGAGCACGGCGATCGACAGGTACATGATCACCGAGTCGGCCCCCGCCGCGATCGTGACGTTCTCCAGGCCGACTCCGTGGCGCTTGGCGAGCGCGGTGCGGAGAAGGTACGCGCCTCCGTCCGGGTAGCGGTTCAGCCCCGGCGCGCCCCGCTCGATCGCCTCGAGCGCCTCCGGGAACGGCCCGTATTGCCCTTCGTTGGAGGCGAGCTTGACCACGCGCTCGAGGCCGAGCTCGCGCTGCACCTCTTCCACCGGCTTGCCCGGCTCGTAGGGGACAAGGCCCTGAACGGCGGGTCGAACGAGAGAAGAGTCGGCCATTCCCCTAATCTTTTCATGCCGTGGAGATCGGCCTCTTCCCCCTCAACCTCGTGCTGCTCCCAGGCGAGCAGGCGCCGCTGCACATCTTCGAGCCCCGCTACCGCGAGCTCATCGGCGAGTGCCTCACCCAGGGTGGCGAGTTCGGCCTCGTGCTCGCGGACGATGACGGCATGCGTGAGATCGGCTGCCGTGCAGGCGTGATCGAGGTGCTGGAGCAGTTCGACGACGGGCGGCTGAACGTCGTCGTCGAAGGCCGCGAACGGATTCGCATCTCCGAGCTCACCGAGGGCCGCTCCTTCATGACAGCCGAGGTCGAGGACATCGACGACGAGGACGAAGCGCCGACCGAGGATGAGATCGAGGAATGCCTCGCGGCCTATCAGCGTGTCGTCAGCGCCGCCGAGGCCGATCTCGAGGAGCTCGACTTCGACGCAGACTCGATCGCCTACCAGATCGCCGCCCGCGTGGATTTCGGCACCGAGGTCAAGCAAGGACTCCTCGAGCTCCGCTCCGAGCGCGAGCGCGTCCTGCGTCTCGCCCCGATGCTCGACCAGGCCGCCGAGGCAGTGCAGCGCGACCGCGAGATCCGCGAACGAGCTTCGGGCAACGGCCGCGTGGAACCGGTCTAAGCACGCGGCCGCGAGCCGAAGCGGTTGCTTGTGTTTCACACGCACAATGTCGAACCGCATCAAA
>JBKPPF010000030.1:0-46120 GCA_046733475.1 Actinomycetota bacterium
CTCGACGCTGACTCGCTCGATCTCGTCGAGCTGATCATGGAGCTCGAGGATCAGTTCGGGATCAAGATCTCGGACGAGGACGCCCAGCAGATCACGACTGTCGGACAGGCCGTCGACTACATCTCGTCCCACCAGTAACGAAGGCGGGGCCGAGAGCCCCGACACCGGCCTTCTCCAACTGATCGACTGCCTGCCCGGGGAGCGCCTTCGCAACGCCTTCACGCATGCCTCGTGGGCGGCGGACCGGGCGGATTCCTACGAACGACTCGAGTTCCTCGGGGACAGTGTCCTCGGGCTCGCCATCGCGCAGGAGCTCTACGAGCGGTTTCCCGATTCGCAGGAAGGGACGCTCGCGAAGCTCCGGGCTCACGTCGTCTCGCGGCAGAGCTGCGCCGTCGTGGGCCGGCGCCTCGAGCTCGGCAAGCGCCTGCTCGAGCACGGCGGCAGCGAGGGCGATGCCGACGAGCTGATGCGCCTCTCGGTGAACCGGAACGTCCTTGCCGCCCTCGTGGAGGCGTGCCTCGGAGCGCTCTACCTCGAACACGGCTTCGAGCCGATCCGGGGCCCGATCGTCGCCGCGTTCACCGACAGGATCGAGTACGCCCTCGAGGGACATGTGGACTTCAAGACCGAGCTCCAGGAGGAGCTCGCGCGCCGCGGGAAGACGGTGTCCTACTCGGTGCTCGAGGTCGAAGGGCCTCCCCACAGCCGCACGTTCACCTGCGCTGCTGTCATCGACGAGGAACAAGTCGGAGTGGGGACGGGAGACTCCAAAAAGGCGGCTGAGCAGGCTGCCGCCCGTCAGGTGCTCGAGAAGCTCGGCGTCGACTAAGGCGCCAGGCGCTCGACCTCGTCACCGCGGCCCACGAGGACCTCACTCGTGAGCTCCGGCGGGAAGAGGCCGTGGTCGACGACCCCCGCGGTGGCGGAGAGCCAGGCGGCGACCGCGGCGAGATCCTCCGCGGGCCCGAGGTAGTCGGCGATGACGCCGCCGTCGGGGCTCGGAGGCACGTCGCGGAGCTCGACCTCGCCGAGGCGGGCAAGCGTCGCGTCGAGGCCGTAGGGCAGGAGCTCGAGGGGGATCGGCGGCGCGATCGTCTCGACAAGCTTGTCGGAGGAGGCGATGACGACGAAGCGGTCCGACGAGGCGGCAACGACCTTCTCGCGTGTGTGCGCGGCGCCGCCGCCCTTCACGATCCAGCCGTCAGGGGCGATCTGGTCGGCGCCGTCGATCGCGATGTCGAGCCGGGCGATGCCGTCGAACGCCTCGACGGAAAGACCGGTGGAACGAGCTTGTTCGTCGGTGCCGAGCGACGTCGCGACACAGCGGAGTGTCAGGCCTCGCGCTGCGAGGGCTGGAAGAAGGTAGGCCACTGTCGATCCCGTGCCGAGCCCGACGGTCATCCCGTCCTCGACGAGCTGGGCCGCCGCCTCCGCTGCGGCCTGCTTCTCCCGCTCCACGTTTCTCACCCCGCAACTATGACTGCGAGGCACGCGACCTGGGCGACCGCCCGTCCGTCCCGATCGTCAGACTGCGGGCGCGTGCATCTGCGTGCGATCAAGCTGCGCGGCTTCAAGTCGTTTCCCGACCCGGTCGAGGTACGTCTCGAGCCGGGCGTCGCCGTGGTCGTCGGCCCGAACGGCTCCGGCAAGTCCAATGTCTCGGACGCGATCGTCTGGGCAGCCGGAAGCCTGAGCCCGAGCGAGCTCCGCGCGGAGAAGCCCGACGACGTCCTCTACGCGGGCGGCAATGGGCGCGAGCCCGCGTCCTTCGCCGAGGTCGAGCTCCTCTTCGACAACGAGGAGGGCGACGGCCCGCTTGAGTTCTCAGAGCTCTCCATCGCGCGCCGGCTTCACCGCGGCGGCGAAGGCGAGTACTTCGTCAACCGCGCGCACGTCCGGCGGACCGACGTCGTCGAGATGCTGGCCGACATCGGGCTCGGCGGCGAGATGCACTCCATCATCGGTCAGGGCCGGGTCGAGCAGATCCTCTCCTCGAAGCCGGCCGAGCGGCGCGCGCTGATCGAGGAGGCGGCCGGCCTCGGGAAGTTCAAGCGCCGGCGCCATCGCGCCGAGCTGAAGCTCGCCCGCGTCCACATCCAGGCGGAACGCGCACGCGATCTCGAGGACGAGGTGCGGAAGCGGCTCCGTCCGCTCGCCCTCCAGGCGTCCGCCGCTGAGCGGGCGGAGAAGCTTCGCGTCGAGGTCGAGGGACTCCGCGGCCGCATCGCCTCGGCCGAGCTCGAGCGCATCGAGCAGCGGCTGGCCGAGGTCGAGGAGCGGAAGACCCTGGCCGAGCTCGAGCGCAAGCGCCGAAACGACACGCTGAGCGGCCTGCTCGCCGAACGCCATCGTGCCGAGGAGGAGCTCGCGGAGGCGGCGGGCAAGCACGAAGAGGCCACCGCCGCGCTGTACCGGCTCCGTAGCGCGATCGAGCGGATCGAGCTCAGACGGGAGCGCGCCGAGGAAACTGCACGAGCCCTCCGAGCCGACGCGGCGCGACCGGTTGCTCCCCCTCCCAATTCGACCTTCGAGAGGACGCTGGCAGCGGCCTCCGGCTGGGATCGCGCCGAGGTCGGGGAGGCCTCGGAGGCGGGCGAGCGCCTCGAGCTTGCACAGGCGGCGGGCCTGGATGCCGTCGCGGTGCTGGCCAGCGACCAGCTCTGGTTCTCCTCCGGCGCCCAGGCGAAGACGCGACCTGAGCCGCGCGCCGACTCAGGCTTCTTGCTTCAGCTGGCGGATAGGGCCGACGAGGTCGCCGCGATCCTCGATGCTGCCGCGCAGAGCGCGCTTCGCCTCGAGCCGCCGTTACGGGCGCGGGTCGACGCGGGTGGGAACCGCTCCGGCGAGCTCGGAGAGGAGCTCAGGGCGCTCGGCGCACGCGAGGCCGAGCTGCGGCGGGCGGCGACGGAAGCGGGGGAAAAGCTCTCCGCGATCGCGGTCGAAGCCGCTGGACTGGCACGAGAGCGCGAAGACGTACTCGCCCGCCTTCCCGATGGGGGCGAGGCGGAGGCTCTTACCGACGAGGAGGTCGACGAGCTCAGGGCGCAGATCGACCGGCTCGACCGCCGCCGCGAGGCGCTCGGCCAGGTGAACCCGCTCGCAGCGGAGGAGCATGCGCGCGAGAAAGAGCGCCTCGAGGAGCTGACCACCCAGCGCGAGGATCTCGAGCGCTCGCTGGAGGAGCTGGCCAAGCTTCGCGACGACTTGACCGCCACCGTCGAGCGGCTCTTCGAGGAGACCTACGACGCGGTCGAGCACCATTTCGCGGAGGTGGCCGGCACGCTCTTCCCCGGCGGGAAAGGGAGGCTCGTCCGCCGCGACGGAGAGGAGGACGGCGAGGAGGCGGGCATCGAGGTCGAGCTCCAGCCGGCCGGCAAGCGCGTCACGCGGCTCTCGCTTCTTTCGGGAGGCGAGAAGGCCCTCGGCGCGATCTCGTTCCTCTTCGCGCTCTTCCTCGCCCGTCCGTGCCCCTTCTACCTCTTGGACGAAGTCGAGGCCGCCCTCGACGACACCAACATCGGCCGCTTCGTCGATCTGCTCAGGCAGTTCTCGGAGCGGGCGCAGTTCATCGTCGTCACGCACCAGAAGAGAACGATGGAGGCCGCCGATATCCTCTACGGCGTGACGATGGGCGCCGACGGAGTCTCCCAGATCGTGTCGAAACGGCTGGCCGGAGAGCGCGAGGGCCTGCACGCGCTCTCGGCGTGACGAGCTGGGCGGAGTTTCTCGGCGACGACGCCGAGCCTGAGGGGGAAGAGGACGGGGAAGGCCGAGGCGGCTGGTTCGGGCGACTCCGCGAGTCGCTTGCCGGCAGCCGCAAGGCGCTCACCCAGGAGCTTTTCTTCAACCCTGCCGACGCCGACTCGTGGGAGCGCGTCGAGGAGGCGCTGATCCGCGCGGACGTCGGCGTGCCCGCCACGGTCGAGCTCGTCCAGCAGCTCGAGGCGCGCGAGCCGGCGAACGAGGGCGAGCTCGTCCAGGGCCTTCAGGAGCTCGTCGAAGAGATGATGGTCGCCGACGGAGGCCGCCGTCTGGCTCTGGGCGAGGAGCCGACCGTGATCCTCGTGGTCGGCGTCAACGGCACCGGAAAGACCACGACGATCGGCAAGCTCGCGTCTCGGCTTCGCGACCACGGCCATTCCGTCGTCGTCGCCGCCGCGGACACCTTCCGCGCGGCGGCGGACGAGCAGCTCGAGATCTGGGCGAACCGCGCCGGTGCTGATTTCGTCGGTTCCACACACGGCGCCGACCCCGCGGCCGTCGCCTTCGACGCGATCGAGGCCGCACAGTCGCGCGGATGCGACGTCGTCATCGTCGACACCGCCGGCCGCCTGCACACGCAGACCAACCTCATGGCGGAGCTCGCCAAGATCAAACGCGTGATCGCGCAGCGGCTCGAGGGCGCTCCACACGAGACGCTGCTCGTCGTCGACGCGACCACCGGCCAGAACGGCCTTCAGCAGGCGCGCCTCTTCGGCGAGGCCGTCCAGGTGTCCGGCGTCGCGCTCACGAAGCTCGACGGAAGCGCGAAGGGCGGGATCGCGGTCGCGATCGCGCACGAACTCGGCCTCCCGGTCAAGCTGGTCGGCGTCGGGGAGTCCCTCGACGACCTGCAGCCTTTCGATGCGGGCGAGTTCGCGCGAGCGCTGGTCTCTGCCGACTAGGCTGCTGCCCGTGGCGGAGAAGGTCTTGGTGATCACGGGGGCTTCGAGCGGCATCGGAGAGGCAACCGCGCGTCGCGCCGTGGAGGCCGGTTACCGCGTCGTGCTCGGCGCGCGGAGCATCGACAGGCTCGAGGCGCTCGCCGCGGAGCTCGGCGGCGACGAGAAGGCGATCGCGATCCGCTGCGACGTAACCGAGTGGGCCGACCAGGAAGCGCTCGTGCAGGCAGCGCTTGACCGGTTCGGCCAGCTAGACGTCGCGCTTGCCAACGCGGGCTTCGGCGCCACGCGAGGTTTCCTCGAGGAGACGCCGGAGCTCTGGAAGAGCATGGTGCTCACCAACGTCTACGGCTGCGCGCTGACGATTCGCGCGGCGTTGCCCTCCCTGAAGCAGTCCAAGGGCCATCTCCTCCTCACCGGCTCCGTCGCCGGCCGCCGCGCCCTTCCAGGCTCGCTCTACTCGGCGACGAAGTGGGCGGTGACGGCGATGGGCGAGGCGGCGCGACTCGAGCTCAACGGCACCGGCGTCCGTGTCACGCTCATCGAGCCGGGCAGTGTGGACACGCCGTTTTTCGACTCACCGCCCAAGGGTGCGCTCGAGCCGGACGACATCGCGCGCGCGATCCTCTACGCGGTCACACAGCCGCCGCACGTCGACGTCAACGAGCTGCTTGTTCGCCCGACGCAGCAGGAAAACTAGACGCGCGGCCGCGCGCGGCTTACCCTCTCCTCATGCACGCGAGGCTCGTGCGCTATGAGGACGTCTCCCCGGACAACTGGGAGATCGGCCGCAACTGGTTCACCGAGGACTATCTTCCGGTCGCCATGCAGACTGACGGCTTTTCCGGCGCGTACCTCCTCCACGACGACGAACGCATGTGCACGGTGAGCGTCACGCTCTGGACGGACGCCGAGACAGAGGCCGCGAGCGGCGAAGCCGTGCAGCAGCATCTCGACGCGTGGGAGCAGATGACCGGGATCAAGGCGAGCGTCGAGAGCTACGAGGTCGTCTTCGCCGAGCTCCCGGCCAGAGCCCTTTAGCGCTCGACCCCGAACGCGATATCCACGGTTGTTCGGAACATCGTGATCTCCTCGTTCTCGACGACCGCGCTCATCTCGACGACGTGGGCGCCGTGGATGTCGCGCACCGTCTTGCCCGCCTCCTGAACGGCGACCCTCGTCGCCTCGGCGAAGCTCGTGGGCGATTGTCCGATGACGCGGATGACTTTCGCGATCTCTGCCATGCCTGTCTCCTTCCGATATGGCTAAAAACCCCACAGCTACACTTCCCAACCGCCATGTTTGACACGCTTTCCGACAAGCTGCAGGCGACCCTGGGCGATCTCCGAGGCCATGGGACGCTGTCCGAAGAGGACCTTTCCAAGGCGATGCGGGAGATCCGCCTGGCTCTCCTCGAGGCCGACGTCAACTTCCAGGTCGTCAAGGATTTCGTCACGCGCGTGAAAGAGCGTGCGGCCGGCGTCGAGGTGACGAAGAGCCTCACGCCAGGGCAGCAGGTGGTCAAGATCGTGCACGACGAGCTGACCGCGATCATGGGTCAAGGAGGCTCCAAGCTCGCGTTCTCCGGCCGTCCGCCGACGATCATTCTTCTCGCCGGCCTGCAGGGGTCGGGGAAGACGACCGCGGCGGCCAAGCTCGCGCTGCTCCTTCGGAAGGAAGGGAAGGCGCCCGCTCTCGTGGCTGCCGACCTCCAGCGCCCGGCCGCGATCGACCAGCTCGAGCAACTCGGCAAGCAGATCCAGATCCCGGTCTACCTCGACCGCTCGACCAAGGACGCGGTCAAGGTGGCGAAGGAGGGCCTCGACCAGGCCCGCGCGCAGGGGCGCGACGTGCTCATCGTCGACACCGCCGGCCGCCTTCACATCGACGAGGAGCTCATGAACGAGCTCGCGGCCGTCCGCAAGGAGCTCAAGCCGCACAACATCCTCCTCGTCCTCGACTCCATGACCGGCCAGGACGCGGTCTCCGTCGCCGAGGCGTTCGCGGAGCGGATCGACTTCGACGGCATCGTCCTCACGAAGCTCGACGGCGACGCGCGCGGCGGCTCGGCCCTCTCGGTCAAGGCGGTCACGGACAAGCCCGTGAAGCTCGCCTCGACCGGTGAGAAGCTCGACCAGCTCGAGTACTTCCACCCCGACCGCATGGCCTCCCGGATCCTCGGGATGGGCGACGTCCTGACGCTCATCGAGCGCGCGGAGGCGGCCGCGGACGAAGACGAGCAGGCCGCGCTCGAGAAGCGGCTCATGCAGGGCCGCTTCACCTTCGAGGACTTCCTGCAGGCCTACAAGATGATGCGGAAGATGGGCTCGATGAAGAGCGTCCTCGGGATGATCCCGGGCATGGGCAAGCAGCTCCAGGGTGTGGACGTGGACGAGCGCCAGCTCGGCCGCGTCGAGGCGATCGTCCTCTCCATGACGATCGCCGAACGGCGGAACCCCGAGATCATCAAGGGCCCGCGCCGCGCCCGCATCGCCGCCGGGAGCGGCACGACCGTCCAGCAGGTGAATCAGGTCCTGCAGATGCGCAAGCAGATGGAGAAGATGATGAAGCAGGTGGGACGGGGCAAGATGCCCAACCTCCAGTCGATAGTCGCCCAGCAGAGGCGCTAGAAAGGACCAGATGGCAGCAAAGATCAGACTGGCCCGCGTCGGGTCGAAGAAGAACCCGATCTACCGGGTCGTCGTCGCCGACTCGCGCTCGCCGCGCGACGGCAAGTTCATCGAGATCGTCGGGCGCTACAACCCGCAGACGCAGCCCTCGACCATCGAGATCGACGAGGCGAAGGTCAAGGACTGGATCTCGAAGGGCGCGCAGCCGACCGACTCCGTCAAGCGGCTGATGAAAGCCCAAGGCATTTCCTAGCTTGGAAGACCTGGTCACCTACCTGGCCAAGGGCCTCGTCGACAACCCCGACGAGGTGACGGTCACGCGGGCCGAGCGCGACGGCGCGACCGTGTTCGAGCTGCGGGTGGCCGAGGCCGACGTCGGCAAGGTGATCGGGCGGCAGGGCCGCATCGCCCGCGCGCTGCGCACGATCGTGCGCGCGAGCGGCGCGCATCAGAACGAACGCGTCCAGCTCGAGATCCTCAACGAATAAGAGCTGTGGCCGATCTCGTTCCGGTCGGCCGTGTCGGCCGCCCGCACGGCCTCGACGGCTCCTTCGTCGTCGAGGGCGCGAGCGATGACCCCGAGCGCTTCGCGGTTGGCGCCCGCCTGATGGCGGGCGAGGAGGCTGCAGCCGTCGTCGCGTCGAAGCGGGCCGGCGGCCGTGTTGTCGTCCGGCTCGACCGCCCGGTGGAGCGCGGCACGGTCCTCGCCGTTCCGCGGGACGAGCTTCCGCCCGTCGAGGACGGCGGTTACTACGTCTTCGAGCTTGTCGGCGTCGAGGTGGAGGAGGAGGGAGGCCGCCTACTCGGCGTCGTGCAGGACGTGGCCCCTGGGGTGGCGAACGACGTCCTCGAGCTCGACACGGGCCACGCCCTGCCGCTCGTCTCGCAGTGCGTCCTCGAGGTCGACCTCGAACGCCGCCGCATCTTGGTGGCGCGTGGCTTCGCCGAGCCCGACTAACTTTCTCTCGTGCAGATCGATGTCTTCACACCGCTCCCGCATGCCTTCGCCTGGATGACGGAGCAGCGGCCCGTCGCGACCGTGCTCGGAAACGAGCTCGACCTCCGCCTCTGGAACTACCGTGACTTCACGCCGCTCGGCGGCGGCCAGGTGGACGACGAGCCCTATGGGGGCGGCGCCGGCATGGTGCTCCGCGTCGATGTCGTGCACGCTGCGCTCGCCGCCGTCTACGGCGACCCCGGCGGCCGGCGGATCCTCGCGCTCACGCCGCAGGGTCGGCAGCTCGATCAGAAGCTCGTGGAGGAGCTTGCGGGCGAGGAGGAACTGACCCTTCTCTCCGCCCGCTTCGAGGGCTTCGACGAGCGCATCGTGGAGCACATCGCCACGGATTCGGTCTCCATCGGGCCGTATGTCCTCTCCGGCGGCGAGCTTCCGGCGATGGTGCTCGTGGACGCAGTCGCGCGCCGGCTCCCGGGCGCGATCCGGGAGGAGAGCGGCGCGGTCGAGACGTTCTCCGCCGAGCTCGAGGGCGGTGTCGAGTTCCCGCAGTACACGCGGCCGCCCGAATTCAAGGGCTGGCCGGTGCCGGACATCCTTCTGTCCGGAGACCACGCGAGCATCGCGACGTGGCGCAGGGAGCAGAGCAGAGAGCGAACGCTTTCGTGAGAGGGCCGATCGACCGCCTCACGACCGGCCTGCCGGACCCGTGGCCCACGGTGATCGACTGGGTCGTGACCATCGTCGTCGCCGTCGGCGCGGTGCTCGCGATCAAGGCGTGGATCGTGAACCCGTACCGGATCCCGTCCTCATCGATGGAACCGACGCTGCATTGCGCCGAGCCGCAGCCCGGCTGTCTCGCGAGCTACTCGGACCGCGTTCTCGCGAACCGCTTCATCTACCACTTTCGCGACCCGCATCGCGGCGACATCGTTGTCTTCAACACGCCGGAGAAGGCCCTCGAGGCCTGCGGCGCGGCAGGAACCTTCGTCAAGCGGATCGTCGGGCTTCCAGGCGATACCGTCGAGGAGCGGAATGGCATCGTCCTCATCAACGGAGAGAGGCTGGACGAGCCGTACGTGCCCGCGAGCGAGCGAGACAGGCGGACCGACAGCTGGAAGGTTCCGGAGGGGAGCTATTTCATGATGGGCGACAACCGCTCACAATCATGCGACAGCCGCGCGTGGGGCTCGGTCCCACGTGAGGATCTCATCGGGCCCGTTTTCTCGGTCTACTGGCCTCCTCAACGGATTAGCTTTCGCTAGCATGGTGCGTCGGCCCGCGCGCGGCCGCCGTTTTCCTATGAGCACGCCCATCGACATCCTCGAGCGCAAGCAGCTGCGCGACGGCATCCCGCAATTCAAGGCGGGAGACACCGTCCGCGTGCACTTCCAGGTGATCGAGGGCCAGCGACGGCGCGTACAGGTCTTCGAGGGGATCGTCATCAAGCGCCAGGGGCCCGGGGTCCGCGAGACCTTCACGGTCCGCAAGAACTCGTTCGGCGTCGGTGTCGAGCGGACGTTCCCCCTGCACTCGCCGAAGATCGAGAAGATCGAGGTCATGGCGATCGGCGACGTGAACCGCGCGAAGCTCTACTACCTTCGCTCCAAAGTGGGGAAGAAGGCGCGCGTCCGCGAGAAGCAGCGGTCCTAGGCGTTATCCTCGGGCCCGTGCGCAAGACGGGCCGGAAGCTCCTCAATTTCGATCGCCGGCTCGGTGCACGCTTCGTCGCCGGAGCCGACGAGGCCGGGCGTGGAAGTCTCGCCGGGCCACTCGTGACCGCGGCGGTCCTCTTCGACTACGACGTCCTGCGCGACCACAGGGTGCGCCCGCTGGCCATCCTGAACGACTCGAAGCAGCTCACGCCGGATGAGCGCGCGCGCCTCTTCCGCGCGGTCACGGGCTGCGCGACGCGCATCGCCGTGCGCGTCATCCCGCCGGCAGTGATCGACTCAGACGGCCTGCACCGGTCGAATCTCCGCGGTCTCCGCGAGACCCTGGCCGACCTCTCGCCGCCTGCGGAGGTGTGCCTGGTGGACGGATTCAGGCTCGGCCCGCGCGCGCCCGAGCACAGGGCCGTCGTGGACGGCGACACGCGGAGCGCCGCGATTGCGGCCGCCTCGATCGTGGCCAAGGTCGTCCGCGACCGTGCGATGCACCGGCTGGACGCCCTCTACCCCGCGTACGGGTTCGCGTCCCACGTCGGCTACATCACGCCCGGACATTCCGCCGTCGTCCGCGAGCGCGGCCCGAGCGAGATCCATCGCCTTTCCTTCGAAGCCCGCTGCTATGCCGAGCAGACCCTCGGGGCGGGCGCTCGGGCCTAGAGCCGAGCGGCGCGTCCGCCTCTACTACCGCCTTCGCGGCTATCGCGTTCTCGCGGCGAACGCGCGGGCGGGCCGCAACGAGCTTGACATCGTCCTGCGCCGCGGGCGGAGGCTCGTCTTCTGCGAGGTCAAGGCGCGGAGCGGCGACGGCTATGGCGACCCGCGGGAAGCGGTCGGTCCCGAAAAGGTCCGGCGCCTTCGGCGGGCAGCCGAGATCTGGCTCGCGCGCGAGCCCGACCTCCTCGATCTCGAGGTCGCGTTCGAAGTCGTCGGGGTGCGCGGGAAGCGGATCGAGCGTGTACCCCTCTAGGGCCCCGGATGCGGGTCGTGGATGCGGTAGATGTCGGACGAGGTCTTGCCGCAGAGATAGCGGTCATAGAAGACGTCGACGCTGCCGTCGTCGTTGTCCCGCGCGTAGGCGCTCCAGAAGTCGCGTCCGTTCGGGCCGAGATCCGCGACGATCGTGCCGCCGGCAGGATCGTCCACCCCGAAATAGCGCACGACCTTCACGTCGGCGCCACATTTCGGCCCGCTGCGCGCCACGTAGACGATTCCCGTTTCGGTGACCGCGCCGCCGTACTGGAACTTCGTCGACGGCTTCTGCAGGACGGTGTCGCTGATCGGCGAGATCTGCCTTCGCACGACGTTGCAGGTGGTCTTCGTGCAGCGCGTCCAGGCCGCGAAGTTGCCATTCACCTGCCCGGCGTGGCGGAAACGCGGCCCCTGGTCGAGGATGACCTCGTTCGTCGTCGTCAGGCTGTGGAGAATGACGAACTGCGAGCTGCTCGTCTGGCGCGCGAAGAAGAGCCAGTCGCCGGAGATGCTGGGTTCCCACTCCCAGTCTGCGGTGTTGACACCGGCCGGCGGATCGCTCCGCGTCTGCGTGTCCGCGTTGTAGAGCTTCAGGTTGGACTGGCCGTTCCTGATCTGCTGGTAGACGACGTTGGGCGGGTCGATGCCGCCGATGAACCCCTCGCCCGTGGCATTGAGCTTCACCCGCGGGTCGCTTGTCCGCGTGAGGAAGGCGTCGAAGTGGTTTCGGTGCGAGCGCGAATTCTGAGTCCACGCGAAGTACTGAGTCGTGCCGTCCGTTGCCGCGGCCGGGAGCTGCTCGTAGAGCCCGCTGGTCTTGACTCCGTGCTGACTCAGGAGCGCGTAGGCGGCGGGGACGGCAATCAGTGCCGCCACGAGCGCGACGATGAAAAGACCCCTGCGCATGACCTCTCCTTCCGGGAAGGTAGACTCGAAAGTACTCCTCGACGCGGCATTTGTCACAATTCCGTGCGGCCTCGGCGCAGCCGATGCCGGTTCCGCGCGTTTTCGAGGCGTAGCTTCGAGGTGTGCTTGCGCGCGCCAGCACCCATGCTCTCGTCGGACTGGAAGCCCGGCCCGTCGAGGTCGAGGCGCACCTCCAGCGCGGCGTCCCCGCGTTCTCGATCGTCGGCCTTCCGGACAAGGCCTGCCAGGAAGCAAAGGAGAGGGTTCGGAGCGGGATCACGAGCGCGGAGCTCGAGTGGCCGCTCCGGCGGCTGACGGTCAACCTCGCGCCGGCGGGGCTGAGGAAGGAAGGGTCCGGCTTCGATCTTCCGATCGCGCTCGCGGTGCTGGCTGCGTCGCACCAGATCCCCGCCGAGCGGCTCGCCCAGCACGCCGCGCTCGGGGAGCTTGCGCTGGACGGCCGCGTTCGACCCGTGCCCGGCGCGCTCGTCGCCGCCGAGGCGGCGCGCCGGGCCGGCCTCGACCGGCTCATCTGTCCCCCCGAGTCTGCGCCGGAGGCTGCTTTGGCCGGGATCGAGCCGATTCCGGTCGAACACCTCGCTCAAGCGGGCGCCTACCTGCGCGGCGCTTTCGAGCCGCGCGCCGTCGGCCCGCCGGAACGGGGCAACGGAGCGAGCGGTCCCGACCTCGCCGACGTGCGCGGCCAGGAACGCGCTCGACGCGCTCTCGAGCTCGCGGCGGCGGGCCGGCACAACCTCCTGTTGGCGGGCCCGCCCGGGACGGGAAAAACGATGCTCGCCCGACGGCTGCCAGGGATCCTCCCGGAGCTGACGCTCGAGGAGGCGCTCGAAGTAACCCGTATTCACTCGGTTGCCGGTCTGCTCCCCGCCGGCAGGCCGCTCGTCGACCGGCCCCCGTTCCGCGCCCCGCACCACACCGCGTCGACGGCGGCCGTCGTCGGCGGAGGTGCGGGGCCGCGTCCCGGCGAGGCGACGCTCGCGCATCGCGGCGTCCTCTTCTTGGACGAGCTCGCGGAGTTCTACCGCCCGGCCCTCGAGGCGTTGCGGCAGCCGCTTGAGGACGGGACGATCGCAATCGCCCGCGTGCAGGGACACGCGGTTTTTCCGGCTCAGTTCGTCCTTGTCGGGACGATGAACCTCTGTCCCTGCGGTGGGCGGGGAGACCCGGCCGCCGAATGCTCCTGCTCGCCGCAGCGGCTCGCGGCGTATCGGGACCGGCTTTCGCGAGCCCTTCTCGACCGTTTCGACCTCGTCGTCCAGGTTCCGCGGGCGCGGGCGACCGAGCTCGGCGGATCTCCGGGTGAGGCCTCTGCGGCCGTGCGTGAACGCGTCGAGCGGGCTGCCGCGCGTCTTCGCGATCCCCCGAGGCTGTCGAAGCAAGGCGCCGAGCTGCTCAGCCGTGCCGTGGACTCCTTGCCGCTCTCGGGCCGCGGCCGCGCACGTGTGGCTCGGGTTGCGGCGACGATCGCGGCACTCGCAGACCAGGGAAGCGTCGGCGCCGAGCAGGTCGCAGAGGCGCTCTCTTATCGATCTCCGACGGAACTCGGGTCGTGGAGATGAACGTGGCTCGCACGATTCCCAGGCGGACGCCCGGTTATCCGCCGCTGCTCTCGGAGCTGCACGATCCGCCGGCGACGCTCTTCCTCCGCGGGGCCGCAGAGGCGGTGTTGGCGCCGGGGGTTGCCGTCGTCGGCGCCCGCTCGTGCTCCGCGTACGGCGCGCAGGTCGCGCGGTCACTCGCCCGCGATTTGGCGTCGGCCGGGCTCGTCGTCGTGAGCGGGCTCGCGCGAGGTGTGGACGGCGAGGCTCACCGAGGCGCCTTGGAGGGCGGCGGACGGACGGTGGCTGTGCTCGGATGCGGGATCGACCGGGACTATCCGCGCAGCCACACGGAGCTGGCCCGGCGGATCGTCTCGTCGGGCGCAGTCGTCTCCGAGTATCCGCCAGGGGTGGAGCCGGCACCCTGGCGGTTCCCAGCTCGCAACCGGATCATCGCCGGCCTCTCGCTCGCGACGGTGGTCGTAGAGGCACGCGAGCGGTCCGGCGCCCTGATTACGGCCGATTTCGCGCTCGAGCTCGGTCGTGACGTCTTCGCGGTCCCAGGAGAGATCACGAGCGGTCTCTCGACGGGCACGAACGACCTGCTGCGCCAGGGCGCCGCTCCGTTGACGTCCGTGCGAGACGTGCTCGAGGCGCTCGGGATCGAGCCCGAGCCGGCTGAGGGCGCCTCTTCGGTGTCGGACTCTGCGCTCGCTGTCCTCTCGATCCTGGGTGACGGAGCATGCGGGGTGGACGAGCTCACAAGGGCGACAGGCCTCTCGAGCGCCGAGGTCGCCGCCGCGCTCGTCGAGCTGGAGCTCGGCGGCATGGCCGCGCAGGTGGACGGCGTCTATCGCTCATTCAGTCGGGGAAGGAGTCGGGGTGCTCGAACGCCTGCCTGAAGAGCTCATCGTCGATGTTCCGACCGGTGACGACGAGCACGAGCGGGTCGCCGACGTCGTCCAGGTCGGTCACGGCGGCGAGCGCTGCTGCCGCGGCGCCCTCGGCGCGGACGCCGACCGATGCGTACTCGCCGATTGCTCCCGCGATCCGCCGCTCGGAGATGAGGATCATCCGGGTGGCCACCTCGCCGAGCACCTCGACGGCGAGGGGAATAGCGACGCGCACCGCCAGTCCGTCCGCGAAAGTCGCCGATCGCTCGCTCGGAACGGGCCTGCGCGCATTCCAGGAATCGACCATCACCGGCGCCTCCTTCGCGGCGACACCGATTCGCTCCACCTTCGGGGCCGCGCGGCAGGTTGCGAGCCCGATCCCGCCGAGCAGTGCTCCGTTCCCGAGCGGCACGACGATCGCGGCAGGCGGATCTGGTGCCTGAGCGAGGATCTCGTCCGCAATCGCGCCGTACCCCTCGTACTGAGCCGGCTCCGCGCCGTCCTCGAAGAAGGGAAGGCCCCGCTGTGAGGCGTGAGCGCGCGCCTCCGCCTTGGCCTCGTCCAGATCGTCGCCCGTCTGCCGGATCTCGGCTCCGCAATCTTCCATAAGCGCGAGCTTGGCCGAGCTTGCCGTTGCCGGTGCGTACACGATCGCGTTGAGGCCGACGCGACTCGCGGCCCATGCCGTTGCTGCCCCGTGGTTTCCGGTGGAGGCGGTCACGACGGCGCGGGCCCCGTCGGCCGCATAGCGCTCGAGCACCGGGAGCGCGCCGCGCCACTTGAACGCGCCCAGCGCGTGCACGTCCTCCCGCTTGAGGAGCAGTCGCCTGCCGGCGAGTGTGGCCTCCTCGAGCGGAGTCGGCGTCACGCGAAGAGCTGGCCGGCGTTCGTGCGGAGCGCTACCTCAGCGACCCCGGCGGCTTGGACGGCCGCGACGGCCGCGTGCGCGTCCATCACGGGGGCGTCGCTGCCGAAGACGAGGCAGCCCGAGCCGCACGCCTCGCCCGTGAGCCGCAGCGCAAGGGGGCCGTAGCTGGCCGTGTCGAAGTAGACCGCCATCTCCGGGACCTCGCCGCCCCGTGCGCGCAGCCGTTCGAGCTGGAACGGGCCGCCTCCCGCCAGGAATGCGAAGACCACCGGGAGCTTCGGGCTGCCGTGGGTCAGCCATGCCGCATAGGCAGCCTGCATCTGCGCGGGGTAGTCGACGAGCGCGGACCACCAGGCGGGGGCGTCTGCGGGCGGAGGAGGCACCGGGCCGGGGTGGACGAAAAGCGTCTGCCGTGCGGCGACGAGCTCGTCAGCCAACTCACCGATCCCGGCGACGAGGGCGGGCGCGGGAACGCAGGCGCCGGCGAAGCCGTCTCGGCACTCCGCGACCGCGAACGCCTGCAAGCGGCCGTCGGCTGCTGCAACGAGCTCGAGAATGCCCTCGTGGTAGGCGTCGAGGAGCTCGGGGATTCCATCGCACGCCAGAGTCGGCTGAAGCGACACGACCGCCGTGTCGATGCCGACCGCGTCGAGGAGAGTCACCCGTGTCTCAAGCGTGTGCGCCTCGAGCCCGGCCGGAAACGTTCCCTCGCCGAGGATCAGCTCCTCGCCGTCGATGCGCGGCGGGCGGGTCCGCCTGCGAAGGGCCGCGACCAGCTGATCGGGCCACAGGTGTTGGTGGACGTCAAAGGAGGCCATCGGCGACCTCGAACCCCAATCCGGGGCGGTCGGGGACTGTGATGAACCCGTCCGAATCCACGCGGACGGGCTCCGCAAGCATGAAGTCGCGGCGCTCGGGCGTCCAGCCGGGTGGGTCGTACGGAAACTCGAAGTAGGGGCCGCCGCCGACACCGGCGGTGAGGTGGAGGTTGGCGACAAGGCCGATGCCGTTCGTCCACGTGTGCGGCGTGAAGAAGTGCCCTCGCGCCGTCACGCGCTCGGCGAGCTCTCGCTCGCGCAGGAGGCCCACGGAGAGCACGGCGTCGGGCTGGTAGACGTCGAGAGCGTCGGCCGCCTCGAACGCCTTCAGCTCCCTCGTGGTTCGCGCCATCTCGCCGCCGGCGATACGCAGTCCGCTGTCCTGCCGGAGGGAGGCGTAGCCCTTCACGTCGTCGCGCAGGAGCGGCTCCTCGAGCCAGAAGGCGTCCAGTTCGCGTAGGCGCGCAGCCGTCGAGGCGACCGCCGCGAAGTCGAGTGCGGGACCGATGTCGCCAGGCATCCGCCAACCCTGGTTCAGGTCGACCATGATCTCCATCGAGTCGCCCACGGCGTCGCGAACCGCTTCCACCGCGTCGAGGCCCTCGTCGAGCTTCATTCGGTCGATCCGGAGCTTCAACGCCTTGAAGCCCTCATCCCGCAGGCTTAGAGCGGACTCCGCGCGCTCGGCGGGCGAGCGCTGCTCTCCGGTCGAGGCATAGGCCGCGACGCGGTCTAGCTGTCCGCCGAGGAGCTCGGCGGCGGTCTTGCCCGCCGCCTTTCCGGCGAGATCCCACAGCGCCGCCTCCAGGGGCCAGTAGCGGCCAGCGTGAAACGTGATCGTCTCGAGGACGGCCACGTGCCGCTCGACGGCGAGCGGGTCCTGGCCGACGAAGAGGTGTTCGTAGCGCTCGAAGCCGTCCATGGTGTCGCCCGACCCGATGCCGGTCAGGCCCTCGTCGGTCTCTACCAGGACGAGCGTCGCCTCGAACGAGCGTCGCGGCGCCGGGTCCCAGGCTGCGTTGAAAGGAGGATCGAGGTCGATCGAGCGGCGCTCGAGGCGAACGCGCTCGATCTTCACGCCCGGCGAAAGAAGGGGTTCTGCGGCTCGCCGCGGATCGCGAGGAGCTCCTCGAGCCGCGGCCGGCCCTCCGCGGCGGAGGCAAGCGCCGCGCCGGTCGCCTCGAGGTTGTTGGCGAAGATCCTCTCTTCGTCGTTCGCCGCCCAGTCGACCCAGACCGCCGCGATCAGCGCCAGGTCGTCCACCTCTCCCTGCGGGATCGTCCCGGCGGCCACCGCATCCAGGACACCCTGCGCCACGGCCGCCTGGGCGGCTCCCCAATGGAGGAGCCCGTGCGTCTCCTCGCGGATCTCCGCCTTGTTCACGAAGAGCGTCGGCGGCTTAACGGGCATGTTCGGGCGCGCGACCACGACGAACGACGCGTGGCCGGCACGCGGGGTGGCGAGCGCGGTCGCCCAGGCCGTCCCCAGCGGGCCGTCGCGAGACCCGAGCACCGTGTTGATATGGGCCGCGTTCGGCCCGCTGCCGGCGAAGCCCTCGCCGATGAGGATCCGGGTCACGGGCGGATCACCGCCCGCGCGACCTCGCCGGCGTTCATCGCGGCGAAGGCTTCGTTGATCTCGTCCAGCGGGTACGAGCGGCTGACGAGCCGGTCGAGCGGTAGGAGCCCGTCCATGTGGAGGTCGAGCACCTTCGGCATGTCGAGCTGAGGGCTGCAGGACCCGTAGAAGCTGCCGGTGACGACCTTCTCCTCGCGCGCGATGTCGGACGCGGGCAGCTCTGCGCTGAGGCCCTCCGGCGGGAGGCCGACGGCGACCACGGTTCCTCCTCGCCGAACGGTGGCATAGGCGTCCGCGAGGACGCCGGGCGCGCCTGCCGAGTCGATCGCTGCGTCCGCGCCCCGTCCGTCCGTCAGATCGCGAAGCGTGTCCGGTACGTCGTCGGAGCCGGGGTCGAGCGCGTGTGTCGCGCCCAGCTCGAGCGCCGTCTCGCGCCTGAAAGCGAAGGGATCAACCGCGACGATCACGGCGGCGCCCGCGAGCCGCGCGCCCATGATCGCGGAGAGCCCGACGCCGCCCGCTCCAAAGATCGCGATCGAGCTTCCGGCCTTCACGCCGGCGCGTGTCACCGCCGCACCGTAGCCCGTCATCACCGCGCAGCCCACGAGCGCGGCCACCTCGAGCGGCGCGTCGTCGCGGATGGGGACACAGCATCCCTCCGGAACGACGCAGCGCTCCGCGAAAGCGGAAAGGTAGGAGTAGTGGTAGAGCGGGTCGCCGTTCTGGGAGAGCCGCAAGGCTCCCCCGGGCAGCGTGCCGCGGAACATGTCTTCCATCGCCACGTCGCAGAGGACCTGCCGGCCCCGCGAGCAGTAGTAGCAGCGTCCGCATGCGGGCAGCCACGAGAGGATGACGTGGTCTCCCTCGGAAACCGCGTCGACGCCGTCACCGACCGATTCGACGATGCCGGCCCCCTCATGGCCGAGCACCGCGGGGAGTGGGTTCGCGGTTGCCCCCGTGACGACGTTCCAGTCGCTGTGGCAAACGCCGCTCGCGGCGAGCCGCACCTCGACCTCGCCGGGGCCGGGCGCCGCCAGCTCGACGTCCTCGACGCTCATGGCTTCGTCGATCCCCCTGAGGACGGCGGCGCGCACGCGCCGATTCTACGGCTACGCTCGCCGCATGAAGACGCAAGCGGCCGTCCTCTGGGAGCCGGGCAGGCCGGTCGAGATCCTCGAGGTCGATCTAGCCCCGCCGAAAGAGGGCGAGGTGCTCGTCAGGATCGCGGCCTGCGGGGTCTGCCACAGCGACCTCCACGTCGTGGACGGCCACCTGCCTGAGCCGCTTCCGCTCGTTCTCGGCCACGAGGCGGCGGGAGTCGTCGGGGAGACCGGGCCCGGCGTGCAATCGCTCCAGCCGGGCGACCACGTCGTGCTCGCGCTCGTCCCTTCGTGCGGCAAGTGCGAGGAGTGCCGGCGCGGCCGTCCCAACTTCTGCACTCTCGGCGCCCGCATGGCGGCCGAGGGGACGCTCGCCGACGGCACCAGCCGCCTGAGCCTGAACGGGACGACGCTGCACCACTTCAACTCCATCTCGGCGTTCGCCGGCCACGCGGTCGTGCCCGAGTCTGCCGCGATCAAGATCCGGGATGACGTCGCGCTCCACTCGGCGGCGCTCGTGGGCTGCTCGGTGCTCACCGGCTACGGCGCGGTGGCCAACGCGGCGGGGGTGGAGGAGGGCGCCGCGGTCGCCGTGTGGGGCTGCGGCGGGGTGGGCGCGAACGTCGTCCAGGGAGCTCGGCTGGCCGCGGCCTCCCGGATAGTCGCCGTGGACACGCGCGCGGAGAAGCTCGAGCTCGCCAGGGAGCTAGGCGCGACCGACGTCGTCCACGCAGGCGAAGCGGTGGACGCGGTCGCCGCCGTGAAGGACATCACCGGCGGCGGGCCCGACTATGCGTTCGAGGCGATCGGCTCTGAGCGGGCGATTCAGGAGGCGTGGGAGGCGACGCGGGCGGGCGGCACGGTCGTCGTGGTCGGGATCATGCCGCGGGGGAGCAACCTCACGATCGACCCGTGGCAGTTCATGTCCGAGAAGACCCTCAAGGGCACTTTCCTCGGCTCGGCGCGCATCCAGGAGGACGTGCCGCGCCTCGTCGACCTCTACCACTCCGGCGAGCTCGACCTCGACAGGCTCGTCAGCCGCAAGCTCCCGCTCACCGAGCTTCCGGATGCGTTCGACTGGCTGAGGGCCGGCGACGTCGTCCGTCAGGTGGTCGTCTTCGACTGACCGACCGGCGGCGCCTCGGCCTGCAGGCGCCGAAGCTCTTCGACGGGAATGTGGCAGCGCATCAGGTGCCCGGGCTCGACCTCGGCGAGCGGCGGCTCCTCCTGAACGCAGATCTCGCCGAGGAATCGTGGGCAGCGCGTGTGGAAGACGCAGCCGGACGGCGGATTGGCGGCGCTCGGGATCTCGCCCTCGAGGCGGATGCGAGTGCGCTCTTCACCCTCGAGACGCGGCACCGCCGAGAGCAGCGCCTCCGTGTAGGGGTGGTGCGGCGGGTCGAAGACCGTCGCCGCATCCCCGAGCTCCATGACCCGGCCAAGGTAGAGCACGGCGATTTGATCCGACAGATAGCGGACGACTCCGAGATCGTGGGAGATGAACAGGTAGGTGACTCCCTGCTCGCTCTGGAGGTCGGCGAGGAGGTTGAGGATTGCGGCCTGGACGGAGACGTCGAGGGCCGACGTGGGCTCGTCGCAGACGACGACCCGCGGCTCTCCGGCGAACGCGCGCGCGATTGCGACGCGCTGCTTCAGGCCTCCCGAAAGCTGGACCGGCTTTGCGCCGAGGAGGCGTTCGTCGAAGCGCACCGACTCGGCGAGCTCCCGAACACGTTCGTCTCGCGTCCGGCCCTTCAGACCCAGGAGCTTCTCGAGCGCGCGGCCGATGATGCGCCGCACCGCGAACCGGCGGTTCAGCGCCGAGTCGGGGTTCTGGAAGACGATCTGGACGGCCCGCACCTGGTCTGCCTTGCGCTTGCTGATCCGCCCCGCGAGTGGTGCGCCGTCGAGTTCCACCTTCGAGCCGACGTCAGGCTCACTCAGGCCGAGGAGCAGCCGCGCGAGGGTCGTCTTGCCGCTCCCGGACTCGCCCACGAGTCCGAGGGTCTCGCCCTCGCGCAGAACGATGGACACATCCTCGAGCGCCCGCACGTCTTGGCCCTCCTGGCGGAACGTCTTGCCGACTCGCTCCGCCTCGAGGACCACTGGGCCGCCGCCGGTTCGCGTCACGAGAGCAAGACGCGGGGACGCGGTATGCGGTAGCTCATGTGCCCTCTCGTGAAAGTAGCAGCGGCTCGTGCGCCCGCCGCCGAGCTCGAAGAACTCCGGCTCCTCCTCGCGGCAGATGTCCTTTGCCAGGCCGCAGCGATCGACGAAGACGCAGGCCGGGAGGTGAGCGCCCAGCTGGGGCAGGTACCCGGGAATCGTGTCGAGCCGCTGCACGTCCTTGCGGACGCCCGCGCGTGGTATCCCGCGCAGCAGCCCGACCGTGTACGGGTGCCTGGGATTCTCGAAGATCTCGCGCGCCGGTCCCTCCTCGACGAGACGGCCCGCGTAGAGGATGCCGACCTGCTTGCACATGCGGGCGATGACGCCGAGGTTGTGGCTGATGAAGAGGACGCTCGTCTGGAACTCCCGCCGGAGGGCGTCGACCAGGTCGAGCACCTCGGCTTCGACGGTCGCGTCCAGGCCCGTGGTCGGCTCGTCGAGGATGAGGAGCGTCGGGTCCTTGGCGAGCGCCATGGCGATCACGACGCGCTGCTGCATCCCGCCGGAGAGCTGGTGCGGGTAACGGCGCATGACCCGGTCGGGATCCGAGATCTGCACCTTGGAAAGGATTTCCCGGGTTCGTCGCTCGGCGTCCGTCGCGTTGCCCAGGAGCTCGAACGCCTCGGTCACCTGGGGCCCGACCCGGATCGACGGGTTCAGCGCGGTCGCCGGATTCTGGTACACCATCGAGATCTCCGTCGCGCGTAGCCTGCGGACCTCGGCGCCGTTCATCGCAAGGAGGTCCTCGCCGTTGACGCGAACTGACCCACCGACGACGCGTCCGTTCCTGGGAAGGGCGCGCATGAGCGCGTAGGCAGCGGTGGTCTTGCCACAACCTGATTCGCCAACGAGCCCGTAGGACTCGCCCTGGCCGATTGTCAGGTCGACCCCGCGAAGCACGCGCCGGTCGACTCCGCGGACGCGATAGACGACTTCGAGGCCTTCGAGCTCGATGGCAGGCGTCGTCATCGCTCGAAGGTGGCCGCGACTGCGTCCGCGATCAGGTTGATGCCGATGATGAGCGTTGCGATGGCGAGCGACGGGAAGAGCACCGCCCACCAGACGCCTCCGCTGATGAAGGTGTAGTTCTGGTAGATGTCCTGTCCCCAGTCGGGGGTCGAAGGATCTGCGCCGAAGCCGAGAAACGCCAGAGTGGCGACGGTGAAGATCGCGTAGCCGAGGCGGACGGTGAACTCGACCACGATGGGGCCCATAACGTTGGGGAGGATCTCGGCGAACATGACGTAGGGGCCACGCTCGTTCCTGAGCCGCGCCGCCTCGACGTAGGCGAGCTGACCCTCGCCGAGCACGGCCGCGCGCACCGTCCTCGCGATGATGGGGGTGAAAACGAAGCCGATGACGAGGATGAGTGTGAGGTGCGAAGGCCCGAGCGCGACGACCGCGAGGAGGGCGAGGATGATCACCGGCACGGCAAGGACGGCGTCGACGACACGCATGATCGCCTCATCCAGGAAGCCGCGGTAGTAACCCGTCACGAGGCCGATGGTCGTCCCGAGCACGGTGCCGAGCAGCGTCGCGATCGGGGCGATCACGAGAATTGTTCGCGCGCCCACGATCACGCGGGAGAGCACGTCACGCCCGAGCCTGTCCGTGCCGAAGATGTGCTCCCCAGAGAGGCCCGCCAGCTTGTTCAGGACATCCGGCAGCTCGGGGTCGTGCGGTGCGATTAGCGGGCCGAAGATCGCGCAGAGGACCCAGATCCCAGCGATGACGTTTCCGATGATGAACGTCGGCGAGCGCATGAGAAGGCGAACTCGCTCGCGCCTGGCGATGCTCGCCTCATCCGGGCGGGACGGGATGGCGATCGGCGCGCCGGGGTCTTCGAGCATCGTGGTCATTCGGCCGCCGCGTATCTGATTCTGGGGTTGAGGAGGGAATAGGCGATGTCTGCGAGCAGCGTCGCGATCAGAAAGACCATGCCGACGACCAGGACGCTGGCTTCCAGGAGCGGGAAGTCCTTCTGCTGCGCAGCCGTGAAGATCAGCCGACCCATCCCCGGGTAGTTGAAGAGCGTCTCGATGACGACGAGGCCGCCGATGAGGTAGCCGGTCTGGGTGGCGATGACGGCGATCGTGGGCAGGAGCGAGTTCCGCAGGACGTGGCGACGAACGACCGTGCGGCGCGGGAGGCCCTTGAGGAACGCCGTGCGCGCATAGTCGGAGTCGAGCGACTCGATCGTGCCGGCGCGCGTGATCCGGGCGATGTAGCCGAAGAGGAGGATCACCAGCGTGAGGGCGGGGAGGATGAGGTATTTGAGCTGCGTCAGGGGATCCGAGCCCGGAGGAGCGTTCGCGCTCACCGGAAGTACGTCCAGCCAGAGACCGAAGACGAGGATGAGGATGATGCCGGTTACGAACTCCGGGACGACCGTCAGCGAGAGGCCGCCGAGCGTAATGACCCGGTCGACGGCGGTATCCCTGCGAAGGGCGGCGATCACGCCGCCGAGAATCGCGAGCGGAACGACGATCACGAAGGCGACCGCCGCGAGTTTCAGCGACTTCCCGAGGGCGTCAACGAGGAGGTTCGACACCGGGCGCCCGTAGACGAGCGAATCGCCCATGTCACCACGGAAGAGGCCGCTGAGCCAGTCGGTGTACTGCTCGAGCAGCGGTCGATCGGTGCCGAGCTCGTGGTTGAGGTTGTCGACCACGGCCTGATCGGCGAGCGGGCCGAGGATGGCCCGCCCGACGTTTCCGGGAAGGATCTGCGCGCCGAAGAAGATGATCAGGCTGAGCAGCCAGAGGGTGACGAGGGCGAGAGCGAAACGCTTGAGCAGAAACCGTCCGATCGGGACTCCTCTTCGTCCGGCGACGACCCGAGGTGGCCGGCGCAGTGGCTAGCTGACGAACCCCGCCTCTCTCAGGTTCAGGTGTCCCATGGCGCTCGGCTCGACGCCTGCGACGTTGCTCTTCGTGGCCGTCAGGAAGTAGTAGAAGTAGGAGAAGATGATCGGCGTCTCATCGAGAAGGAGTTGCTCGATCTGCCCGGCCGTGCTCTTTTGTGACTGGAGGTCGACGGCCGAGACGTAGTCGTCCACGAGCCCGTCGTAGGTCGGGTTCTTGAAGTGCGCCGAGTTCCAGGTGCCCGTGCTCTTCAGGGGCGCGTCCAGGAAGACGTTCGGGACGCCGCGGTGTCCGTACTCGGTGATGCCCATGACGGAGTCGAGCCAGCGCGAGTTTCCGTACGTGCCGTCGCCGTAGTAGGTGGACGCGTCGGTGATCGAGAGCTCGATGGTGCCTCCGATCTCCTTGGCCGCGTTCTGGATGAGGACGGCGTAGTCCGGGATCTCGAACCCCTTCCAGGTCTCCAGCTTCGCCGAGAAACCACCGCTCATGCCCGCGTCGGCGACGAGCTGCTTCGCCTGCTCGACATCCAGCTCGCGCTGGGCCACCGATGTGTCCGTGGAGGGGAACACGGGCGCGAACGGGTGGTCGTTGCCGATGTCGGACAGTCCGTCGAAGAGCCCGTCGACAATGGCCTGACGATCGAGCACGAGCGCCATCGCCTGTCGTACGCGCTTGTCCGTGAACGGCTCCATGTCGGTGCGCATGTGCACCTGTCGGTGCGCCGCCGAGCGCGTCTTGATCACCGTGACGTTCGGGTCGTTCAGGAGCGCCTGGCCGCCCGAGACCGAAAACTGAAGCTGGACATCGGTCTGCCCGCCTTGGATTGCGAGCACCGCCGCCTGCTCGTCGGCGAAGAACTTCATCTCGAGGGCGTCCGCGAGCGGCTGGTTCGGGCTCCAGTAGTCGGGATTCTTCGTATAGCTGACGCCTTCCTTCGGCGTGTATTTCGTCATCTTCCACGGGCCGGTCCCCATGAAGGACTGCTCCCACGTGTCGGGGTCGAAGTCGGCCGGCAGGATGATCGCGTTGTAGTTGTCCGAGCTGACGAGGTAGGGGAAGTTTCCGTTCGGCGCCTCGAGGTGGAAGGCGACGGTCGTGTCGTCGACGGCCTGCGTGCCACCGGGCTTGAGATATCCGCCGAGCGCCGAGAGCGCGTTCCCGCCCGTCTTCGGATTGGACAGCCGGTCGAAGGTGCCGACGACGTCGTTCGCGACGAAGGGGGTCCCGTCCTGGAACTTGACGCCCTGCCGAAGCTTGAAGGTCCACACCGAGGCGTCGTCGTTGGGCTCCCAGCTCTCGGCGAGGATCGGCTGAAGGTTCAGCTTGCTGTCGGAGAACGTCAGATACTCACCGGACTGACTGAGAACGCTCAGACCTCCCTGATCCTGGACGAGGAGCGGGTTCAGCTTCGTCGCCGGTGGCGACGTCCCGGCGCGGATCGTGCCGCCTGCGTTGGCGGTACCGCCCGTCGTCTGCGACGGGCTCGTGCCGGCGCTCGTTCCTCCGCCTCCTCCGCATGCTGCCGCGATGAACGAGACGAGAGGTATCGACATGCCGAGCACCGTTCCCCGCCGGATGAACTCTCGGCGGCTGATGCGTCCGGCCGCGTACTCGTCGATGACGTGGTTCTCGATCTCGTTCCGTTGTGCGCGAATGGCGTCGACGCGGCGCTGCGTCTCGTCCATGGAGGCTCCTTTCAGATTGAACGATGGTTATGTCACGGAGGTTAAGACGTGTCAATCACGTTCCGGTTCGTTCAGAACCGCACGAGTTCCCGGGTCGGCTAGCTTCCCGTTTGCACGTGCGCGTCGATTTCGTCATCACCGAGCACCCATCTTTTCTGGACCACGAGCGCAGCGGGCGCTACGAGGAGATCCGCCGCCTGCTCTCGGAGCTCGCAGGGTTGGCGGTGAACGCCGTTCATCACCTCGACGTCCGCTCTCTCGGCCCCGGTCCTGTTGTATTGAGCGGCTCGAGCGCCCCGTGGGCGACTCACGATCCGGGCTCGCTCGAGCGCCTCGGGGAGGCGGTGCTCGCCGCCGACGCCCCGGTGCTCGGAATCTGCGCCGGCATGCAGCTCCTCGCCAGGTTCGCCGGCGGGCGGATCGAGACGATGGTCCCGGCGGAACGTGAGGAGCTCGGCTACGCGCCCTTCGAGGTGATCGATGCCGACGACCTGCTCGCGGGGCTCTCCGAGCCGCCAACGGTCTACCATGATCATCGTGACGAGGTCACCGCGCTGCCGGAGGGTTTTCGAGTCCTTGCCCGCACGGAATCCTGCGCGATCCAGGCGATCGCAGCCCCGGAAAGGCGCTGGTGGGGGACGCAGTTCCACCCGGAGCGCTTCGACGACGAGCACCCCGATGGCGAGCGCATCCTGCGCAACTACTTCTCCCTCGTGGGTTAGAGCTTCTTTCCGGGGTTCAGAAGGTTTTCGGGATCGAATGCCTGCTTGACGGCGCGGTGGAGGGCAAGCGCCCGGGGCGACCACTGGAGCGCGAGCCGGCCGCGCTTGGTCAAGCCGATCCCGTGCTCGCCCGAGATGGAGCCGCCGAGGGCGACCGCGAGTGAGAAGAGCTCCTCCGCGCCGGCCTCTGCGCGCACGACGGCCTCCTCGTCCTCTCGCGCGAACATGAACGTCGAGTGGAGGTTGCCGTCGCCGGCGTGGCCCCAGCTGCAGGCCTCGAGACCGTGACGGGCGCCGATCTCGAGCGTCCCCTCGATCGCCTCTCGCAGGCGCTCGAACGGCACCACGATGTCCTCGCTCAGCTTGCCCCCATGCCGAGCGGTCACGGCAAGGGAGACGCCGTCGCGCCAGCTCCAGATGGCTGCGGCGGCCTTCTGCTCGGAAGGGGCGTCGACCCGGAGGGCTCCGGGCCTGAACACTTCCACGGCCTCGTCGCGTACGCGCGCCGCCTCGGCGAACGAGCCGTCGGCGTTTGCCAGGACGAGAAAGGCGGCTCCCTGCGGCACGCCGCCGGGAAACGAGTGGGCGGCGGTCAGTGTGCCGCCGTCGAGGAACTCGAGGGCTGCGACGGCGACGCCGCTTTCGATCACCTCCGCGACCGCCTCGCAGCCGCGTTCGAGCGTTGGATAGAAAGCTGCGACCGAAAGTGTCGCCTCTGGGACGGGGATCAGGCGGAGCCACGCCGTTGTGATTACCCCGAGCGTCCCCTCGGAGCCCACCATGAGGCTCGCCAGGTCGTAGCCGGCGGCATCCTTACGCACCGGGCCGCCGAATGTGACGAGCTCGCCCGGGGCCACGACTGCCTCGACGCCGAGCACCCACTCGCCGGTGACGCCGTACTTGAACGCGTGCGGCCCGCCCGCGTTCGTGGCGATGTTGCCGCCGATATGCGACTGCTCGGCGGCTCCGGGGTCGGGAGGAAAGAAGAGGCCGTTTTCGCGCGCCAGGCGCCGGACAGTCGCGGTCGGCACCCCGGCTTCCGCGTGCATGCGCCATGCGTGCGGCTCGACGGAGCGAACCTGCCGGAGGCGTTCGAGCCCGAGAACGACGCCTCCTTCTACGGGGACGGCGCCGCCCGCGAATCCGGTGCCGCCGCCGCGCGGGACGATCGGGACGCCGTGCTCGTAGCACCACGCTACCGCGTGGGCGATGTCCTCGGCGGTTTCCGGCAAGACCACCGCCTCGGCGCTGCCGCGAACCCCTCGGGACTCCGTCGCATCGACCAGGTAGTGCGCCGGCACGTCTGGAAGCACACTCTCGGCGCCGAGGAGCGCGGCGAGAGCGGAGCGGGCTGTGCTACCGGTCACGGCGCGACGAACGACTCGGGGATGCGAGAGGCCATCGCCTCGACGGTCTCCTCGTCGAGCCCCTCGGCCTGGAGGGCGGCGACGAGCGCTCGCAGCGCCTCGGGAGGAGTTGGGGAGTCTGGCTGTCCGGCATCCGACGAGAGGATGCAGCGCTCCGGCCCCACCTCGCTGATGAAGCTTGCGAGCGCAGCAGCGGTCATACCCAGCTGATGGAGGAGTTGGAATGCGGTTACCTCGATGTAGGCGCCGTCGCGTGCGAGCCCATGAGCCATGCTTCCGTCCAGCCCAGGAACGGTGAAGGACGCGTGGGTGACGAGGAAGCGGTTGACGCCTGCCCCCCTGGCCACGGGGAGAAGCCACGCGATTTCGTCGCCGCTCAAGTGGCCGGTCGCGAGCACCGCGTCTGCGGTGGCAACGAGCGTGCAGATCTCGCGGACTGCCTCTTCCGCCGCGGGCTCGAGCGGTGGGATGCCGTATCTCGGCGCATCCGGGAAGGGCCGCGCGAGGATCCCCTGCGGGTGCGCCTGCGCATCGAGCGTCGGCATCCAGACGACGCGGGCTCCGAGGGCGAGACTGGCCTCGACCCCGTGCGGGTTCAGGCCGCCCACCGCCGAATTGAGCACGATCCCGCCGTAGACGGCGAGCCCCCGTCCCTCGGCCGCAGCGCGCGCCCGCCCGACCGTCGGCTCCATGTGACCCTTGAGAACGCAGCCGGTGAAGCCGCCGTCAGCCTCGTAGGCCGAAACAGTGCCCGCATCGTCTGCGAGCCGCGGCAGGACGCAAGGCGCGGAGTGCACGTGCGCGTCGAACACCTGCGGTCGAGTCTAAGCCCTGTGTGGTAAACAGAGCGCCTCATGGACACGCGCTCGGTTTCCTTCGAGAGCTCCGGCCTGCGGCTCGACGGCGACCTCCATTTGCCCGAAAGGAGCGCGGGCGAGCGACTCGCGGGCGTCGTCGTCTGCTCGGGCTACCAGGGGCTCAAGGACATCCACCCGGCGCGATTCGCGCGGTTCCTCGTGCCGGCCGGGTTCGCGTGCCTCGGGTTCGACTACCGCGGGTTCGGAAACAGCGAGGGCCGGCCAGGTCGCCTGTTCCCGCAGGAGCAGGTCGAGGACACGATCGCCGCGGTGGACTTCCTGGCGTCCGTCCCCGAGGTCGACCCGGCCGGCATCGCGCTCGTCGGCTGGGGTCTTGGCGGCGGCATCGTGATCGCCGCGGCCGCAGCGGAGCCGCGGGTGCGCGCGGTGGTCTCCTTGAACGCGATCGGAGACGGCCGGCGCGCGACCCAGGCCGCACACGACCCTGAAGGCTGGATTCGCCTTCTGGCGCGCATCGAGGCCGACCGGACCACCTCGGAGTCCGAGCTCGTTCCCCCGTTCGACATCCTGCCGCTCGACCGCGTCACGGGCGTGTACGCACACGACGAGCTCGAGCGCTACACGGGCTTCGGCAGCGAGGTCACGCTCGAGTCGGCCGCCGCGCTACTCGCGTTCCAGCCGGAAGCCGTGGTCTCGCAGCTCTCGCCGCGCCCGCTCCTCCTCGTCCACGGTTCCGACAACCGGTTGAACCCGCCAGACGAGTCGGTCGAGCTCCATCGACTTGCGGGGGAGCCGAAGGAGCTCGTACTGCTGCCGGGCGCGGGACACACCGAATGGATGTACGACGACCATCCCACCTTCCGGCAAGTCGCCGAGCTCAGCCGCTCCTTCCTCGAGCGCTCGTTGGGGATGGCCCCGGCGGCGAACACCGCCGTCGGAGACGGTCAGAGCTTGGCCGAGTAGGCCTGGTTCTGCTCGAGCAGGCTCGGGTCGCTGCCGAAGTACGCGTGCTTCGACATGTCCGGCGAATACCGGCTCGCCGGTGGAGTGCGTCCGAGGGCCTCGGCGAGCGAGCGCGTCAGGTAGGACGCGTTGCCGCAACAAAGGCCGAGATACTGAATGCCGAGCGCGTCGGCCTGCTGCGCGAACTCGGCGACCTCGCCGCGGGTCGACTCGAAGGGCTCGAGCATGGTGGGGAAGAGCATGCCGTCGTGGCGGGGGTGGCGGAGGCTCTGGAAGGTCGGCATCTCGGTCGTCGTGTGGTACGGGACCGGCAGCGCGGCCACGTACCCCGACACCTGCTCGCGGATGCTCGGCAGCAGCTCCATCGTCGTCTGCAGGCCTCGGATGCAGTTCAGGCCCACCACCTCGGCGCCGGCCTGCTCGAGCATCGCGCAGGCGTCTGAGGGAGTCATGCCGTCGCGAGTCATGGGCTCCTGGTGAATGCAGATGGTGACGACAGCGGGCAGGCCGGCCGCCTTGATCGTCTCGAGCGCCATGCGAGCTTCCTCGGCGTAGGAGTAGGTCTCGGCGATCACGAAGTCGACGCTCGCCTCGGCGGCCCAGGCGACCTGCTCGTCGAACATCGCCTGGACGGCCTTCCTCGACTCGGGGTCGTCCGGGTCGAAGACGTTTGTGTTGCAGATGTCGCCGGCGAAAAGCGTCCCGGTCTCGTCGGCGACCTCCTTCGCGAGCGCGAGCGCGTTCCGGTTCAGCTCTTCGAGGAGGCCTTCCTTGCCGACAACGCGCATCTTCTCCCGGTGCGCGTAATAGGTGAACGCTTCGACGACGTCTGAGCCCGCGTGCACGAACTCGCGATGGAGCTCGGTCACCTTCTCGGGGTGGTCGAGCACGGCCTCGGGGACGAACGCGCCCGCCTGCAGATAGCCGCGCCGTTCGAGCTCGAAGAGGTAGCCCTCCGCGCAGATGACGTGTCCCTGCTCGAGGCGGTCGAGAAGTCCGGCTCCGGCCATGCCCCGAGTTTAGTCAGGCAACGAAAGCGCCCGCCATGATGAGGTCCCGCACCGGCTCCAGGTCGGCCGGAAGCGGCTCGCCCTCGCCCATGAACGGGACGCGCTCGCGGACGAGGTCGTGTGCGCGCTTTGTGCCGGCTCCCAGCGCCGACGGATTCCGCAGGTCGATCGCCTGCGCGGCGACGGTGAAGCCGATCGCGGCGAGGCGCTCTCCGAGCTGGACCATCTCGGAGAGGCGGCGGGCTCCCAGGGGCGCCATGGTGATCCGGTCTTCGATTCCCTCGGCGTGCGTCGACGTGACGACCTCATAGGAGACGGGCTGCGCGAGCAGGCGCGCCTCCGCGGCCAGCGCCTGCGCGGCGACGCCGAACTCCCCGAGGGAGTTCTCCACCAGGCCCTGCCGGGCCGCGAGGGAGTCCGGCAGGCCGGTCAGCGGCCCCTGCAGCAGCTTGAGGAGCCGCTCGCACGCACTCGTGATCGCCGGAGCGAGCGCGAGGCGGAGGAAGTCCAGCGCGGCGGCGAGAGGGAGGATGTCGAAGTTCGCGACCGAGACGATGCGGTCCTCGTCCGAAATGATCAGCGGGTTCTCCTGCGAGGCGTTGAGCTCGATCTCCAGCTGTCGCTTAGCGAACTCGAGCGCGTCGCGCGCAGCGCCGTGGATCTGCGGCAGGCAGCGGAACGTGAGCGGGTCCTGAAGGTTCCGCGCGGCGCCCTGCTCCCAGAGGTAGCTCCCCTCGAGGAGGGCGTACAGTCGCTCGAGGGCGGTGGAGAGACCGGGATACGGTCGCACCTCGGCGATGGCTGGGTGGAGCAGCGTCAGATTCGCGGCGAACGCTTCGAGGTCGAGCGCGCCCGTGACGTCGAGCGTGTCCACGAGCCGCTCGGCGTCGGCGATTGCGAGCGAGGCAAGCCCGGTCGAGAACGCGTTCGAGTTGATGAGCGCGATGCCCTCCTTGGCCAGAAGCTCGGTGTCTTCGAAGAGGACGGCGGCGAGGTCTGCCATGGGCGCGAGGTCGCCCTGGCCGATCGAGCCGAGCAGGCGGACCCGCGGCCGCTCGTCCTCGTTGAGCGCGCGCACGATCCGCTCCGCGATCTCCGGCCGTACGCCCGAAGTGCCCTTGGCGAGCATGTTCACGTGCCGGAGCATCGTCGCGCGGACGACTTCCGGCGGAGCATCGGACCCAGTTCCTATGCGGTGGTTCTCGATCAACCGCCGGTTGAACGCCGGGATCTCCTCGAGAGGCACGCGGTGCTTCTTGCGCGCGCCGACCCCGGTGGTGACGCCGTAGACCTCGTCTCCGCGCTCAACCACCCGCTCCACGAGCGCCCGCGTCTCCCGCATGCGCTCGATCGCCTCGGGCGCGAGCTCGACCGCCTCGCCGTCCCGCGCGACGCGCACAACGTCGGCCATCGTCAGCCCGCTTCCGTGGAGGACGACCGTCATGCCGACCAGACCAGCTCTGCGGCACGCACGAGGGTCTCGAGCTTGGCGCGCTCGTCCGCTACCGAAAGCGCGTTGCCGAGGATCGACGTCGCAAAGCCGCACTGCGGCGAGATCGCGAGCCGCTCGAGCGGCATGAAGGTGGAGGCTTCGCGCACGCGTGCCACGAGCTCGTCCACGGTCTCCCGCCGGCTGGTTTTCGTCGTCACGAGGCCCAGGACGACGACCTTGTCCTCCGGCACCTCCGCGAGCGGCTCGAAGGAGCCCGAGCGCTCGTCGTCGTACTCGAGCAGGATCCGCTGGGCCTTCACCCGTGGGAAGAGGCGCGTGGCGATCCAGTCGTAGCCTCCCGAGACGAGCCAGCGGCTCGCCTGGTTCCCGCGGCAGAGGTGCATCCCGAATGTCACGCCCGGGTGGTCGCCGATGACGAGGTTGTCGAGCTCGAGGCCGAGATCGAGCCAGCGGTCGGCCGGCCAGCCGCGGCTTTCGTAGAAGTCGCGGTACGCCGGGTCGAGGAGAAGCGGGTAGTGCGGCGCGTCGAGCTGAATGTAGTGCGCGCCGAGCCGAACCAGCTCGTCCACCTCCTCGCGCAGGATAGTCGCAACGTCCCCGAGGTACTCCTCCAACGTCGCGTAGGCCTCCGGCGGACGATCCGGGTTCCAGAAGTTCGCGAATAGGGAGGGGCTCGGCAGCGTTACTTTCAGCACGCGATCGGTCCGACCCCGCGCATACGTGAACTCCGCCGCCGACAGAAAGCGCCTCCGTTGAAGCTTCCCTGTCACGGCCAGGGGCGGACGCTCGACGTTCATGTCGCCGAGCTCGTCGCTGTGCCACTCGCCCCAGAGAAAGGCATCGAGATCCCAGTCGGCGAAGCCATCGACGGCCGCAGGCAGCTGGCTCTGAAAGGAGAGTCGCCTCATCTCGCCGTCCGTGACGACGTCGAGTCCGGCGTCCTCCTGCAGTGCGAGCGCCTCGTCGACGGCCGCGTCCTCGACGCCCGCGAAACGCTCCTCGTCGATCATGCCGGCCTCGAGCTGCTCTCGGGCCTCCAGCAAGAAGGCGGGGCGCAGCAGGCTGCCGACGACATCGGTGCGGGCCGTGAGCACGCGCCTACTTTAGAGCCATGCGGGTACGATTCCCGCTTCGCGCCGAGGCGCGGGTCGCGCGCATGAGAGACATCCTCGTCCTCTGCCCGCAGGAGCGGGATCTTGTCGCCATCCGCGCCGCGGGGCTGGAGGACCGATACCGCGTTCGCTACGAGGGCTCCGACCTCGACCAGCTCGAGGCCTTCGAGCCGGAGCCGTTCCTCGAGCACGCTGAAACGCTTCCCGCCGACGGGGTCATCGGCACGAAAGACCTTTCGGCGCTCCTCGCCTCGATCGTCGCCGAGCGCCGTGGCTTGCCGGGGCCGACGCCGCAGTCCATCCTCGCGCTCCAGCACAAGCCGACCTCGCGCGACGTGCAGCGGCTCGTCGCGCCGGAGTCGACGCCGAAGTTCTGCCTCCTCGACGACGGGATCCCCTGCGACCCGCCGTTCTTCGCCAAGCCCGTCGTCGGCCGGCTCTCGCAGAACGCCTACCGGATCGACGACCTCTCCGAGCTCTCGAAGCTGCACGAGGCCGACCGCTACACGAACCGCTACGCGGAGATCGCGGCGATTGCGGGCGGAGATCCCGCGAGGGTGCACGGGTTCATCGGCGAGGAGCTTCTGTCCGGCGACGAGGTAACGCTCGAGGGGTACGTCCATGGAAGCTCGGTGGTCACGATCGGCGTGACCGACTCCGTCAAGTACGAGGGGACGTTCAGCTTCGAGCGGTTCGACTATCCGTCGCGGCTCTCCGAGGAGAGACAGACGGAGCTCTCCGACATTGCCAGCCGGATCCTTCCGGCGCTCGGCTTCGAGGGCGGCTTCTTCAACGTCGAGTTCTTCGTTCCGGACGAGGGCCCGGCCCAGATAATCGAGGTGAACGGTCGGATCGCCTCGCAGTTCGCGCCGCTCGTCCAGGCACTCCACGGCCGCTCGACCTACGACGCGCTCTTCGAGCTCGCCTGCGGCGACGATCCGAAATGGGAGACGGGTCTCCCTGACGGAGTCGCTGTGAGCTATGTCATGCGCGTCTTCGAGGACGCCTACGTCGAGGCTGTACCCGATCCCGCCCTCAACCTGGAGGTGCTCGCCCGTCCGGGCCTGCCGCTCTCGGCACAGGGAACGAACGACGCCCAGAGCTACCGGCTTGCAATCCTCTACGAGTCGGGCGCGACGAGGGAGGAGGCCGTCGCCAGGGCGCGCGAGAGCGCGGCGGCTCTCAATTTCCGGCTGGCGCCGGTGCCTGTCCGCTGACCTCGGGCGCGTCCTCGCGGTTCACGATCCCGATCGCGGCAACCGCAGCTCCTGCGAAGGCGAGGCCGGCGGCGACAATCATTCCGACCCGGAAGCCGTCGATTGAGGCGCTGCGTAGCGTCTCGTCGACCTGGTTCTTCGCGAGCGGGACGCCGACGCTCACCTTCGAGTCGTACACGAGCGAGATGATGAGGCCGATGCACGCGACGGCGATGAGGTTCCCGAGGCGGGAGACCGTCGAGTTCACTCCCGAGGCGATGCCCGCGAACTCGGATGGCGCCGACTTGAGGGCCGTCGACGTGATCGGGGCGACGAGCATCGCCAGGCCGAGCGAGAAGACCACGACGGACGCGAAGCCCCACGTCCAGAAGTCGCTCTGCTCCGTCACGGGCAGGATGAGCAGGATGCCGATGCCGGCGAGGAAGGGGCCCAGGGTCAGGTAAAGGCGCGGCCCGTGCTCGTCGGCCAGCTTCCCGAAGCGCGCGGCGAGGGCGATCATGATCAGGCTCCCCGGGATGCCGAGGAGTGCGGCCTCGAAGGGCGAGAAGCCGATGAACTGCAGGTAGAGCTGCACGAAGATGAGCTGCGCGTAGAGCGCGCCGTAAACGAGGAACGTCTCCAGGTTCGCCATCGCGAAGTTGCGCCGCTTGAAGAGATCGAAGGGCAGCATCGCGTTCTTCGAGCGGGCCTCCACGAGGCAGAAGGCGACGAACGCGGGCAACGAGATCGCAAATGCCCACCACACCTCGCCGAAGCCCTTGTCGGGCCCCTCGACGAGGCCGTACGTCAGCATCCCGAAGGCGAGTGCCGCGAGTGTGGCGCCGGGTATGTCGAGTCGACCGACGCGCAGCATCTTCTGCTCATTGCATTCGCCGGCCTTCGCGAGGACGACGGTGAGCGCTGCAAGAGGGAGGTTGATGAAGAAGATCCAGCGCCAGGAGACCCACTCGACGAGCGCGCCGCCGACCGGCGGCCCAGCGATCGTGGCGACGGTCGTGAACGCCGTCCACAGCCCGATCGCCCGCCCGGCCTCGTCCCCGTAGACGCCGCGCAGGAGCGCGAGGGAGTTCGTGGTGAGGAAGGCGCCGGCGATCCCCTGAAGCGCGCGCGCCAAGATGAGGAGGCCGCCCGTCGGCGCGAAGCCGGCGAAGACCGAGGCGACTGCGAAGCCTGCGGCTCCCGCGATGAATGTCGGCCTGCGTCCGTAGCGGTCGCCGATCGCGCCGCCGACGAGGTAGAGCGATGCGAGGGCGAGCGAGTAGGAGAGGACGATCCACTGCTGGCCGGTCAGGCCGAGGTCGAGATCCTCCGCGATCGTCGGCAGCGCGACGAAGACCACCGTCGCGTCGATGAAAGCGAGCGACGACCCGAGGACGGTCGCGGCCAGCGTGAGCGTGCGCCGCTGGTCGAGTGTGAAGGCCGCCATGGGCGTGAGGATATGCTCGCCGGACGATGAGGGGAATGGTGGCGGGGATCGTCGCTGCAGCGGTGTGGGCGGCCGCCGAGCCGGCACTCGGGCGCGCCGTCGGCGTCCCGTGGTATTCCGACCGCCGGCTCCTCGGCGGCCTTGTTCGCGTGAGGCCGGAAGCGGCGATCGGGATCCATCTCATGAACGGGGCGCTCTTCGGCGCGACCTTCGAGCGCCTTGGCCTACGCGGACCCGTGAGGGGAGTCGTCATGGCGCAGGCCGAGAGCCTCTCGCTTTGGCCTGCGATGGCCGTCGTCGACCGCGTGCATGAGGACCGGCGCAGCGGAGACTGGCCGCCGCTTCTACGAAACGGACGCGTGTTCGCCTATGAGGTGGCCGCGCATGCGCTCTTCGGCGCCGTGGTCGGCGGTCTCCTCAGCTCGACTGCGAGCGCTCCTTCTCCTCTTCACGAGGTTCAGGCAGCGCGGCGTTGAGCTCTCCTTCAACGTCTTCGTCGATCGGAGCAGAGCGCCCGGATTCCGCCTGTTCGTCCGGATCCGCCGGAAACTCGGTGGTTCTCCGCTCTTCGGACGTGATCATCGATACCCCTCCTGAGCTAGCCCGCTCCGGTGCTCAGGCTGCTTGTTCCCGCGCTCGGCCCGGTGAAACGCCGGGGAGGAGCGGGTAAGAGCGGGCGTGGGACTCGCGTTTCCGACCGCCGGCGTGCGTCTGATCCGCCTCCTCGACGTCGTCGCCGTCTTGTGGGTCGTCCTCTGGCTCACGCTCGCGCTTCTCGTCGGGCGGGAGGTGAGAAACCTCCGCGAGCTCTCGGACACCGTCGTCACGGCCGGCGTGGCAGTCGAGCAGACGGGCGGCCTCGTCCGGAACCTCGGGAAAATCCCCTTCGTCGGGGGCCAGGTTTCCACCGTCGCCGATCAGGTCGAGGAGGCCGGAAAGAGCGCCCAGGCGAGCGGCCGCGACAGTCGGGACTCCACGGAGAACCTCAGCGTCCTCCTGGCCCTTTCCATCGCTTTCATCCCGACGCTGCCCCTGCTCGGCCTGTATCTGCCGCTGCGCTGGGCCTGGACGAACGACGCCCGCGCCGTGCGCCGTGCGCTGAAGCGGGCGCCGACCGACCCGCTGCTCGTCGAGTTCCTCGCCCGGCGCGCGGTCTCCAACTTCCCATACGACAAGCTTCTCGCCGTCAGCCCCCAGCCGTTCAGAGACCTCGAAGAAGGCCGGTACGACTCGCTGGCGGGACTCGAGCTCGACCGTCTCGGGATTCGCAACGGTTCGGCCTAAAGTCCGGCGTCCGCAGCGGCCGATACTCTCGGACGTGATGAACGCAAAGGGAGCGCCGCCCGAGGCGCCTGTGCACGAGGGAGAAGAGGAGCAGGTCGAGGCGACCCCCGAGGTCGAGGCTTCGGAGGACGATTCGGGGATCGGCGCTCGCGTCACCGCGGTATTCACGGCCGCGGAAAAGGCGGGTCAGCACATCGTCACCCTCGCCCGAGAGGAAGCGGAGGACATCCGCCGGGAGGCAAGGGCCGAGGCCGATGCCTATCTACGCGAGCAGAAGCTGCAGGCCGACAAGGAGGTCGAGCAGATCTTCGCCGATGCCCGCCGCAAGGCCGAGTCGATCGAGGAGGATGCTCGCATCGCCGCCCGCCAGGTCGAGGACGATGCCCGCGTGCGCAAGGATCGGCTCCGCGAGGAGGCGCGCCTGATCGAAGAGCGCATCACATGGGCGAAGGAGGGCCTGAACGAGGTCAACGACCGGCTCGAGCAGGTTTTTCTCGAGAACGAGCCGCCCGCGCTCCAGCACGACTCCTAGCTCTCAGGTTTCCTGTACGGCGGCTCGGACCAGAATCTGGTCATGAGCAGCTATACGAAGAAGAACCTCAGAGAGGTCGAGAACCAGGCTCCGAACTTCGGTATGCCCGAAGAGATGGATGCCCGGTTCGGCCGCACCGACCTCGAGGGCGAGTCCCTCGGGCTCAGCATCCTGAAGCTCGACCCCGGATTTCGCATGCCCTTCGGCCACAAGCATTCGGCGCAGGAGGAGGTCTACGTCGTCGTACGCGGATCCGGCCGCGTCAAGGTCGACGACGAGGTCGTCGAGCTCCGCGAGTGGGATGCCATCCGCTTCGACAAGAACACCATGCGCAACATGGAGGCCGGCTCCGACGGCATCGAGTACCTCGCGTTCGGCGCCGGAACCGATCCCACCGACGCGGAGATGACCCCCGGGTGGTGGAGCGACTGAGCGAGCCGCGGACCGGCGGCTGCCTGTGCGGAGGCGTTCGCTTCGAGGTGACCGAGCCCCTCCTCCGCGCGAGCTACTGCCACTGCAGGCGTTGCCAGCGCAGGTCGGGCACCGCCGCCTCCGCCCAGGCGCGCGTCGCGCCGGGTGCGCTTCGAATCGTCTCCGGCGAGGAGCTCGTCCGCGCCTGGCAGCCCGACAGCGGCTTCGCCAAGGAGTTCTGCTCGGAGTGCGGTTCGCAGCTCTGGAGCCGCGACCCGGACGACCCCGAGGTGATCAGCGTCCGTCTCGGCGCCTTCGACAGCGACCCGGGCATCCGCCCGCAACACCGGCAGTTCGTCGCCTACGCGGCAAGCTGGGAGGAGATTCCGGACGACGGGCTTCCCCGGTTCGACGAGAGCCCGCCCCGCTGACAATCCCATTTGCGCTGACCGGGCGGCTGTGGCAGACTGAACTACATGGTTCAGTATAAGACGACGGTCGACCGTGCATTCACCGCCCTCGCCGACCCGACCCGCCGCGCCGTTCTCGAACGACTCGGCTCCGGCAGTGCGACGATCAGCGAGCTCGCCGAGCCCTTCGGCATGTCGCTGACAGGTATGAAGAAGCACGTCCGGCTGCTCGAGGTGGCGGAGCTCGTCACGACGGAGAAGATTGGCCGCGTCCGCAGATGCATGCTCGTGCCGTACGCCTTCGAGGGCGTCAGCACGTGGCTGCAGCGCCTCGACCGCTTCGCGCAGGTCGTCGAACGAACGAGAGGAGAAAGATGAGCCCGACCAAGCAGAAGGAAGGCTTCAGCGCCGAGGAAAAGGCCGCCATGAGGGCGCGCGCCAAAGAGCTCAAGGCAGCTGTTCAGGGCGAGGAGGCGATCACCGCCGCGCTCGCCGAGATGACCCCGAGCGACCGCTCACTTGGCAAGCGTGTCCACGCGATCGTGAAGGAGAACGCGCCCGACCTCATCCCGAAGACCTGGTACGGCATGCCGGCGTACGCGAACAAGGACGGCAAGGTCGTCGTCTTCTTCCGCGACGCGGGAAAGTTCAAGGAGCGCTACGCAATGCTCGGCTTCAACGACAGCGCGAGCCTGGACGAGGGTTCCATGTGGCCGGTCGCCTACGCGCTCACGAAGCTGAGCAAGGCAGACGAGGCGAAGATCGCGAAGCTCGTCAAGAGGGCGGTGAGCTGAGGATGAGCGAGACTACCGTCACCACGCCGAACGAGCTCGAGATCCGGGTCGAGCGGGTCTTCGGCGCGCCACGTGCGCACGTCTTCTCCGTCTGGACGAACCCGGAGCTGATCCCCGAATGGTGGGGAGACGGCACGGTCGTCGAAGAGATGGACGTCCGCGCCGGCGGTGCCTACCGCTTCCGCACCGCGCACGGCGTCGTCGAGGGCGAGTTTCGGGAGGTCGAGCCACCGGAGCGCCTCGTGCAGACGTTCCAGAACCACCTGCAGACGCTCGAGTTCGAGGATCTCGGTGAGCAGACGAAGCTGACGCAGACGATGCGCTTCGAGACGGCCGAGGAGCGCGACGCGACGATGCAATACGGCGTCGAGGAGGGCGCGAAGTCGGGCTTCGCGCGGATCGACGCGCTGCTGGAGACAATCACCGCGAACCCATGAAGCTGACGACCACCACGCAGGTCTCCGTCGATGGAGTGATGCAGGGAAACGGCGGCGCGACGGATGAGGACCGCAGGAACGGATTCGAGCGCGGCGGATGGGCAAGGCCGCCCGAACCGCTCTTCGACGAGGAGGCAATGACGTGTGTCAACGAGATCTATCAGCGCGCCGGCGCGTTCCTGTTCGGCCGGCGGACCTACGAGCTCTTCGCCGGCTACTGGGGCGTGAGGAAGGATCTGGAGGACCCCATCGTGGGCGCATTGAACACGCGGCCCAAGTACGTCGCATCGACCACGCTCACCGACCCGCAGTGGGCGGACACAACCGTCCTCTCCGGTGACGTCGCGGCGGCGATAGCCGAACTGAAAGCAAAGCCGGGAGGAGAGCTACAGGTGCACGGAAGCGGCGCCCTGACCCGGTGGCTGCTCGAGTCGGAGCTCGTCGACGAGATGAACCTGCTCATCGTCCCCGTGGTCGTCGGCCAGGGCACGCGGTTATTCCCCGACCCCGGCCCCGACATAGCGCTCGACCTGATCGACTCGCGAGCCTTCCCGAGGGGCGTCACGCTCCAGGTCTACCGCCCCGCCGGGCGTCCGCAGTACGCAACGGACACCTCCGACTGAAGCCCTCTTCCGGACTCGAACCGGAGACCCCCTCCTTACCATGGAGGTGCTCTACCAACTGAGCTAAGAGGGCAGCGGAGCCATCGTAGCCGTTCGCCCTGGCGCCTTCCGTGTTTCGACGAGTCGGATCCCGGTAACCAAAGAGACGTGCTGCGGAAGCTCCTCTGGACGGGTCTCTACGCGGGTATTGCGGCCGGCGCGACCGTCGTCGCCCGGACGCTCGCGTCGCGCATCTGGCGCGTCGCCACCGGCGAAGAGCCCCCTGTGAAGAAATGACCGTCGGCGACGCCATTCTCGAGAGGGGAGCCGAGCGCCTCCAGGAGCTCTCCGATCGCGCGGCAGCGACGGGCGGTCCCGCGGCGAAACTCGCGGAACCACTCGCAGGAGACGCGGTACTGTTACGCCGTATGAAGCCGAGCCTCATCGCCGCTCGCCTCAGGGGCCAGGCGCCGACAGATCTCGAGCCCGGTTCCGGAGCGGTCGTCGCTCCGCCGGCTCCGAAGGCGAAACGTGGCGGGCGTGGGCCAAGCCCGTTTCTCGTGATCGGCGCAGCGCTCGCCGCGGGCATCGTCCTTGCGAAGGTGCTCGATTGGAGGGGCCATGCCCATCCAAGAGACTGAGCACGGCGTCGGCTCCGCGGCCAAGAACGTCGCTGAGCACGCCAGCACGCTCGCCCAGCTAGAGCTCGAGCTCGCCCTTCTCGAGGTCAAGCGCAAGGTCGCTGCCCTCGGCGTCGGGATCGGCATGTCGATCGCGGCCGGAGTCTTCGGGCTCTTCGCGCTCGGCTTCGGGCTCGCCGCCGCGGCGGTGGCGCTTGCGCTCGTCCTCCCGATGTGGGCCTCGCTCCTGATCGTCTGCGGCGCGCTCGTCCTTCTCGCCGTGATTCTTCTCTTCACCGGCCTCGGCGCGATCAAGAAGGGTGCGCCGCCGGTGCCGGAGCAAGCGATTCGAGAAGCCAAGCTGACGACGGAAGCGATTCGCAATGGCCGAAGCTAACGACCGTTCCACGGAAGATGTCCGCCGGGACATCGCGACCGAGCGCGACCAGCTCGCGGGCGCCGTCGAGGACCTCCGCACCGGCATCGGCGAGGCGGCCGATCTCCGCGGGAAGCTTCCGCTCATTGCCGCGAGCGCGCTCGGGGCAGGCTTCGTCCTCGCGGGCGGGGTGGGGGCGACGATGCGTTTCGCCGCGCGGCGCGGGCGCGAGGGACGCGAGCGCGTGAAGCTCGGCCGCTTCTCCCTGGTAGACAAGTCTTAACCGGCCCGACGTGGGGTTTGTGCGGGGCGGGCGAAAACCCGCCCCGCACTGTTTCTCCTTTAGCGCTGCGTCGTCGGCGCGGGCGTGCCCGGCGTGTGGAGGAGGTTCTCGACCTCACGCACGCCGTGAATCTTCCGGGCCGACTTCCCGAGCGTTTCGGCGAGGCCCTCGTCCGCGACCTGGCCGCGGAGATAGACGACGCCGTTCTCCGCGTTGACGTTGATGTCGCCCTTGGGGACATCGGCGGCGCGGAAGAGCTCGGTCTCAACCTTGTGGGCGAGAGTCGCGTCGTCGGGCTCTTCCTTCGACCGCTCCTTGAGGTGAACGGCCTTCTGGGTGACACCGTAGGCCTGCGACTTGGCTGCCTGTCCGGCGCGGCCGGCCCTGCGGCCCGTCCGGCGGAAGAAGGCGAGCACACGGCCGCGGGTCACGCTCCGTCGGCGATTGCCCGCCTCGGGATCGAAGAAATATGCAAGCGCCGCACCCATTGCAGCGCCAAGAGCGAATAGTCGCTTCATCAGTCCCCCTCGGTTGCTCTCAGACCTCTACCCGGGAGCGGGTCGGACAAACGAGGGGTCAGGGCCTGTGAACGAAGGTGAGCTCCCCGTCGACCCAGACGGGACGCTCGCCGTTCATGATCGGGTGTCCCGTGACGATGGCGTAGCGGTTTTCCATCTCGCGCAGGTCGCGGAACTGCTCGATCGAGAGCTGCACGGTGCTCCGGCACTCGGGGTCGAGGCACTCGCAGAGGAAGGGAATCGCGCGCGTATCGTCCACGACATCTCGGACCGCCGCGAGAAGCCGCTCGTTGGCCCGGCGGGCCACGTCCTGGTTCACGCGCGGTGTCCGTTCCGCGTACACGGCCGTGGATCTACCCCTCATCGGTTTCTTGAATCGCCGGAACGTAGGCCCGATACACCCCTCGATACCGAACGACCCGCTGGGGCGCTGCGCTAGCTTTGACTGCCTAACAGGGGGTTTGAGCCGATGACGCTGGGGGTCTCACGCGACGTCGTTGCAACCGCGGAGAGCATGCTCGCGGATGCTCATGAGCTTGTGCTGAGCGGGTGGTGCCAGGGGTCGACAGCGCAGGACGCTGAAGGACGAAGCATCGAGCCATCGAGCGCCTTCGCCCGGCGCTGGTCCGCGCCCGGTGCGCTCGAGCGAGTCTGGCGTCGGACGGCCGACGGGGGGGAAGGCGTTCTGGAGGCCTATGAACGGGCGTCCCTCGCGTTGGCGGCCGCAGTTCGCGACGTGCCGCAGCGCTGGAACGACGCCGCGGACCGGCGTCTCGACGAGGTGCTGGACGCATTCGCGCTCGCAGCGGACAGGCTTCGCCCGGCTGTCTGTTCGCCACTCGAGCCCGTCGAGGACTTCATCGAAGAGACGCATCGCGGGGACGGTCCCGCCCTCTTCGTCGCGGACTAGCCGCCGCCGGGCTTCCGCGCTACGCTCAGCCCGAAAGGAGCCTCATGACCGAGTGCCGCCGCTGCGCCGAAGAGGTCGACCGCGCGTTTCGCTACTGCCCGTGGTGCGGGGCCCCGCTGCGGATGAAGGTCACCGAGCTCTTCGGGGGCGCCGACGGCAAGGCCCTCCGAGTCTCCCGCTACTTCGGCGACCAAGACGAGGAGCCCCAGGTCCGCGTCAGCGTCTGGAGCGAGGCACTCGGAAGGCACCTGCGGGCCGACGCCGCAGTCTCCCTCACCGAGGACGAGGCAGAGCGGCTGGCTCGGTTCCTCGCGGATGTCCCGGCTCCGGACGAAGCACAAACTTTGTAGACACGGTTGGCCTTCCTCGAGGGCTGCGCTACTCTCGGGCGCCTCAGGGACTTTCTAGGGAGAGGAGAACGAATGCGAAGGAGCATGCTGCGGCGTTGGCCCGCCCGGACCGGCCTAGCCGCTCTGCTCGTGGTCGTCGCGTCCATGTTCGCGGCCACGGCGAACGCGGGACGGACGAGTGTCCTCACGGGCGCGCCCTATTCGCCGGAGTGCGGCGTTGGAACGAGCTTCCTCGACTCGCTTGCCGCTCGAGGCGGCGGCGCCCGCGGCGAAGGCCGCGAGCCGAACCTGAACGAGGTGCTCGAAGAGGTTCCGGCCGGCCAGGAGCCGAGTACGGTGAACTTCGACACCACGATTCCGGTCTATATCCACGTCATCCGCACGGGCACGGCGGTCGAGCAGGGGAACGTGCCGAATTCGTGGATCCGCAAGCAGATCGACGTGCTCAACCTGAGCTACGGGGGCTTCTACGGCGGCGTCGACACCGGCTTCCGCTTCGAGCTCGCCGACGTCGACCGCACGACGAACTCGAAGTGGTTCACCATGACGCCGGGTGGGGCCGACGAGTACAAGGCGAAGCGGGCGCTCCGTGAGGGAGGGTCGAATGCGCTGAACATCTACACGGTGGACGGCGGCGCCTACCTCGGCTGGGCCTACTTCCCGTCGTCCTACGACAACCAACCGTGGATCGACGGTGTCATCATCGCCTTCGGCTCGATGCCCGGCAGCACGATTCCCGGCTTCGGAAACTACAACTTGGGTTTCACCGCCACGCACGAGTCCGGCCACTGGCTCGGCCTCTACCACACGTTCCAGGGCGGCTGTAACGCCAAGGGCGACTATGTCTCCGATACGCCTGCCGAGAAGGGGCCCGCATTCGGGTGCCAGGTCGGCCGGGACACCTGCCTCGAAGCGGGACTCGATCCGATCCACAACTTCATGGACTACTCGGACGATCCCTGCTACTTCGAGTTCACCGCCGGCCAGGCCGAGCGGATGCAGGAGCAGTACCTCTTCTTCCGCGCCTAGCGGAAGTGTCCAAGCGGGAAGCGGGCCGGCCCGGAAGCCGGCCCGCTTCGCGTCTGGCTACGAGCAGTTCTGCGTCCCGGCCTGGAAGACCAGGTTCACGGCTCCCGCGTGGAGGGTGATCGTCGCACCGGTGGGGGACCGCCACTGGAGATCGAAGCGGTGGTCGTCGTCGGCCTCGAACGGGCCCGTGTTCGCCACGAACGTGTAGGTCACGGATTCCTTGCCGTTCGGGACGAAGCGGACGATGCCCGGCTTCATGGGCGCCTCCGGTACGCCGTCGATCACGGCGCGGAACCGCACGGGCCCGCCGCTCACGGTGAGCGTCGCCGTTTCGCTCACCTCTCGCACCGTGCAGCGGGTGATGCCGAGGCCGGGAACGTTGTGCCATCCGGTCCCCGAGATCGAGCCCCCACTCGTCGTCCACTTGGCGGACTGGCGCTCGGTGGCCCCGTTGAAGTTGTGATTCGCCGCGAAGACCGCGACGGGCGCGGCCACGACGAGGAGCGAGACCCCGAGGAAAAGAAAAAGTCGGCGTCTCGCGCGAAGCAATCGAATCACGAGCCTCCTTCCGTCGTTTGTCCTGATGCTTGAGCATGACGGACCCATGTGCTTACCTCTATCTCGTTGCGTTCGGCACAAGTACAGCGTCGGTTCGGGCTTGCTGCGGCGCTCACGGCGGCAGCGCTCGCTCTGCCTGCCTCTTCGTACAGCAGCGGCTTCAACGGATGGATTGCGGTGACCACGAACGGCTTCCCTACGCGGACCGTTCTGGTGTCCCCCGACGGAGAGACCCAGGCGCCGCTTTTCAAGCATCCGAGCATCGACTTCAGTCCAGCGTGGTCACAGGGCGGCAGGAAGATCGTCTTCGTCAGCACGCGGGACGGCAATCCCGAGATCTACGTGATGAATGCGGACCGGAGCAACCAGACGCGTTTGACGACTCACGAGGGCAGCGACACGATCCCGTCCTTTACTGCCGATGGAGCGCAGATCGAGTTCATCCGCGAGACGAATGGGACGCGGGAGATCTTCATCATGGACGCCGACGGAAGCGACCAGCATGCGCTCGGCGACTTCACTGGGTCGTATCCGTCCTGGTCGCCTGACGGGACGAAGCTCGTTTACGCCGCGTTCAACCCCGGAACCGACTACGACATCTGGGTGTCCGATCCGGACGGCTCGAACGCGGTCGACATCTCCGAGCTCGCGGGCTTCGAGTCGGTTCCGCACTGGAGCGCCGATGGAACCACGGTCGCCTTCAACTCGGCAGCGGGCGTCCAGAGCGCCCCGGCCGACGGGAGTGCAGGTCCCGTCCAGTTCTCCTTCGGCGGCATCAATCCGCCGCTTCCGATCTTCGCCCCTGACGGAGCGGCCATCGCGTACGGGATCGACGACGTCATCTGGCTGCTGAATGCGGACGGGACCGGGAAAAAGCTCGTCAAAGAGAGCGCCTCCGTGTCGTCGGCCGTGCCACTCGCCTGGCAGTCCACATGGGTGAGCATCGATCCCGTTTCGCCCACGATCATCGACTACGGCGACAAGGTGCCCATGACCCTTAGCCTCTTCTACGGGGACGCGACCGACAACGACGTCGTCTCGCTCTATCGGGAGACGGACGGACCCGACGTCATCGTGAATCAGGGAGTGGTGGATTCGGAAGGCAAGGTCTCCTTCGTCGTCCGCCCATCGGCGAAGACGAGCTATGTCGCCAAGTGGGAAGGCGATGCCGCCCATACGGCATCGACGAGTGCGGTGCCGGTTCTGATTCAGGTTCACGCGCGGGCGCTCGTATACCTCTCGCACGCGTACGGACGGGACGGGCGGTTCCGCCTCTATCACGCTGGCCGGCCCGTGCCGATCACCGGAACGGTGCGGCCGAAGCACACGCACACGTACATCTCCTTCCTCGTCGAGCGGAAGCTCAACAGCGGCAAGTGGCGCTACGAGACCTCCGGCAACTTCGGCCTCCGAGACCAGGGCGCGGTGACCGTCGCCTTCTATACCCAGTCGATCGAGAAGTACCGCGTCCGCACGTCGTTCCGCGGAGACAAGGACCACCTCAAGGACGTGTCGCCCTGGGCGTACTTCCGGACGACGAACTAGTTCGTGGCGCGGATCACTGCTGGATGTTGAACCAGCTTCCGC
>JBKPPF010000031.1:0-23076 GCA_046733475.1 Actinomycetota bacterium
TCGTCGATTCGCCGCTCGCGGCGCAGGTCGAAGACCGCGTTCCGCTCGGCCGTGAGCAGCTCGCGAAGGAGCCGCTGGTAGTCGAGCGAACGGCTCTCGATCTCGCCGTCCGACTCCGGGTCGAAGCGGCTGCGGAAGCGCTGGTTGCGGAAGTTGAACATCCCCCGGATGCGCTCGAGCGTGTCGTTGCGCACCCAGTCCTCGTCCGCCAGCTCCTCGAGCCGCGCGAGAGCGGCTTCGGTGGCGTAGATGCGTGCCTTGTTTTCCTCCTTCTCGGTGCGGCCTTCGTCCTCGAGCCCGACCAGCCTGAGCAGGGCGGGGAATGAGAGCCCCTGCACGACGAGCGAGGTGAGGATCACCCCGAACGTCAGGAAGATGACCAGGTCACGGTTCGGGAAGTCGTCGCCGGCGTCCGTGCTCAGCGGCAGCGCGAGCGCAGCGGCAAGCGAAACCGCTCCGCGCATCCCGGCCCAGCCGAGGATGACCGACGCGCGGCCCGGGTTCTGGATCGGGCGCTTGGCCCGGCGCATCCACGCCGTCAGATACGTCCCTGGAACGACCCAGAGGAAGCGCGCCCCGATGACGGCGAGCGAGACGACGGCCGCGTAGCCGACGAGCCGGGCCGGTGAGTACCCGGAGAGCGCGTCGACGATGACGGGCAGCTGGAGGCCGACGAGCGCGAACAGCAGTGCGTTCAGGATGAAGAAGGTGATCTCCCAGACGGCGAGGCCCTGGAGGCGCGTCTGCCATGTGGTCAGCTCGGGCGTGTACCAGCCCATGTAGATGCCGATGGTGACCGCCGCGAGCACTCCTGAGACGCCGATGGCGATCGCGGGGAGGTACGCGAAGTAGCCGCTCGTCAGCGAAAGGGTGATCGCGAGCGCCGGGTCCTCGACCTTGCGCCGCACGTGGCGGACCAGAAAGCCGACGCCGAGTCCGACGGCGATTCCGCCGACCACGTTGAGCGCGAAGTTCCCAGCTGCCTCGCTCATCGAGAACGACCCGCTCACGACCGCGATGACGGCGAACTTGTAGGCCACGAGCGCCGTCCCGTCGTTGACGAGGCTCTCACCTTCGATCAGTGCGACGAGCCGCCGCGGGAGGCCGAGGCGTTCCGCGATCGCTGTGGCCGCGGTCGGGTCCGTCGGCGAGACGACCGCGCCCAGCACGAAGGCGACTCCCCAGCTGAGTCCCGGGATGAGCTCGTGCGCGACCACGGCCACGATGAGCATCGTGCTGAGCACGAGGCCGATCGCGAGGAGCGTGATAGCGAACGCGTTCTCGCGAAGGTCGCGGAGCGAGGTGAAGAACGCGGTTCCGTACAGGAGGGGAGGGAGCACCGCGACGAGCACGAGGTCCGGTGGGAGCTCGAACTCCGGGATTCCAGGGATGAAGCCGAGCCCGAGACCGCCGACGACGAGCAGGATCGGGTACGGGATGCTCGTCCGCTCGGCCGCGACCAGCAGGAGCGCGACGACAGCGAGGATGGCTAGGAGGGCGAGGCTGTCTGCCGGGGAGAAAGTCATTCCGCTGCGACGCGAACGTTAGATAGACGCCACACGCGAGCTCTCATGCGCGCTTGGGCTCTACGTGCAGTTCTACGCGGCTGACAAGACTCAGGTGAAGGAACACGCAGGCAAGGTGTCCGGGTACGACCTTGAGGATATGCCGCCGTACCGGACGCGCGGGAGAGCTACCTCCGGTACCGGATCCGGAACGTCGAGCAGGAGAAGTGGACGCAGCCCACTCCGATCATCTTCAGCGACACGCCCAACAGTGGTTCGAGCGCGGGCAGGTCGCAGCGTCTTGGAGTGATAGCGCCGCGAGCTGATGGAGCGCAGAGGGTGGACATCTCATACGACGATGAAGCCCTACGTGAAACTCGCTGGCCTCGTCAACCACGACACGGCGAACAAGCTTGCAGCCCTTCGCATGGGTACCGTCGAGCCCGAGGAAGTCGCAAGCGAGTAAGCTTCACATGAACCAAGGGTTCACAGAGCAGCCGCCCGCAAGGGCGGTTTCTCTTTGGATAAGGAAAGAGGGAGGGCGCGAAGGAAGTTCGCTTGTCACAGATCACCACCAACGTCGGCCCTCCCCGGGCACAAGCGTAGCGCTCTAGCCGATAAGGCCGAACATTTTCAAGAACCGACTTAGCCGTTCGCGCAAAACTCGCCGCCCTCACCCTGACCGTTACCGGGTGTGCCCACAGGTGGAAGAGGCAGAGCGAGCGCCGGGTTGCCAGCCGCAATCGCGGCGAGGATGGCCTCCTTGGCCATGCCGTTGTCGTTCGAGGGGCTTCCGGCCGCATCGGCAGCGCAGAATGTGGACGGCAAACCCGTGTGATGGAACGCGAGCGCCGAGCTCGGCAGCGCGAGCAGGAAGGCCGCCGCGAGAAGCAACACAAGTCGTTTCATTGAATGTCCCTCCCCAGTTCGTTTGGACTCGGAGGAGATACGAGGAACGTCGGCAAACGGTTTTCGGGCTGCTAGATTTCCGTTTCTCATTCGGGGTCGTGGCATCTGAGAGGATCGCTAGTCGCGACTAGAGGGGAGCGATATGCGGCCTCCTCCTTTATGTCCGAGTGCGGCTCAGCCGCCAGGTCTCACGAGTAGACGGCCAACCGTGTGAACGCGTCTGGCGGTGGTTGGCCGTCCTCTTTTAGAACGAGACGCTTAGCGGCCCGGATACGGGTCGTTCACGCCGGCGCCGCCACTGGTCTGTCTCCCAGCACGGCGGGATGTGCGTCTGCGTCGCCGGCTCGCCCTGCCAAGGCTTCTCTTCGAGCGCACTACCTCCGCGACCGACCCCGAAGGCTCATACTGGAGAACGTACTCGGAGAAGAACATGGCTGACGACACTACGGTCGCTATGACTTTCTCTAGCCGATACGCAGCGCGGCACCGTAGCCGATAGAAGACTGGATGAAGGCGACGACTCTCAGTCTCATACTTCTCTACGTCATCCTTCGAGAGCTTCGCCCGCGTTAGAGTCGGCCTAGGCGGCGGTGTGTAGCCACCATCCGAAAGCATGATTACTGAACCGGACAACGTAATCCCAACCCGGCCCCTACGAATTCTTGGGCTTCCTTCCGCGCCGTGCTACCTGCCGGCCCTTTGCGCCCATAGCGCGCGCTTCGTCTGCCGTTACGTCGAGCTCTAGAGAACCGCTGCGGGCGTCGGCAAAAGTGATTCGGACCTTGGCACCCTTGCCGTCCTCAATCTCTTTCCCAGATAGATCGCTTACCAGAACTGTTTTGCGTGCCATGATTCCTCCCGCTCGTGTTTGGCCGGGGAGGAGCCTAACGCGTAAGTAGGCGAAGCGGTTGATTTTTATCGAAAGGTAAGCGCTCGTGGGATTTCTGAAGGCACGCCGCGCTCGCCGCAGAAGTGTCACCGATGATGCGACCACCGTCGAAGCACATATCTTCGGTGTCCCAAGCGTGCCGTGACGAAATTGCAGAGCTCGGGGAAATCGGGGCCACGTTTCTCGCGCTATGGCTATTTGTGGTCGTGGGTGTGCTGATTGGTCTGATGATCTTTTGGGTGCTCTGAAGGGTAAGCCCTCGAATCTCGCCAGGGCGCGATGATCTCTGCGAGACACATGTTGCGCGGGCGCGAGAGGCAAAATTCGCCGTGCTCCCACTATTAGGAGGTAGCTATGGCAGTCGTGCTAGTCCATCAGGGGCAGTGATTGACGCGGGAGGCTTACGAGGAGACCGTTCGAAGGGTCAGCGGCGGCAAAAGCGAGCTCGAGTCTCCTACCGATTGGCCTGTCGAAGGACTCTTGAACCACGCGGCAGGTGAAGGCGAGGGCGGCTTCCGGGTCGTGGACGTGTGGGAGTCAGAGGATGCCGCTCGCCGCTTTGGCGAGAAGCTCATGCCGATCCTCCAAGAGGTCGGCGTCGAAGCGCAACCGGAGCTTTACGAAGCGCATACGTTCGTGTCGGCCTAAGAAGAAGCGCGCTTGTCGCCTGGGCGAGAGATGTAGAAATTACCCGAACTCGTTACCGATCGGAGCGAAGGAGGCAGTGATGCACGCAATCGTTGCTCGCAGCACACTTCATGATTCGGACAAGGCAAGGAGTTTTCTGAGGGAGGAGGGAGCAGCCCGCATCTCCCAAGCGCCCGGCTTCGTCTCAGCTCAGTGGGTCATGCTCGATGACACGACGGGCACGTCGATGCTCACATTCGAGTCGGAAGAAGCGGCAACCAAAGCAGCCGAGATGCTGAAGGCAAATCCGCCAGGTGGCGACGCCATCACGATCAACAGCATCGAAATCGGGGAAGTAGTCGAGCGGCTCTAACAGGCCCCTTGGGCCGTACCCACCCGTCCTCGACAACGACACGCTCCCGCGCAAGGCCCTCCATGCCGTCGTCGCTCGGCTGCTCGCCGGGAGACAATATATGTGCTAAAACTGACAATAGCCGTCTGCGGCAGCACGTCGTTAATGGGGGTTCAAGATGGCTGAGCCGCAGCGCGAGCCGCAGTCTTTTCACCAGAGCCGCACAGAAGCGTCCGAAGTCGACGCTGAATGGCTCATCGTCCAGCTCGCCGATGAAGCTGAATATTGGAAGGCGCGTGCCCAGGCTACCGCCCGGGTGCTCGACGTCGTCATCGCCGAGGCCGAAGCTGAGGGTGATAGTGCTCACATCGCAAGGGCCGTTGAACGCGCGTTCTTGGGCGAAGTTCTTTCTGAGGATGCGGACTCAGTTGACCAAACGCGAGCATTTTGGCGAGCGGCGTCGGCGGGATTGCTCTTCTCGCTCACAGCGTGGGCGGTGCTCGGCTGGTTGCCTTCGTGTTTTTTGAAAGCTTCACGGGTTAGCTAGTCGTCACTCGCCTTGTCCATCTCGTCGGCGTAGTCAAGAAGCTGAGCAAGCGGAGCGCCTCCTCCCGGAAGCCGTCATGGCCAGGTGATCGGGTCGCGCCAACCTCGTCGACGACGCGGACCACCACGTGCGTGGGCACATCCTCCTCGGGCTTCGCGGCGAGTGCGAGGTAGACGCCGGGCGTTTTCGTCCGCCGGAGATGCTGCGCGGTATTGACGCGGCACCGTCGCCGTGTGTCACTCCATTGGCAACCAACCCTAAATGCGTGACCGGAACGCTCACACGCGGGGTCAGTAGGGTAGTCCGGGCTTTGCACTAATCCGCCTCGTTTGCAACTAAGTCAAAGTGTCTTGAGAGTCGTCTGCCGTCTGTTTACGCGGTTCCAGAGCGGGCGGTGTCTAGGAGCAGCGAACGTTAGATTGATCCAATGGTTCGCGTCCGGTTCGCGCCAAGCCCGACCGGCTCGCTCCACGTGGGCAACGCTTTGAGCGCGGTCGTCAACCGGCGTGCCGGTGACTGGATGCTGCTTCGGATCGACGACACGGATCGCGCCCGGAACGTTGCCGGAGGGGAGGAGGCGATTCTCGGCGATCTCGGCTGGCTCGAGATCGACTGGGAAGAGGGTCCGGCCCGGCAGAGCGAGCGCCAGGATCGCTACCGGGAGGCCGCCGAGCGTATCGGGACCGACCGTTTCGACGGCGTCACGCTCCTACGCGAGGACGGCACCGCCACGTACCACCTCGCCAGCGTGGTGGACGACGCCGACTTCGGCATCACCCGCGTCTACCGCGGGAACGACCACCGGCCCAACGAAGATCTCCACCGTCGTCTCCACCAAGCCCTTGGGACGACGCCGCCCGAGTACGTCCACCATGGGCTGATCCTGGGAGAGGACGGCAAGAAGCTCTCGAAGCGTGCGGCCGGGGCGACGGTCGCTTCTCTCCGCGAGCTGGGCTTCCCGGCCGGCGCGGTGCGTGCCTATCTCGACGAGCTCGGCGTGCCGCGCCATGACGTCCACTACGACCTCGCGCGCCTGCGTAGGCTTGCGATCGACGCGATCGGGGCGATGCCCGACGACGAGCTCGCCGCGGCCGCCAACGCGTCGCCCGAGGTCGTGCCTGCTCTTCGCGGCGCTCGCGACCTCGTCGAGGCGCGTGAGATCGCGCTCACGCTCCTCAGGACGCCCCCTCCCGAGGCGAGTGAGCATCCTGAAACCCTCGTGCGCTTCCACGAACTGCGGGAAACGGGTCCCGAGACACTGGATCAGGCCGCGGCGAAGGAGATCTTGCGCGAGCTGAAGGCCGTCGGAGGCAACCTCAAGGCGCTCCGGCGCGCTCTCACCGGGGCCGATCGCGGGCCGGAGCTCTGGACCGTGCTGGTCGCTCTGCCGCGCGGCGAAGCTTTGCGGCGGGCGGACGCGGCCAGCTCGTGAGCTCCTCGCGGATCTCCTCGAAGGTTGCGAGGAACGCCTTCGGCTGACCGGCGGGCGGGCCCGCGTCGCGCCGGGTGATGGCGACGATCTTGCGGCGCACGGGCGACGCGTCCACCACTTCGACCTCGGCCAGGGTGCCGGCCTCGAGCTCGTCCGCGACCGACGTCTGAGGCAGGAGCGCGACGCCGAAGCCCTGCTCGACCATTTTCTTCGCGGCGTCGATGTTGTCGAGCTCCATGCGGCCGGCCGGCGACACGCCCGCGGTGAGGAAGAGCGCGCTCGTGAGGTCGTGGTAGCTGGAGGTCCGGTCGAACTGGACGAGCTGCTCCTCCGCAAGGTCCTTCATGCGGATGCGGCCCTCGCCTGCGAACGGATGGCCGGGCTCGACGACGAGGATGAGCCGATCCTCGTAGAGCGGCGTGCTCACGATTTCGGGGTGATGCAGCGCGCGCACCAGGCCGAGGGTCACCTGCTCGCGGAGAACGAGGTCGAGGATCTCCTCCGAGTGACCGGTGCGCACGCTGACCAGGACGCGAGGAAAGCCCTCCGAGAAGCGCTTCATGAGCGCGGGGAGGACGTAGGTCGACACCGCGGGCGCGGCTCCGATCGCGAGGCGGCCGGCGCCGCCGCGTTCGAGAGCATTGACCTGCATGCGGCCGTCGGTGAGCGTCTCGAGCGAGCGAACCGCGTAGGGGAGGAAAGCATGCCCTGCATCCGTGAGCCGCATGCCTCGCGGGCCGCGGACGAAGAGCTCCGCGCCAAGGTCGGCCTCGAGACCCTTGAGCCTCGCCGTCAGCGCCGGTTGCGAGATGAAAAGCGCCTCTGCCGCCCGGCTGACGCTCTGCCGCCTCGCCGTTTCGACGAAAGCCGCGATCTGGTTGAAGAGCATTCTATAGATAATAGTGATAGCGATGATCGAAACAAATCATTGTGTGAATACCGGACGTCGGGGTACCCTCAAACCTATGGAAGCCGCTGTCACCTTCGACTTCGAGGAGCTCGAGCGCGAAGAAACCCCCGAACCTCCGCGCCGTCCCTCGTATCTGAGCACTTCTGAAATCGCGGATTGCACCTGCCCTGAATGGTGCGAGCGCGACCACGACCGAGACTAGAACGAGGTGGAATCCGTGTCGGTGAGGGGGCTGGAGCTTCGCGCGCCCGTCGCGGGCCGGCACGCAGAGGTTCTCACCGACGAAGCGCTCGAGTTCGTGGGCGGACTTCAGCGGCGCTTCGATCCCGAGCGGCGGCGCCTCCTTTCCGCGCGCGCGGAGCGGCAGAAGCGCATCGCCGCGGGCGAGCGACCTGACTTCCTCTCCGAGACGCGCGAGGTTCGCGAGGGCGACTGGCGGGTCGCGCCGGTCCCCGCCGACCTGCAGGACCGCCGGTGCGAGATCACGGGGCCGGTCGACCGGAAGATGGTCATCAACGCGCTGAACTCGGGTGCGCGCTGCTTTATGGCCGACTACGAGGACGCCAACTCGCCCACCTGGGCGAACTGCCTCGACGGGCATGTGAACCTCCGCGACGCCATCGACCGGACGATCGAGCTGGCGACTCCGGACAAGACGTACAGCCTCAACGACGAGACAGCGGTGCTGATCGTCCGCCCGCGCGGCTGGCACCTGCCGGAGCGGCATGTGCTCGTGGACGGTGAGCCGATCTCGGGCAGCCTGTTCGACTTCGGCCTCCACTTCTTCCACAATGCCCAGCGCTTGCTCGACTCGGGCAGCGGCCCCTACTTCTACCTCCCGAAGCTCGAGAGCCATCTCGAAGCGCGGCTCTGGAACGGCGTCTTCGAGGCAGCCCAGGAAGAGCTCGGCATCCCCCGCGGCACGATCAAGGCGACCGTTCTCGTCGAGACGATCCTGGCCGCTTTCGAGATGGAGGAGATCCTCTACGAGCTCCGCGAGCACTCGGCCGGTCTGAACGCGGGCCGCTGGGACTACATCTTCAGCATCATCAAGAAGTTCCGCGACCGGCCGGAGTTCGTCCTCCCCGACCGCGCGCAGGTGACCATGACCGTCCCGTTCATGCGGGCGTACACGGAGCTCCTCGTCAAGACGTGCCACCGCCGCGGGGCGCACGCGATGGGCGGGATGGCCGCCTTCGTCCCCAGTCGCCGAGACGCAGAGGTGAACGAAACGGCGCTCGCCAAGGTGCGCGAGGACAAGGAGCGCGAGGCCGGCAGCGGCTTCGACGGGACCTGGGTCGCGCATCCCGACCTCGTGCCCGTTGCGACCGAGGAGTTCGACTCCGTGCTCGGCGACCGCCCGAACCAGGTCGACCGCCAGCGCGAGGACGTCTCGGTCGAGGCGGGCGACCTCCTCGACGTCACGGTGCCGGGCGGCGAGGTCACCGAGGCAGGAGTCGAGAACAACGTCAGCGTCGGGCTCCAGTACCTGGAGTCATGGCTGCGAGGGGTCGGAGCGGTCGCCATCTTCAACCTGATGGAGGACGCCGCCACGGCAGAGATCTCGCGCTCCCAGATCTGGCAGTGGGTGCGCAACGGCAAGATCGACGAGCGGGACGTCCGCGCCGTCGAGGACGCGGAGCTTGAACGGCTCAGCGACGGCGGGCGTTGGGACGACGCCCGCGACGTCTTCGAGCAGGTCGCTTTCGGAGCGCAGTTCGCCGAGTTCCTGACCCTGCCCGCTTACGACCACCTGGACTAGGAGGCCCCCGATGGACCGCTGGAACGGAATCGAAAGGCTGTACACCGAAGAAGACGTGGAGAAACTTCGCGGCACAATCCACGTCGAGCACACGCTTGCCCGCCTCGGCGCGGAGCGCCTCTGGCAGCTCCTGCAGGACGAGGACTACGTCGCCGCTCTGGGCGCCATGACCGGCGGCCAGGCGGTGCAGATGGTCAAGGCAGGCCTGCAGGCGATCTATCTCTCCGGGTGGCAGGTCGCGGCGGACGCGAACCTCGCCGAGCAGGTCTATCCCGACCAGAGCCTTTACCCGACGACGAGCGCGCCGGCGCTCGTTCGTCGCCTGAACAACGCACTGCGGCGGGCAGACCAGATCGAGGCCGCGGAGGGCGGGAGCGATCGCTACTGGCTCGCCCCGATCGTCGCGGACGCCGAGGCGGGCTTCGGCGGGCCGCTGAACGCCTTCGAGCTGATGAAGTCCTTCATCGAGGCGGGCGCCGCCGGCGTCCACTTCGAGGATCAGCTCGCCTCGGAGAAGAAATGCGGCCATCTCGGCGGCAAGGTTCTCGTCCCCACCAGCCAGTTCGTGCGGACGCTGACCGCCGCCAGGCTCGCGGCCGACATCTGTGACGTGCCGACCCTCGTCGTCGCGCGCACCGACGCGCTCAGCGCCACGCTCATCACGAGCGACGTCGACGAACGCGACCACGAGTTCCTCACCGGCGAGCGAACCCCCGAGGGCTATTTCTTCGTCCAGCCCGGCCTCGAGTCCTCGATCGCGCGCGGGCTTGCGTACGCGCCGTACGCGGACCTGATCTGGTTCGAGACCTCGACTCCGGACATGCAGGAGGCTGCGGGCTTCGCGGAGGCGATCCACGCGCGCTTCCCCGGCAAGATCCTCGCCTACAACTGCTCGCCCTCCTTCAACTGGAAGCGGCATCTGGGCGACGACGAGATCGCCTCCTTCCAGCAGGAGCTGGGTCGCATCGGCTACCGCTTCCAGTTCATCACGCTGGCGGGCTTCCACGCCCTCAACGCGTCGATGTTCGAGCTCGCCAAGGGCTACTCGGCGGAAGGGATGAGCGCCTACGTCCGGCTCCAGGAGCACGAGTTCGAGCTCGAGCTCGACGGCTACACGGCCACGCGCCACCAGCGCGAGGTCGGCGCCGGCTACTTCGACCTCGTCGCGCAGGCGGTCTCGGGCGGCGAAAGCTCGACGCTCGCCCTCAAAGGCTCGACGGAGGAGGCGCAGTTCAGCAAGCACTGAACTCGCGCGGTTAACCCGGGCCGTTCGCGGGTAGCACGTGCCATGAGCCGGCCGCGCTCGCCGAACTCGCCGCCGGCTCGCAGCAGCCTACGTCTACGTCGTCTCGATTCCGGACGTCTACCGCCTGTGGGAGCTCTTTCACGACGATCCCGCTGCCGCTGCAAGTCCATGCTCGCCCGCCCCGCTTCGACCGAGCCGGCGGACGAGGCGCCTGCCAGCACGTCAGGCAGCGAGGCCGGCTTCTCGTTCGCGCCGTGGCCGCCTGGGGCGGCGCATCGTCGCCTCGACAAAGATATGAGTCGTGCTCCTCTACGACTCGTCCTCGCGGCAGAAGATCGAGCTGCCCGCGCCGCCGGGCCCGATCCGCATGTACGTCTGCGGCCCGACGGTGTACCAGCGGATCCACATCGGGAACGCGCGGCCCTTCGTCGTGTCGATGTGGATGCGGCAGTGGCTCACCGAGCGCGGCTACGAGGTCAAGCTCGTCGAGAACATCACGGACATCAACGACAAGATCTACGAGGCGGCCGCGCGGCAGAAGATGGGGAGCGCCGAGCTCGCCGCGCAGTCGGCGCAGTGGTACATCGACGACACCAGCGAGCTCGGCCTGGGCCGGCCCGACGTTGAGCCCCGCGCGACCGAGGTCATTCCGGAGATCGTCGCTCTCATCGGGGAGCTGATCGACCGCGGGCTCGCCTACGAATCCGGCGGCGACGTCTACTTTCGCGTGCCCGCCTATCCCGCCTATGGCGAGCTCTCGGGTGCGCAGCCGGACGACATGGTTGCCCAGGAGCCCAGCGATCTGAAGGAAGACCCTCGCGACTTCGCGCTCTGGAAGGCGACGAAGGCGCACGAGGACACGGAGTGGGACTCACCCTGGGGCCCCGGACGGCCGGGCTGGCACATCGAGTGCTCAGCGATGGCCGACAAGCACCTCGGCCCCGAGTTCGAGATCCACGGCGGCGGCCTCGACCTCCGCTTCCCACACCACGAGAACGAGCTCGCCCAGTCGCGCGGAGCGGGGAGGCCGTTCGCGCGCCTCTGGGCGCACAACGGGATGCTGCAGCTCTCCGAGGAGAAGATGTCGAAGTCGGTTGGAAACATCGTTTCGTTGCGCGAGGTGCTAGACACGTACGGGCGCGAAGCGGTGCTGGTCTTCTTTCTCGGAGGTCACTACCGCGGGCCGCTGGATTATTCGGATGAGGCGATGGAGGCCGCCAGGACTGTTGCGGACGACTTCCGGAACGCGCGCCTGGTCGTCCCGACAGGAGCTTCCGTGCGAGGATGGAGTGCTTTCGCGAAAGCCCTGGACGACGACTTCAATACGCCGGTGGCGCTCGCCTTGATGCACGAATGGCGAGCCGCCGGGCGCCTCGACCTGCTCTTCAAGGCGTTGCTCCTCTTCGGCCTCCCGCTGCCCTTACACCCTGAGGCTCCGCCCGAGGTGATGGAGCTCGCGGACGCGCGTTTCGCCGCGCGGGCCGCGAGAAATTTCGACGAGGCAGACCGGCTGCGGGGCGAGCTCGAGGCGCTCGGCTGGGAGATGCAGGACATGCCCGACGGCGGCTACCGACTCGTCGCGAAGCTTTGACCCGCGAGGTCGTCTACGGGCGTCGCCCCGTGCGCGAGGTGATCAGGGCCGGGCGCCGGCAGATCCTCGAGCTCTCTGTCACCGAGCGCGCGCTCGCTTCCGAGCCGTGGCTTCGCGACGAGACAGGCCTTCGCGTCCACGTCGAGCGCGAAGGGAAGCTGAACGAGCTGGCCGGGAGCCGCGACCACCAGGGGGTCGTCGCCTTCTGCGAGCCGTACAAGTACGGGGACTCCTACGAGCTCGCAGCGGGCGAGCGGCCGCTGCTCGTCTGCCTGGACCAGGTGACCGATCCGCACAACCTGGGTGCGGTCTGCCGCAGCGCGGACGGAGCGGGGGCGACGGGCGTCGTCGTCACCGAGCACAAGGGCGCCCGCGTCACGCCTGCGGTTTGCCGAGCGTCGGCAGGCGCCGTCGAGCACGTGCCGATCGGCGTCGTCGTCAATCTCGCGCGCTACCTCACGGATGTGAAGCGGGCAGATCTCTGGGTCTGGGCGGCATCCGGTGACGCCCAGACGCCGGTCTGGTCCGCCGACTTCAGCACCGGAGCCGCGCTCGTCTTCGGCGCCGAGGGCCGCGGCCTTCGTCCTCTCGTGCGCAAGACCTGCGATGAGGCGTTCGCAATCCCGTTGGCGGGAGCGGTGGAATCGCTCAACGTGAGCGTGGCGGCCGGCGTGGCGCTGTTCGAAGCCGCGCGCCAGCGCCGCGGCTAGCACTCCTCGAGCTCGGCGATCGCGCGGGCGAGTATCTCGGGGTTCGTTCCGGGCTCTTCGTCCGCCCAGGCGCGCAGCGCCGGCTTGGGGAGCCAGATTCCGTCTCGCGCGAAGCGGAGCGAGCGGCCCGCGTTGAGGACGGCGTCCTCGCTCTCGGGCGCCTCGCGCTCGTACCAGCCAAGCACGTCGGCCAGTACCGGTCTCAGGTCATCGGGCGCGATCGGCGCGAAGACGCCGGCGGCCGGAGGGCCGCGGAGCGCGATTCCGTGCTCGGAAAGGACGCTCCGGTCGATGGCGAACCAGTGCCGCTCGCCGGGCCGTGGCTCACGATCGGCCCGAAACGTGAGGCCGCTTCCCGTGTTCAGGTTGAGCTCAAAGCCCGGCTCGACTGTCGGCGTGCCCGCTGCCCTCTCCGTGTAGACGACGAGCTCGAGACCACGGGCTGGGCACGGAAAGGCCTCGTGCCGGAGCTCAGCCACGATCTGGTGGGCGATCTCGTCGGTGAGCGGCATGCGGACGACCACAGCCACGTCGAGGTCGCTCCGCCCCGGCTCGTAGCCGCCGAGAGCCCACGAGCCGCCGGCGTAGACGCCGACGAGCTCGGGCCCGAGAAGCTGCCGCAGACGCCGGACGAGCTCGTCGAGATACGCGCGCTCGGCCTCCATGTGGGCATCCTTAGCGAGATGCTCTATCTCTTCGACGGCTACAACATTCTCCACGCGGGCTCGTTCCTGGAGCGCGAGGAGCTGATCGACCGCCTGGCGAGCTTCGTCGCAATGCGGGGCGCACGCGGCGTCGTCGTCTTCGACGGCGTCGGCGAGGACACGTCGTACGGGGACCTGGCGGTTCGCTTCGCCGCGGAGGCGGACGCGGTTATCGAGCGCCTCGCCGCCGAGCACCGAGGACAGGAGGAGGTCTGGGTGATCTCCTCCGATCGCGAAATCCGTGGAACTGCCGGACAGGAAACCCGCCGGGTGTCGTCGAAGAGCTTCCTGCGGGATCTCGACGAGAGCGCCAAGCCAGGACCGGGAGGGCGCTCCCGGATCGAAGACGCGCTCGATGAGAACACGCGTTCCGCCCTCGAGCGTTTGCGCCGCAGGCGACATTGAACTTTCCGGGACTGCCTGATACGATCGTGACCTCAAGTTGAGGGTTAGGGTTGTCGAGGCATGCTTTCCTCGGCACCGGCACATCGAAAAACGCCCAGGAGGAAAGCCGATGCCCCGCCGCCAGCTCGCCACAGCCCGCCCGCAGGAAAAGACTCAACGAGAAGTCGAGGATTTACGGCTCGTCCTCCGTGCCAGGAACGGCGACTCTGTCGCAATGGACGCGCTGCTGCGCCGCTACACCGGATTCGTCCGCCTCAAGGCGAGCTCGTACTTCATCGCCGGCGGTGAATCCGACGACCTCATCCAGGAAGGGCTCGTGGGGCTCTACAAGGCGGTGCGCGACTTTCGCACTGACAAGGAGACCTCGTTTCGGAGCTTCGCCGAGCTCTGCATCACGCGGCAGATCATCACGGCGATCAAGACGGCCACGCGCTTCAAGCACGCGCCGCTGAACACCTACGTCTCGTTCAGCCACACGCCCGCGGGTCAGGACGACGGCGACTGCACCCTTGGAGACGCGCTCCCGGGGCCTGGGGTCGACGACCCCGCCGTGTGCGTCATCTCGACTGAGGAGTTGCAGAGTCTCGTCTTCTGCCTCGGCACCGGTCTCTCGCCGCTCGAGAGCGACGCTCTCCGCCTCTACCTCGAAGGCAACTCCTACGAGGAGATGGCCGAAGGCCTCGGCTGCGACACGAAGACGATCGACAACGCCCTGCAGCGCGTGAAGCGCAAGGTCCTCCAGCACCAGCAGGAGCGCGCGGTTCTCGATTAGCTACGCTGGCCGCGCCCGCCGGAGTAGCTCAGCTGGTAGAGCAACCGCCTTGTAAGCGGTAGGTCGTGGGTTCGAGTCCCGCCTCCGGCTCCTTTTGGGTGGAATGACGGCCCACGCGACCTCGTTTAAGAGGTTGTGCGTACAACCAACGAGATCCGTGAGGAGCTGGACCAGGCGATCGCGCGACGCGCCGAGCTGTGGAATCGGCTCTCTCAGGGATCAGACACCGAGACGTCGGCCGAGCTCGCCGGCCTCTCGAAGCAGATCGACGAGCTTTGGGGCGAATACCGGACCGCCGAGGCCCGGAAACGCTTCGGCTCGCCGGAGCTCATCCACGCGCGTGCCCGGACCGAGGAACGGCTCGAGCGCGATTCGCGCCGCGTGAAGCAAGCGGCCTGACACCGATTGCGGGCGGCCGCCTCCTGGCGGCCGCCCTCCCTGCTGGGAGGCCAGGCTGCTTTCGCCCCGGGCTTGGACGACGACTTCTTGGGGAGAATCTGATCGGCGGCAAGCGTCATCGGTAGCCGCAACGCTTGCACAGGACGACGACGGAGATCCCGTCTTTCGCGTCGGCGCCGGAAATGATCTTGCACTCTTCGTGGGCAACGCCGAGCTGGCCCATCCCTTTGCAGAGGGGGCACGAAACGACGTAGCGTGCGAGGTGTTCCTCGACCGCTGCGACGTCGACGCCTACGCCGCAGCCTTCGCCATAAATTCGACCTTAGCGGGGGTTTTTGGCGTGCCTCCCCCGTTGGAGCGAGTTCGACAATAGTCAACATGCGCGTTTTGCTCGTTTCTCAGATGTATCCAGGCCCGTCGGCGCCGGACCTCGGTGTCTTCGTGAAGCAGCTCGCTGACGAGCTCGAGCGCGCCGGAAACGACGTCTCCCGCGTCGTGATCGACCATCGCGGCGGCTCGCCCGCCAAGTACGGAGGCCTCGCGGCTCGCGCGCTCGCCGAGGCGCGCCGCTTTCATCCCGACGTCGTCTACGCGCACTTCCTCTTCCCCGCGGGCGCAGCCGCTGCCTTCGCGGCCCGACGAGTGGGTGCGCGTCTGGTCCTCACCGCGCACGGCCGCGACGTCCGCAACATCGGCGCAATCCCGGGCGTGGCGACCGCCACCGCCGCAGCGATTCGCCGTGCGGACGCGGTGATCGCGGTGTCCGACTTCCTCCGCGGCGAGCTCGAGGCGAAGATCCCGGACGCGCAGGGCAAGGTGCACGTCATCGACTCGGGCGTCGACCTCGCGCGGTTCCGCCACCGCGACCCGGGCCCCCTGCGCGAGGAGCTCGGCTGGGAGGGCGAGGAGCCGTTCTGTCTCTGTGTCGGAACGCTGGACGAGCGGAAGAACGTCGTTCGCCTGGCGGACGCATTCGCCATGCTCGAGGGTGGGAGCCTCGTGTTTGCGGGCGACGGTCCTCTGCGTGTCGAGCTCGAGCGGCGCGACCGCGTTGGCCTCCTCGGACGAGTGTCTCACGCGCGTGTCGCGGACATGTTCGCCGCGAGCGACATCGTCTGCCAGCCGAGCCTGATCGAACCCTTCGGGCAGGCCGTGCTCGAGGCGCTCGCCTGCGAGCGTCCGGTGGTCGCAACGCGCATCGGTGGACCGGTCGAGCTCCTCACTCCCGAGACCGGCGTCCTCGTCGATCCCGGCAGCGTCGACTCGATCGCCACCGGCCTGCGCGCGGCTGCAGATCTCCCGAGGCCGAACCCTGCGGCCAGGGCGATCGCCGAGGAGCACGACGTCGTCAAGCAGGCAGCGCGCGTAGCGCGGCTTCTGGCCGGCGAAACGCCAGAATGAGTCATATGCACGTGCACGCCGATTCTCGGGCCGACCGCCGCATCCTTGCCCTGTCGCTGGGGCTGCTCCTCGCCTTCATGGTCGCCGAGGTCGTGCTCGGGATCGTGGCCAGCTCCCTCGCCCTGCTCGCGGACGCGGGCCACATGCTGACCGACGCCTCGGCGCTCGGCCTGGCGCTTTTCGCAGCCTGGGCGGCCTCGCTGCCCGCGCGCGGCAGGTGGACGTTCGGCTTCGCCCGTGCTGAGATCCTCGCCGCGCAGGCGAACGGAATCACGCTCGTGGTGATAGGCGTCCTGATCGTCTACTCGGCGATCCGGCGGCTCATCTCGCCGCCGGAGGTTGAGGCCGGAATCGTGACCGTGGTGGCGGTGGTAGGGATCGGCGTGAACCTCGCCGTTCTCGCGCTCATGGCCCGCGCGGAGCGGCAAAGCTTGAACGTGCGGGGCGCCTATCTGCACATCGCAACCGACCTGGCCGCGTTCGCCGGCACCGCCCTTGCAGGCGTCCTGATCCTCGCAACTGGGTGGAACCGCTTCGACCCGATCGCGTCGCTCTTCGTCGCCGGGCTCATGTTCGGGGCGAGCATCACGCTCCTCCGAGAGTCCGGTCGGATCTTCCTCGAAGGCGCGCCGTCCTCCGCTCCGCCGGCCGAGGTCGGTCGCGCGATGGTGGAGCACGATGGGGTCGTCGAGACGCACGACCTGCACGTCTGGACGGTGACCGACGGCTTTCCCGCTCTCTCGGCGCACGTGCTCGTCGAGCCCGGCGCGGACTGCCACCGGATCCGCCTCGAGCTCGAGCGCATGCTCGCGGAGCGGTTCGGGCTCGAGCACGCGACGCTTCAGGTCGAGCACGTGGGGACAGCGAGCGGCCTCGAGATCCGGCGGACGACCGCATGACCCCATCCGTCCGCGTTCTGATCGCTGACGACGACCCGCTTTTTCATTCATGCCCTCGAGGCGATCCTCGGCATCGAGTCCCAGATCGACATCGCCGGGCGGCACATGACGGGAAGGAGGCGATGCGGCTCGCCGGGGAGCTCGAGCCCGGCGTCGTCCTCATGGATTTGAGCATGCCGGTCGTGGACGGGTTCGAGGCGAGCCGGCGGATCCGCGCGGAGGCGCCGGCCACCGCCGTCGTCGTGCTCACCGGCTCCGCGTACGCCGAAGACGTGGAGAAGGCTCACGACGCGGGCGCCTCCGGCTACGTGACGAAGGACCGGATCGCGCAGGATCTGGTGCGAACCGTCCTGGACGCTGTCACCTGAGTCCTCTCGCTATCCTGAGGCCGTGTTCGACGTCATCCTGCCGGTCGTTCAGGTGCTCCTGTCCGTGATCCTCGTCGTGCTCGTGCTCATGCACTCCGGGCGCGACACGGGCTTCGGCGGCATGGGCTTCACGCCCGCCTCGCAGGGCGGCCAGCACATCGTCGAGCGCAACCTGACGCGCCTCACGCTCGTCGTCGCGGCGCTCTTCGGCGTCAACACCGTCGCGCTGTTCTACGTGCTTTAGCCGCCGGCGATCGCGGCGACGAGGCGGATCTCCTCGCTGCCGGTGAGGCGCGTGTCCATGCCGTCGTGCTCCCGAACGTCGACGCCGTTCACGTAGACGTTCACGAGCTGCCGTAGCTGCCCGCGCTCGTCGAAGACCAGGTTGGCGACCGGCAGGGAGCGGAGCGCTGAGCCGACGGTGTCCGCCTCGACCTCGAAGCGGCGCTGGCCGGCGACCTCGGCGGCGAGCATCCCCGGGAGAAGGACTATCGCCAGTCGGCCGCCTCGACGGAGAGGATCGGCGGCAGGTGCGTCGCGGCCTCGACCCAGCTGTCGCCGCCGTCGGCGCTCGCGAAGACCGAGCCGCTCTGCGTCCCGAAATAGACGCCGCCCTCGTCGAATGACGACGACTCGCGGAGCACCGCCACCCAGGCCGGCTCCGGCAGGCCGCCCTCGAGGAGCTCCCAACTCTGTCCGCGGTCCCGAGTGCGGTAGACGCCCAGTCTCCCGTCAGGAGTGACGCGGTTCTCGGCGCCTTCCTCCGGGATGACGAGGGCGGTGTCCGGATCCGACGGGTCGAGCATGATCGGGAAGCCGAAGCCGCTCGGGAGCCCGTTTCCCTCGAGGCGCTCCCAGTTTCGGCCGTGGTCGTCCGAGCGGTACACGCCGCAGTGGTTCTGCTGCCAGAGGCGCTCCGGCCGGGCCGGGTGGACGAGCAGCTTGTGCACGCACTGCCCGACCTCGGGAAACGGGTTGTCCGGGAAGAAGTCCGCCGCCACGCCGGAGTTGGCAGGCTCCCAGGACTCGCCCCCGTCCTCGGTGCGGAAAGTCCCCGCGGCCGAGATCGCGACGTACATCCGGTTGGGGTCGTCCGGGTCGAGCTGGATGGAGTGGCAACACATCCCGCCTGCGCCTGGGTTCCACTTCTCCCGGGACTCGTGACCGACGAGGCTCTCCACGGTCTCCCACGTGCGGCCGGAGTCGTCGCTCCGGAAGAGGACACCCGGTGCGCCGCCGAGCCAGAGGCGGCCGTTCTCGCCGTCGCGCCCCGGTCGAACGTGCCAGGTCTTCTCGAGCGTGAGGCCGGTCTCCTCAGGCAGGCCGAGTTCCTCGGCGCGCGTCCACGTCTCGCCGCGATCCTCCGAGCGGTGCACCGTGGCGCCGTAGACGAAGCTGTTCGTCGCCGCGTAGACGGAGCCGTCGCGCGGGTCGGGAACGGCGTGGAAGACCTCCCAGCCGGTCAGCAGCGGCTCGGAGACGTCCCAGTCGCGGCGGTCCTCGTCGGAGGAGAGCACGAAGAGGCCCTTCCGGGTGCCGACGAGGAGGGCGGGCACTAGAGGCCGGGCCCCGATCCGGTTCCGACGATCGTGAACGCGCTCGTGGCGATCGCGGGCACCCGCGTCCCGAAGGGGTAGCGCTCGTCGTAGTAGTCGCTACGGTTCACGAGCACGACCTCGTCGGAGAGACCGAGGATCCCCTCGACGAGTTTCGGGAACGACGTGGTGAAGCGGAGGTTCACGAGCGGCTTCGTCACCTTACCGCCCTCGATCTTGAACGTGCCGTCGCGCGTCATGCCGGTGATGATCCCTTCGCGCGGGTCGACGACGCCGAGGTAGTGGAGCCGGGTCACGTAGATGCCGTCGCCCACCCGTTCCGGTAGCTCGCCGGTCGGGACGTCGCCGGCGCTCACCGAGAGGTTGAGTGGCAACGGTCCGAATCCCTGCGCAGGCGCCGTGAGAGCGTGGCCGGTGGACTCCTTGCCCTCCCCGGCACGCTTCGCGGTGCGGCGGTCCCAGACGACGTCCTTGGCGACGCCGTCCTCGACGATCGTGACGCGCTGCTTGGGTACACCCTCGAGATCGAACGACTTCGGCATCCCCTCGGGGTCGAGGCCGTCGTCGATCAGCGTGAACTTCTCGTCGAAGAGCTTCTCTCCGAGCCTCCCGCTGAGGTAGCTGCGGCCCTCGAGGCAGGACAACGCTCCGAGGGAGCTGAACGCGAAGTACCAGAGCAACTCGGAGAAGGCGTAGGGCTCGAGGATGGCTGCGTGCGTGCCGGCCTCGATCTCGGTCGCGCCGCGCGTCCTGTCCGCCTTTTCGGCTGCCTCCCGCGCGCATCCCGCCGGGTCGAGGTCGCCGGTCTTCCAGGACGTCTCCTCCGCGTACCCCGAGGCGACGTCCGAGGCCGCGATGGCGAGGACGCTCGCGTCGGTCATTCCCTGGCTGACCGCATGGCCGGTGCTCGAGGCCACCGCGGTCTCGGTCGCGCCGCTCGTGAAATAGCCATAGAGACCGTACTCCGGAACGGCCTCGATCGCCTGCGCGGCGAGTGCGGCCTGCTCCTCGGGGGTCAGCACCGCGGTCTCGTCGTCGTAACCGGCGACGTCGGGGACGGGCGCCGGTGGCTGCAGCCCTGCGTACCCGGGATCCGCGGGAGCGCTGTCGGCGGCCTCGGCGGCGCGTCGCGCCATCTCCCGGAGACCCTCGTCGTCGGTTCGATTCGTGACCGCACAGCCGACCTTCCCGTCGCGGACGACGCGGAGCGTGACCGACTCGTCGCTGATCAGCGTCGGCTGGTGCACCTCGGAGGCCGCGAACCGGGCAAACCCGGACTCCTCGATCTGGACGACGGCGTCGGCCTCGTCCGCTTCGGCTGCCCGCCAGGCACGGTCGGCGAGCTCCAGCGCCCGGCCGTCAGACGTCACGGACGCCAACCTGGACGTTGCGGAAGCGACCGGGCGCGGTGCCATGCGACACATGGGCGTGCTGGCCCGGTTGGCCCTTGCCGCAGTTCGTCAATCCGTAGAGCTCCCATTCGTCGGGCCCGGCGACCGCGTCGAGTCCTGACCAGAAGATCGGCGTCGTTCCCATGTAGGTCGCGTCGCGCAGCATGCGCCCGCGCTTGCCGTTCTTGATCTCCCAGGCGATCTGCGTCCCGAACTGGAAGTTGAGTCGCTTGTCGTCGATCGACCAGCTCTTGTTCGTGCACATGAAGATGCCGTCGTCGACGTCGGCGAGGAGGTCGTCGAAGGACCCCTCGCCCGGCTCGAGGTGCAGGTTCGTCATGCGGACGAGCGGCATCCGGCTCCAGCCGTCGGCGCGCATCGAGCCGCCGTTCCCCGCTCCGATCATCCGTGCGGTCTCGCGCGATGAGAGGAAGCCGTTCAGGACTCCCCCTTCGACGACGGGCTGCCGTCCAGCGGGCACGCCTTCGTCGTCGTAGGCGAACGTTCCGAGCCCGCCGGCGGTCGTCGAGTCCGCGGTGATGTTCATCAGGTCGGAGCCGTAGCGGAGGCTGCCGAGGTCCCCCGGCTTGAGAAAGCTCGTGCCCGCGTACGCCGCCTCGGTCCCGTAGACCCGGTCGAGCTCGGTCGGGTGGCCGACCGATTCGTGCACCTGCAGCACCATCTGCTCGCTGTCGAGGACGACCGTCATCACTCCCGACGGGCACGGGTCGGCGCGAAGGAGAGCGGCCGCCTCCTCGGCGACTCGCGGCGCGTTCCCCGGGAGGTCGAGGCCCTCGACGTACTCCCAGCCCGACTGCGAGCTCGAGCCGCCGTGCGCGCTCGGGTAGCTGCGGATCTGAACCTTCCCGTCGCGGATGGCGAGCGCGTCGATTCCCCCTCCGCACTCCACGAACTCCTGGTAGACGTCGGCGCCCTCGGAGGACTGGAACGCCCGCTCCTCGCGCTGGGCGCGAAGCGTCGCCTCCGTGATCTTCACGTCCTCGTGCCTCATTCCCCCTTCGGCCCGGAGGCAGAGCTCGACCTTCTCCGAGAGCGGGACGTCCAGCGGGTCTCGTTTGGCAGATGTGCGGTACTCGCCCTTCTCGGCCGGAGCCGACGCGAGCTCGACCTGGCGCCTCCCGGACCGGCCCGCGCTCGCGCGTGCGAATGCGACTGCGCGTTCGGCCGCGGACCGTGCTCCTTCCTCCGTCAGCCGGCGGTCGCACGCGAATCCCCACGCGCCGTCGACGAGGACGCGGACGCCGACGCCTTCCGTCTCCCCGTCCGAGACCGACTCGACCTCGCCGTTCTTCGTAGCCACGTGCTGGGCCCGGCGGGTCACCGCGCGCGCGTCCGCGTAGCCGGCCCCGCCGGCCGTCGCCGCGTCGATCGCCTCTCCACAAAGTTCGCGCACGAGCCGCGCGTACCTTAGCGACGGGAGAAGAGCGAAGGCACCCTCTTCGGGGTGCCTTCGCTCTGCGTGCCATGCGCTGGAGAGGACTTGAACCTCCACGCCCCGCAAGGGGCACAAGGCCCTCAACCTTGCGCGTCTACCAATTCCGCCACCAGCGCGCGAAGCGCATTGTAGCGGCGGCCGGATCCCGCCCAGCGTTTGACTCCGTCCGAAAGCCGCGCTACCGTGATGCGAACAGACGTTCGACCAGGGAGCCGAGCATGCTGAGCAAGCGCCAGCAGGAGATCTACGACTTCGTCGTCAGCTACGCCGCCAAGCACGGGTATCCACCGACCGTGCGCGAGATCGGCGAGGAGGTGGGCCTGGCCTCGCCCTCGACCGTGCACGCGCACCTCGCGAATCTCGAGCGGGCCGGGATGCTGCGCCGCGACCCGACCAAGCCTCGCGCCCTCGAAGTCGTGGGTCGCGAACGCGACTCGGGCCCGCGTCCCATGCGCGCTGCTGCGCCCGACCCACGCCGCCTCCCGCTCGTCGGCGAGATCGCCGCAGGCGGGCCGCTCCTCGCGGAGGAGAACATCGAGGACTACCTCGCGGTGCCGGAGCCGCTGACGGCCGGCGGGGACGAGTTCCTCCTCCGCGTCAAAGGCGAGAGCATGATCGACGCCGGCATCCTCGACGGCGACTACGTCGTGGTGCAGAAGCAACAGACCGCCCGCGACGGCGACATCGTCGTGGCGCTCGCCGGCGAGGACGAGGCCGCGGATGAGGCCACCGTGAAGCGCTTCTTCCGGGAAAACGGGCGCATCCGGCTCCAGCCCGAGAACGAGACCCTGGAGCCGCTTTATCCCACCCACGTCCAGATCCTCGGCAAGGTGATCGGGGTCTTCAGGCGCGTCTGATGACGGAGGTCGTAGCCCTCAACCGCACGCTCGACCAGGAACTCCTGGCGCTCATGCGCGGCGCGAGCCTCGAGTGCCCGGTCTGCGGCGAGTTCGTCCTCCACACGGGCGGTGCGATCCTCTGCCCGCAGTGCGGGACGCGGTTCGAGGCTGTGGCGAAATCGGGGCTACAATCGACCGTGCAGGCCGGGTGACCGCGGGCCGAGGCGCTTCGGCGTAGTCGGTCCGAGGAAAGTCCGGACACCGCAGGGCAGGACGCTGGGGAAATCCCAGGCGGCGAAAGCCGACGGAAAGTGGCACAGAAAGGAGACCGCCAGCGGCGAAACGTCTCTCTCCGGAGACGCCGAAGGCAAGGGTGAAAGGGTGGGGTAAGAGCCCACCAGCGTCG
>JBKPPF010000032.1:0-13653 GCA_046733475.1 Actinomycetota bacterium
CGTTCGCCAACGAGCTCGTGCGCCTGGAGTCCATCGAGCAGGTGGAGGAGCGGCTTCTCGCCGCTGCGCCCGGCGCAACCGACGTGCTGGCGCGCCTCGAAGCGGATCTACCGGCGACGGACAACGTCGTCCTGGATCTCCCGGTCTCGATCTACGCCGGCGGTTAGCTGACGCTCCGGCCCTCGGCGGCTGAGAGGGTCGAGGCCACCGGTAAAATTCAACGGTGGCCGTAACAACCAGAGGCGAGCGCCGCATCGTCACGGCGCTGATCGCCGACGTCGTCGGCTCGACCGCAATCGGCGAGCAACTCGGTCCCGAGCGCTCGAAGCTTCTGATCGACGAGGTCGTGCGCCTCATGGCGGAGCAAGTGCGCCGCTACGAGGGGACAGTCGCGCAGCTCGTGGGCGACGAGATGCTTGCCTTCTTCGGCGCGCCGGTCTCTCACGAGGACGACTCGGAGCGCGCGGTCAGGGCTGCGCTCGCCATCCAGCGCGCCGTGCAGTCCTACGCGCAGGAGGTGAAGGACGCCTACGGCATCGAGCTCGCGGTTCGGATCGGAATCAATACCGGCCCGGTCGTCGTCGGCATGGAGGCGGACGGCGACGGCGATCCCTGGAACGCGCTCGGCGACACGGTCAACGTCGCGGCGCGCCTGCAGAACATCGCCCCCGAGGGGGGCATCCTGATCGGCCCGACCACCGAGCGCCAGATCGAAGACTGCTTCGAGGTCGAAGAGCTCGAGACCCCGGAGCTCAAGGGCATCTCGAAAAAGCTCCGCATCTACAGGATCGTGGGCTCGCGCGAGTTCGAGCATCCCGAGCCTGCCCACGCGATCGTCGGCCGCGACTTCGAGCTAAGCGTGCTGGAGCGAGTCATGGAAGGCCTTGTCGAGGGCCGCGGCGCGATCGTCTCGGTCATGGGCGAGCCGGGCATCGGCAAGTCGAGGCTCGTCTGGGAGGTTCGAAGCCGCTACCGCGACCGCGTGCGCTTCATCGAGGGCCGCTCGGTCTCCTACGCGCAGACATTCCCCTACTGGCCGATCCGGGACCTCGTGCGCGAGTGGCTCGGCGTCGGCGCCTCGACGCCCGAGGCGCGCGTCCGGCTGGAGCTCAAGGCCCGGCTCGCGGAGCTCTTCGGCGAGGAGTCCGAGGAGGTCTACCCGTTCTTCGCCAACCTCCTCAACCTCACCCTGGAGCCCGATGCCGCGCAGCGCATACGCGAGCTCAACAGGGAGAGCATCCAGACGGCGACCTTCGAAGCGCTCTACGAGTTCATCTGCAAGCTCGCCGACGAGCAACCCATCGGCCTCGTCTTCGAGGACCTACACTGGGCAGACGAGTCGACACTCGACCTGATCGAGTCGCTTCTGGGCGTGACGGAGGAGTCGTCGGTAGCGCTCTTCCTCCTCTACCGCACCGAGCGCGAGCACGGCGTCTGGAACCTCGGCGAGCGAGCGCGGCAGCGTTACCCGCACCGCACTCGCGAGGTCGAAGTGCGGCCGCTTCCGGCCGACGCGTCCAGGTCGCTCGCGACGCTCTCCGCGGACGGCGAGCTGCCCGAGACGGTCACCGACCACCTCGCCCAGCGGTCGGGCGGCAACCCGTTCTTCCTGGAGGAGGCGCTCCGCGATCTCGTCGAGCGCGGCGCCCTCGTCAAGGAGAACGGCAAGTGGGAGATGGCCGTGACCGAGGACGAGCTCGCGATCCCCGCCCTCGTCCAGGGGGCGCTGCAGGCCCGCCTCGACCGGCTCGAGCCGCCGACGCGGGAGGTGCTGTCGGTCGCGGCCGTCATCGGGAGGACCTTCGGGCTCCCGCTCCTCGAGAAGCTCGTGCCTCGCGAGCAGCTCCAGCCGGCGCTCACGGAGCTGCAGCGGCTCGACCTGATCGTCGAGGTGCGGCGCCGCCCGAATTCGGAATACCGCTTCCGCCACGGGCTCGTGCAGGAGGTCGCCTACGCGAGCCTCGTCGAGACGACGCGGAAGAAGCTCCACAAGCGCGTCGGCGAGGCGCTGGAGGAAATCTACCGCGAGTCCCCCGAGGAGAGCTACGCGCTTCTCGCGCGCCACTTCAGCGAGGCGGACGTGCCGGACAAGGCAGTCGACTACCTCCTCAAGGCCGGCGACCGGGCGCGCTCGATCTACGCGGACCAGGAGGCGCTCGAGCACTACCGGCAGGCACGCACCTTCCTCGCGCACGTCGGCGACGAGCTGCGCGCCCGCGACACCCTCTTCAAGATGGCGCTTACGTACCACCTCGCGTTCGACTTCGAGAACGCGGAGGAGATGTACGACGAGGCGTTCTCTTGCCGTGTCGACGAGGAAACACGGCTCGAGCCGACCGAGCATCTCTCGACGGCGGTCTCGAAGCCGGACGCCGTCGTCCCCGGCCACGTCTACTCGACGGAGGGCCTGAAGATCACGGAGCAGCTCTTCAAGGGCCTGCTCATGATCGACGACGAGCTCAACGTCCTCCCGTCGATGGCGGACAACATGCGTGTCTCGAGCGACGGGCTCACATACCTCTTCCGCCTCCGCGAGGGCGTGCGCTGGAGCGACGGCGAGCCGCTGACGGCCGACGACTTCGCCTTCACGTGGATGCGCATGCGCGAGCTCGAGACCCGCACCTCGTTCCTCATGGAGGACGTCGAGACCGCAGAGGCCCTCGACGACCGCACGCTCGAGATCACCCTGCGCGAGCCGCGCAGCTTCTTCCCCTACGTCCTCGCATCACCGTGGGCCTTTCCGTGGCCCCGGCACCGCTGCGAGGAGCTCGGGGAAGACTGGCACCGGCCGGAGAACATCGTCTCCAACGGTCCATTCACGCTCGCCGAGTTCGACGACGAACACGCGCTCCTGACCGCGAACCCGTACTGGAACGGGCCGCGCGGCAACGTGCGCGAGATCGAGATCCCGTTCATCGAGACGAGCCGCGAGATGATCGAGCGCTGGACGGACGGGGAGTTCGACGTCGTCACGGTCTGGAACCTGGGCATCACGGACGCGCCCGACACGCTCTACGAGCTCATCCCCGACCTGCACACGCGCTATGTGGGGTTCTCGGTCGACAAGCCGCCGTTCTCGAACAAGCACGTCCGCAGGGCGTTCGCGCACGCGGTCAACCGCGAGGCGCTCCTACGGGACGTTGACAGCGAGCGCGCGTCGACCCGCGGCGGTGCGATCCCGCCCGCGATGCCCGGCCACTCCCACCGCGTCGGGCCCGAGTACGACCCCGACACCGCGCGCCAGCTCCTCGCCGACGCGGGTCATCCCGAGGGCCGAGGGCTCCCCGAGCTCAAGATGCTCGTCCCGCCCTGGCTCATGCCGACCGCAAAGCTCCTGGCCGAACAGGTCGCGGAGATCGGATTCCGACTCGACTACCGCGCGGCCGACGGGAAGTTCTGGTCGGCGAGCCTCGAGGACGAGCACCTCTGGGTCAGCGGCTTCGGCGCCGACTACCCCGACCCGGACGGCTTCTTCCGCGGGCTCTTCCGCGAGCCCTTCCCGTTCTACCGGGACGACGAGATCGAGGAGAAGATCATCGAGGCCCGGTCCCTCGGCAGCCAGCCCGAGCGCATGAAGCTCTACCACGAGATCGACAGGCTCTGGGTGAGCGAGCACGCGGCGGTCCTCCCCATCGCCTACGGACGCAGCGTCGCTGCGCGAAGGCCGTGGATCGACGGCTTCTGGGCGAATCCGCTCTCGAAGGCAAGTCTCGACCGGGTCGTGGTCGAGGGACGGTCAGCCGTCGCGCCGGCCCCAGAGGAGCCGGAGGCCGTCCAGAGTCAGTAGCGGGTCGACCTGCTCGATCGTCTTCGAGTGGGGTGCGATCAGTTCTGCAAGACCGCCTGTGGCGATGACTTTGGCGTCCCCGCCGAGCTCCTCCCGCATGCGCTCGACGATGCCGTCCACCTGGCCGGCGAACCCGTAGAAGAGCCCCGCCTGGAGGCCTGCCACGGTTGTCTTACCGATCGCCGTGTCCGGGGCGACGAGGTCGACCTTAACGAGGCGCGCCGCCCGCGCGAAGAGCGCGTCCATCGAGATCTCGATCCCGGGCGCGATCACGCCGCCGACGTACTCCCCGGCCTCCGAGACCGCGTCGAAGTTCGTCGAGGTCCCGAAGTCGACCACGACGCAGGGAGCGCCGTAGCGCTCGCGGGCCGAGACCGCGTTCACGATGCGGTCGGGGCCGACCTGGCGCGGGTCGTCGAAGAGGATGGGGATGCCCGTCTTCGTCCCAGGCCCGACGACGAGGAGGGACGCCTGCGCGTACCGGTCGGCAACCTCCTCGTAGGAGCGGACGAGCGAAGGGACCGTGGAGGAGAGCGCGACGCCGTCCACGTCCTCGAAGCCCAGCTCTCGAAGCTCGAGAAGGCGGACGACGAGCGCGGCGATCTCGTCCCCGGTGCGCTCGGCCTCCGTCGCCACGCGCCAGTGCTCGACGAGGTCGTTGCCGTCGTAGAGCCCGAGCACCGTCTGCGTGTTGCCGACGTCGACGGCCAGCAACATCCGGTTCAGAGCCTTCCTAGGAGATTTCGTCGTCGCCCGAGAGCGTCTCGCCGAGCTTCTCGGCCAGTGCCTCCGGCGTGAGGGTCGGCTCCTCGCCCTCGCCGCGCAGCTCCTCGATCGTGACGTCGCTCGAGGTGTAGACCTCGGCGCGCGGGATCATGCGCATGGGGCGGTTCTTGTCCCACACCCAGACGTCCTCCATCGTCAGGTGGAAGAACGGATAGCTCGTCTGGGGCAACACGCGCAGCTCGTGCCGGTTGCAGAGGTAAGTGGAGTCCTGCGTGACGACGCAGAAGCGGAAGAGGCCGAAGACGTCGGAGTACTCCTTCTTCAGCCGCAGCTCGAGCTTCGCCTCGTATTCGTCGAGCTCGTCGAGGTGGGACATGCGCTCATTCTAGCTCCGGGGGGTGCAGATCCCGCAGCGCACGCCCATCGGGCAGCCGAAGGTCGGGATCGAGCTCCAGGAGCGGCTCCAGCACGAACGCGCGCTCGGCCAGCCGAGGGTGCGGGATCTCGAGCCCGGCCTCGCCCACTGTCTCCTCGCCGTACAGCAGAAGATCGAGGTCGACCGTGCGCGGACCCCAACGCTCCTCGCGGGAACGGTCGCGGCCGAGGCTCCGCTCGACCTCGAGCAGGCGGTCGAGGAGCTCCCGCGGGCCCAGGCTCGTCTCGATCTCGGCGGCCGCGTTCACGAACCGCGGCTGGTCGACGTTTCCGAAGGGATCCGTCTCGCGGAAGGACGAGACGCCGACGACCGCGACCCCTGGCGTGCTGGCAAGCCTTTCCAGGGCCCGCCTCAGCGTTGCCTCGCGCTCACCGAGGTTCGCCCCGAGACCGATGTATGCGCGCACAAAAATCACCCTATTCAGCGGCCGAGGCACCTGCTTTGATCAGTTGCAGTGCGTAAGGGTCTCGGGGTCACTGCCATCTTCGTTGCCATGCTCTCCGCCGTAGGGACGGCGGGTGCTCAGGGCGAACACGGACGCCAGGCGCTGCCGAAGCCGGAGGTGGCGCTGCAGCAAGCGCTCGCCGTCTTCCGCCCGCATCTCGCCGATCCGAGCTACCGGCTCCACGGGAAAGTCGACCCCCGCGGCGCAACGGCTCTTCTTCGCAACCTCGCCGCTTCGGTTCGCCAGCTCTCGCCCGCAGATCGCCGTCTTGCGGAGGCGATTCTCGCCAGGCCGACCGATAACGGCAACGGGAACTACACGGCACCGAAGAGCGACTTCCGGCACGAATGCTTCACGAACTTCTGCGTCCACTGGGTGCGGAGCACCCGCGATGCCCCGTCGCTCGCGGATAAGAACCCGAAGAACCACATCCCGGACTGGATCGACAAGGTGAGGTCGGTCATGAGCTTCGTCTGGCAGAAGGAAGTCTTCGATTACCAGTACGGCCCGCCCAAGCGAGACGACAACTCAGGATCTCATCGGGGCGGGAACCCGAACCGGAAGATCGACATCTTCATTCAGGACGTCGGCGCCCAGGGGCTCTACGGCTACTGCACGAGCGACGACCCCAAGATCCAGACCCAGAACAACATCTCCGCCTACTGCGTTTTTGACGACGACTTCTCGAAGAAGCAGTTCGGCGGAGCCGCAACCGGAGTTGCAGCCCTGAAGGTGACCGCCGCGCACGAGTTCAACCATGCGATCCAGTTCAACTACGACGCGTTCGAAGACCTGTGGTTCCTCGAGGCGACCGCCGTGAACATGGAGGCGGACGTCTACCCGGCGATCCACGACAACTACCAGTACTTCTCCGCCAGCCCGATCAGCAAGAGCAACCCGCACCGTCCGATCGACCGCTTTGCCAGCAACGGGACTCAGTACGGCTCGTGGATCTTTATTCGCTTCCTCGCGGAGTACTTCAGCTCGCCAGACGTACACCCAGCGCCCACCGCCCCGAATCCGACGTTCGTCCACGAGATGTGGGTGGACGCGAAAGCGCGGCCAGGGACGATCAACGGCCTCGAGTACTCAACCAAGGCGATCGTGACCTTCCTCGGCGCTCACGGCGAGACCTTCCCGCCAGTCTTCCGGCAGTTCGGCGTCGCCAACGCCGCGCCGGCCGCCTGGTACAAGGACGGCGCCCAGTTCAACACCCGCGCCGGTCAGAAATACACAAACACCGCGCTCCCCCCTGCCGGTGCTCCTTACGCGGCCGACACGAAGATGACACACATGTCGAACGACTACTGGGTCATCTCCCCCGGAGCCGGAGCCACGACGCTCGATGTCGACGCCAACTTCCGCTCCGCTGTGACGAGCCCGCGTGCGACGGTGCTCTCATTCGACAGCGGTGGCGCGATCGTCGAGCAGGAGATCGCGCTCGACGGAGACGGAGACGGCAGCCTGCCGGCCCCGATCGCATTCGATAGCACCGTCGCCAAGGTCGTCATCGTGGTCACGAACGCGAGCACGCGTTTCACCCATTGCTTCTCGGATCAGAAGCCCCCGTTCTTCTCCTGCTTCGGCCAGCCGCGGGACGACTCCGCGACGAAGAACTACAAGCTCGACCTGGTCGTCAACTAGCGGTGCTCGCGCTCGATGGTCGCCGCGGTGTACTCGGCCGGCGCGTCGAGCTGAACCTCGGGCTTCCGGACGCGCACCCGCACGCGTGAGACGTCGAAGCGCTCCACGAGCGCATCGGCGATCGCTGCGGCCAGCGCCTCGATCAGGTTGAACCGATGCGAGTCCGAGATCTCACGGATGCAGGCGACGACCTTCGTGTAGTCGATCGTGTCGTCGAGGTGATCGCTGCGCACGCCCGCGTCGTGGGCGACGAGCCAGACGTCGAAGAGAAAGCGCTGACCCGTTTCCTGCTCGGTTTTGGTCGCGCCGTGGAAGCCCATGAGCTCGAGCCCGTCGATCTCGATCTCCATCTGACTCATGAGCGGCTCGCCTCCTCGAGGGCGCGCGCGGCAGCGAGCGCTTCCACGTGCTCGCGCACGTCGTGGACGCGGAAGATCGCCGCTCCGCGCTCGTAGGCGAGCACCGCGACAGCGACCCCGGCGGAGACCGTGCCTGTGAGCGCACCGACGTCGCCCATGAGCCTGCCGAGGAAGCGCTTGCGGGAAGCGCCCACGAGCACGGGCCGGCCGAGCGCGGCGATCTCGTCCACGCGCGCGAGGAGCTCGAGATTGTGCTCCACAGTCTTGCCGAAGCCGATGCCAGGGTCGAGACAGATGCGCTCCTCGTCGATCCCGGCCTCGGTCGCGAACTCGAGGCGCTCCTCCAGGAAGGCCTTCACCTCGGAGACGACATCCTCGTAGCGCGGATCGTCCTGCATCGTGCGCGGCTCGTCGAGCATGTGCATCAGGCACAGGCACGCGTCCGAGTCGGCGACGACGCCTGCAAGCTCGTGCTCTCCCCTGAGCGCTGTGACGTCGTTCACCAGCACCGCGCCCGCCTGGAGGGCCCGGCGCGCGACTTCGGCTTTCGAGGTGTCGATGGAGACCGGCACGTCGACGAGCGCTGCGAGGACGGGCTCGACGCGATCGAGCTCCTCCTCGACCGAAACGCCTTCGGAGCCGGGGCGGGTCGACTCGCCGCCGACGTCCACGATCGCCGCGCCTTCGTCGAGCATCCCGCGCGCCTCCGCGATGGCCGCCTGCGGGTGCAGAAAAACCCCGCCGTCCGAGAACGAGTCCGGCGTCACGTTGACGACGCCCATCACGCTGGGTCGGGGCAGCAACTCCTCGATGGATTGCTTCACGGGAGCCCTATCCTGCCAGAGTGATCGACCTCCATTCGCACGTGCTCCCGGGCGTTGACGACGGCGCGCGAACAATCGAGGACAGCCAAGCATCCGGAGCGCAACGCAGAAGTACAGGCCGACCCGGGGCGGCTGAGCTCGTTCATCGAGCGGGGCGGGCTCGTCAGATCACTGCGGCCTCTCTGGGACGGCCGCATAGGCCGCCGCCGACAGGCCGCACAAGAACTGATTGAAGCCGGTCTTGCCCACGTCCTGGCGAGTGGCGCTCACCTCCCGGAGATCAGGGGGTCGGTTTGACCACCGCCGCTCAAGCCCTTGACGACGAGCTCGCCGCGTACCTGGCTCAGGCGGCCCCGTCTGCGATCGTCGCCGGCGAAACGGTGCCTCCGCCGCCGGTGCGAAGACGCCGCCGACGGTTCCGGCGTCGATAAGAGCTAGTTCGCGCCCTCGGGCTCGGGCGGAGGCTGCATGGTCGCGCCCGGAAGCGGGAACGGCCGCGGCTTCGGCTCGGTGCGCGGCTTCGGCTTGTCGGCCTCGGCGGGAGCGCTCGGGGTCTCGTCCGGGAAGACCGTTTCGGCGGCCTCGCCGGCGAGCAGGCGCTCGAACTGGTCCTTGTCGATGGTCTCGCGCTCGATGAGGAGCTTGGAGATCTGGTGCAGGTCGTCCATGTGCTCGCGGAGGACGCTGAGCGCACGCTCGTGGGCTTCTTCGATCACGCGACGGATCTCGTCGTCGATCTCGCGTGCGATCTCCTCGGAGTAGTCGGGCTCCGCGCCCATGTCGCGGCCGAGGAACGGCATGTCGTGGTTGCGGCCGAGGACGCGCGGGCCGAGCTTCTCGCTCATGCCGTAGCGCATGATCATGTGCTTTGCGGAGCTCGTCACCTTCTCGAGGTCGTTCGCAGCGCCTGTCGTGACCTCGTTGAAGACGAGCTCCTCGGCGGCGCGGCCGCCGAGCGTCATGGCCATCTGGTCCGTCAGCGCGGACTTCGTCGTCAGGAACTTGTCCTCGGACGGAAGCGAGATCGTGTAGCCGAGGGCCGCGCCGCGGCTGATGATCGAGATCTTGTGCACCGGGTCGCAGTTCGGCAGGTAGTGGCCGACGAGGGCGTGTCCCATCTCGTGATAGGCGGTGACGTTGCGCTCATGCTCGGAGAGGAGACGCGTCTTCTTCTCCGGGCCCGCGATCACGCGCATGATCCCTTCCTCGAGCTCGTGCTCGCCAATGGTCTTCCTGCCGCGGCGCGCAGAGAGGAGGGCGGCCTCGTTCACGAGGTTCGCGAGATCGGCGCCGGTGAAGCCGGGCGTGCCCGCCGCAAGTGTGTCGAGGTCGATCGTCGTGTCGATCGGCTTGCCCTTCGTGTGCACCTCGAGAATCTTCTTGCGCCCGTTCCGGTCGGGCCGGTCGACCACGATCTGGCGGTCGAAGCGCCCGGGCCGCAGGAGGGCCGGGTCGAGGATGTCGGGCCGGTTCGTGGCGGCGATGAGGATGATGTTGTCCTTCATCTCGAAGCCGTCCATCTCTACGAGGAGCTGGTTCAGCGTCTGCTCGCGCTCGTCATGGCCGCCGCCGAGACCCGCGCCGCGGTGGCGGCCGACGGCGTCGATCTCGTCCATGAAGATGATGCAGGGGCTCGCCTGCTTCGCCTGCTCAAAGAGGTCGCGCACGCGCGAGGCCCCCACGCCCACGAACATCTCGACGAAGTCGGAGCCGGAGATCGAGAAGAACGGCACGCCGGCCTCGCCGGCGACCGAACGCGCGAGCAGCGTCTTACCGGTGCCGGGCGGACCGTAAAGGAGGACGCCCTTCGGGATGCGCGCACCGAGGGCCTGGAACTTCTTCGGGTTCTCCAGAAACTCCTTGATCTCCTGGAGCTCTTCGACGGCCTCGTCCACGCCGGCCACGTCCTTGAACGTGATCTTCGGCGAGTCGGGCGCCATCCGCTTCGCGCGGCTCTTGCCGAAGCTCATCACCTTCGAGCCGCCTCCCTGCACCTGGTTCATCAAGAAGATCCAGAAGCCGAAGAAGAGGAGGAACGGCAGCAGGTAGGTGAGGATGTTCCACCACGCGGAGTCGCCCGTGCCCTTCGAGTCGAAGGGGATCGGCGTGCTCGAGTCCTCCAGCATCTGCTGGAAGGAGAACTGCGACTCGTCGGTCGGATAGTTGACCTTGACCTTCTTCCCGTTCGAAAGGTCCGCCTGGATCTCGCGGCTCTTCGGGACGAAGAGAACGCTGTCGATCGCGCCAGGGTTGTCCTCGACCATCGCGATCAACCCGCTGAAGGTCATCTTCTGGGTGTCGCTCGACCCTCCGGGCAGGAGCGTCCGCGAGGCCAGGAAGACCAGGAGAACGATGACGATCAGGGGGAAGAGTGCGCTACGGAAGAAACGGTTCAAGAAGGTTCCTCTAGTGGGTTAACGGTAGCAGCCTGGATATTCGTGACAGGGACCGGTTTCGGTTTTTCAGACCGTGTCCTCCGCCTGCGCCGCCAGTTCGTCCCTGAGGACGCCCACGAAGGGCAGGTTTCGGTACCGCTCGGCGAAGTCGAGGCCGTATCCGATCACGAACCGGTTCGGGATCTCGAAGCCGACGTAACGGCAGGTGACGTCGTTCTCGCGGCGCTCAGGCTTGGTCAAGAGGGCACAGACCTCGAGCGAAGCTGGCTCACGGGCCTCCAGGTTGCGGAGCAAGTAGGAAAGGGTCAGTCCGGAATCGATGATGTCTTCGACGACGAGCACGTTTCTACCTTCGATCGAGACGTCGAGATCCTTGAGGATCCGAACGACGCCGGAGGAGTCGATTCCGGCTCCGTAGCTCGAGATGGCCATGAAATCGACCTCGCAGGGAATGTCGATCGAGCGCATCAGGTCGGCCATGAAGAAGATCGCGCCCTTCAGGACGCCGATGAGGAGCAGGTCCCCGCCGCGGTAGTCGTCCGAGATCTGCGCGCCGAGCTCGGCGATACGGCCGTGCAGCATCTCCTCGTCGATCAGGATCTCGCTGACGGCAGCGGAGAGCTCGTTCTTCACCTGGTTCATTCGCGCTCCTCTCCGACAGCGCCCTCCCAGCCGGGCGCCGAGGCGATCCCGGGGACGACGACGACCTCGTCCCCCTTGACGACGAGCGGCCAGGCCTCGCGCTCGGAGCGCGGCACCTTCGCGTCGACGAAGATGTCCTGGATCTTCTTTCCGCGCGATGCGAGCCGGTCGCCGGCCCGCCAGGACCGCACCCAGAGGCCGTCGCGGTTCGGGCGCAGGCGCCACGGGCCCCAGGAGACGGGCCCGTCCAGCCGGACAGGCGCTCGCTCGAGCCAGACGCTCCCGTATTCCCTTACCGCCACCCGGCCGTCACCTAGGTCTACTCGCTTGGCTCCTGCCTGCGAGGCGAGCAACTCTAACAGCGCTCTCTCGATCGGCCTTGGCAGCTCCGCGGGCGGTTCCGCAGCGCGCAGGACGTTCTCCTCGGCCGCGGGATGAAGGCGGCGGAGCGCGGGGAGGATCTCTCGGCGGATCAGGCCCCGCAAGGTGTCGTCGTTCGTGGAGTCGAGGCGGAAGTCGAGGCCCTCCGCGCGGCAGTAGGCCTCGGTCTCGTCGCGCCACACAGTGAGGAGCGGCCTGACGACGCCATCCTCGCGCTTCGCGCGGATCCCTGTGGTCGTCCCGCTCGCGGCGAGGCGGTAGAGGACGGTCTCGACCTGGTCGGAGGCGGTGTGCCCGGTGGCGCGAAGCCGGTCTCCTGCGACGGCATAGCGAAGGTCCCGGAGCTCTTCCTCGGAGGCTGCGTTCAGCGGCGGAGCCTCGACGACCTCGGCCCCGAGGCGCTCACGGCAGAAACGCGCGTCCGCTTCGGACTCGGTCCCGCGGAGCTTATGGTTGACGTGGAGCGCGTCGACGCGGTAGCCGAGGGCCCCAAGCGCATGCCAGAGGCATGTCGAGTCCGGGCCACCGGAAACCAGGCAGACAACATCCCCGCTCGGCGGCACCAAGTCGTACCGGCGGATGTGCTCTTCGATCCGCGCGCGAAGCGCAGCGGCGTCCACGCACCAATTTTACGGCGTAGCTGCCCGGGTCAGAGCAATGGTCCGACATCGCATCCTTGCTTGTAGAGGGCCGGCTGGGCCTGCGCGAGCACATCGTGAGCGAAGTTGGCGAGCCCGTACGCGCGGTACATTCGCTCGCCCGCGTCGCCACCCTTGGCCTGAATCGTGACTGCGGCGCCGTACTCCTGGAACATCGCGTCCAGGTAGCGCTGAGCGGTCTTGAGCGAAGGGTCCTTCGGGTCGGAGTGCTGGATGCGCAAGGCCGAGTCGAAGGCCTCCTGGGAGACGTCCTTCGGCTCGACGGCGCCGCTCTGGTAGTCCGCGTTGAGGACACCGAGAACGATCATGTCCGTCGACGCGGTCTCGATGAACTTTTGGTCCGTGGGGCCGCAGCTGTGCCCGTGGACGCTCTCGCTGCCACCGCAGCCGCTGGAGAGCGCAACGAGAACGAGCGTCGCCGCAATGACGCCGATCCGCCGCAAGATGCACGGATCATCGGCGGCAAGGGCGAGCACCGCCATCACCCGTTCCGGTGTAGCTACGTGGCGATCGTCACTACTCGAAGATGAGCGAGCGGTACGCGCCGACGCGGCGCATGCCGATCGAGTCGTAGAGGGCGATCGCGGGCGCGTTCTCGGGGCGCACGAAGAGACAGACGGACGGCGTGCGGGCGAGCAGGAGGCGGCACAGGTCGGCGAGGCCGCGCTTCCCGTAGCCCTGGCCCCGCACGGAGGGGTCGACCCAGACCTGCTGCAGCTGAGCGGCCCGGTCCGTCCAGGCGGACGCCTCGGCCTTGAAGAGGACCGTCCCGTCCTCCTCCCAGAGCCAGCTGCGACCCTCCTCGATCTGGGTCTGGGTGCGCCACTCGAAGAGCGCCGGGTCGCGAGCATAGGCGTCGATGCCGACCTCCTCCAGGAACGCCGCTGCCGAGGTGCGGATGAGGAGGTCGAGGTCGTGAAGGGTGGCCGAGCGAAGCGCAGAGCCGCCGGCTGCGGGCTCCTCGTCGAGGGCGTAGACGGGCTGCCCGGGCCGGTCCTCGCGTACGCCGGGAAGCTGGTCGCGGGCTGCCTCCCAGAGATCGGTGACCGCGCGCTCGTCGCCGATCAGCATGCGCGGTCGCGAGCGTGCGGCGATCTTCGCGAAGGCCCCCGCGCCTTCGCCTGAAGGGACGAGGTTCGCGCCTAGATGGCAGACGGCGACAAGCTCCCCTCCGTCCCGCAGCGCGGCGAAGCGACCCAGGCCGCGCCGGGCAACGTCCTCCAGGAAGACCCGTTCGATCGGCTCTCGCGCGCAGAAGTCGAGGATCTCCTCGAGCGATGGCCGCTTGACCAGGCGCGGCATTGCCGGGGACGATAACCCGCATGCCCATACATGTTCGAGCTGAGAAAGGCGA
>JBKPPF010000033.1:0-29171 GCA_046733475.1 Actinomycetota bacterium
CCGAGCGTCCTAAGCGACTCGGCGACGGCGAGTGCCGGAAGCACGTGTCCGGCGGTTCCGCCGGCCGCGATCAGGCACTTCGGTTTCCCGGACGACGGCATGGTTCGACGCGATGTTAAGGAGGATGCCCACGGCAGCGAGGCCGACCACCAGGCTGGAGCCTCCGTAGGAGACGAAAGGAAGCGGAATCCCGGTCAGCGGCGCGATGCCCATGACCGCGCTCACGTTCACGGCGGCCTGCCCGCAGATGAGCGCCGTGATCCCTGCGGCGAGCCGCTTGCCGAAGGGGTCCCGGCAGTGCAGCGCGACGTTGAAGCCGGCGTAGGCGAACACCGCGAATGCTGCGATGACGGCCATGGCGCCGATCAGCCCGAGCTCCTCACCGACGATGGCGAAGATCATGTCCGTGGACGCCTCGGGAAGGTAATAGATCTTCTGCACGCTCTCGCCGAGACCGACTCCGAAGAAGCCGCCCGAGCCAAGCGCGATCATCGACTGGACGGCCTGGAAGCCGGCGCCCTGTGGGTCGTGCCAGGGATCGAGGAAGCTGAAGATCCGCTCGCGGCGGTACGGCTCGAACCAGATGGCGAGGAGGACGATGCCCGTCGCGATCCCGGTCGCCGAGGCGAGGAGCCGAAGTCGGGTGCCGGAGACGACGAGAATCGCCGACACCATGATCGCGATGGCGATCGCCGTGCCGAGGTCGGGCTCGATCAGGATCAACGCGCAGGCGAGCCCCACCACGACGCCGATGGGCTTGGCGAGCTCGCCGAGGGTGCGCGGTGCCGGCTTCCGAGCGAGAAGTGCCGCTGTCCAGAGCGCGAGCACGAGCTTGGCGAGCTCGGACGGCTGGAAGTTCATGAAGCCGATCGGGATCCAGCGGCGCGCGCCGTTGACGGCGGTGCCGATGGCGAGCACGGCCACCAGCAGGAAGAACGTGACGGCGAGGAGCGGCTGCGTGGCGTGGCGCAGGCGGTGGAAGTCGAAGCGCGAAAGGATCACGAGTGCGACGAGGCCCATGACGGCGTAGATCGCCTGGCGCTTCAGGTAGTAGGACGGTGCGTCGGAGGAGAGAAGAGCGCGGGCCGAGCTCGCGCTGTAGACCATCACCAGCCCGAAGGCCACGAGGCCCAGCGTGACGAGGACGAGGAGGTGGTACTCGAGGTGGCTGCCGCCGGGGCGCCTCACAGCGCCTCGACGAGCTCGCGGAAGCGCTCTCCCCGCTCCTCGAAGTCGCGGAACTGGTCGTAGCTCGCGCACGCGGGCGACAGAAGAACGACCTCTCCCGGGTCGGCGTCGCGGAACGCGTCCTGGACCGCGGTCGGCAGGTCGCGCGAGTACGTGAAGCGGACACCTTCGGCCGCGAGTGCCTCGGCGATCTCGTCCGCGGAGTCTCCGATCAGGTATGCCTGGGCCACGCCCGACGCGGCGGCCCGCTTGGCGAGTCGTTCGAACGGGATTCCCTTGCGGCTGCCGCCGAGGATCAGGCGGAGTCCAGGCGGATAGGCGGAGAGGCCACGCTCGGCCGCGTCCGGGTTCGTCGCCTTGGAGTCGTTCACGAAGCGAACTCCGCTCACCTCCCGGACGAGCTCGAGCCGGTGCGGGACCCCCGCGAACAACGAGAGGCCGGCGGCGATGGCGTCGTCGGGGATCCCCGCGGCACGGGCCGCGATGGTCGCGGCGGCGGCGTTCTCGCGGTTGTGCTCACCGGGAATGCTGGGCTCCGCGGGCAACTCGTCCTCGAGCGAGAACTCGATCCGCCGGGCGTCGCCCGGGATCGAGCCGAAGCCGCGTGGGACGACGGCGACGTCCTCCGCGGTCTGGTTCTCGAAGATCCGGATCTTCGCGGTGCGGTAGTCCTCGAAGGTCTCGTGGCGATCGAGGTGGTCGGGCGCGAGGTTGAGCAGCACCGCGATGTTCGGGCGGAAGGTGTCGATGTCCTCCAGCTGGAAGCTCGAGAGCTCGCACACGATCCAGGCTCCTTCGCCGAGCGCTCCGTCGAGCCCGGTCAGTGGGCGGCCGACATTTCCGGCCACGGCCACGTCCATGCCGGCGGCGCGGAAGATGTCGCCGAGAAGCTCGCACGTCGTCGTCTTCCCGTTCGTCCCGGTGACGCCGAGGATCCGGTTGGCGAGAAGCCGGGAGCCGAGCTCGACCTCGCTCCAGACAGTCACTCCACGCTCCCGCGCAGCGGCTGCAAGGGGAGCCGCCGGAGGTACGCCTGGGCTTTTCACAAGCAGGTCCACGCCGTCGAGAAGCTCGGGGTTGTCCGCGCCGAGGACGACTTCGACGCCTGCCTCGCGAAGCCTCCCCGCGTCGACGTCGTCCCGCCGGTCGATCCCGACGACCCGCACGCCTCGGCGCGCCAGCGCGAGCGCCGCCGCCTCGCCGGAGCGGGCGAGGCCGAGGACGAGCACTTTGTCAGCTGGCCAAGTTATTGAAATTGGAGAAGTAGGCGTAATAAAGAACGAAGCCGCAGGCGCAAAGGATCGCGGTTGCGATCCAGAAGCGCACCATGATCCGGGTCTCCGACCAGGCTTTCATCTCGAAGTGGTGGTGGAGCGGCGCCATCAGGAAGATGCGGCGCCCGAACCACTTGTAGGTGAGCACCTGCAGGATCACGGAGAGTGCCTCGACCAGGAAGATGCCGCCGATCAGGAGGAGCAGCAGCTCCGTCTTCGTCATGATCGCAAAGGCTGCGAGCGCGCCTCCCAGGCCCATCGAGCCCGTGTCGCCCATGAAGACCTGCGCCGGGAAGGCGTTGTACCAGAGGAATCCGATCGAAGCCCCGATCAGGCTCGCGCCCAGGATCGCGAGGTCGAGGTCGACCGGGTCGGCAGGTGCGCCGCGCCGCACGGCTGTAAGGGCGGCGACCAGGCTCATGGCCGTGTACGTGAGGATCGCGATCGTCGTGGTACCGGCGGCGAGGCCGTCGATCCCGTCCGTGAGGTTCACACCGTTGGCCGCGCCCGCGATGATGAAGAAGGCGAGCACGTACCACACGTAGGAGAGCGGCACGTCCACGTCGATCAGGGGCACGTAGACGGACGTCGAGAAGCCGCGATCGGACACGACCAGGCCGACGATGACCGTGATCCCCGCAAGCCAGACGAGCTTCCAGCGGCCGGCGAGGCCGAGCGAGCGGCGGCGGGCGATTTTCGTCCAGTCGTCGACGAAGCCGATCGCCGCACAGCCGAGCGTGACGAAGAAGGCCGTCAGCGCCGGCAGCGTGTGCTTCGAAAAGGCGAGAAACGGGATCGCCATCGCGAGCATGATCAGAAGGCCCCCCATCGCCGGCGTCCCGCGCTTCACGACGTGGCCCTGTGGGCCCTCCTCCCTGATCTGCTGCCCGAACTCGTTGCGGCGCAGGAAGTCGATGAACTTGGGCCCGGCGACGATCGAGATGACCATCGAGATGAGCCCCGCGAGAAGGACCTGAACCACGCGCGGAGACTAACTTCGGGCCGGGACGACGGCGACGGCTTCGCCGATCGCCTCGAGCCCCATTGAGCGTGAGGCTTTGACGAGCACGCAGTCGCCCGGCTGCAGGAGCTGCCGCAGCACGGTCAGCCCGGCCTCGACCGTCGGGGCCCACCGCACCGTCTGCACTCCGCGCGCTCCCTCGACGTAGCCGCGGGCGAGCGGGCCGACGGCGACGAGCACGTCCACGCGGGCACGGGCTGCGGCGGCTCCGACCTCCCGGTGGTACGAAGCGGCGCCGGGCCCGAGCTCGGCCATGTCGCCGAGCACCGCAACTTTCCGATGATCACCGGCGCGCTCGGCCAGGTGGTCGAGGGCGGCCGCCATCGAGAGCGGGTTCGCGTTGTAGCAGTCGTTGATGAGGATGCCTCCCTCGGGGAGGGGGACCTCTTCCCCGCGGAGGCGCGAAAGCTGGACATGGCGCGCCCCGCGCCCAGCCTTCCCCAACGGCAGGCCAAGTGCGTGGTAGGCGGCGAGCGCGGCGAGCGCGTTCGTCGCGTTGTAGCGGGAGGAAAAGCTGAACTCGAGGGTGAGCGGCCGTCCGAACGCCGTCACCTTGAGGCGCGCCTGCCCGTCGTGGGCGGCGAAGTAAATGAGCGAGACGTCGCCGCCCTCCCCGAAGCGGGAGACCTCGATGTCGCTCCGCGTCAGGTATGGCTCGAGATAGGGCTGTTTGGCCGGGACGACGGCCGTCCCGCCGGGAGGCAACGCCTCGATCAGCTCGGCCTTCGCCTGCGCGACGCGCTCGACCGAGCCGAGGAGCTCGAGGTGGACGGGGCCGACAGAGGTGATGATCCCGATGTCCGGCCGCGCGACCTCGCAGAGCTCGGCGATCTGGCCCAGGCCGCGCATGCCCATCTCGACGACCGCGACCTCGGTGTCCGGCTCGAGCTTGCAGAGCGTCAGGGGAAGGCCGACTTCGTTGTTCTGGCTTCCCTCGGCCGCCACCGTGCGTGCGTGCGGCCGGCAAAGCGCCGCGAGGATGTCCTTCGTCGAGGTCTTCGCGGTCGAGCCCGTGATGGCGACGACCTTCGCACCGCTCCGCGAGCGGACTTCACGCGCGATGCCGGCGAGGTCGGTGAAGGCGTCCTCCGGGAGAAGCGCCGCCGCGGCCCCGGCCTGGAGGGCTTCGTCCGCGAAGTCGACGCCGCGCCCGACGCCGACGAAGAGGTCACCAGGCTCGACGCGCCGCGAGTCGATGGTCACCCCGGCGACCGGGTCTCCGGCCCCGGGTCTCAGCTCTCCCGTGGCGACGCGGCCGATCTCCTCGAGGGTGAGCGGGATCATGCCCGGGCCGCCAGCCGGCGCAGGGTCTCCCGAACGACCTCCCGGTCGTCGAAGGGGAGGACTCGGTCTGCGAACTCCTGTCCCTGTTCGTGGCCCTTCCCGGCGATGACGACGACGTCCCCCTCCCCGGCACGCTCGAGGGTGGACGCGATCGCAGCCTCGCGGTCGGGCTCGACCTCCGGATCGGCGGACATTCCGGCGAGGATCTCGTCGATGATTGCCTGCGGGTCTTCGCTCCGCGGGTTGTCGGACGTGACAATCGCCGAGTCGGCGAGACGGGCGACGACGTCGCCCATGAGCGGCCGCTTGCTCCGGTCGCGGTCGCCGCCGCAGCCGAAGACGCAGACGAGGCGGCCGGCCGCGATCTCGCGCGCCTCCGTGAGGACGTTCTCGAGCGCTTCCGGCGTGTGCGCGTAGTCGACGAGGACCGTGAACGGCTGACCCTCGTCGACGGCCTCGAAGCGGCCTGGAACTCCAGTGACGTGCTCGATGCCAGTGGCGATCGGCTGCGGCTCGAGCCCGAGAACGCGCGCGGCCTTCACCGCTCCGAGGACGTTCTCCACGTTGAAGCGCCCCCGGAGCTTCGTCGCGAGCGAGATGCCGTCCACGGTGAAGCGCGCGCCGCCCGCGGTCAGCTCGAGGTCCCTTGCGTCCGCCAGCTCGAAGGTCACCAGCTCCTCGCCCATGTCACGAAGCTCCTGGGCGAGCCGCCGGCCATGGACGTCCCCGATGTTGACGACCGCCGGAGGCCTGCGTCCGTCGAGGTCGGGCTCGGTGAAGAGCCGGCGCTTCGCGTCGTAGTAGTCCTCGAGCGTCCCGTGAAAGTCGAGGTGGTCCTGGCTCAGGTTCGTGAAGACGAGGACCGCGAAGCGGATCCCGAGCAGGCGCTTCAGCGCGGAGCCGTGGGAAGTCGCCTCCATGGCGGCGCTTCTGTCGCCCGCGTCCAGCATCTCGCGCAGGAGGCGCTGGACGTCGATCGCCTCGGAGGTCGTCCGCACCGCGGCGCGGCGCTCGCCGCCGACCCGGTTCTCGATGGTGCCGAGGAGACCCGGGCGCCGCCCGGCCGCGGCAAGGATGGCGAAGAGGAGGAACGCGGTCGTCGTCTTCCCGTTCGTCCCCGTGATCCCGGCGACCTCGAGCTCGCGCGTCGGATGGCCGAAGAAGGCGTCGGCGGCGAGGGCCATCGCCTCGCGGGCGTCCCCGACGACGAGCTGCGGCACGGGCACGTCGAGCTCGCGCTCGACGATCAGCGCGGCGGCGCCTTCGGCCACTGCCTGCGACGCGTAGTCGTGCCCGTCCGCCGTGATCCCGGGCACGCAGACGAAGAGAGCCCCCGGGGTCACGCGCCGTGCGTCGTAGGCCAGGTCGGTGACGTCGGCGGGGGCCGGATTCGCGGTGCGCGTGGCGTGCACGGCGTGGGCCAGGAGCTCGAGGTCGATGGGGCCGGAGTCTAGCAACGGGCGCCTCTGTGTCTCGATGGGTCGAGCGTCTGAAAAACCGCTCTTTTGCACGGATATTCTGACGTTTCACGCGCCACACGCGCACCTCTCACCGTTAGGATCGAGCTGGAGGGAGGCCCGCGGCGGCCCCGGCTAGTCGGGCGGAATCTCGAGGTATTGCAAGGCGAACTTGGCGATCTCGGCGAATGCCGGCGCCGCCACGACCCCGCCCCAGATGGCCCCGCGCGGCTCGTCAACCGTCACGAGGATGACGAGGCGCGGGTGCTTCGCCGGCACGAAGCCGACGAACGAAGCCACGTAGGCCGACGTCGAGTACCCGCCCGCACCGTCTGGCTTGGCCGCCGTTCCCGTCTTCCCCGCGATCCGGTAGCCGGGGATCTGCGCCGCCGTGCCCGACCCTTCCTCGACGACCTCGCGCAGCATGTGACGCACCTCGTCGGCGGTCTTCGGCGAGACGACGCGCCGCCGTACCGGCTGCACCCGGTGAGCGTTCCCGATCCGGTCGACAAGATGCGGCTCGATGAGGACGCCCCGGTTCGCAATCGCGCCGTAGGCGGCGATCATCTGCACCGGCGTCACCGCGATGCCCTGGCCGATGGGGACGTTGCCGATCGTCGAACCCGACCATTCCTCGGGCGCGAGCACGATCCCCTTGCTCTCGCCCGGAAAGTCGATCCCCGTCGGTCGGCCGTAGCCGAAGCGGTGGATCCAGTCGTTGACCCGGGTCTGGCCCAGTTCCTCCGCGATCGTGACGACGCCGACGTTGGACGAGCGCGACAGGATCTGGTCGGTCGTCATCGTCTCTGTTCCGCGCGGCTCCGCGTCGTGGATCTTCCGGTCGGCTACCTGGATCTCGTACGGCAGGGTGAACTTCGTCGCCGGCGTCACGACGCCGGTCTCGAGCGCACCGGAGATCGTCACGATCTTGAACGTCGAGCCCGGCTCGTACGTGTCCGTGACAGTGCGGTTTCGCTGCCGGTCCTGCGAGACCTCGGGAAACTTGTTCGCGTCGTAGCCGGGGTCGTTGGCGAGGGCCAGGACCCCGCCCGTGCGCGGATCCATGACGATCGCGCTCGCCGACTTGGCGGCCCACCGCGTCCGCGTCTCTTCGAGCACGCGCTCGACCTGGCCCTGGATGGATTGGTCGAGCGTCAGGTAGACGTCTTTGCCGTCGCTCCCCGGCTTCGAGTCGACGACCTGAAGGGTGCGCCCGAAGGGGTCCTTGACGATGGTCTTCTCGCCACGCGTGCCGGTGAGCGTCTTGTCGAGCTCGAGCTCGAGGCCGGCGAGGCCCTTGTTGTCGACGCCGGCGTAGCCGAGGACAGAGGCACCGATCCGCTTCTGCGGATAGTCCCGCCGCTCCTCGTCGTAGAACCCGAATCCCTGGATGTGCTTGTCCTGGAGCGACTGTGCGAGTCCGGAATCGGCCTGGCGCTCGACGTAGACGAACCCACGCGAACGGTCCGCGAGCAGCGGGTACACCTTGTCCGCATCGAGACCGAGGCTCTGCTCGACCGCGAGTGCGGCGGCACGCGGGTCGCGGATCTGACGCGGATTCGCATACACGGTCGTCGCATGCGAGCCGACCGCCAGTTCGACGCCGAGGCGATCGTAGATCGTGCCCCGATGCGGGGGCACCTCGATCGTCTCGCGGTGCTGGTTCGTTGCGAGGTTTCCGAGCGCCTGCGCACGCACGGCCTGAAGCCAGCCGGCGCGCAGAAGCGCGACTGCGAACACGGCCGCGAAGAGAGCGATGAGGAGGCGAATGCGCCGGTTCGCGACCCGCGCGGTCATTGTCTAGGGACCGCTGTGCCCGAGCTCGAGGTACGTGGTCGATGCGGGCGCACCCAGATGGAGCGTCTTGGTGGCGATGTCCTCGATCCGCCCGGCGGCGGCCGTGGACGACAGCTGCGACTGGATGTTCTCGCGCTTGGAAACGAGCTCGTCGTGCTGGTTGTCGAGCTGCTCGACCTGCATATTCAGACGCAGAACGGCGACGTTCAGGGCGACGATGCCGGCGAGAAGCACAGCGACGATCACGATCCAGAGAACTCCGCCGGCAACGCGCGGCCGAGCCTGCGCGCGGGTGGCGCGCCGGGGACGTGGCTGGGTCCGAGGGGGAGCGACCGGCTTTCGGCGCGGCTCGGCCGGCGCATACGCTCGCGCGGTGGCGGGCGCGAAGCTCGCCATCAGTCCTCCCTCACCCTGGCTGCGGCCCGCAGCTTCGCCGACGCGGAGCGCGGGTTCTCGGCGGTCTCTTGCGGCGACGGACGAACGGCCTTGCGCGTCAGGAGACGCATCGTCGGCTCGTTTCCGCAGACGCAGACGGGAAGCTCGGGCGGGCACGTGCACCCGCGTGCCTGGGCAGCGAAGAAGCGCTTGACCATCCGGTCTTCGAGGGAGTGGAAGCTGATGACCGCGAGACGGCCGCCGGGGCGCAGCATCGCGAGCGCAGCCGGTAGCGCGCGCTCGAGCGAGTCGAGCTCTTCGTTGACGGCGATCCTGAGTGCCTGGAACACGCGCTTTGCGGGATGGCCGTCGCCGAAGCGGCGCGGTGCCGGGATGGACGACTTGACGACGTCGACGAGCTCGCCCGTCCGCTCGAACGGCTTCTCCTGGCGCCGGCGGACGATCGCCTGGGCGATCTGGCGTGCGAACCGCTCCTCGCCATAGCGGCGGAAGATCGTCGCCAGCGCGCGCTCGTCCCACTCGTTGACGATCTCCCTGGCGCTCAGCTCCCCGGACGGGTCCATGCGCATGTCGAGCGGCGCGTCGACCGCGTACGAGAAGCCGCGCTCGGGCCGGTCGATCTGCATGCTCGAGACCCCGAGGTCGATGAGGATCGCGTCCGCCTCGACACCGTTCGCGCCGAGCTGGGAGAGGATGACGGAGAGCTCGCCCCGGAGGAAGCGCGTCTGCACGCCCGCCTCGCGCTCGAAGCGCTCGAAGAACGGGCGCACGGTCGCGTCCCGGTCGATCGCGATGAAACGGCCCTTTCCCTGCAGGCCGGCGGCGAGAACGCGCGCGTGGCCGCCGGCGCCGAAGGTCGCATCGACGACGGTCTCGCCCGGCGTGACGGCGAGGAGGCCCCGCACCTCGTCCGCGAGGACGGGGACGTGGTCAGTCGTGCTTCGCTGCAAGGCGCTCGGCAACAAGCTCCACACTCCCTTCGACCTCTTCGATTTGCTTTGACCAGGCGGCCCGGTCCCAGATCTCGACGTGGTCACGGACGCCCGCGACGACGACCTCGCGCCCGAGGCCTGCGTGCCCGAGGAGCGCGGGCGGGACCATCATCCGCCCCTGCTTGTCGAGCTCGGTCTCGGCGGCCCCGGCGAACATGTAGCGGCTCATCTGGCGCGCCTCCTTGCTAAACGGACTGAGGCCCTCCAGCTGGGCAGCCACGAAGGAATTCCAGTTGTCCCGGGTGAACACAAAGAGACAGCCGTCGAGCCCTCGCGACACGACGACCTCACCCGCGAAGGCCTGCCGGAACTTGGCCGGAAGGGTAAGTCGGTTCTTGTCGTCGAGAGTGTGCTCGTATTCGCCGAGTAGCATCCAACCGCCTGAGGCTTGATCCCCACTTCGCCCCACTGTAAACCACAACTTCCCACTTGGCAACCCCCGATCTCCACAAGGAGGCACGATGGATGTGACGCGAGAAGAGCTGGCCGAGCTGCTGAAAGCCGCCGAGAGCGCCCACGGCGAGTACGAGCGCGACCTCGGCGAGCGCGACGAGGACTGGCCGACCTGGTACGCCGGCTACATCCTCGACCGGCTGGCCGAACGATCTGCTTAGGCGCCGTGGGCGCCGCGTCTCGACAATGCGGCCGCTCCCGAGCGCGCCGCGAGGCCTACGGACTCGTCCATGGACAGACCTTCGGCGAGCCCGTACGTGAGTCCCGCGGCGAAGCTGTCACCCGCACCGTAGGTGTCCTCGAGCGGGCCCGGCGCGGTCGCCGGCGGAAAGTGGGTCGGTGCGCCGCTCGCGAACGTGAACGTCCCGCCCTGGGACCCGGCCGTCGCAACGTCGGAGCGCGGTGGAGGCTCGAGGTCGCCCGGGCGATACGTCTCGCCCTCGTCGTTTCGGCTTCGGACGAGCGCGTCCAGCTCGACGCGGCCCTCCGCCAGAGTCGCCATCGACCGAGCGGTCGCGACCAGCACCTTCGCCTCGCGCGCCGCCTTGAGGGAAGCCGCGTCGCCGCTCACGAAGTACACGCCGTCTGCCTCGGCGAGCTCGTCCCACGGGAGATCGTCCGAGCGCCGCGGGCCCAGGCGCTCCCCGATGACCGTGATCGTCCTCTCCCCGGCCGAGTCGATGTACGTGAAGCCGCGGCGTTGGGGCTCCCGGCGGACGCCTGCGTGCACGATGACTCCGTGGCGCACGAGCTCCGGAACGACCTTCTCCCCGAGCTCGTCGTCGCCGACCGCGGTGAAGAGCGTGCTCGACCCGGCGAGGCGCGCCAGCTGCACCGCGGCGACCGCGCCTCCCCCGGCCGCCTCGCACCACGTCTCGCCCGCGTGGACGATCTCGCCCGTCTTCGGGACGTGGTCGACACGGACGAACTCGATCCACTCGACGTGACCCACGACCGCGATGTTCACGAGGGCAGTCTCACATCTCAGCGGCCCGCCGCGTTAGAGCAGATGATGAACGCCGTGGCGATACCGCCCTTCGAACGGTTCTACGACGAGTACCGCGAGGAGATCTACGCGTACCTCCGAAAGCTCGCAGGCCGCGACGCGGCCGACGACGCCTTCCAGGAAACGTTCCTCCGGGCCCTCCGTGGGTACCAAGACCTGCAGCACGCCCGCCACCTGCGGGCGTGGGCCTACCGGATCGCGACCCGGGTCGCGATCGACGAGCGCCGCAAGAGGAGGCCGACGGTGGAGATCCCCGAGCTACCGGCTGACGACAGCCGCCCGGTCTACGCCGAGCTCGACCACCTGACCGGCGACCTTCCGGCGACCGAGCGAGCGGCAGTCGTCCTTCGCTACGGCTACGACCTGGACTATGCAGACATCGCGACAGCGCTCGGCTCCAGCGAGGACGCGGCCCGTCAGGCCGCCTCGTCGGGAGTCAGGCGGCTGCGCAGGAGGATGACATGACCGTTCCCGCCAAGACCGACCTCGCCTTCCGCGACCGGGCAGCCGCCGAGGCCCTGCTCGACGTCGCCTACGACCTGACCGACTCCCCGATCGGCCCGCTTCTCGTCGCCACGACCGAGCGCGGCCTCTGCGAGATCGCCTTCGATCCCGATCCGGAAGAGGAGGTCGACCGCCTTGCTCGCCTGCACGGCATCCGCGTGCTGCGATCCGCGCGGCCTCTGGACGAAGCCCGCCGCGAGCTCGACGAATACTTCGACGGCCGGCGCCACGAGTTCGACCTCCCGGTCGATCTGGGCGCCCTGCCCGCCTTTCAGCAGTCTGTTCTCGCCGAGCTCCAGCGCGTCCCGTACGGGCGCGTGGACACGTACGGCGGCCTCGCGGCCCGCATCGGGAAGCCGAAGGCGGCGCGGGCGGTCGGCGGTGCCCTCAACCGAAACCCTGTTCCGATCGTCGTTCCGTGCCACCGGATCGTCGGCTCAACCGGCAGCCTCGTGGGGTACGCCGGCGGCCTGGAGCGCAAGCAGATCCTTCTCGGCCTCGAAGGGGGGACCCTCGTCTAAAGCGCTTTTCGCGACTGCCCTCGTCGTTCTCGCCGGCTGCGGCGGCGGAGACGGCTCCGAGACAGGCGCGCAAGCCGTCCTCTCGCACGGAGACGAGCAGACGACGATCTCGGTCGAGGTCGCCGATTCGCCGGCAGAGCGGGAGCAGGGGCTCATGGGCCGGGCCACCCTCCCGGCCGAGACTGGGATGGCGTTCGTCTTCCCCGAGGACCACACCGGCCCCGTCTGGATGAAAGACACCCTCATCCCGCTCTCGATCGCCTTCTACTCGGGAGACGGGCGCATCCTGAAGATCCTCGACATGGAGCCGTGCGACGCCGACCCGTGCCCGCTCTACGACCCGGAAGTCACCTACCGCGGCGCGCTCGAAGTCAACCAGGGCGCGTTCGCAGGCTGGGGCATCTCGGCCGGCGACCGGCTGCGAATAACCTCTCCGTAACGGAGTCAGACGACAGGAGGACGTATGAGCGAGGCGGGCTACCAGGTGACCCACATCGACCAGATTCCGGAGCCGCCGGGCGAGAAGGAAGAAGGCGAGCGGGACTGGCACGCGGTCCGGATCCATTTCGGGATCCAGTCCTTCGGGGTCAACGCCTACACCGCCAGCCAGGAAGGTGAGATCGTCGGCGAGCACGACGAGGCCGACACGAAGCACGAGGAGCTCTTCTACGTCACCAAGGGGAGCGCGACGTTCACCGTCGACGGCGAGACCGTCGAGGCTCCCGCAGGAACGTTCGTCTACGTGCCCGATCCGGCGTCGACCCGCTCCGGTGTCGCGCACGAGCCGGGGACGACCGTCCTCTGCCTCGGGGGAGCTCCCGGCGAGACGTTCGGAGTCTCGCAGTGGGAGCAGAAGTACGACCCGGCATCGGCTTCGTGACCTGGAGGGCGACGCTCGCGCTGGCGGGCGCCGGCGGCGAGCCGGTCGACCTCTGGCGGACGATCATGTCCCACGGGGTCGCCGACCTGCCACCGAACCGCATCGACGAGGAGGCGCGCACGCTCGAGACGACCGTGGCGGTCCCCCGCGGCCGCCCGCAGACCGTGATCGTGCTAGAGGGACGAGGCGGGAAGGCTGCGTTGACCGGCACCGCCGGCAGGCGTTCCGAGGCGGTTCTCGAGGGCGTGCGGCACATCCTCCGAATCGACGAAGACCTGTCGGATTTCTACGCGCTCGCAGCGGAGGACCCCGACCTTGCCTGGGTGACCGAGGGCGCGGGCCGGCTGATGCGGAGCCAGACGGTCTACGAGGACGTCGTCAAGACGATTTGCACCACGAACACCGCGTGGTCGGGGACCGTCCGCATGGTGAGCGCGATCGTCGAGCACCTCGGCGAGCCCGCCGCCGGGGCGCCGCCGGACAGCCCGTTCGGCCGCGCCTTCCCTTCCCCCGCCGCGATGGCGGCCGCGCCGGAGTCCTTCTACCGCGACGTGGCGAGGAGCGGCTACCGCGGCGCCTACCTGCGCTCCCTCGCCCAGTCGGTGGCTTCCGGCGAGATCGACCTGGAGGAGTTCGCGACCGCCGATCCCGGCGACCTCCCCGATGACGAGGTCGCGGCCCGTCTGCTCGCCCTCCCGGGGGTCGGGCCCTACGCGGCGGCGCACATCATGATGCTCATCGGCCGCTATTCGAGGCTCGTTCTCGACTCATGGACCCGCCCGACATATGCGAGCCTGAACGGACGGAAGGCGAAGGACACCGCGATCGAGCGCCGCTTCCGTCGCTACGGCCGCTACTCCGGGCTCGCCTTCTGGCTTTTCCTGACGCGTGACTGGGTCGCCGAGCCCGTATAGGGCCGGCGCGCGCCGGGCGGCGACCATCGCCCCGGCCGTCCTCGTCTTCGGCGTCTCGTTCGGCCTCCTCGCCCAGTCCGCCGGCATGGGCACGCTCGCGTCGGTGGTCATGTCGGCGACGACGTTCGCCGGCTCGGCGCAGTTCGCGGCTGCCTCCGTCCTGAGCGCGGCGGGAAGCGTCGGCGCCGCGGCGACCGCGGCGATCCTCCTGAACGCCCGTTACGTCCCCATCGGCATCTCGGTCGCCGCGGTTCTGCGCGGCGGCGCGTTGCGGAGGCTTCTCGAGGGCCAACTCGTGGTGGACGAGTCGTGGGCGTTCTCCCGTCGTCGTGACGGCAATTTCGACCGCGGCGTCCTCATCGGGGCGGGCCTCGTCCTCTACACGTGCTGGGTAACGGGAACCGCCGCAGGCGCACTCGGCGGCGAGGCGCTCGGAGACCCAGACTCGCTCGGGCTCGACGCGGCCTTCGCCGCCCTCTTCCTCGCGCTGCTCGTCCTGCAGATCCACTCCCGCCGCGCGGTCGTGGCGGCGCTCGTCGGCGGGGGGATCGCGTTCGCCCTTATCCCCTTCACCGCTCCCGGTGTCCCGATCATCGCCGCCACGGCGGGGTGTCTCGTCGGTGGGAGGAAGCCTTGAGCTCGACCTGGGTCGTCGTCTCGGTCGTGGGCGCCGGGACCATCGTCTGCAAGGCGATCGGGCCCGTGCTCCTCGGCGGCCGCACACTCCCGTCCCAGCTGGCCGGGATCGTGGAGATGCTCGCGCCGACCCTCCTCGCCGCTCTCGTCGTCACGCAGGCGGTCGGCGCCGATCGCAGGCTCGTCTTCGACGAGCGGCTGCTCGGGATCGCGGCCGCGATCGTGGCGATCCGCCTGCGCGCGCCACTCCTTGTGATCATCGTTGCGGCCGCAGGCGTGACCGCGCTTGCGCGCCTCCTCTGAGTGTGGCGGCTCCGCTCTTCGGGTAGCCCTGGAAAAAGAGCCGGAGGTTCACATGGACGCTTGGATCTGGATACTAATCGTGGTCGCAGTCGTCGTCGTGCTGGCGCTCATCTGGCTCAGTGTCCGACGCTCGCGTCGTCTGGACGAGCAGCGTGAGGAGGCGCGAGAGCTCCGCCAGCAGGCGGATACTCGAGCACAGGAGGCCGACGAGCGCCGCGCGGCCGCCGAGCAGATGGCGCAGCGGGCAGAGGCGGACCGGCGCGAGGCCGAGATGACCTCGCGGCGGGCGAACGAGCTCGACCCCGACGTCGACGTCGAGGAAGACGAGCAGGCACGGACCTGATCAGCTGAGGGCGGTGAGGCGGTAGCCCACGCCCCAGACATTCAGGACGTACCCCGCGTCTCCGTCGCGGCCCGCCCCTGGACGGTGTGCTCGCCAACGTGCGCCGGGTGGCCTATGTCTGCCTCGCGCCAGAGCAGAAGCGGGCACTCCGCAATCCCGAGGGACAGATCACGCCGGAGCGTTTCCCGCTGACCGAGCAGGCGTTCCAGGCGGTCGCGCTCAGGCTTGGTTCGCGTAGGCCAGAAGCGCTGCCGACGCATGGTGACCGCCGCGGTTACGGAACGCCTGCAGAAGCGCGGTGCCGTCACCGCTGCCGTGCTGGGTTGCGCCCGGCTGCGCAGACACCACCCGTGCCGAGCCCGATGGTTTGAGAGCAATTCAAACGGTCAGCCTTAAGTCATTCAGAGGAGACGAGAGGAGAGAATGAGAGTCCTCGTCGTCGGCGCGAGCGGTGCGATAGGTACCCGGCTCGTCCCGCAACTCTTAGATCATGGCCACGAGGTGATCGGCACCTGCCGCTCGCCCGAAAAGAAGCAGAGCTTGCGCGACCAGGGTGCGGACCCGGTCGTGCTCGACGTATTGGATGCGCGTGCGGTTCGGGAGACGGTCTTAAGAGCCGAGCCCGAGGCAATCGTCCATCAGGCGACCGCGCTCGCCGACATACGCTTCAGTAGGAACTTCGACCGCACCTTCGCGCAGACCAACCGCCTGCGCACCGTAGGCACAGACAACCTGCTCGCCGCCGCGCGCGAGGCGGGCGTGAGCGGGTTCGTCGCCCAGAGCTTCGCGAGCATGCGCAACGCACGTGAGGGTGGAATGGTCAAGACCGAAGACGATCCTCTCGACCCGGACCCGCCGGCGACGATGCGCGAGGGCCACGCTGCGATGCGTCATCTCGAGCAGGCGGTCACCGAGGCCGACGGGATCGCGCTCCGCTACGGCGCGTTCTACGGTGCCGCCAACGATGCCATGGTCGGCCCCGTGCGAAAGCGACGGTTCCCGATCGTCGGCGAGGGGAGCGGCTACGTCTCCTGGATTCACCTCGACGATGCCGCGACGGCGACCGTGCTCGCGCTCGACCAGGACGGGCCGGGCATCTACAACGTCACCGACGACGATCCAGCACCGGTTCGCGAGTGGCTGCCGGCGCTGGCCGAGGCGCTTGACGCCAAGCCGCCGCGCCATGTCCCTGTCTGGCTGGGGCGGCTGATCGCCGGCCAAGTCCCAGTCTTGATGGGAACGGACGCCCGCGGCGCCTCGAATGCGAAGGCCAAGCGCGAGCTCGGCTGGACGCTGCGGTATCCCAGCTGGCGGCAAGGCTTCGTCGAGGTTTATTCCCGACCGACGACGGCGAAGCGAGCCCCGGAACCGGCCATGCCGACACGCCTGGGGCGCGGCCAGCAAACCTTGCGGTGAACGATGAGGGCATTTTCGCCCACTTCGGGCCACGCAGTCACGGCGCCTTCACCGCCGCGCCCGCTTGGTGCGTAAAGGACAGGCCCTAGAGGGATACGCAAGGGTTGACATGGACACGGGGCGGCTCGAGGCTTTTAGCGACGGTGTCTTCGCAATCGCCGCGACGCTCCTAGTCCTCGAAATCGGCGTCGATACGAGCGATGACCTCGGTGCGGCGCTTCTCGACATCTGGCCCTCGTACCTCGCCTATGTCACCAGCTTCCTGATCATCGGGATCATTTGGATTAACCATCACCACTGCGTCTCGCTTATGGCGCGCGTCGATCGACCGTTTCTCTTCATGAACACGCTCCTGCTCCTCGTCGTCGCGTTCATTTCGTTTCCGACCAAGCTCGTGGCCGAGTTCCTGCAAAACGCGGGCGAACGGCCAGCCGTCTACGCGTACGCAGCCACGCTCCTTCTCATGGCCCTCCTGTACAACCTCTGGTGGCGCTACGCGCGGGGCACAAGGCGGCTGATTCGCGACAATGTCCCAGATGCTGCTCTTGTCGCCGTGGACCGCGCCTTCAACCCTGGCCCTCCCGCCTACGCGATCGTCTTCGGCGTTGCGATTCTCAGCCCGCTCGCAAGCATCATCCTCACACTCGTTCTTGCCGCCTTCTATCTCCCCTCGGCTGCGCTGTTCGAGCGCAGCTGATTGTGGGAGCAAGACGCCCTGATACTTCTTGGCGATCTGGACCGCCACTCCGCCTCTAATCGCGCGCGGGAGGGCGAGACGGGGTGGAAGCCAGCGACCGGGGTGAGATGACGATGGATCGGAGTCCGCGGCAGCTCGTCGGAAGCGGTGAATGCTGGGCCGTCCGGTATCGGGTCGCCGACGAGTTCCTCTATGCCGCCAACTGTCACTGCTCGCGTTTAGGACGTCGAGGATGAGACGGATTTCTTGCTCGTTTTCAAGGGCGTCACCCGCTGACTCGCTTCGCGAACGTCCGCGACGGGGCTGTTGAAACCTCGCATTCCGGGCTAGGGATGGTGGCCGTGATCTATGACCACGTCTGGTACTGGCGATCCAGGCTTCCCGATCGGAAGGGATCGCCATGCCGCGTAGCCGCCCGCTCTCGCCGACTCGGTTCTGTCCTCGTGGAGTTCGAGGATGGCTTTCGAGTCGTGACGTCCCGCTATGCCGTACGTCTCGGATAGGGCGAGAGAGCGCACTCGGTCGGGCAAGACGAGTGCGCTCACCGCGTCGGCCAAGCACCCACAGCGGCTCTGGGCTCGGCGTCCCCTGTCCTTCTCAAGACGGCGAGCGACAGCATTTTCTTGCAGGTCAGGAGGTCCGACCGCCAGAACGAAGGGCCACCGCTGCCCCGCAGAAGCGGTGGCCCTTCGGTTTGTGGCGTCAGTACGCCGTCGTTCCGCGGGTGCTCCGACCCACGATGAGGCGGTAGATCAGGAGGAGAAGGATCGCTCCGATGATCGCCGCGATCCACGTGCTCCAGTCGAAGAACTCGTCGATCGGGTCGCCGAAGCCGAATGCCTTGGCGATGAGCCCGCCGATGACGGCACCCACGATCCCGATGAGTCCCGTGATGATGATCCCTCCTGGATCGTCTCCCGGAAGGATCGCTTTCGCGATCGCGCCGGCGAGCAGTCCAAGAATGATCCAGCCGATGATTCCCATAAATGACCCCCTTTCGCAGTGCTTCTCTAACGGCGTAGGCCCTGGATTAGTTTTGGGCGGGGGAAGCGAATGGGAGCCGTTTTTGATCTCCCGTTCTACATGCGCGTCCTCGCGCTTGCCTCGCGGCTTGTAGACCGCAAATCATCTCAACGAGGACTCAAACGATCCGTCCTCGTTCAGCCCTGGAAGGCGCTTCACGGCTGCTCCGAGACGGCGACTACGGCATCCACGATGATCGGGACGTTGAGGGGAGACGGCCCTTGTCCCGGCGCCGAGCGGGCGTGTTTTCCCGCCTCGCCCCAAAGCTCGACGACGAGGTCACTGAAGCCGTTCACGACCTTTGCGTTGTCATGGAAGCCCGGCGCCGAGTGGACATAGCCGACCACGCGTAGCCATCGCGTGACGCGGTCGAGCGTTCCGAGTCCCTCCTTGAGCGAAGCGAGTATAGAAAGCCCGGCGAGCCGAGCGGCTTCATACCCCTCTTCGAGCGTAAGGTCACCGCCAACTGTTCCCTGGACGATCACGTTCGAGCCGTCCATGGGCGCGTGGCCCGCCACGTATGCCACCTGCCCGTGGACATTCACGAGCCGAAAGTTGCCGGGTGGATCCATTGGTGCTGGCAGCGAGAGCCCGAGCTCTTTCAGCCTGGCTTCGATCTCGTCCACGCGCCGAGAGTAGAACGGCCTGCCCTCCAGCCGCAAGGAACGAGGCCTGCAGGTTGCTCCGCGAGTCGACTGCATTTCGTCGCGTGTCTCCGAGCCGCGTGATGTCCTCAGCGAGAGGCAATACGTTCAACGCTCTGCGGTTGGCCCGAAGGCTGAGGAGCTGCCGAGGTTGGTCTCGTACATTGCACGAGACCATCGAGGATCGAGAGGAGCCATCCCATGACGGATCCCCCAGACGAGGCCGAGCGCATACAAGCGTCGGGTAGAGGCGACGCGAATGAGCGCGTCGCAGTCGTTGCCACGCTCAAGCCACGCTCGCGCGAGCGAGCAGGTGCGATCCTCGGACAGGGCCCGCCGTACGGAATCGACCGGGCTGGCTTTCGGCGACACAGCGTCTTTCTCGCCGAGAACGCCGTGGTTTTCTTGTTCGAAGGCCCAGGGGTCGAAAGACTTGTACGCGACCTCGTCAACGACCCCGCCCGCTCCGGCGGGTTCGGCGTATGGGCACCGCTTCTTCAGGGAACGCCTGCTCTCGCGCGTGAAGAGTTCTACTGGCAAGCCGGTCAATAGAGAGAGTTCGGTCTACGTCGCAGCACGGGTCATCGTCGCTCAACTGCTGGGGCGGAGACCTACGACACTGATCCGACCTGCGCTACTGTGAACCACCCGTCGCGGTCGTTCTTCTTTCGCGCCCACGCCTTCGACGCAAGCCGGATTCCGGCGAGTTCGTCAGAGGCGTTCTCCGGCGGAGCCAATTCTCCATAACCGAGGGAGGTGACGTGGCGACGATCGATTTTCATGCAGCGATGGGCGCAAGAAACCACCGGAACACGAGCACGCCGAAATGAGCACCGACCCCGACGAGCTGACAGGCGCTGAACTAGCCGAGCGGGCGGGCGTGAGCCTCGAACGACTCGAGCGGCTGGTTGAAGTCGGTGTCGTGCAGCCAAGCGATGCGGACAGGTTCCGCCCAATCGATGTCCAACGGATTCGAATCGCCGACGCCTTCGTCGACTCCGGCCTGGCGGTCGAGGATCTTGGGCGACTCGTCGCCGGCGGCCACGTCACTTTCCCGAACCTCGAAGCTGTGTTCGGGGACCCCATCCCTGCCTCGGACACGACGTTCGCCGATTTCGCCGCCGAGTTCGATCGGGACCCCGAGTTCCTCCGCCGTGTCTACACGCAGCTGAGTCTTCCACAGCCCGATGACGACGATCGACTGCGCGCAGACGACCTCGAATTCCTGCGCGAGTTCCTGCTCGTATTCGATGCGCGCGACCTCGGCCTCGGTGACGACTTTCTCCTCCGGGCTGCCCGCCTTTGCGGCGATGGAATCCGGCGACTGATCGAGTCCGTGAACTCCTTGATGCGGGAGGAGATGCTGCCGGCAATGATGCAGTCTTCGACTGGGCGCGGACCGCTCAAGATGCGCGGGGGCGGACCCTTCGTCGCGACGAGTCGCCTCGCCGACTGGCTCATTCGTCGACACCTAGAGGCGGTGACGCACCGCAACATAGTCGAGAACATCGAGCGCGTAATGGAGGAAACGGGGATCGGTCGTCGCCGCGATCTTCATCCTCCCGCGATTGCCTTCCTCGATCTCTCCGGGTTCACCAGGCTCGCGGGAGCGAAGGGTGACGAAGAGGCCGCCAAGCTCGCCGTGCGGCTTTCCGATCTGGTGCAAGAATCCGCCGCATCACGTCATGGGCGGGCGGTGAAATCGCTCGGCGATGGTGTGATGCTCCACTTCCGCGAGCCGGGTGAAGCGGTCAAGGCCGCGCTTGAGCTTGTCGAGGCGACCCCCAAGGCCAGCCTGCCACCCGCCCGAGTCGGAATCACGTCCGGACCTGTCGTCTTCCGCGACGGCGACTACTTTGGCCGCGCGGTGAACATGGCGTCTCGGATCACCGACTATGCGCGCCCGAGCGAGGTGCTTCTGAACGAAGCTGTTGCCGAATCGGGGGCACCCGCCGGGACCCTCTTCGAAGAACTCGGCGTCGTGGAGCTCAAGGGAATACCCGAGCCGGTGCGATTGTTCCGCGCTGTTCGAGCGACGTAGCCAAGAAAGCCACGCGCCCCACACGGAGACTGCCGCGAACGCGCTCCAAAAGCTCGTGGCGGACGCTTCGCGCATTCGGTGGAACCGCATGGCCCGTTTCTAGATAAGACTCCGGATTACGCCCGAGATCACCGATCCGCGCGTGTTCGTCCCTCATTAGAGGGTTTGGGCGCGCTTTCTCCCCGGATGGGGGATGCGATACAGCCGGTTGTCGCGCTTCTTGAAGAAAACGCTCGCCCTTGCGAGTGGCTCATGTGTAACTGCGGATGAGGAGTGCGGCGGTGATGAGGAGTGCGGCGGTAAAGAGGAGTGTGATGCGGGCTCTTGTCCTCTCGATGTGCGTCCTAGCGTTCGCGGCGACCGCGGCGACCGCAGCGATGGCGGACGATGGAACCGGGAACGATGCCCAGCTCGAGGACGTTTCGAAGCAAGTGTCCTCCATCGAGAGGAAGATGGACGAGCTGCTCGCGCACGGGCAGTGGGCAAGGGCAGGGAAGCTTCTCGCAGGTGCGGACTGTGGATACGGCGACCCGTCGTCGCGGTTCGCAGCCTGGGGAGACGACGCGTCCTACGTGCTTGCGCCCCAGGGCGATCTATCGGCGACCGATGGCTGGACTCTGAACAAGCAGGCGACGGTGAGTCCCTTGGCCGACCCCTTCAGCGGCGCTCAGCGGTCGCTCCAGTTCGCGAAGGGTGCCGAGGCGGCAACGCCTGCGATGTGCGTGAACCTGGACAACCCCACGATCCGCTTCTTTATAAGAGACCTCGGCCGCAACGAAAAATCGCAGCTGAAAGTCGACGTCCTCTACGAGGATTTCGGCGGCCACGTCAAGCATCTGACGATCGCGAAGCTGCGGGCCGGGAGCGAGTGGGAGCCGTCCGTGATCCTGCCGATGTACATGAACGTCCTCGCGCTCGCATCGCCAAGCGGCGTGACGGCTGTCGCCTTCCTGTTCAAGGCGGAGGGGCTCCAGAAGGGCGAGACGCTGTCGATCTCGAGTCTCTACGTCGACCCGTTCAGAAGCCGTTAGCTGAATCGATACAGAGATGGACAAAGGGAGGGAGCCGGTCGTATCCGCTTTCTCTCCTGAGCTCGGCAGTTCACCGCGCGGCCAGAGCTGCCGATACCGTCGCTTATGAGCAGCCGGTCGGCCGCAATCGATCCCCAGACCGAGCTCGTTGCTGCCTCGCGCAAGCGAGCCGTCTCCGGCCTCTCTCCGCGCGAGCGGTTAACACACGGCCTGACTGCGATCCTTTTCGTCGTTGTAGCGGCTGGCCTCGCCGCAGGTGACCTGCCTCAGAGCGAGACCGCGTGGCTCCTGACACTCCTCTTCGCGGTGAGCGTGGCACTGGCGTCGCGCATCGAGTTGGAGGTCGGAAGCGGGTTCGCGTCGCCGGAAGAACTCGTTCTCATCCCGATGCTCTTCGCCCTGCCGGCCGGATGGGTTCCTGCGGTAGTGGCCCTCGGGCTCGTGTCGGGCCAGCTACCAAGCTACCTGCGCGGAAGAGTGCCGACGCAACGAATCATCGTCTCGATCGGCAATGCCTCATCGACCCTCTCCCCGGCACTTGTCTTTCTGCTGTTCTACGACCCGAACGCGAGCCCGGGCGAATGGGCGGCCCTGACCGCTGTCGCCCTGTGCGCCCAGTTCGTCGGTGACGGTGCAATCTCGATCGCCCGCGAGTATTTCGCGCTCAGCGTCGAGCCTCGGACATTACTTCGGCCACTCGGGTGGATCTTCTTCGTCGACGCATGTCTCGCTCCGATCGGATTCGCGGCCAGCCTCGCCGGATCCGAGTGGACGCCCGCGTACCTGCTGCCGCTTCCTCTCCTTCTACTCACACGCCTTTTCGCGCACGAGCGCTCCGACCGGGTGAGTCACACACTCGAGCTGTCCGCTGCCTACCGGGGCACCGCGTTCCTGCTCGGGGACGTCGTCGAAGCGGACGACGCGTACACCGGGGCGCACAGCCGCAGCGTCGTGGATCTTGCCGTCGCGGTCGCGGACCGACTTGAACTCGATGCACGTTCACGTCATCTGACAGAGCTGACCGCCCTCTTGCACGATGTCGGGAAGATCAAGATCCCGAAGTCGATCATCAACAAGAAGGGACCGCTGACCGACGAGGAGTGGATCCTGATCAAGACGCATACGATCCACGGCGAGCGGCTGCTGTCCCAGGTGGGCGGGTTGCTCACGGAGGTGGGTCACATCGTCCGCTCCTGCCATGAACGCTACGACGGCCGCGGCTATCCGGACGGCCTCGCTGGCGAGGCGATCCCGATCGTCGCACGCATCGTCTTCTGCTGTGATGCCTTCAACGCAATGACCACGACACGTTCGTACCGCGCGGCGATGTCAACAGACGAGGCACGAAGCCAGCTCATACAAAACCGCGGCACTCAGTTCGATCCGAACGCGGTCGATGCCATCCTTGCGGTAGTTGCCGTATAGAGCGCGCCCCCCGAAAAATTACCTGGTCGTCTGAGCCGCGAGCCGCATGAAACCTGCGTTCCCGCGGCCAGGTTTGCGTTGGCCGCTCCGGGAATGCCCGTACCAGCGCCGGCTCACCTTGCGCAGGCGGTGGAAGGTCGTCTGCCGGTTACAGCGGCGGTGCTCGGGCCCGGTAGATCGTCCGCTCCGTACTGTCGACCGAGAAAGGGCCGGCGGGGAGTCACCGCGAACAGATAGAACCCGCCGGGTGGCGCCGCGATTGGTTCGCCTCTCGAGCCCGGACCGTGTCCTGTTCCCCGACGAAGGGATCACGAAGCAGGACCTGTTCGAGTACTACCGTGCGATCGCGCCGGTGCTCGTCCCGCACCTGCACAATCGGCCGTTCACGATGAAGCGCTCGCCCTACGGAGTGGCTGGCGAGGCGTACTTCCAGAAGCAGGCGCCGAAGGGCATGCCCTCCTGGATCCCGACCTGCACATACCGCACGTACCCGCGCGAGGGCGGGTCGCGGCTCGTCGACTTCCCGCTCGTCAACTCGCCGGAGGCGCTGCTCTGGATGGTGCAGATGAACTGCATCGACATGAACGCTTGGTACTCGCGCGTCGACAAGCCCGACCGCCCGGACTTCGTGCTCTTCGACCTCGACCCGCCCGAGGGCGGCTTCGCGCTTGCGGTCCGCGTCGCTCACCTGATCCGCAAAGAGCTCGAGCGGCTCGAGCTCGAGTCCTATGTCAAGACGAGCGGCGCTGACGGGATTCACGTGCTCGTCCCGATCGCGCGCCGAGCCACCTTCGAGCAGACCTACACCTTCGCAGAGCGCGTGGCGCGCAGGCTCGAGGAGCGGCAGCCGGGGCTGGTCACCACGGAATGGCTGAAGCGCAAGCGCGAAGGCGTGCTCGTCGACCACCGCCAGAACGCCCGGGGGAAGACGATCGCCTCGGTCTACTCGGTGCGGCCGAAGCCGGGCGCGCCGGTCTCGACGCCGCTTCGCTGGGACGAGCTTACGGAGGAGGTGACACCGCGCAGCTTCGGGATGCGCGAGGTGCTCGAGCGCGTCGAACAGCACGCTGATCTGTTCGCGCCCGTGCTTGCGGGCGGCCAGGCATTCGGTCGTGCCCTGAACAAATTGCACTAGAACGGTGCACTGTGCTTGCGGGTCAATGCGCGCGCCCGGCTAGGTGATACTAGGCGGCCGTTCGGGCATCCTGCGGTCATGACCGAATACGTCCACGGCTACGGAACGCGCGAGCAGCAGCGCCTGATCGAGCAGGCGGAGCATTGGCGGTACGGACTGATCTGCGACGGCACGCGCCTCGAGCCGGGGACGCGCGTCCTCGAGGTCGGCTGCGGGGTCGGCGCCGTACTCGGCGTGCTCGGGCAGGAGTACCCAGGGATCCGCCTGCACGGGATCGACCGCGAGCCAAAGCAGCTCGAGTTCGCGCGCGGCTACCTCGAGCGATCAGGTGTTGAGGCGACGCTCGTCGAGGGGGACGCGCTCGCGCTCCCGTTCGAGGACGAGTCGTTCGACCACGTGTGGATGATGTGGTTCCTCGAGCACGTTCCCGATCCGCCCGCAGCGCTGCGTGAGGCGAGGCGCATCCTCGTCCCGGGCGGCGGAATCACGGCGATCGAGGTCGACTACTCGACGTGCAGCGCCGAGCCGTCGACGCAGGCGTTCGAGACACTCGTCCGCGCCATGATCCAAGGCATGGCGGCTGCCGGCTGGAGCGACGCGGGAACCCGGCTCCCCGGCTGGCTCCACGAAGCGGGCTTCCGTGAAGTCGACGAGGGCGAGCGGCCGTACTGGTTCGAGGACGAGGAACTCGGAGACCAGGCCAACTACGCGGCCGACGTGCTCGAGAGCGCGCTCGACGCCCTTGCGGAGGCCCCGGGCGTCGACGAGGACGAGCTGCGCGCCGGGCTCGCCGACCTGCGTGGCCTCCCCGAGAAGCCGGGCGCCGGGCTCGGCTGGGTGTACCACAAGTCGACAGCCGTTCGCTGAGGGGCCTGCACCCGCCTCTGCCGGGCTCTGCTGGCCACGGCCGGTCAGTGTGTTGCCTGGAGACGCTCGACGGGCGGATACTGTCGGCGTGGGTCATCTCAACATCGCGCACTGGGACGACGTCGAGGAGCACGACCACGAGAAGGGAAGCATCCACTCCGCCTGGCGCTACCTCGGCGAAGCCGCCGGCACGGTCGGCGTCGGCGTGAACCGCATCCGCATCCATCCGGGTTGCCGCTCAACGCCACTCCACTCCCACGGCGACCATGAGGAGGTCTTCTTCGTGCTCGGCGGCTCGGGCCTGTCGTGGCAGCGCACCGAGCAGGGGGAGGACATCATCTACGAGGTCGGCCCTGGGACCTGCCTCGTCCACTTGGCCACCGGGCCGGCGCACACGCTCGTCGCCGGGCGGGACGGCCTCGACGTGCTCGCCTACGGGAACGGGCGGCGCTCGGGAGCCGGCGGCTACGACTGGTTCCCGCGCATCGAGAAGGTCGGAATGGGCCCGTCGCTCTTCGACGTCGACCTCACGCACCAGTGGGAGCTCGAGGGCGCGCTGCCCGAGCCGGAGCTGCCGGAGCCCGGCGTGCGGCCGCCGAACGTCGTCCGGCTCGAGGACGTCGAGCCGGAGCTCCTCGACCGCGGCGAGTTCGGCGACAGCTCGCGCGAGCTCGGCGCGGCCGCGGGCTCGGTCGAAACCGGGCTGAACCACTCGGACATCCCGCCGGGCAAGCTCAACTGCCCGGTGCACTGCCACGCCGCGGAGGAGGAGGTCTTCGTCGTCCTCAAGGGCGACGGCGTCTGCATCCTCGGCGAGGAGGATCACCCCATGCGGGCCGGCTCGGTGGTCGCGCGCCCGCCGCGCACGCGCATCGGTCACGCGTTCCGCGCGGGCACGGGCGGGATGAAACTGCTGGCCTACGGCACGCGCGAGCCGAACGACATCGCCTGGTACCCGCGCTCGAAGAAGGTCTATTTCCGCGGCGTCGGCCTGATGACGCGCCTGCCCGAGCTCGACTATTGGGACGGCGAATAGCCGTCGCAAATCCGGCCTGCTCCGCCGCCAATCCGCTGGCCGCCCCTGTGACGCCACGCTCACAAAACAAAGCCGCACCACCACTAGACCGAGAATCGGCGAGCGGCTGGCAGGCGTGCTATTCAGCAACTGCCTGGGCGTCATTCAACGAACTGGACGGCAAGCCACAGGCGAACGTCGTGGACGCTCCGTGCGGCCCATGGGCTCTGGCCCCCAAACCTCATCGGCGCCTTATCCGCGCTCGTGTAGGTGTCTGTATGTTCGGGCGGGTGGTATCCCCTGACGCGGAAGGAGACGTGGATTCAAGGACCTGCCTCACTCGCATCTGCTTGGGTTAGCGCCGTGCGAACATCGCATCCAATCTCCCGACACTCAGTCTCGCGCCCGCGCGCATGACTGCGCCCTCCGTTTGACGGCACCACCCATTCAACGCCCAGCAGGGAGGCGTCCAGCGAGGTGCGGTCGCCCTTTGAAGATACGCCTCAAGCGACCATAGGTAGAAGAGGCCCGCCGAAGCGGGCCTCTTCGTCTACTGCTGGAGATTGAACCATGTGCCTCCCGGGCCGGTCCAGCTAAACCCTTCGCCCCAGGTGGCGAACGTCTTCCCCGTATTCGTCACGGCGATTTCGCCGTAATCGCCGTAGATCTCGTCGAAGCCGTCGGCATGATGGTATGCAGTCGCGCCAGCAGGCGCATCGCTGATCCTCACTGGCGAGGTCCACGCGCCACCTCCGTCGGCGGAGCTTCGGTAGAAGACGTTCCACCGATCCGGATTGTCGCCTCCGCCCGTCTGCATGTACCAGATGCGGACATCACCGCCGCCTGCAGAAGCAAGCCGAGGCCCCGTTGCGTTCTCACCTGTCACCGAGAGCGGCCGGCCGGCACTCCAGGTCCGCCCCGCGTCGGAGGAGCTTGCGACGTAGACGCGCTGCGGCCCGCCGGTTGTCGTCGGGCCTTCGTAGGCAAAGACGAGATGCCCTGGCACATCGGAGACGACCGACGTTTGCCCAATGTAGAAGTCGGGGCTACAACCTTCGGCGATGCAGGGCTCGCCCACGGGCACCTTCGCCACGATTCGGTTCTCCCAGCTCCCTCCCTTGTTGCGAGAGATGATGGCGTGGTGCCAAACCTCGCCCTCGACGCTCGAGGAGCCCTGGTAGAGGATGCTGCTCTCCGAGAAGACGACCGTGCCATCCGAGAGTACGCGGGCGTCGTAGGCGTAGTAATAGCGCTTTGAGTTGCTCAGCTTCTTTTGAGTCCATGTCTCGCCGTAATCGTGGGAGATGCCCACGTAGAGGTCGCCGCCCTGGGGGCCGTTCCAGGAGACGTATACGTCCTTGCCCGAGGGGCTCATAGTTACCTCGGGCTTGTCCGTCCAGGCCACATGGCCGTAGACGTGGACGGGGGTCGTCCAGGTCGCACCGTGATCGTGCGACTTCGAGAACACGGCCGAGAAGCCCCCTGCACGATCAGCGTTCAGAAACACCGAGTAGACAGCGCCCGTGTTGGGGACGACCTCGATGGTGGGGTCGTACTGCGCGCCCGAGCCCCGACAAACGCAGAGCGGGCGCTGCGGGCTCCATGCATGCCCGCCGTCCGCGGAAGTCGTCAGGACGAGATACGGCGTCGGGCAATGGCCGGTCTCACACGGCTTCGGTTCACCATAGCGAGTCGTCAGCAGGTACACCCAGGGCGCATGTGGATCCGTTGCCGTGGCGGGTTCCCAGTCATCCGTGCCCCGCTTCAAAAGGCGCGATCCCACCCAGCCGGGAGCTGGATCGGCCGTCGCGGCAACCGCGGCACCGAACTTGCCGTCCGCCTTGGCCTCGGCCAGCGCCTCCAAGCGCTCATCCGTTTCGTGCTGTTCCTCTTGGACTTCCGCAGGGCCGCCCTCCGCCCTGCCGCCGCTTTCGCGGCTCTCTGCGGCCGAGGCCCTTTCATTCGTACGAACGCTCTGGCCGGAATCTCTTGCGCGCGCTACGAGGACAGCCGCAGCGACCGCCACAAGAACCGCCAGTGCTATGAGCATGAAACGCCGCATAGCATCAACCCCCTTGTTTAGTACCTCGCCTTCTGTATCACGCCGTAACAGCGCGGTTCAACCCCAACCCAGATAAGACACGCAGCGCCTCGAGGCGGCTGGCGGGGTCCTTCTCGCTGCGGATGTCGGCATGGATACTTCCAACTCGCAGGGCAACCTCATGCGCACCTCATGGCCGCCTGGAACTTCGGGCGGTCTCCACGGCCACCGGATTCTTCGAGCTCCTGCAGCCAGTCGATGATCTCGTGTCCGTGCGCGGCGGCGGTCGCTTCCAGCGAGCGGAAGTTCCAGACGTCTCGCAGGAAAGCCGCCGAGCAGATGGCGCGGCGGGCGAACGGGCTCGACCCCGACGTCGACGTCGAGGAAGACGAGCAGGCACGGACCTGATCAGCTGAGGGCGGTGAGGCGGTAGCCCACGCCCCAGACATTCAGGACGTACCCCGCGTCTCCGTCGCGATTGAGCTTGCGGCGGAGGCGCGACGCGTGCGAGTCCAGGGTGCGTGTCCGGCCTAGCAACCGTCCTTGTCTCCCCAGGCGAGGACGGCGCCTAGACGATCGCCACCTGGAGATCGCCTGCGAGAGCCTCCCACGTGGAAGGCGACGTCGACCCAAATGCAAGGCGTCCGCGCTCCGAAGGTCTACGCAAGCAGAGTCTTCACTGACCCCGCGCAAGACTCGAGAACGGACGACACCCCTGAGAGGCGTCCCATTATCCGACGGGGGATCGGTGAAGCGTGACGGAGGACGCAGAGCGCAACAGTTGCCGGTGGTGGAGGAACCCTTTGGGCTGCAAAACCAGTACCTCCGGTCAGGCTCCCTATCCACGGGGCGCGTACCCCCTTGCAG
>JBKPPF010000034.1:0-23855 GCA_046733475.1 Actinomycetota bacterium
AACGCAGCAACCTCCGGATCCTCGAGAAGCTCTGCGAGCCGTGCGAGGTCTGAGCGCTCGATTGGCCGAAGTGCCACCCGCTCGTCGCTCAACGGCAGCATCGCCCAGTTCTACGCCTCTATCGACCAGCGGACAAGTGTCCCAACGAAAAAGCCATTAAGTCGGCCGTCAGACTTCACGTCATGAGCTCCATGTACGACGGGCGCCATCCCAGCTGCCGGAGTGCCGGCGGAACGAGCGGCTGCGGAAGCTCGGGAGGCTTTCTCCGGACTAGGCCGTCAGGCGGTAGCCGAACAGCAGGCTAGAATCGCCTTACATCGGTTCGGCGTGAATCGTCAAAGCGTGGAAAAGGGTCGTCTACGGGCGGCTCTTTCCACGTCCTAGGAATGCTGTCCGCAAGACGTTTTACTCCAGGGCGTGCTTTCGTGACAAATCTCTCCTCGAACCGATGGCCTCTCGCGTAGCTCAAGGGCCGCAGCAGATCTCGTCTTCGGAGATGGCCGCAGATCTCATCCTTCTTAGCGATCGCGGCTATGGAAACGTCGAGGTCGGCGACGACGACGAAAGCCGAGAGTTTGCCGACGACGTAAGAAGGAGGAACAGGAATTGGCACCCGGGGAGATTCCGAAGGTGCCTCCCGGCTCGAGCGGTCGCGGCCTCCGAGCCTTCAGCCGTCGCTTGTCCGCGTACCACGGACCCGTGTGAGTACCACTCGCCCCCGTGAGCGCCGCTTCCGCCGTTCTCGTTCTGCTTCGAGCCGGGGCGACCCGGACCCATCTGAACCACCTCTAAGCGTCGTCTCGCTCGCCCGCTTCCAGCGGGATGTTCGCGGTTGGCTTGCGGGGACTGCGTGAGCGGTTTCCACCTCTACATCGAGACGGTCGTCCCTTGCCCGGCCTGCGGCGGCGATCTCACCCAGCGGTTGCCGGTCGGCTTCATCGAGGCGATGGGGGGCAGGGAGTTTCCGAGGAGGAGCAGTTCGAGGCCGTGGCTCAGGGCCTCCTCTCTCGCCGCATCGTCTGTAGCCACTGCCAGGTCGCGGGGCAGAACTGATGGCCGCCGCGAGAGAGAGCATCCCCGAGAAGGCCGCGCGCCTGCTCTCGAGCGGCGCCGTCTACATCCGGCGCGCCGACGGGACGAGGGTTGCCGCGACCGTCAAGGGCGATAACGGCCGCTACGTTGTCGCCTGCGACGGGACGCGGTGGGCGTGCTCATGCCCCGCATGGAGGGATTGCGCGCACGTCAAGGCCGTCGAGCTCGTGACGACCCCGGCACGGGTGGGGGTGGCGGCGTGACGCCGACTCGCTTGAGGCTCGCGGACGCGGCGAGGATGATGCGCGAGGCCTTGAAGGATCGCTCCTACCGAGCGACCCCACTTGGCCTCGAAGTCGGCCACTACTGCCGCTGGAAGAAGAACGAGTGGGGCGCGAGACCCGAAACCCTGCGCGACTACGAGGCGATCCTCGCCAAGCTGGCGCTCGACCACGCTGACCTCGACCTCGGGGACTTCGAACCGCCGGTGGGAACGGAGCGGCTGCGGGAGTTCATCGACAACCGCTGGGGCGAACGGACCGGGAGAACACGGGCGAAGGTGATCTCGGTGCTGCGCGACTTCTTCGCCTACCAGGTGAGGGAGCAGCGCCTCCACGGAAACCGGCGCTTCCGATCTTCCGGCCACGGCGACGCGACACCGTACGCGGAACCTCACCGGCGAGGACGTCGCGAAGATCCTGCCGCCTGCCCACGTCAGCGCGACCGGGTGGCGCTTCTCCTCCTCTTTCGCCTCGGTGTTCGCAAAGGGGAGCTCGGCCGCGTCCAGTTCCGCCACTACGACGGCCGCAACCTCACCGTGCAGGGGAAGGGCGGCAAGGTTCGCCTCCTCCCCGTCGTCGACGACGACCTCCGGTTGGAGCTCGAACGGCAAATCCTCGACCGGCGGCCCGACCCGGACGAGTTTCTGCTCTACCCCGAGAAGCTCGGCCCCGAGTTCTACGGCGGCCCCGTCGGTGTCATCTGGGAGAAGCGCACGACCGGCCTCTCGTCGACAGCGCTCCATCGTTGGTGGGCGCGGCGCCTCCAGGACGCCGGACTGCCGCACCGGCCGATGCACGAGGCCCGCCACACCGCCATCACGGAGTTCCTGCGCGACACCGGGAACCTCAAGCTCGCGCAGATGCTCGCCGGCCATGCCGACATCGGCACCACCGCGAACGTCTACGCGCACCTCGACACCAGCGACCTAGAGACGGCGCTGAAGGCGAGGAACCGAAAGTGAAAACGTTCCGATCGGAAAGCCCCATTTGCAGGGACAATGGAGGCGGCGGGAATCGAACCCGCGTCCGCGGACGCACCGGGAAGAGCCTCTACAAGCTTGTCCTGCGATTGGATTTCGCCCGCCGGCCGGTTCGCAGGCGGCCTACCGACGGGCTAGCCATCCTTTGGAGTCCCGCTCCGGGCGATTGGCTCTCCCTCGGCGGCAAGCCCGTTGTTGGCGCCGGATTCCGTCCCACGGGCCGAAGACGGAGCGACGTCGCTACCTAACCTAGGTTAGGCGGCGAGTGCGAGATCGTTCTTCGCACTTGCGTTGTTCCCGGTTGTTTTACGAGGCCGACCGGGGACCTCGGCTTGCAGCTCATCCGGAGAACCGACCACGTCGAAGCCAGGTCGCCCCCGAGTACTGAATTCTAGCGCCAGATGGCCGTCATCGCGCTCACGTCGCCCGCGTGGGCGAGGTGATTGCCGATGCCGAAGCCGTCCTCGATCGTGCGTAGGACGCTGTAGTGGTAATAGGAGCCTCCGTACTCCCCGGGGTCGACGAGCGGGCTGATGACGAGGCAGGCGACGGGCCCCCCGGAGCCGAGACCATTTTTCTTCGCCATGCCGCCCTCGCGCTGATCCTCGTCGTAGGTGACGATGATGACCCCATCGGAGCCGAAAGCGGGCGAGGCCTCGATCTTCGGGATCTCGCGCTGGAGGAACGCGTCGAACTGGCGGATGCGATCGTTGAGCGGCTTGCAGTTCGCCTCGCCGTCCTCGCAGCCGTTCGGAAGGACGAGATTGAAGTTGGGCACATCGCCGGCCGCGAGGGCGTCGTCGAAGATGTACATCGGCCTGTCGCCCTCGTCGCCCGCATAGATGTCGTTGTCGAGGCACTCTTGCGACTTCGCCGTCTCCGACCAGACACCGCCGACACCCTCGATGTTGTCGTAGTTGATCGGCGGGTTCCCGGTGGTGTAGAAGCCGGTCAAAGGGCAGGGCCCCTGCGGCGCGCAGCTTCCGCCGGAGCCCGTATCGCACCTCGCCGTGCCACCCTCGAGCCACGTCTTCCACGTGAGATCCCTGACGTCGAGCTGGTGGTAGAGGTTGTTCACGTCCTGATGGCACGCGGCGCCATAATCCTGCTGCTGGCAGCGGTTGAACTGGCCAGAAGTGAGGGCGATGTAGTTCGCCTGCGACCAATGCGTCGCCGCCCGGTAGTTAGTGAACCAGGCGGAGCGCGGTCGCAGCGTCCCCATCATGAAGGGGGCTCTCGTAGAGTCGAGATGGGTGTACGTCGTGTTCTCGCCGACGATAAGGAAGACGTGCCCGAAGCGGGGCACGCCCTCGAGCCCGCTGGCCGGACCTTCCGCGATCCGCGCGCCCGCCGGAGCCGCCGCCGCGAGGAACGCGGTGGTTGCGAGCAGGATGGTGAGGAGCGGACGCCTTGCCATGCGGCACGATTGTCTCGCGGAGTCGGGGCGAATTCAACCGCGGCTGATCAGCGTCGGCTCTTCAGCTCGCGCTCGACCTGGCGTTTCGCATCCCGGTCGGCGATGTCGCGGCGCTTGTCCCGCTGCTCCTTGCCGCGAGCGAGCGCCACCTCGACCTTCACCTTCCCGTCCTTGAAGTAGATGCGCGTCGGAACGAGCGTGAGGCCGCGTTCGCGCGTCTTGCCGAGGAGGGAGTCGATCTCCCGGCGGTGGAGGAGAAGCTTTCGGTCGCGATCGGGCTCGTGGTTCGCGCTGTTCCCCTGCGCATACTCGTCGATGTGCGCTCCCATGAGCCAGACCTCGCCACCACGCACGTCCGCGAACGCGCGCGCGAGATCGGCGCGGCCGGCGCGCAGCGACTTCACCTCGGTGCCGGTGAGCGCGATGCCCGCCTCGTAGCGCTCGAGGAGGTGATAGTCGTGCCGCGCGCGCCTGTTTTCCGCGATGAGTTTGGTCCCGCCGGAGGCCATCCCTGGATTGGACCAAAAAACTCGCCGAGCCGGGTGTCGCTTTCGTCCACCTCTCCGACGAACCTTCGGCTTCCGCCTAGAGCCTACCGGTGAGGCTTCGGTCTACTCGCGCCCCGTGCTCGGCGCAAGGAGGACGTTAAAGGGCGCGGCCCCTTCGGTTCAAGGGGCGGCGAAAACGCTTTCTCGCAAAGAGCGAGGATTTTTATCCGCCTAACTCAAGACTCACCCGTCCGCCGGGCTTTTCGATCCTCTCGACGCGGACCCGGATGCCGTCGCCGAGCCGGTAGGAGAAGCCGCTCCGGCGGCCGACCAGCGCGGTCGCAAGGGGGTTGAGCTCGAAGTAGTCGCCCGGAAGCTTGCGCGCGGGGACATAGCCCTCGAACACGGCGTCGAAGCGCACAAAAACGCCCGAGCCGATCGCTCCGACGATCTCCCCGTCGAACTCCGCCTCCCACCCCTCTTCGAAAAGGCGGCGCTCGAGCAGCCAGGCGAGGCAGATCTCGTCCGCCTTGTACTCGACCGACGAGAGCTCGCGCTCGCGAACCGACGTCCACTCCGCGAGCTCCTCGAGCTCGTCCGGGAGCGGCTCGTCGGAGACCCCGAGCTCGCGAAGGAGCGCGCGGTGCACGACGAGGTCCGGGTAGCGGCGAATCGGCGAGGTGAAGTGGCAGTACGCCTGGCTCGCAAGCCCGGAGTGACCGAGGTTTCGAGGGTCGTAGCGGGCCTGCTTGAGCGCGCGGAGGACGAGTGAGGGAAACGCCTGCCGGCCGCGCCCCGACTGCTCGGTGTATTCGGCGACGCGCTCGCTCACAGCCGCGGCGAGCTTCGCCGCCTCGCCCGGAGTCAACTGCTCGGGGGCAGGTGGCGTCGGCACTTCGAGCTCGGCGAGCTTGGCGAGAAGGAGCTCGACCGACTGTGGTTCCGGCCGTTCGTGCACCCGGTATAGCGCCTGGCGCTTCCGCCCGCCGAGAAGGCCGGCAACCGCCTCGTTCGCGAGGATCATCATCTCCTCGACGAGCGAGTGCGCGAGCGGCTCGGCCTCGATCGAGGCCCGCTCGACTCCACCGTCGTCGTCGAACTCGAAGGCCGTCTCCCCCGCTTCGATCCTCAGCGCCCCCCGCACATAGCGCTTGCGCCGAAGGTCCATGGCGACCCGCTCGGCGAGGCGAAGCGCCTCGGTCGTCTCGTCGGGCGCGCGCTCGACGCGAGCCAGGATCGCCTGGGCGCGCGAGTACGTGAGGCGCTCGCGACTTCGGATCACGCTGCGGTAGAAGAGCGGCTCGCCCGGCGCGAGGCCGGCGTCGAAGAGCACCTCGACGGTCACGCAACGGCGGTCCTGGTCCGGGCGCAGGCTGCAAAGGTCGGCCGAGAGCAGCTCCGGAAGCATCGGCTCAACGCGGCCGGGCACGTACGAGGAGAAGGCGCGGTCGGCAGCGTCCCGGTCGAGAGGCGAGCCGGCCGGCACGTAAGCGCTCACGTCGGCGATGTGGACCCACGCGCGAATGCCTTCCCCCTCGCGGCGGAAGCTCAGCGCGTCGTCGAAATCCTTCGCCTCGTCGGGGTCGATCGTGAACGCGAAGAGCTCCCGCAGGTCGGTTCGGTCGGGCTCGATCTCCTCGGGAGGAGAGGGAACCGGCGCGTGCGGGCGGCGCACCCCTTCGTGCCAGAGCAGGCCTTCGAGCACCGCGCCGACGTCTCCTGGGCGGCCGAGCACCGCCTCGACCTTCGCGCGACCGCGGCCGAGGCGGAGGACGACGAGGTCGCCCGCGGACGCGTCGCCGCTCCCCTTGCGGTCGACGGTGACGGGGACGCCGCCCTCGAAGAACGGCTCGCCCACCAGGAGCTTCCCGCGCCTGGCGAGCTCGGCGACCAGAGTCTCCACCACGTGGCTACGCGGCGAGCTTGCCGGCCAGCACGCGCTCGGCCGCGCGGATCATCTCGTCACGCTCCGTCAGCGGATCGTTGTCCACCTTCACGGAAGGCCGGATGCCCTGGCCGGCGAGGTCGGTGCCGGCCGGGGTGAGATACGTGGCCGTCGTCAGCTTGAGGGCCCGGCCTGCGGACAGGGGTCTGATCGACTGCACCGAGGCCTTGCCGTAGGTGCGCTGCCCGACGATGACCGCGCGCTCGTTGTCGGCGAGCGCCGCGGCGACGATCTCGGCGGCGCTTGCACTCCCCCCGTTCACCAGCACGGTCACCGGCAGTCGCGGGAACTCCGCGCCGCCGCTCACCTCGTACACCGTCTCCTCCTGGTGCAGGCCCGACACCGTGCAGACGACACCTCTGTCGAGGAAGACCGAGGCGGTCCGCACGGCTTCGGTGAGGAGGCCGCCCGGGTTGTCGCGGAGGTCGAGGATGATGCCCTTCGCTCCCTTCCCGACGAGGACCTCGGTCGCGTCATTCACACGCTCGGCGCTCGAGTCCGGGAACGACTGGAGTCTGACGTAGCCGATCTTCGTGCCGGCGAACCGGACGAGCCGCGACGAGAGCGACGGCACGGCAACGTCGGAGCGGATCACGGTGAAGCTGAGCCGGCGCCCGTTCTCGCGCCTGATGGTCAGGTGGACGACCGTGCCCTTCTCGCCCTTGATCAGGTTCACGGACTGGTCGAAGGTCAGGCGCCCGGCGGGCCGGCCTTCGATCCTGACGATGATGTCACCGGGCCGGACTCCCGCCCGTCGCGCGGGGCCCCGCAGGGCCGAGGTGACGACGAGGCCCGCACGGGACGGCTCGACGGTGAGCCCGACGCCCGAGTAGCTCCTCGCGGTTCGGTTCTTCAGCGACGTGTATGCGGCGGCGGACAGGTACTCGGTGTTCGGATCCCCGAGCGCCTCGAGGAGCTCGGAGATCGTCGTCCGGGAGAGCACCTTCGGCCCGAGCTCGCGGTAGTAGTTGTCGACCAGCTCATCGCGCACCTCGGCGACCGGATCGGCGGGTATCGGACGCGCGACCGGGTGGGTCGAATTCCCGGCGAGGCCGCCCGAGCGCGTCAGAAAAAGCCCGAGCCCGAAGGCAACCCCGAGCAGGAGGAGGATCAGGGCAAATCCACCCGCACGTCTCATTGGCCGCGGCGTGATTATACGCGCGGGCCAGTCAGACCCGGAGGAAGCGCCGCAGCGTGATTCCGGAGCCGGCTGCGCCCACCGCAAGGGCGACGCCAAGGAGGATGAGCGCGGTCAGCGGGAAGCTCAAAGCATGGACGTCTTCCTCGCTGAAGGTGGAGCTGTGCCCCTCGATGACGGGGAGCGCGACCTCCTTCGCGAGGACGAGCAAGATGATCGCGGCTATCGCCCCGATCAGCCCGCAGATCATCCCTTCGAGCATGAACGGCCCACGCACGAACCAGTTCGACGCGCCGACGAGCTTCATCACCTCGACCTCTCGCCGCCGGGAGAAGATCGAGAGGCGAATGGTGTTGGCTATCAGGATCGTGGAGGCGATCATCAGGATCACCGACCCGAGCAGAAAGATGTACTTGATCACGTTCGTGACCGAGAGAATCCGCTCCGTCTTCTTCTGTGCGTAGTCGACCTTCTCCACCCCCGGCGGTAGCGGGTCGAGCCGGTTCGCGAGGGCCGAAACTTGGTCGGCGTCGTTGGGCGTCACCTCGAAGGCGTCCGGCAGCGGGTTGCCGACGAGGCCGTCGGTCAGCTGCGGGTACTTCGCTTTCATGACCTTGATCGCCTCTTCCTTCGAGACGAACACAACTGTCTTGGTCTCCGGGTAACTCTCAAGCTTCACGCGGACCGCGTTGATCTGCGCCTCGCTTGCCTCGGGCTGCTGCTGGAAGAAGACCTTGATGATTACGTCCTTGCGGACGTGGTCGGTCCACGAGTTCACCCAGGAGAAGAGCGCGATGAACAGGCCGAGCAGGAACATCCCGATCAGGACAGTCATCGTTGCCGCGACGGTCGTCGAGAGATTCGCTCCGATGGAGCGGAACGCCTCGCTGAAGAAGAGCTTGACCCTCGGCATCGTTATTCCGTCGTGTACTGGCCGCGGCGCTCGTCACGGATGACGTCGCCGTTGTCCAAGGCGATCACGCGCTTCCGCATCTTGTCCACCATCTCGCGGTCGTGGGTCGCCATGACGACCGTCGTCCCGGTGCGGTTGATGCGGTAGAGGAGCTGCATGATCCCGACCGACGTGTCCGGGTCGAGGTTCCCCGTCGGCTCGTCACAGATGAGGAGCGGGGGGTGGTTCACGAACGCGCGGGCGATCGAGACACGCTGCTGCTCGCCACCGGAGAGCTCATCGGGGAGCTGGTTCGACTTCCCGGAGAGGCCGACGAGCGCGAGCACCTCCGGGACCTTCGTGCGGATCGCGCGGTTTGATTCGCCCTGCACTTTGAGGGCGTAGGCGATGTTCTCGGCCGCCGACCGGTTGTGGAGGAGCTTGAAGTCCTGGAAGACACAGCCGATGTTCCGGCGCAGCATCGGCACCTTCGAGTTCTTGAGGCGCCCCAGCTCACGTCCGCCCACGATGATCCGGCCGGACGTCGGCTCGAGCTCCTTCAAGAGGAGCCTCATGATCGTTGACTTCCCCGAACCGGACGGCCCCACAAGGAAGACGAACTCACCCTTATCGATCACGAACGAGGCGTCGCGAAGAGCGACGATGCGCGGCTCGTAGACCTTGCGCACCTCCTCGAACACGATCATCGGGGCGCCACCCGGCGTCGATGCCGAGGCGTCGCCGTTCAGGGGTGTCGTCGCAGGGGCCTCAGGGGCTTCGGAGATGCGTTCTGAGAGGTCGATTTCCTGCACCGGAATGGGCTGGGGCGCGCTCTGGGCATGAGGGCGCCTTCCTGGATTGCCAGCGCCGCAGTTTAGCGCAAAGGTCGGCCCTCCTCGACGGTTACCCCCCGTTCTGCGCGGCGGTCTGCAGCAGGTAGGCCTGGATGAACGGCTCGATGTTCCCGTCGAGGACGCCCTGCGTGTTCCCCTCCTCCAGGTCTGTTCGGTGATCCTTGACGAGCTGGTACGGGTGGAGGACGTAGCTGCGGATCTGGCTTCCGAAGCCGGTGGTCATGACTTCGCCCCGTTCGCGGGCCAGCTCCTCCTCGCGCTGCTCCTGTTCGAGCTCGGCGAGGCGGCTGCGAAGGATCTTCATCGCGGTGTTCTTGTTGGAGAGCTGCGAGCGCTCGTTCTGGACGCTGACCACGATCCCGGTGGGCAGGTGCGTGATGCGGACCGCCGAGTCGGTCTTGTTCACGTGCTGGCCTCCGGCCCCGCTTGCCCGGTAGGTGTCGATGCGCAGATCGGACTCGTCGATGTCGATCGCCGAGTCGTCGGAGAGGAGCGGGCTGACGATCACCTGGGCGAAGGACGTGTGCCGGCGGTGCGCCTGGTCGAAGGGCGAGAGGCGGACGAGGCGGTGCACGCCGCGCTCGGCCTTCAGCACGCCGTAGGCGTTCTCTCCCGAGACCGTGAAGGTCGCCGACTTGAGGCCGGCCTCCTCCCCCGGCGAAGCCTCGAGGAGCTCGGTCTTGAACCTGCGCCCCTCGGCCCAGCGGAGGTACATGCGCAGCAGCATCTCCGCCCAGTCCTGCGCGTCGGTCCCTCCTTCCCCCGCGTGGATCGAGACGACCGCGTCGCCCGGGTCGTATTCGCCGGAGAAGAGCGCCTCCTCCTGCAGCCGGTCGAGCTCCAGCTTGAGGCCCGCGACACTCTCGGCCACCTCGTCCAGCTCGCCGTCGTCCGAGGCGAGCGCGATGAGCTCGTTCAGATCGGCGGACTCTTGCGTGAGAGTGTCGTAGCGCTCGCGTCGGCGCGTGAGGCGCGAATGCTCGGAGGAGATCTTCGCCGCGCCTTGCTGGTCGTCCCAGAAGCCGGGCGCGGCCATGGCCTCCTCGAGCTCGCCGGCTCGGATGCTCAGGGCATCCGGGTCAAAGGTAATCACGGACCCAGTCCAGCTGGGCCCTGATCTCTTCCAGTTCTCGCTCGACGGCGGCGCGCTCGGCCACGTGTGGATCGTAGCGTCAGCGTTCCCCGACGTACTGGAAGCCGATGGCGGGAAGGCGACCCTCGCCGATCAGCGCCCGCTCGCGTGCCTCGTCCATGACCCGGCGCCCCTCGCGAAAGAGAAACGGCTCCCAGGAGAACCTACGGCGGACGAGCCGCTCGTCCAGTTCCATGAGCATCGCTTCCGCCGTGTGCAAGTGCTCGTGCTCCTCCTGCCATTCGTGGAACGGGATCCCTACGCGCTCCGCGGCGCCCTCATCCAGACGCTCCCATGCGAGATCGTCGATCACCACCCGCCCCGCGATGGAGAGCACATCCACCACATTGTCCAGCGCGACGGCGAGGTCGGTGACGTGATGAAGCGAAAGCTGAGCGATCACGGCGTCGAAGGTCTCGGTCGAGTCGAAGTCCTCGATTCTCGTGCGGCGGAAGCGCGGGCCCTCAGGTGCGTCTGGGTCGATCGCGAGAACGTCATAGCCCGCCTCGGCGAGCGCTGTTGCCAACTCACCCGATCCGCAGCCCACCTCGAGAACCCGAGCGGGCGCCGAAGGCAACCCACCGAGCACGAAGTCTTGGGCGTGCAATCTGGTCAGTTTCGGCCGAAATCGCGGCGCAGGCGTTGATTTCGGCCGATCAAGCGCCGTGGCACTTCTTGAACTTCTTGCCGCTTCCGCACCAGCAGGGGTCGTTGCGGCCGACCTTCTGGTCTGCAGAAAGCGTGCGCTGGCCCGTGGCGACGGACGTCGCGCCCGCGCCGACCGCCCCTGCGGTGAACGCCGCACCGCCGCCGTTCCCCGAGCCGTTTCCACCCGCAGCGGCGATTGCGTCGGCGCCCGCGAGCGCCTCGTGCTCGTACGAGAGCCGTTCCGAGTCTGGGGAGGCTGCCGGCTGAAGCCGCTCCGCCTCCTCCGGCTGCACCTCGACGTGGAAGAGATGGCGCACGACCTCGTCGCGGATGATCGCACCGAGCTCCTCGAACATCGCGTGGCCTTCGGAGCGGTACTCGACGAGCGGGTCCTTCTGCGCCATCGCGCGGAGGTGGATGCCGTCGCGCAGGTACTCCATCGAGTCGAGGTGCTCGCGCCAGCGGAGGTCGACCACCTGGAGGATGAGGAAGCGCTCGACCTCGCGCATGAGCTCGGCGCCGAGCTCCTCCTCCTTGTCCTCGTACACGCTGCGGGCGTCGTCCTGGAACTCGGCGACCAGGTCCGCCTGCGACGTGCCTCCGTCGATGTGGAACTCGCCCGGGTCGAGCTCGGGGTCGTAGAGCGCCTGCATCTCCGCAAAGAGGGCGTCCAGGTCCCATTCCTCCTGGTACTCGGACTGGGTGTGGTTCAGGACCGTCGTCTCGATGACGTCGTCGATCCACTCCTGGATCTCCTCCGAGAGGTCCTCGCCCTCGAGAACTCCGCGGCGCTGTTCGTAGATGACCATGCGCTGGACGTTCATGACGTCGTCGTACTTGAGGACGTTCTTCCGCGAGACGAAGTTCTGCTCCTCGACCTTCTTCTGCGCGTTCTCGATCTGGTTCGAAAGGATTTTCCGCTCCATCGGCTCTTCGTCCGGGAGGTTGAAACGCTCCATGATCTTGTAGATCCGGTCGCCGGCGAACAGGCGGACGAGGTCGTCCTGCGCAGAGAGATAGAAGCGCGACTCCCCCGGGTCGCCCTGGCGGCCGGAACGGCCGCGGAGCTGGTTGTCGATCCGGCGCGCCTCGTGGCGCTCGGTTCCGAGCACGTAGAGGCCGCCGAGCTCACGCACGCCTTCGCCCAGCTTGATGTCGACGCCACGGCCCGCCATGTTCGTCGCGATCGTGACCGCGCCGAGCTCGCCGGCGTCCATGATGATCTGCGCCTCGCTCTCGTGCTGCTTCGCGTTCAGAACGTTGTGCGGGATGCCCTGGCGCTCGAGAAGCCTCGAGAGATGCTCCGACACCTCGACGGAGATCGTGCCGACGAGGACGGGCTGCCCTGCCTCGTGGCGCTCCTTGATGTCGTCGATCGCGGCGTTGTATTTCGCTTCCTTCGTCTTGTAGATGAGGTCGTCGCGGTCGTCGCGCTCGACGTCGACGTTCGTCGGGATCTCGACGACGGAGAGGTCGTAGATCTCCTGGAACTCCTTCTCCTCCGTCTTCGCGGTACCGGTCATGCCGGCGAGCTTGTCGTAGAGGCGGAAGTAGTTCTGGAGGGTGATCGTGGCGAGGGTGACGTGCTCCTCCTTGATGGCCACGCCTTCCTTGGCCTCGACCGCCTGGTGCAGACCCTCGGACCAGCGGCGCCCTTCCATGATCCGCCCGGTGAACTCGTCGACGATCTTCACCTCGCCGTCCTGGACGACGTAGTCGACGTCTCGCTGGTAGAGCGACTCGGCCTTCAGCGACTGGATGAGATGGTTGACGAGCTGCGCGTTCTGGGCGTGGTAGAGGTTCTCGATCCCGAGGGCGCGCTCGACCTTCTCGATCGCGCTCTCGCGCGGCGCCACCGTCTTGAACTTCTCGTCGAATTCGAAGTCGGCGCCGTCTTCCTCGACGGGCATGCCTTTGGGGACGAACTTCGCGGGCACGCCTTCGAGCTGTTTGGCCAGGCGCGCAAAGTCGTAGTACGTCTTGGCGGCGGTCTCGGGTTCCCCCGAGATGATGAGCGGCGTCCGCGCCTCGTCGATGAGGATCGAGTCGACCTCGTCCACGATCGCGTACGAATGGCCGCGCTGGACGGTGGCCTCGAGGGACGTCGCCATGTTGTCGCGCAGATAGTCGAAACCGAACTCCGAGTTCGTCCCGTAGGTGATGTCGGCCTCGTAGGCGGCCTTGCGCTCGTCGAAGGGCATCATGTTGCGGATGTAGCCGGCTCGCATGCCGAGCGCCGCGTAGACCGGGCTCATCCACTCCGTGTCGCGCTTGGCAAGGTAGTCGTTGACCGTCACGAGGTGGACGTTTCCGCCCGTGAGCGCGTTCAGGTAAAGCGGCATCGTGGCGACGAGCGTCTTTCCTTCACCGGTCTTCATCTCGGAGATGTCGCCTTCGTGGAGGACCATCGCGCCCATGAGCTGGACGTCGAAGGGGCGCAGCCCGAGCGTTCGCTTCGCCGCCTCGCGGACGGCCGCGAAGGCCTCGAACACGAGGTCGTCGAGCTCCTCCCCGCTCTCGAGCCTCTCCTTGAACTCGGCGGTCTTCCCCATGAGCTCCTCGTCGGAGAGCGCCTCGAAGTCGGGCTCGAGCGACGTCACGTAGTCCGCCTGCTTGGCGAGCTGCTTCAGCCGCCGGCCCTCGCCGACGCGCAGGAATTTTTCGAGTGCTCCGTAGTTCGACATCAGCTATCCAGGGTAGCGAAGGCTAGAGAGGGTCTATGCCGATCTCCCAGAGGCCCCTGTCGAGGCGGGTCGCCCGCGCGAAGTACGCGTCGAAGCGTCCGCCGACGGCCTCTTCCAGCGCCGGAATCGACTCTGCGGTCGGCCGCCCGTCGATCTCGAGCGCACGCTCTCCCTCCTGGGTCACGGTCAACATCAGCTCCTCTCCCTGGGTATCGGCAGGAAGCTCCGCGACCTCGATCCGAACCGCTCCGACCGCCCAGGTCGATCCTTCGTGCCGGATGCCGACGGCGCGATACGGGGGCTCGAGTGCGTCCCCGAGGGCCTTGGCGAGACACGAGATCGGCCCCGAGTCCGCTCCGACATGGATAGGGTCGCGCCCCGGCACGACGACGAAGATGCATGTGTCTCCAGCCGGTCCACACTCGGCGGTAGAGACCACGTCCCACTCCCGGGTGCGCGGAATTCCGGAGATCCCTGCTTCGACCCAGCGGAAAGCGCGCGGGTCTGTGACGTCGCCGCTCAGCTGAGCTGGGGCTCGATCAGCCCGTAGTTGCTGTCACGGCGCCGGTAGACGACGTTCACCTCGAGCGTCTCGGCGTTCTGGAAGACGAAGAAGTCGTGGCCGACGAGCTCGAGCTGCAGCACGGCTTCCTCGGGGCTCATCGGCTTCACTGGGAACTGCTTCGTCTTCACGATCACAGGCGAGTCCTCGTCGGCAACCACCGGAATCCCTTCGACCAGGGGGTGCGAGTTCTTCCCCGGTCCGCGGCGGCGCTTGTCGCGATAGCGGCGGGCCTGACGCTCGAGCTTGTCGACCAGCTGGTCGATCGAGGCCTTCATGTCCGTGGAGCTCTCACGGGCGCGCAGAATTGGGCCCTTCGTCCACACCGTGGCCTCCGCCACCTGGTTCTCGGCGATGGACGGGTTCTTCTCCACCTGCAGCTCGAGCTCGAGTCTGGCCGCGTCGTTCAGATGCTTGTCGAGCTTGCCGAGCTTCTGTGCCGCGTAGTCCTTCAGGGAATCCGAGACCTCGACGTTCTTGCCCTTCACCTGAAGTCGCACCAGAGCCTCCTCATCCGGTTGAACTGAATCTACCGCATGACCGTCGTGCGAATCAGCCGCGCACGGTCCGGGCGAAGGTGACCACGTGGACGGAGCGGGCACCTGCGCGCCGGAGCTCGGTCGCCACGGCGCCCACGGTCGCCCCCGTGGTGTAGACGTCGTCGACGAGCCCGACGTGCGCAGGCGGCGGCGAGACCATCGTGAAGGACCCGCGCACATTGCGCTTCCGCTCTTCGCGGGAGAGACCGCGCTGGGGCCGCGCCGGCTCTCGGCGGCGAAGCAGGCTAACCGCTGGGAGCTCCCAGCACGCTGCGAGCTCGCGGGCGAGCGCCTCGGCCGCGTTCTGCCCGCGCTTGAGGCTTCGCTCCGGGTCGCCCGGGACGAAGGCGAGCGCCTCCACGGGCAGGCGCGGCACGACTTCGGCGACGAGCGAGGCAAACTCGCGGGCGAGCGGCCGCAGGCCGCGCTCCTTCCAGCCGGCGACGAGCGGGCGGGCAGGCCCTTGGTAGGCGACCGCGGCGCGGGCCGAGGCGAATGAGAGACGCCGACCCGCGCACTCACGGCAGCGGGCGACGGGCCAGGCGGTGGGTGCGCCGCACCGCGCGCACAGGGTGCCGTCGAGACGGCGGAGCGCGTGGCGGCAGTCACGACAGACGAGCTCCTCCCCGCTTCCGCACGCGGCGCAGCGACGCGGGAGAACGAGGTCGAGCAGGCGCAGCGCGCGGAGGTCGAGGGCGAGCCCGAAGAACGAGGCCATACCCTCCCCTGGGGTGGGATAGCAGTCGTCGGCGCGCGCGTGGCCCGAGCATCGTGCCAAAAGCGTGCCTTCGGGGCTGACCGCCTGCGAAGCGCCTTCGCGCGCTAGCCGCCCGCGGGATACCGGAGCAGAGCGTCGGCGAGCTTCGACGCGTCACCGAATATGCCCGCGATTGCGAGCCCCTCGTCCGGCACCGCAGTTCCCGGTAAGAGCGCGGCGCTGCGGATGGCCGCGCCCTTGCCGACGATGCACTCCGCGCCGATCGCGGCTGGGCCGCGTACCTGCGCGCCCTTCTCGATGACGACGTTCGGGCCGAGGACGATCGGGCCGTCGAGCTGAGCCGAGTCGTCGATGCGACAGCCCGACTCCGCCCAGCACCCCGGTGCGACCTCCTTGCCCGGAATGTCGATGCGCACGTGCCCGAGCACCGCGTCGAGAATCGTGTTGCGGAGCTCGTCGAGGTCGCCGACGTCGTTCCAGTAGGCCATTGTCGTGTAGGCGTAGATCTCCTCGTTGGCCGCGACGATACTCGGCCAGATGTCGTTGCCGAAGTCGACGAATGTGTCTGCGGGTATGCGCTCGAGGAGCTGGGGCTCGATCACGTAGACGCCGCAGTTGGCGAGGTCGGAGCGCGCTTCGTCACGCGTGGGCTTCTCCTGGAAGCCGCGCACCCGCGTGTCGCGGTCGAGAATGACGACGCCGTACGAGCTCGGGTCGGTCACCGGCTTGACGGTCAGAGTGGCGAGCGCGCCGGTGCGCCGGTGATGGCCCAGAAGGGCGGTCACGTCGACGTCGTGGAGGCCGTCGCCCGAGGTGACGAGGATGGTCTCGTCCCCCCAGAAGTCCTGGAGCTTCTTCGTCCCGCCCGCGGTGCCGAGCAGCTCCGGCTCGTGCGACCAGAGGATCGACATGTCGAGCGAGGAGCCGTCGCCGAAGTACTTCTCGATCATCTCCGGGAACGCATGCACGTTGATCCCGACTTCGCGCACGTTGTGGCGGCGCAGCAGGTTGAGCAGGTGGTGCAGAACCGGCCGGTTCGCTACCGGCATCATCGGCTTCGGAAGGAAGTCCGTCAGCGGACGCAGCCTCGTGCCGAGGCCCGCCGCCATCACCATTGCCTTCACGGCAGGGACTCCTCGAAAGGAGCGCGATGCACGCCCTCCTCGGTCACGATCGCCCCGATCAGAGCCGCGGGCGTGACGTCGAAGGCGGGGTTCCGCGCCTCGAAGCGCTCGCTCACCTCGGCCGGGTCGCGCTCCTCGATCGGGATGTCCGCGCCGGTCGCGGCACCGGGATCGAGGGTCGAGGTCGGCGCGACGACGTAGAACGGAATGTCGTGATGGGAGGCGAGCACGGCGAGAGCGTACGTGCCGATCTTGTTCGCCGTGTCACCGTTTCGCGCGATCCGGTCGGCGCCGGTGATCACGTGCGTGATCTCTCCTCGCGCCATGAGCGACGCCGCGGCGGAGTCCGCGATGACGCTCGCCGGGATCCCCGCGCGCTCGAGCTCCCAGGCCGTCAGCCGCCCGCCCTGCAGAAGCGGCCTCGTCTCGTCGACGAAGACGCGCTCGACCAGCCCGCGCTCGTAACCAGCCCTGAGGGCGCCGAGCGCCGACCCGTAGCCGCCAGTGGCGAGCCCGCCTGCGTTGCAATGCGTCAACGGAGTCGAGCCTTCGCGGAGAAGCCCGGCCGCATGGTCGCCCATGCGCCGGCAGCGATCCACCTCGATGCGGTGGATGTCGCGCGCCCGCTCGGCGAGATCGCCGTTGGACTGCTGCATCTGGGCGACTGCCCACGGGAGGTTGACCGCGGTCGGACGCGCGGAGACGAGGACTTCCGCCGCCTCGTCCAGGTCCTCCCCGTTTGCGGCGGCGAGCGCGTAGCCGTACGCAGCCGCGACGCCGATCGCGGGGGCGCCGCGGACGACCATCGTCCGGATGGCATCCGCGACCTCCTCCGCCGAGCGGCACTCCACCTCGACCTCCTCGTCGGGAAGGCGGCGCTGGTCGAGGAGGACGACGCGATCGTCCTCCAGGCGCACGATCTCCTCCGGGCGAAGGTCGATCGCCCCGCCCGCGAACCGCGGTCTCATGGCCGGGAAGTTAAGTCCCCTCGTCCCAAGAAGCCAGGTACTTCGCCTGCTCCTCGGTGAGCGTGTCGATCTCGACCCCTTCGGCGTCGAGCTTGAGGCGGGCGATCTCCCGATCGATGTCCTCGGGCACCCCGTACACCTTCGGCTCGAGCTCATCCGCGTGCTCGACCACGAACTCGGCTGAAAGCGCCTGGTTCGCAAAGCTCATGTCCATCACGGACGCCGGATGGCCTTCGGCGGCGCCGAGGTTCACCAGACGGCCGTCGGCGACGAGATAGATGCGGCGCCCGTCCCCGAGCATGAACTCCTCGACGAACGGGCGCGCGACGCGCGTCTCCGTCGCCATGTCCTGCAGTGCGGGGATCTCGATCTCGACGTTGAAGTGACCCGTGTTGGCGAGGATGGCGCCGTCCTTCATGCGCTCGAAATGGCGCCTGGCGAGGACGTGCTTGTCGCCGGTCGCCGTGCAGAAGATGTCCCCCACCTCCGCAGCCTTGTCGGTCGAGAGGACCTCGAACCCGTCCATCAGCGCCTCGAGCGCATGCAGCGGATCCACCTCCGTGACGATCACGTGTGCCCCCATGCCACGCGCGCGCATCGCGACACCGCGGCCGACCCAGCCGTAGCCGCACACCACGAAGCGCCGTCCGGCGAGGAGGATGTTGGTGGCGCGCACGATCCCGTCGATCGTGGACTGTCCGGTTCCGTACCGGTTGTCGAACAGGTGCTTCGTCTTCGCCTCGTTCACCGCCACGATGGGGAAGCCGAGCTTGCCGTCGGCCTCGAGCGCGCGCAGACGGATGACGCCGGTGGTCGTCTCCTCGGTACCGCCGATGATCTCGCCGAGCTGGTCCGGGCGCTTCGCATGGAGGACGCCGATGACGTCGGCGCCGTCGTCCATCGTCATGTGCGGATGGTGGTCGACCGCGGCCGTGATGTGCGAGTAATACGTGTCGTCGTCCTCGCCCTTGATCGCGAACACGGGCACGCCGAACTCGGCGACGAGCGCCGCGGCCACGTCGTCCTGGGTCGAGAGCGGGTTCGAGGCGCAGAGGAGCACGTCGGCTCCCCCGGCCTTGAGCGTGCGCGCGAGGTTCGCGGTCTCGGTCGTGACGTGCAGGCATGCCGAGATGCGGTGGCCCTCGAGGGGCTTCTCGCGCTCGAAACGCTCGCGGATCGAGGCAAGGACCGGCATCTGCCGGTCGGCCCATTCGATCCTCGTCACCCCGTCGGGCGCAAGCGCGAGATCGCGGACGTCGTGTTTCGGAGCGGTCGTCGCCATACGGCGAACTACTCTAGTGAAGCCCTAGCCGTCGGCGCGGCCGTAGCGATCCTCGAGCCGGACCACGTCCTCGGTCTCGGGCGTCGAGACCTCGAGCAGGACCGTGTCCTCGAGCGCGTGGATCCGGTGCACGGTTCCCGCCTTCAGGTGGAAGGCGCGGCCGGGCGCAACCACCTCGATATCGAGCGGGCCGCCCGGATCCCCGATCTCGAATTCGGCGCGGCCGGACTGGACGTAGATCGTCTCGTCCTTCAAGCGGTGGAACTGGAGCGAGAGCTGCTCGCCCGCGCGCACAAAGATGATCTTTCCGCAGTACCGGTCGGTGGCGGCGAAGACGAGCTCGTAGCCCCACGGCTTCTCGACCTTCTTCACCTCGACGGCGAAGCGGTCGAGGTCGAGGAGATTCGGTGACATCTCGCTCATGTCCACGGTCCTAACCCAGCTTCCCAACGAGAGTCAAGGCCGCCTCCGAGGACATGGCCTCCTCCGCCTGCCTCAGATCCTTGGGCGTGTTCACGGTCAACCAGAGCCCCGCGTTGCGAAACGCGTGGATGCGTCCCTCGCGAGCGAGCTCCGGAAAGGTCGTGTCCTCGTGGTCGCCACGCTCGGGCAGACCCTCGACGGCCTCCTCGCCGAGAACATAGATGCCGCAGCTGACCCAGTTCGGCAGCTCGGGCGCCTCGCGGAATCCCATGACGACGTCGTCGTCGCCGAGGTCGACGACCCCGAACGGAGACTTGAGCGGCGCCACGGCGATCGTCGCTGCCGCGCCCGTCTTCCGGTGGCGGGCAAGCATCGCGCCGAGGTCGAGGTCGACCAGCTCGTCGCCGTTCAGCGCGAAGACCTCTCCCGCCTCCTTTCGGAGCGCGGCTGCGAAGCGAAGCCCTCCCCCGCGGCCGAGCGGCTCGGGCTCGGGAGCCGTGACGATCTCGGCGCCCAGTCCTCCGAGCTCCGAGATGAAGAGATCCTCGGTCCCGGCCGAGCAGCTGACGATCACGCGGTCGACCCCCGCGGAAGCGAGCAGAGCCACCTGGTAGGCGGCGAGCGGCCGGCCCGCGATCCGCACGAGCGCCTTCGGGCGCCCTTCCGCCGCCGCGCCGAGGCGCTCGGCCTTGCCGCCCGCAAGGATGATCGCCTCCATCGCTACTGGTGGAGCTTCGTCTCGGGCTCTTCCGTCTCCGGAAGGGCGTCGAGATCGTGGGCCGCGCGCCCGATCGACTCGTAGACGAAGCCGGCAGCGCGGGCCTCGCCCGGGTCGAGCAGGTTGCGCCCGTCGACGATGAGCGGCGTCCGCATCGCGTCATGCAGCTCCGACGCGAGCAGGCCGCGGAGCTCATCCCATTCGGTGACGATCACGGCTGCGTCGGCACCCGTCAGCGCCTCGAGCAGTGTCTCGCTGAGCTCGACACCTCGGAGTGCCTGCTTCGCCTCCTCGAGCGCCACGGGGTCCCAACCGCGCACGACTGCGCCCTCGGCGAGGAGCCGCGGCGCAAGGATCAGGCTCGGTGCGTCGCGCATGTCGTTCGTCAACGGCTTGAAGGCGAGGCCGAGAAGAGCGATCGTCTTCCCCCGCAGCGAGCCGAGGTGCTTCGAGAGCTTTCCGACGACGCGGCGCTTCTGGAGCTCGTTCACCTCGATGACCGCGGTGAGGAGCTGGAAGTGGTAGCCCGAGTTGCCGGCGAGCTGCTTGAGCGCCGTCACGTCCTTGGGCAGGCACGAGCCCGAGTAGCCGATGCCGGGCCGGAGGAAGAGCGAGCCGATGCGGCGGTCGAGACCCATTCCCTCGGCGACGAGCGAGACGTCGGCCTCGGTTTCCTCGCAGACGTTGGCGATCTCGTTGATGAACGAGATCTTCGTCGCGAGGAACGCGTTCGATGCGAGCTTGACCATCTCCGCCGAGGCCACGTCCGCGCGCACGACCGGGGCGTCGATGGATTCATAGAGTGCGGCGACGGCGTCGCCATCGGCCTCGTCGAACGCCCCGATGACGATTCGGTCTGGGCTCGTGAAATCGCGAAGCGCCGTGCTCTCGGCCAGGAACTCCGGGTTGGAGACGTAGCCGACATGCGCGAGGCCGCGTGCGTCGAGCTCGTAACGCACCTTCTCGCCGGTGCCGACGGGAACCGTGCTCTTCATGACGACGATCGCGCGCTGCTCCAGCTCGGGCAGCTCGTCCAGCACGCGCCAGACCGCGGAGAGGTCTGCGTCGCCGGAATGCGTGGGCGGGGTCGGGACGGAGACGAAGGCGATGCGGGCCGCGTCGAAGACCTCAGCGATGTCGAGCGTGTAGCGAATCCGCTCACGGTTGGCCGCCAGGAGCTCGGACAAGCCCGGCTCGAAGATCGGCACGCGCCCGGCGTCGAGGTCGGCGATCCTCTCGGGCACAACGTCGCGAACGATTACCTCGTAGCCGAGGTCTGCGAAGCAGGCTGCGGTCACGAGGCCGACCCAGCCAGCGCCGATGACGCCGAGCGGTTCCTTCATCGCCAAACCTTAGTTCGAGCCGAGGGGCTTCAAGCCCTTCGCGATCGCCAGCATCGTCTCGTTGGACATGCGGTTGAGGAGCGTGTTTGTGACGTAGTAGGAGTTCCCGTTCTCGCGGAACGCGATCATGTGCAGCTTCGGCCCGTCGAAGTAGAGCCCGTAGTCGCGGCCCTTGATGCGGCGCTGCACGCTCGCTCCGTCGAGAATCGGCGGCTCGTCCCAGGCCATCTCCTGGATCCCCCAGTACTCCAGGCCCCCCGTCTCGTAGACGAGACGCACCGCGTTGTGGTCGCCGATCCGGTACTCCCGCACCGGCTCGAGCGTGGAGAGCGACGAGTTCACCTCGCGCACGGTCGGCGTGTAGAGCTGGAAGCCCGCCTTCTTCCTGACGCTCTTCAGCTCGCCGGCAGCGATCGACTCCGGGGTGATCGCGGGCGGCTCGTGGGTCGGGGTGTCGTCGGAAGGACCGGGCGTGAGGTCTCCGTGGAAAGTCTGGCCGACGATGACCTGCAGCATCGTCTCGAGCTGCTGTCCGGGCTGAAGTGCCTCCGTCTCGCCGTCGCCGAAGAGGTCGGCCATGCGCGTGGCCGCCGCCTCCGCGCCCGCGACGCTGGGGTCGTAGAGGACCTTCGTCTTGAAGTAGTTGAACTTGTCCGCGTTGCCACCGTTCGTGACGCGATATCCGCGGTCCCCGAGCGCGACTGCCGCCTGGTCTGCGGCACCCGCGACGCCGTTGCCGTTCATGACCTCGACGCTGACCTGTGAAGGCCGCGGCCCGGTGTCCTGCTGCTGCTTCGGTGTCTCCCCGAGCGCGGCGCTGGCCGCCTTCTCGGGCGCCGAGACGTCGGGGTTCATGAAGTTGTTGACCGCGTCGTCGATCGACGTCTGCGACGCGGAGAGTTCGTTGTAGCCGCTGATGTTCTCGATCTGCACCTGCTGGAAGTTCCCCGAGGGCAGCCCGTAGGCGAGGTTCGCGTACTCGTACAGCGTCGGCACGTCGAGAGTCTTCCCCCCGCCGACGCCGACCTCGACGTTCTTCGTGATCGTGTTGACGATGCCCGGGATCCTCGTCACCGACCAGTTGGCCGCGATCTGCTGCTTCATCGCTTTCACGAAGCTCTGCTGGCGGACGACGCGGTAAAGGTCGGAGTCCGTGTGGCGGAAGCGGACGTAGTCGAGCGCCTGCTTCCCGGTGAGGTGCTGGTACCCCGAGTGGAGGTCGATCGTCGCGTAGTTCTCGCCGTTCGAGTTGTCGTTGAAGTAGCGGTGGTCGACGTCGAGATAGACGCCGCCGAGCTTGTCCACGATGTCGCGGAAGCCGATGAAGTTGACCGTGATGATGTAGTTGATCGGGACGCCGGTCAGCTCCTTGACGGTCTTCAGCGTCCCGCGCGGCCCGCAGTAGGTGTAGGCCTCGTTGATCCGACCGGAGAAGGGCAACTGACCTGCGCAGCCGGGAATCGAGACGATGAGATCGCGCGGGAACGACATCATCGAGATCACCTTCTTGTCCGGGTCCGCGCGCAGGAGCATGACCGTGTCCGAGCGCGAGCCGATCGAGCTCTCCGGGCCGAGCCGCTTGTCGTAGCCGATCACGAGGGCGACCGTCGGCTGGTCCGGGGTCGGCACGTCGAGGTCCTGCTGGGCGTCGATGAGAGGTTGCGAGTGCGCGCGCACCTCGGCGACACTCTCGTTGATGTAGAGCCAGGCGCCGCCGGCCAGGGCACCGGCCGCGACGAGCACGACCATCACGAGCCAGAGGAAGAACTTGCCGAGGAGACGCAGCGGCCCCCGGCGCTTGGTGCGGTACCGGGTGGCGCCGGTGAGCGCAGAAATCGGGATCCCGCCGTGGCCGTTTCCGGCGGCATGGCTGGCTGTTCCGCGCTTGAGGGTCGTTCGCATATGAAAAGTCGCCGGAGGGGCGACTAGAGGAGGATAGCCGAGCGCACGGCGGTCAAACGGGTCGAACCGTCTCGCTCGCGAGCCGCTCGGCGACGGCCAGCAGGCTCCCGCTCTCCTCGTAGACCGCAAGCTGTTCGTCGGCCCCGGTGCCACGCTCGAGGACAGCCTCGACCAGGTCGAGCTCGGCCGCACAGCCCAGCTCCTCCGCAGCGGGCCGGCTCCGTTCGACAAGCTCCCGGATCGCCTCCTCTGCGGGACGCTCCGTGTCGTTCGCGAAGTCGATCAGCTTCGCGCCGAGGCCGTCTCTTGCGGCGCGCCATTTGTTCTCGGCGATGAGCGTGATCTGCTCGGTCGCAGGCGGCTCGCCGTTGTCGAAGTCGGCCGCGAGCGTCGCGACGAGGGACTGGGTCAGCGCCACGATGGCCGCGACGGAATCGATCCGGGTCTGCGCGTCGCAGATCCGCAGTTCGATCGTCCCGAGGCGCGGGTGCGGCCGCAGGTCCCACCAGATGTAGGTGTAGTCGTCGAAAGAGTTCGTCTTGATGCCCCGGTCGACGAGGAGCTCGAACTCCTCGTACGAAGCGAAGGCAGGCGGAAGGCCGGCGCGCGGAAACGGCTCGAAGATCTTCACGCGCGTGGAGGCGAGGCCGGTCGGCCTTCCTTGCCAGAAGGGCGAGTTGGCCGAGAGCGCGAGCAGCTCGGGCAGGTGGGTGCGTAGGCCGTTCGCGCATGCGATCGCCTTCTCCGGCGAATCCAGCCCAACGTGGACGTGCAGGCCGAAGATG
>JBKPPF010000035.1:0-11820 GCA_046733475.1 Actinomycetota bacterium
TTCTTGCGAAACGGCAGATGCCCCAGCTCGAGCGGCTCGATGATGCCGTCGATGATCAACGCTGAACCGAGCCCGGTGCCAAGGCCGAGAAACAGCATGCGCCCTCCGTCATAACTCCCGACCGCCTGCATCACCGCGTCGGTGACCACCTTCGTCGGGACGCCGAAAGCGGCGTCGAAGTCGAATCCGACCCAGCCTTTTCCGAGATTGACGGGCTCGGCGATCGACTTCCCTCCGCGCACCGGCGTCGGGATGCCGACGGTGACGCGATCGAACGACCAACCCTCTGCGAGCGTCAAGACTCCCCGGACCATCTCCTGCGGCGTCAAGTCCGGTCCGGAGTTGAATCGCCGGCGCTCCGATTCACCGGAGAGGAGGGCCTTCACCTGCGAGCCGCCGACGTCGACGGCGAGGGACGGACGGCGGTTTCCCCCGGTTGGCCATGGCCACGATTCAATCATCCGGTCGGGGGCCACTCTTCGGGAGTGGACTCAATTGCAGAGGCTCTTTCTGCACTGCCCGCCGCGCTCGTCGCTCGGCCTCCCAGCGCCGGAGCTCCTCGGTGTGCGCTTTGATCGCCTTCCAAGTCGCCTCCGCCTCGGCCTCCCGCCGTCTCTGCCGGTAGGCGCGGGTTGCTTCCACGTGGCAGTCGGCGCACCAGGAGGAGAGCCCGTCGCGGCAGTGATCATTCCGGCGAAATTCGTGAAGACGCTTTACCTGGCCGCACTTCCGGCATCTCTTCACGCCATCGCCCTTCTCTCGCTTTTTTTCACTTTCTCTCGCGGGAAACGGGCGCGGTGTCTCCGAGCGTGGACATACAAAAATGGGACCCACGCGAAAAACGGGTTCGGGTGTCTCCTGATGCAGCTTTAAAAAAGGGGGGAGTTCAGGCACTCAGCAGGACGGCGGGACGCGGAGCCCACCGCTAAGCGTCGCGCGGCCGCGCCTCGACTCTTTCCTTTACAAGGTAGAACTGGTCCACGAGCCCTTGGAGTTCCTTGATCTTCCCTCCGAGCACCCCGTGCGCGCTCCTGAGGTTTTCGATCACGACACCGAGGTTACCGAGGTCGTCGAAGGTGGGCATGGGGCCTGGCGGTCCCCACTGGACGTTCGCGAGTTTGCGGAGTTCGTGGACTCGATCCTGCAGATACTCGGCCGCTCGATCGTAGTTGGGCGTAGAGCTCTTGGATCTCCTCCTTGATCGGCAGCTTCGGCGTTGCCACACGGTATTCCATGTCCCGCTCCTTTCAGCGCGTGGCCGCCGACCCGAGAGGGCACGGACCACGTAGCTTCGACGAGGCGCCTCGAGCACAAGGCGTGAACATGCATGGCCGGGCAGCGAGAAGAAGCCGACGCCCTGGAGTGGGTTCCGCTCCTTCACGCGCGGTTCCAGGGTCGTGCGGAGCGATCAGTCCTCACCAAACAGCTTCTCGAGCTCGGGATGCTTCGAGGCCCGGTGCGAGTTGAACGCAACGATCGCTCGAACGTCCTCGTCCGTGCAGCTCGAAGTAGCTTGTCGTTACTCCCTCGTAGCCCGTCACCCGAGAGCGCGAATGGGCGAGCCGCTTCAGCCAGCGCAAGCTTGGCACGAAGACGATTTTTAGCTCGCGCGCGCGTCCACGGATCGGACCAGTCCACGCCTCACGTATCGGCCCGGACGAACCCGAAGACCTCGAACAGGGAGTCCGTTGCGTCTCTGACCCGATACCCAAAAAAGTCCCCGGGTTATCCGAAGGCGCTTACGCGGACCGGCATCGGGACTGGCTGAACGAGAAACTTCCCTGTCCTTGCCTCGACCACGTACCTGAGCCGCATCGGGTTCGGGTGGCTCGGCCAGGAGCCCATGAAGGTGACGACCCAGACCGGGAGCCCCTCATGCTTCGGACCGAGCGCAACAAGACCGATGGTGGTGGCGTCCCGATACTCCTCGGTATTCGTCACCAAAGTGGCGCTCCTGCTCTCAATGGTGCCGCCCTGCAAGCGTGGCGCAAACCTATCGTCGACGAGTGCTATTGCTTCCCCTTCCGTTTGGACGGCAGCCGTGGAGTTGAGAACCGGCTCTGAGTGTCGGCCCAGTAATGCCCCCGCGACCACGGCTGATACCGCAAAGAGAATGACTACCGCGGCTATGCGCTTTCCCACGCAGCCCTCCCCATACGAGGAGGATCGCCGTACCGATAACGCCGCCTAAAGCCAGCCACCCACGAATGACGCGCTCGACCTCGAGCAAGGGAGCATCGCTTCCTGCCAGAAAGTCCGGAATCACCGTGCGGAGGAACTCCGCGTAGAACTCGAGCTTTAACCGCTAGGATCGCACGCCCATGGGTCGGAGAGGCCGCGTCAAACGCGCCACGCTCGCGCTCCATATCCGGTGGGCCAACCGAGGACGGAGAGGTCCTGTTCCCAGACGCCCACGAGGAACCGCGCGCGCGTCGTTGTTCTTCGACGCGTATCCACGTTTCTACGAGACCAGCAGAACCGGTCAGTCGCGGGGCCGGTTGAACCTTCGTTACGAAGCGATCTTCGGGGAAAACCGTGACCTCTTTGCAGGTGCTCGCGTTCTGGACATTGCCAGTCACGATGGTCGCTGGTCGCTTGCGGCGCTCAAGACGGGCGCCAGCGAGGTCGTTGGGATTGAGGCAAAGGAAGCCCTCGTTGCGGCGGCTCGCCAGAATCTGAGCGAGTATTGCGACGACGAGGACGCTTACGACTTCGTCTCCGGCGACGTCTTCGACGTTCTTGCTAGCGAAGCCTTCGAGGCGGACGTCGTCCTTTGCCTCGGCTTCCTCTATCACACGCTCCGCTACAACGAGCTGATGCGGAGGATCCGAGATGTCGGCCCGAGCCACCTGATCGTGGATACTCAAGTGATCCCGGACAAGCAGCCGCACGTGCTCGTGAAATGTGAGCGTGTGGGTCGGGAGGGCACGGCAGTCGCGGACCGCTTGACCCACGGTGGTAGGGCCGTGGTGGGTGTGCCTTCGGTCTCCGCGCTCGAGCGCCTGCTCGAGGCGTACGACTTCAGGGTCGAACGTTTCTCCGATTGGGGATCGCTCGTCCGCGACAACCGGTCGCTCGACCCAGGCGGGTATGCCTGGGGGCGGCGCGTCACCGTCCGGTGCGTCTCGAAAGTCTAAGCGCGGCTTATCAAGGCAACGAAAAGATCTCGCCGTTGCCCTGAGCTTCGTGCCGCTGCCAGGCAATCGGTGCTCGTGGGCGGTCCGACAGCAGAGGAGGCCGATCTGCGCGACGCGATCGAGCGCGACACGAAGCTGCTCGTCCTGCTCGTGTTGCTGGTCGTGCTCACTATCCTCATCCTGCTCCTGCGCTCGCTCGTGGCCCCGCTCGTACTCGTCGCAACCGTCGTGCTGTCGTTTCTTGCGGCGCTCGGCGGGAGCCTGCTCCTCTTCCAACTCTTCGCCGACTTTCCGGGAGAGGATCCGAGCTATCCGCTCTTCGCGTTTATCTTCCTCGTCGCCCTCGGCATCGACTACAACATCTTCCTCATGGCACGCGTGCACGAGGAGGCGCTCGAGCTTCCGACGCGCGCGGCGATGCTCAAGGGGCTCGGCGTCACCGGTGGCGTGATCACGTCGGCGGGCATCGTCTTGGCCGGCACGTTCGCGGTTCTCGCGGTGCTGCCGCTGGTCGCACTGACGCAGATCGGCGTCACGGTTGCCTTCGGCGTCCTGCTCGACACTTTCCTCGTGCGATCCATCCTCGTCCCTGCGATGACGATCGACTTGGACGAGCGCATCTGGTGGCCCTCGGCGCTTGCGCGCCGCGTGCGGGCCGAGCCGAAGTGGATACTCAACCCGCATGACTGAGACTGCCGGAAACGGCGAGCTCGTGCGCATCGGAGAGCTCTCTCGGCGCACGAACGTGCCGATTGCCTCTCTCCGTGCTTGGGAAGCCCGGTATGGATTGCTAACCCCCAAGCGTACGAAGGGCGGTTTCCGACTTTACGGCCCCGACGACGTTGCGCGCGTCCTCGCGATGCGCGCGAACCTCGAGCGTAGGCTCTCTGCGGCAGAAGCGGCACGGCTCGCGCTGGCCGAATCAGGGGCGCCCGCGCCCGATCCGCTGCTCACGTCCGGACGCCGAGACCTCGCAAGCGCGCTCGAGTCGTTCGACGAGAGCGGAGCCCAGGCAATTCTCGACCGCCTGTTCGGCACGCTGAGTATCGATGCAGTTCTCAGCGAGGTCGTCGTTCCCTACCTGCACGAGTTGGGCGACCGGTGGGAGGGAGGCGAGGTGTCGATCGTTCAAGAGCACTTCGCCAGCAACGTGATCCGCGGCCGCTTGATGGCGCTCGCGCGCGGTTGGGGGCGTGGCACGGGACCGCTTGCTCTGGTGGCGTGCGTGGAAGGCGAGCAGCATGACCTCCCGCTCGTCGTTTTCGGCCTGCTCGTCCGCGAGCACGGCTGGCGAATCGCCTACTTCGGCGCGAATACGCCGCTTCAGTCGCTCGCGCGGGCGGTCGAGGAGATGAAGCCGTCGGCCGTCATCGTCTCGGGGACGACGAAGGGTGCGCTCGAGCCTCACCGTGAGGGTCTCGACGTGATCGGCCGAACGGCCGATCTCTACGTCGCGGGTCCGGATGCCAGCGACAAGCTCGCTCTGGAGGTCGGCGCGACCTACCTGGACGGGAACTTGTTCGGGGCGGCGGGCCTCGTCGCCGACCGGCACGCCTCGCCGGCCTGAATCCCCCGAGGGGGCCGCGCCCCGCGCGTAGCCGCCCCGCGCCGCTCGTCATTCGGCACTCGGAGCTGATCGAGCGCGTAGAGGCGCACCGGCCGACCCGCGTGAGCGCGGACTCTGGCTGGACTGACAAGATCTAGACAAACACTTGACAAAGGATAGGACTATGCATACTCTCTCTAGACAAAATCTAGACAGGAGGTCTACAGAATGAAGAAGCTCGACCTACTCGCCGGCGTCCTCGTGATCGTCGGCGCCTTGAACTGGGGCCTGGTCGCAGTGGCCGAGTTCGACCTCGTCGCTTGGATCTTCGGCGGAATGGAGTTCGGCGAGACGAACGCGGCGAGCCGCGTCATCTATGGGCTTGTCGGTCTGGCGGGTGTGTACTGCATCGCGTCGTTCCTCGCCGGACGCCGAACGGAGCGCCGGCCGGTGACAGCCGGCGCGCGGTAATGCTGGCCAAGCGCGCCAGGGCGCTTCTCTTCGTGGCAGCGTTCGTCTCGTTCGCGCTGTCCGTCTCCCTCTGGTTCAGCGGCAGCGAGCAGGAGGGAATCTTCGTCGGGCTCTGGGTGCCGTCGATCCTGGCGCTCGGCGCTCTCATCGCACCGAGGGCAGCACGATGAATCACCTCGGGATCTTCATCTGCGGCGCGATCGTGACGCTCATCGTCGCGGCGTCGCTCACTCTCCTCATCTGGGGAGCGATCCTCGACGGCCGGGAGGAGGAGCGCCAGCGCGCGCTTCGCAGCCAAAGGGACGCCGAGGCCGTTCGTTCCGCTCGGAACGTCCATTCAATCGGCGAGCGCATCCCGCCCGCCGCACAACGATCCACGAAAGGAACAGCATGAATACAGCACGCACTTCAAGGCTTCGCCAGACGAGCGTTCTTGCCGCCGCGGGCCTCGCCGCCCTCGTCGTCGGCATCACCGGCTGCGGTGGGGACGAAACGGCCGCGGCCGAGCCGCCTGCGCAGACGATGGCCATGAACACGTCGATGGGCGAGACCTCGGCCGCGGCTGAGACGAACATCGTCGAAACAGCCGTCGAAGCGGGTCAGTTCAAGACGCTCACGTCGCTCCTCCAGCAAACCGGGCTCAACAAGACGCTCGCCGAGAACGGCCCGTACACGGTCTTCGCCCCGACGGACAAGGCGTTCGCGAAGGTGCCGAAGAAGACGCTGGACACCCTTGCGGCGAATCCAGAGCAGCTGAAGGCGGTGTTGCTCTACCACGTCGCCGATGGAGAGGTGAAGGCGGCTGACGTCGCCACAATGAGCTCGGTCGCGACCCTCAACGGCGCGTCGCTTCCGATCAAGGCCAATGACAGCGTCGTGCGCGTCGGTGGCGCCAAGATGATCCAGGCCGACGTCATGGCCTCGAACGGCGTCATCCACGTCATTGACGGCGTCCTCATCCCGCCTCAATAGACGATCCTCACTCGAGCCGGGAGGCGGTCGCTGAGGCCGCCTCCCGCGCGACGGAGAGCCGGACTCGACGGAAGCGCTGCTACGCCAAGCGACCTCGCGCAAGCAGGAAGATCCATCCGATCCACTCGCCCGCCAGAACGCCGGCCCTGGGCGATGCGTGACTCTGCCGCGGAGCGGCCTGACTCGAACGGCGTCCCGTCGCTCCTTGGGAATAGCCTGCCTTGAGCCGAACATTCCGTGCGAACACCGTGCGAACACCACTATGTCGCGGGCTGACTAACGGGCGCCCTCGGAGCTCTGCTAAACGGCATGAAAAGCGGCTCATGATGGCGGGACTGAGCGCCTAGAAGCTGCTCCACGAGAAGTCCAGCTTCTTCGGGGAGGAGATCGTGCTCCAGACGCGTCGAACGGACTCCCTGTCGCACTCCGCGGCCAAGTCGCTGCGAACTTTCCGGACCGTCACGAACCCAGTCACTGCACTCCTGCAGGCCGGAGCCGATGCCGGCGCGGCTAAACTAGCCCGAAGACGAGCGGCCCGCTCCAAGCGGGCCTGCCGCTCAGCGTGCTGGCGGCGGAGCTCCTCGTCTCCGCCTTCCTCGCTTTCCAAGCCGCCTCCGCCTCCTCCTCGCGCCGTCTCTGCCGGTAGGCGCGGGTCGCTGCGTTATGGCAATCCGAGCACCAGGAGCTCAGAGTGTCGCTGCAGCGAGGATTGCGACGAAATTCGTCAGAGCGCTTCACCCGCCCGCACTTCGTGCATCTCTTCACTGTCTCGCCCTTCTCTCGCTTTTTTTCACCTTTCTCTCGCGGAAAACGGGCGGGGTGTCACATCGCCATCCTTCTAAAAAGCTGAGCCTCGACGGACTTCAGTCTTTGCTCATGATGAAGCCCGATGTTGACGGAGACGACAATCGGACCGAGATCTTGCCCTCTCGCTTCAACAGAGCAAGGATGGGAACGTGGAACGCCCGGAGACGCGCTATGCGTGGAACGGCGACAACTCGCTGGCCTATCAGGTTCTCGGCGACGGCGCCGACGACCTCATCTACGTCCAGGGCGTACTCTCAAATGTCCTGTTGAACTGGGAGCATCCCGGATGCTCGCGCTTTCTCCGACGGCTATCCGGCTTCGCGCGCCTGATCGTGACCGACCGGCGCGGCATCGGTTGCTCAGAGCGGTTCACGGCTGCGGACATCCCACCGATCGAGACACTCGTCGACGACCTGCGCGCGGTGCTCGATGCGGCGGACTGCGAGCGGCCGGTGATCTTTGCGACTGACGACTGCGGCTTCATCGCGATGCCCTTCGCCGCGACGTACCCGGATCGCGTTGCCGCGCTAATTCTCTATGGCGCGGATCCGACCTGGAGGAAGTCCGAGGACATTCCGTGGGGTTCAACGGATGAGGAGCTTCACGAGTCAACCGAGCATGTCTGCCGCGGCCCGAATTTCGAGGATTGGTGGCGGAGGCACAACCCCTCGCTAGTCGTCGACGAGCGCGAGTTCGCATGGTGCCTCAAATACACGCACTTGACCGTCACGCCCGGCGGCTGCCTCGCCGACGGTTGGCGCTTCGGCCAGACGGACCTCCGCGGCATCCTCCCCGCAATTCAGGTTCCGACGCTTGTACTCCGCAGAAACGAGCACGCGTTGGACAGTCAGGCCGGCGCGTACCTCGCCTCCCATATCCGCACTGCGACATGTGTAGACGTTCCGGGGCTCGACGACTTCCCATGGGCAGCGCACCCACACGTCGTGGTCCGCGAAGTCGGACGCTTTCTCGCGCACGTGCGCTCTGAGGAGGCCGATCTCGACCGCGTGCTTGCCACGGTTCTCTTCACGGACATTGTCGGGTCGACGGAGAAGGTGGCCGAGTTGGGCGACACCGGCTGGCGCGACCTCGTCGAGCGTCACCATGCGACCGTGCGAGCGCTTCTCGGCCGCTACCGCGGCATCGAGATCGATACGGCGGGCGACGGGTTCTTCTCCTCCTTCGACGGTCCTGCGCGAGCCGTCCGCTTCGCCCAGGCGGCAGTCGAGGCCGTAAGGCCCCTCGGTGTCGAGATTCGCGTCGGCGTGCACACGGGCGAGGTCGAGAGAATGAACGACAAGGTTGGGGGCATCGCTGTCAGCATCGGCGCGCGGATCGGCAGCATGGCCGGAGCGTCGCAGGTGCTCGTCTCGCAGACAGTCAAAGACCTCGTCGCTGGCTCGGGCCTTGCGTTCGAGGATGCAGGAGAACACGAGCTCAAGGGTGTTCCGGGCGGCTGGCGTCTCTATCGCGTGCTTTAGCGAACGGTCTTTCTCGGTATGAGATCGCTTCGTCCATGAACGACCGAGCCTCGCTCTCGATGAGCGGATGGCAAACCTCGCAGAGCGTGAGCAGGTTCTCGAGCGTCGAGAGGCCGCCCTTGCTTCTGGGCACTATGTGATGGACGTGAAGCGTGGCTGTTCGCATGGTCGCTCCACAGCGTTGGCAGGTATGGCTGTCCCGATGAAGGGCCGCCGCTCGCGCTCGTAGCCACGAAGCCTTACGCCTCTCGGCCATGGTGGGCTTGGGTTTCGGCAGGTGGTCGGCACATGGCTTGCGCCGACCGCAGTGGCAGAGCTGACTGATCACGCTCACCTCGCCCAACACTCGCCCTTCAAAGGAGCGCGAAAATGGTGCGTAAAGCTGGAGGTTTAGGCGGTGCGGCGAGCCGCTCGACGCTCAAGGCGTTGCCCTGTTGCCGCCTCGAGCACCGCTCGTATCTCGGCGACGTGCGTGTCTCGAATCGCTGCTGTGAATCGGCCCTCGCAGGCGGAGCAGTGAGTAACACGCGGCCGTAATCGGCGGCGCGCTACCGCAAGCTCCTTCCCGCAGTCGATGCACCTGCCGGCGCCGAACCGTCCGAGACGGCGGGCTCCGCCTTTGAGTGTGGGCCAGCGCTCGCGGATCCGACGAGCGTCGGAATCCTCAAGCGGTGCATCTACCCAGCAGGCCCGCTCGCGGCCAACAAACATCCACGGGGGCGGGTTGCCACCGCTTCCAAGGCTCCTCCGCGCAAGCGAGAAGGAGCTCGACAATGAAGTCGCGACCGCGTCCGCGGTAAGGCACGTAGCTCGCCGCCAAGCGCTCCGCTTCGGTTCGGCGTCTGAGGGGCTCGAGAGCTGCAATCCGACCCGCGGCGTCCCGAAATGTCTGGTCTTCCACAAGCGTGCGCGGAAGGATCGATGCCTCTGCGTCATCGAACTCGGTCGCCCGCTCCTTGGCAGTCAGGTGGTTATGCACCGATTTCGGGCTTCGGATCCGCCCCATTCTGGCGTCATGAGCGCACATTTCAAAAAGCCAGAGTACGAATCTGATCGGTTGGAGCGGCTCCTAACGATCGGCGACGTCGGCCGAGTGCTCGGCGTCTCCCGGGGCAGCGTGTATGCCTTGATCCGCGGCGGGGAACTCGTTCCGATCAGGGTCGGCGAGCGAGCGCGGTTCTCGCCAGCTGACGTACGCGGATACCTCGAGCGCCGCCGCCAGACTGGCCAATGAAATCGAACGAGCCTGCGGGTAGCGGCTCGTCGCTCTCGAATCCGGACAGGAACGCCGGGTACCTTCGCCCGGTCGTTCCCGGCGAGCTCCACGCCTCCGATCGGTGCTGTTACTGCGGCGCTCGCAAAGGACGGCTCGACCCGGACACGTGGAACTGGCTTAAGAGCTTCATCCATATCGCAACGCGCGCGCCGGCCCTTCGCTGCTCCGACTACTCGGCCTGCGACCGGCGGCGGAAGGAGCGGGCCGCGTGACCTGCCGGATCTGCTCCGAGGTCGTCCCATTTGGCAGCCGGCCGTTCTGTTCCGACGCCATCGCCTGTAATCACCGGGCGCGACTCAGGCTGGACATGTCGCCGCGAGTCTGCGCGCTCTGGAAGCGGCGCGACCTCGAGGGGAAGTACGGGAGGCGACAATGACGGCCAGGGAGCGCCTCGCGGCCGTACTTGCGCCGGAACTAGTCGATGCGATCGAGGAGCTGGTCGCGGAGCGCCTGGCGGCAAGCGTGGATGTGCATCGAACGTCAGTCCGTGGCTTTCCCTGGCTCAGTCTGCTGAGTACCTCGGAGTGTCGGGGAGGACGATCGAGCGCGACCTGGCGCGCGGACGCCTGCGCTCCTTCGCTCTCGGCCGGCGACGTTTGCTCCATCGCGACGAGCTGGACGCCTACGTTCGAGCGGCAGGGGAGGAGTAGTGCGAACCGCTCCACCCCGCCGCTCCCCCGCCAGTGTAGAGTCCTCGTTGCGAACCGCTCCGAAAGAGGAGGACAACATGCAAGGCAAGCGCACCCGCGCGACCGACTCGCGTGGAAGGCCCGTTCCGGGGCTCTACGTCCGCGACGGCAAATTCCAGGCTGGCTATTGGGTCGAGGACACTTGGCGAATGAAAACGCTCGCCGCAACGACGCTCACTGACGCCCGCCGCGAACGGGAGAGTCTGGTCGCTGGTATCCGTGAAAGACGCATCGCCGCCCCGGCCTCAACCACATTCGCTGAGGCCTTCGCTGAGTACCAAGACGCGCGCTCGCTTTCCGAGCGGACGCGGAAACACGAGCGAAGCCTGCTCGAGCGACACTTGCCCACCTTGAAAGCACGGCGGGTTCAGGAAGTCACGGCCAGTGATCTTGCGCGGCTGCTGCGCGGGATGAGGACAACTACTCGCCTTGGACGTGTGTGGCCGTCTATCGCATCATTACTGGCACCTTCGCGCTCGCGCTTCGGCGCGGGACCATTGCCCGCTCACCGGTCGGCGGGCTTGGCCCATCCGAACGGCCGAAGCAGCGAAACGCCAAACGAATTCGGGTTATCGACGCACAGGCGATTGATCGGCTTGTGTTGGCGGGCTCCACGGAACGCTGGCAGGCCGCGCTCGGGCTAGCCGGGTATGCCGGCCTTCGGCTCGGAGAGATTCGTGCGCTGACCTGGGGCGACGTGGATCTAAACGCGGGGACCCTCACGATACGGCGGTCGCTCCTCCCCGATGGGACGCCGAAGGCGCCCAAGACGGAAGCAGGCACGCGGAGCGTTCCTCTACTGCCCGCCCTGCGTCGCCTACTCGTCGCCTGGAGGCTTCGCTCGCCGCACACGGGGCCAGGGGCGCTCATCATCGCCACGGCGGAGGGCAAGCCCGTGTCGGAGCGGAACCTGCGCCGCGTTCTCGAGGCAGCGAAGGGAGCCGCGAAGATGGGGGAGACGGACGAGCGCCTTTCATGGCACTCGCTCCGGCACTCGTTTGCCTCGCTCCTCGCGACCGACCTCGAATTACCCGCGACGACGCTGGCGCGCTTGACGGGCCACGCCGATGCCGGATTCACCCTCCGCGTCTACGCGCGCGACAGACGCGACGACGCTGCCGTGACGGCCGACGTTCTCTTGCGAGCGGCGGGGGCTGGGGTGGCTTCGTGAGTCAGGTTTTAGTCAGGGTCGGGCGTCGGCTGGTGACTCTTCGAGGCGGCTCGCCCGCGCGCCATTGCCATCCTTTAAGCCATGTTGGCGGCTCGTGTCGCTTCGAGTCACTCACCGCAGAGTCCTTGCCATGCAGAAGGTCGTGGGTTCGAGTCCCATCATCCGCTTCCAAAGGCCCTGGAAACAGGGTCTTTTGCTTAAGGCACATACTGCTGATCGATCGAGCGCACGGTATCGACCTCGTAGAGGATCCAGACGCCCGTATCGAGC
>JBKPPF010000036.1:0-16783 GCA_046733475.1 Actinomycetota bacterium
TTTTGCCTCAAACGTCTCGGGAGCTGCATGGAGGGGAGACTGATGCCGAAGGCGGGAGTCGAACCCGCACGGGGCAAAGCCCCACTGGATTTTGAGTCCAGCGCGTCTTCCAGTTCCGCCACTTCGGCAGAAGGCATCACGAGGGATCGTATCGGCACAGTTGCTGGACGTCTCTCACGGCGTCATAATGGCGCCCCACACGAGCGGCCCGGCTCGGCGTGAGTCCGCGTCCGCTTCAGCAAGTCCCCTTCACGGCGAATGCTCGCAATGGGGCAGCGTCGAGAGAACAGTCGGGCGAACGAGGAGGCGCAGTTGAGAAGCAGGAATCTTTTGTCGGTACTGGTCATGGTGCTCAGTGCCCTGGCGCTCCTGGCCGCTGGATGCGGCGGGGACGACAACGGCACGAGCGGCGCGACCGGCGGCGACGAGACGAGTGGTGGCGGAGAGGCAGTCAAGATCGTCTCCGACCTGCCGCTGCAGGGCTCGTCGGCGGCTCAGACGGAAAGTATGAACAACGCGATCAAGCTCTACCTCGATTCGATCGGCGGCAAAGCGGGCGACTTCACCGTCTCGTTCGAGGCATTCGATGACGCCACGGCTGCGAAGGGGGCATGGGACGAAGCTACCTGTGCCGCCAACGCACGCAAGTACGTCGAGGACGAGTCGATCCTGGGAGTGATCGGGACGTTTAACTCCGGCTGTGCGGAAATCGAGGTCCCGATCGCCAACGAGGCCTCGCTCGCGTACGTGAGCCCCGCCAATACGGCCGTCGGGCTCACGCACGTCGGTGTCGGCTCTCTGCCTGGCGAGCCGGACAAGTACTATCCGAGCGGCACGCGCAACTATGCGCGCGTCGTCGCCTCGGACGACTTCCAGGGCCAGGTCGATGCCTCGTACATGAAAGACAAACTGGGCGTCACGAAGGTCTACATCCTGGACGACAAGGAGGCCTACGGTAAGGGCGTCGCCGACGCCTTCGAGCAGGCCGCCGAGGACGGCGGGATGACGGTTGCCGGACACACTGGTTGGGACGCGAACGCCCAGAACTACAAGGCGCTAATGACCCAGGTGAAGGCCTCGGGTGCAGACGGCGTCTACATCGGCGGCATCGCCTGCCTCAACGGCGGACAGCTGATCAAGGACAAGGTTTCTACCGTCGGCGATAACGACACGGTCAAGCTGATGGTCTCCGACGGCTTCGTCCTCGACTCGCTCTTCGACGAGGCGGGAGCCGACAACCTCGCCGGCACGTACGGGAGTGCTCCGGTACTGAACCCGGAGGACCTGACTGGAGCGGGGAAGACCTTCCTCGACTCCTACTCGGCGAAGTACGGCTCACCGGAGGTGTACACGGCATACGCCGCGGCGGCCGCACAGGTGCTTGTCGACGCGATCAGCCGCTCTGACGGCTCTCGCGAGGACGTCGTCGCAAAGCTGTTCGAGACGAACATCACCGACGGTATCGTCGGGCCGATGTCGTTCAACGCGAACGGCGACCCGACGACGGGTCTCATCTCGGTCTTCCTGGCGGAGGCGAGCGGTGCTCCGTGGAAGTTCCAAGAGGCCGTGAAGGTCCAGGCGACGGAGTAACAGTCGCTCAGTCAAAGAAACGAGAGGGCCGGCTTGACCGGCCCTCTCGTTTCCGTCATAACAATCCCCTGTGGCGACTGCCGAAACCGCATCCCGACCCTCGTTCGAGCGTCGCGTGCCGGTCTCGCAGATCATCCTGTGGGTCGTAGGCATCGCACTCGCGGGGGCGATCGGCTACTGGCTGATCAAGAACGCGGTCGAGTCGCCGGACCGCTTCCTCGAGGTCACGCTGATCGGGGTCACGAACGGCTCGATCTACGCACTCGTCGCGCTGGGCTACACACTCGTCTACGGGATCATCGAGCTGATCAACTTCGCCCACGGCGACAACTTCATGCTCGGGTCATTCCAGACGAACGGAATCGTCAACGACGGCTCGTTTCAGATTCCCTTCTTCCCGACATCGTTCGTCCTCGCGATCCCACTCGGAGCGGCGGCGACGGCCAACTCGTCGGCGGGACAAAAGATCTACACGATCCTCGCGTGTCTCTTCTTCTCCATGCTCTTCTGCATGGTCATCAACGTCTCGATCGAGCGAATCGGCTACAAGCCGCTCCGTGACCAGCCACGGCTCGTACCGCTCATCACTGCGCTCGGGTTCTCCTTCATACTCCAGGACGTCGGGCTCGTCTGGAAGGGCGCCGGCCCGCAGCCGCTCCCGAACATCCTCCCGACGGGCACCATCTTCCACTGGCGCGGCGCGACGTACGGCTGGAACGACTTCATCGTCATCGCGGTCACGATTCCGCTGCTGATCGCGCTGACGTATCTCGTTCGCAGGACCCGCTCCGGGAAGGCGATGCGCGCGACGGCGCAGGACATGGACGCCTCGTCGATGATGGGCATCAATGTCGACCGCACCATTTCCTTCACGTTCGCGCTCGGCGGCGCGCTCGCGGGTGCCGCCGGCGCAATCTACGCCCTCTACATCGGGACGACGAAGTTCGACCTCGGCTTTCGTCTCGGCCTCTTCGCGTTCACGGCGGCCGTCCTGGGCGGCATCGGCAACCTGAGCGGGGCAGTGCTAGGGGGAATCGTTCTGGGGCTCATCCAGGCATATACGGAAGGCTTCTGGGACGCGCGCTGGACGACGACGGTCGTCTTCAGCGTGCTCATCGCGATCCTCGTGTTTCGACCCTCGGGCATCCTCGGAGAGCAGGTGCCGGAGGGGCAATGAGCGGCGAGGCCGGCCAACACGCGCCAAAGGCGAGCCGGCCGCGAGCCAGCACGTCTGGCTGGCGCGCTTCCTGGCGCCGCTATCGGAGAGAGCACAAGTGGCTTCGGTGGGCGATCCCAGTCGCGATCATCGCGCTCGCTTTCTCGTATCCATGGTGGGGCCTCGAGGGCCCGCTCTCGTTCATCTTCAACGACGGGCTCGGAATCGACAACGACACGCTCTTCAACATGTCGGTCTATGTCATGCTCGCCCTCGGCCTGAACGTCGTCGTGGGCTACGCCGGCCTTCTCGACCTCGGGTACGTCGCCTTCTTCGCCCTCGGTGCGTACACCCTCGGCTGGTTCGGCTCGGGACTGTTCTCCACACGCGATATCCACTTCCTGGACACGAACGCGACTCGTCTTCCGGGCATCCACCTGTCTTTCTGGGCCGTCGTCATCCTCGCGGGCGCGGTGTGCGCATTCGCAGGCGTGCTGATCGGCTGGCCGACCTTGCGCTTGCGCGGCGACTACCTGGCCATCGTCACGCTCGGCTTCGGCGAGATCATCCCCGATGTCTTCCGAAACGGCGACAGCATCGGCGGGCACAACCTGACCGGCGGCGTTCGCGGCGTCACCCAACTCGATCGCCCGGGTTTCGGCGACACCCTTCACAACGCGACGGGAGGGATCCTGCCAGTCCGCTACAACTCGCTCGAGCTTCGGCCGTGGTTCTGGACGATCCTCGTCATGATGCTCATCACGATCTTCGTCAATCTGCGGCTCCGTGACTCGAAGCTGGGGCGGGCGTGGATCGCGGTGCGCGAGGACGAGGTCGCCGCTTCGGCCATGGGCGTGCCGCTCATGCGCACGAAGCTCTGGGCCTATGCGATCGGCGCCATCTTCGGCGGCTTCGCCGGCGCTGTGTATGGCTCCTTCATCAACGGTATCTTCCCGACGGGCTTCTCGTTCCAGATCTCCGTGATCGTGCTCGTCATGGTCATCGTGGGCGGCATGGGCAACATCTGGGGAGTGATCGCCGGCGCGATGCTGGTCTCCTGGCTCAACTTCCGGGGCCTGGACAAGATCGGAGAGTGGATCAACGGGGGGATCCCAGGCTCGGGCAACGACATCGCGATCGCGAAGTACAAGTTCGGGATCTTCGGCGGGTTGCTCGTGATCATGATGTTGTTCAGGCCGGAGGGCCTCATTCCGAGCTCGCGACGTAAAGCCGAGTTCGCCGAGGGTGAAGGCCAGGCTACGCTCTACGACGTAAGGACCTGATGGCAGACCCCGGCGCCAAGAACATCCTCGAGGCCGTCCAGGTGCGCAAAGAGTTCGGCGGCTTGATTGCGGTCAACGACGTCGACTTCGTCATCCCGCAAGGCTCGATCGTGAGCCTGATTGGCCCCAACGGGGCGGGCAAGACGACCTTCTTCAACATTCTTACCGGGGTCTACAAGCCGACCGCGGGCGGGGTGATCTTCGACGGCGCTTCGATCGGCGGGCTCCCCCCGCACAAGGTGACGGCGCTCGGCATGGCGCGCACCTTCCAGAACATTCGCCTCTTTCACAATATGACGGCGCTCGAGAACGTCCTCGTGGCCATGCACAGCCGCATCAAGGGCGGCGTCTGGCGTTCCATCTTTCGAACACCGGCCTTGAAGCGAGAGGAGCAGGATGCACGCGACCGCGCGCGCGAGCTCCTTGCCTTCTCGGGGCTCCCGGGCAGAGAAGACGCCTACGCGAAGAACCTCGCGTACGGAGACCAGCGCCGCCTAGAGGTCGCGCGTGCGCTCGCCTCGGAGCCGCGGCTCCTGCTCCTCGACGAGCCGTCGGCCGGCATGAACCCGGAGGAGACGGCCAACTTCACGGAGTTCGTCTCAAAGCTCCGCGCCGAGCACGGCATCACGGTCCTTCTGATCGAACACGACATGCGCGTCGTCATGGGCATCTCCGACCGCGTCACCGTGCTCGACTACGGCGAGAAGATCGCCGAGGGCCTGCCGAAGGAGATCCAGCACGACGAGCGCGTCATCGAGGCCTATCTCGGGACGGCGGCGACGGCATGAAGCTCCCCTGGCAGAAGGACGGCAACGGGAAGGAGCCCGCTCGCGTCGTGACGGGCGAGGGCGTCATCCTCAAGCTGGACGCAATCCACACGTACTACGGGACGATCCACGCGCTGAAGGGTGTCTCGCTCGAGGTGAAGGCCGGTGAGATCGTGACCCTGATCGGCGCGAACGGAGCCGGCAAGTCGACGACGCTGCGCTCGATCAACGGCCTCAACCACCCGCGCGAAGGGCGGATCATCTTCCAGGGGACCGACATCACGGACACCGCGCCGCACGACATCGTGCAGATGGGCATCTCGCAGTCGCCGGAGGGACGACGGATCTTCCCGCGCATGAGCGTCCTCGAGAACCTCGAGATGGGCGCCTACCAGCGCCAGAAGGGCCCCGAGATCCTGCAGGACCTCGAGCGCGTCTACTCGCTCTTCCCGCGCCTCAAGGAGCGGCTGCAGCAGAAGGCCGGGACGATGTCCGGAGGTGAGCAGCAGATGCTCGCCATGGGCCGCGCGCTCATGGCGCGCCCGAAGCTCCTCCTCCTCGACGAGCCCTCGATGGGTCTCGCTCCGATCTTCGTCGAGAAAATCTTCGAGATCATCCGGGAGATCAACGCTCAGGGGACGCCGATCCTCCTCGTCGAGCAGAACGCGCTCATGGCGCTAGACACGGCCAACCGCGGCTACGTGCTCGAGACCGGCCACGTCGCGCTCGCCGATGATGCGAGGGCCCTGCGCGACAACGAGCAGGTCCGCAAGACCTACCTCGGCGAGGCATAGCGTCCCGGTGGGCGGGGCCGGCGTCCTTCGCGGCAAATGTTGTCTTCGTAACAGACTGTTACTTGGTGTCTTTCGCGCGCCGACTTTCCGCTTGGCGCCTGGCTTTCTTCAAGTAACAGACTGCTACTAGGGCAACTGTGGGCGCCTTTTGCGCGGGATGCGCGCGCGTATCGCGGCGCCGTAGACTCGGGGTGTGTCACCCAAGACGCTGACAGGGGCCGAGCTCCAGCTCGACGACGGCCCCGCGCGCGATTCCGAGCTCTTCCTCGTCGACGGAAACAACCTCGCCTACCGCGCGTACTTCGCGCTGCCGGAGGAGCTCGCGACGAGCGAGGGCTTCCCGACGAACGCTCTCCTCGGGTTCACGAACATGCTCTTCAAGCTCCTCGCCGACTACCGGCCGAGGGGGGTCGCGGTCGCCTGGGATACCCGCGCCACCCACCGCAAGGAGCTCGATCCGGAGTACAAGGTCGACCGCCGGCCGATGCCGGACCTCCTTTCCGAGCAGTTCCCGCATTTCCGGCCGATCGTCGAGGCCTTCGGCTACCGCAACCTCGAGTTCGAGGGCTGGGAGGCCGACGACGTCATCGCCACGCTCGCCGCGCAGGCCGACGAAGCGGGAATCAAGACCACCGTCGTCTCGACCGACCGCGACGCGTTCCAGCTCGTGAGCGGCAACGTCTCCCTGATGATGACGCCGCGGGGGGTGGCGGACGTGCACGTGTACACGCCCGAGCGGGTCTTCGCGCGCTACGGCGTGACTCCCGAGCAAGTCCCCGACTTCATCGGGCTCAAGGGCGACACGTCCGACAACATCCCGGGAGTCCCGGGCATCGGGGACAAGACAGCCGGCCAGCTGGTCGCGCAGTACGGCTCCCTCGAGGGCGTGCTCGAGCACGTTGACGAGCTCTCTCCTGCGCGCGGCCGCGCCCTGCGCGAGCACGCCGAGCAGGCGAGGTCGTCCAAGGAGCTCGCGACCATGCGCCGCGACCTGCAGCTCGACTGCGATCCCGCAGAGCTCGTCCTCAACCCGCCGGACCGCTCTCGTCTCAAGGAGATGTTCAGGCAGTACGAGTTCCGCAACCTGCTTCAGCGCGTGGACGTGATCGACGAAGCGCTCCCAGCCGCGCCCATGAAGCTCGAAGGAGTCGCGGTCCCCTGGCGCGAGGGGGATGTGTCGCCACCGGCCGGGGAGGCGGGGATCGCGGTCGAGGACGGGCGCGTGGCGCTCGCCCAGGAGGAGGTCGTCGTCGCTGCGTGGACGCCGGACACCGCCTCCGCGCTTCGCGAGGCCGACCTCGTCGCCCATGACGCCAAGCCACTCCGACTTGACGTCGTCGACGACACGCTCCTCATGGCGTACCTGATCGAGCCGGGCCGCGCGACGTACGCGCTCGACGACCTAGCCGCCGAGTACGGGATCGAGCTCCAGCCCGAGCCTCCCGCGAAGGAGGACACGGCGGCCCTCGTACGCCATGCCTCGGCGCCACTCCGCCTCGCCGGCCCGATGCGGCAGCGCATCTCGGAACGGAGCCTCGACCCGCTCTACCGCGAGATCGAGTTGCCCCTCACCGAGGTGCTCGCCGGGATGGAGGACGCGGGCGTCAAGATCGACACGTATCGCATGGGTGAGATCACGGCACGTCTCGCCGACCAGCTCGAGGAGCTCGAAGCGAAAGCGCACGAGCTCGCCGGCGAGGAGTTCATGCTCGGCTCGACGCAGCAGGTGGCGCGCATTCTCTTCGAGGTGCTGGCCCTGACCGCGGGCCGCAAGGGCAAGACCGCCTACTCGACGGACTCACGCGTGCTCCGCTCGATCCGCGGCGAGCACGAGATCGTCCCGGTGATTGAAGAGTGGCGGGAGTACTCGAAGCTCCTCAACACGTATCTCGGCCCGCTGCCCGAGCTGATCTCGCCCGACGACGGCCGCCTCCACACGACCTTCAACCAGGCCGTCGCCTCGACCGGACGGCTCTCGACGACGAATCCGAACCTGCAGGCCATCCCCATCCGCACCGAGCTCGGGCGAGAGATCAGAAGCGCCTTCGTCGCCGAGCCCGGCCACCGGCTCGTCTCGGCGGATTATTCCCAGGTCGAGCTGCGCATCCTCGCCCATGTCTCCGGCGAGCCGAAGCTCCGCGAGGCCTTCGCCCAGGGCGAGGACATTCACGCGGCGACGGCTGCGGAGGTGCTCGGCAAGGAGCGCGCGGTGCTGACGAAGGACGAGCGCAACGTGGCCAAGATGGTGAACTTCGGGATCATCTACGGCATCTCCGCGTTCGGGCTCTCCCAGAACCTCGAGATTCCCCGGGAACAGGCCCAGGAGTACATCGACACGTACCTCGCCCGCTTCCCGCTCGTGCAGGACTTCATCCAGCGGACGATCGAGCGCTGCACGGAGGAGGGTTACGCTACGAGCCTCTTCGGCCGCCGCCGACCCGTGCCGGAGCTCAAGGCCTCGAACCGCCAGACCCGCTCCCTGGGCGAACGTCTTGCCGTCAACTTCGTCATGCAGGGCACGGCCGCCGACATCATCAAGAAGGCAATGGTCGCGATCCACACGCGGCTGCGCGAAGAAGGGCGCTCCTCGCGCCTCGTTCTCCAGGTCCACGACGAGCTCCTCGTCGAGGCACCCGATGTCGAGATCTCGGCGATCAAGGACATCCTGCGCGAGGAGATGTGCGGCGCCTATCCGCTCGATCCCCCGCTCGCCGTCGACGTCGGGGTCGGCGACGACTGGAACGAAGCCAAGTCGTAGCTGGGTTTCGCCCGGGAGCCGTGCCTGAACGCACGGCTCCCGGCATTGTCGTCTGCTAGCCGGCGGAAGCCGCGAGGTCGTCGGCGCGCTGGATGAGCTCCTCGCATGCAGCGATCAGCGACTTCGCATGCCGTTGGCGAAGCGGCTGCTCCTCGAACGCCGCTCCCTCGAGCGCGTCACGTATCTCGGCCGCGAGAACATCGCGGTCGTCGGTCAGCTCATCGAGCTGGTCCTCGAGGTCCGTATAGACCACATCGTCGCCCTCGAGAGCGGCAGTCGAGACGGCGATCGCGTCGAGCCCGACCTCGCCAAACGGAGCGTTGATCTGCTTGTAGACCGCTCCGAGCCTCTGCACCGTCTTCCGGTGTGCCCGCAGCGCCTGGGGCACCGCCTTGGCAGTGAGCAGGTCGGCGAGAACCCGCCCGTCGTGCGTGTAGTCGTCCTCGAGCCCGAGCAGGGACATCATCGTCGGGCGCAGGTCGGTGTGATCCGACCAGATCGCCCCGTCCTCACCGAGGTGCCGCACTCCGGGGCCGACGAAGCCGACCCAAGTCTTCGCCACTTCGGGGACGAGCCCGCCGTGGTTCCACGCGAAGCCAGGCTGCTCCTGGATGCACGGCGCCGTGCAGTCCGCGGCGCCTGCGAAGGCGAAGACGTCCGGATGGAGGAAGGACACGAGCGTGGGCGTCCTCAGTGGATCGCCGGTGATCATGTGCAGCGTCCTCATCCCAACCCGGTCGATCATCTGGTGGCTGAGTGGGCCGGTGTCGCCCGTATACGGATTCTCGAAGGTGACCGAGGCCAGGTCGTGTTCGAACTGGCGCGTCACGGCCGCGTCTCCGGCGGGGTTCCCATGGAGATAGACCGCCGGCGCCATGTCGCTGTGGACATCGAAGCCGGTCGTGTTCCCCGTTTGCGTCGCGATGAGGCCGCGCAGATTCGCGTTCACCTCGCCGACGTTGTCGGATGGACAGGTGGGGACCGCTGCTGTTGGGCAGGTCACGTGCTCCCATTGGCAGGCGGTCGTGACACCGTCGCAGCCCGGGTTCGCGGCCTGGCCTCCGGCGAAATGATCGCCCTCCTCAACCGTGATCACGAAGAGCGTGTTGTCCTTCGTAATCCCGTCGTGTGCGAGACGGTCGAAGAACTGACCGAACGCCCGGTCGTACTCGTGGAGCTGATCCACGTAGCCCTGCTCGCCCGGGCCGTACGAGACGTGGATTTCTCCCGAGACGCCGTGGTTGTCGTGGGCGTCCGAGATGTACGCGTACGTGACCGGGATCCCCGCCTCCTGCATCGCCGCCACGTAGGCGAGCGAGTTGCGCGGGAACATCCCGTCGAAGCCGGGGAAGCCCACGTGTCCGGTCGCGTCCTGGATCACGTTCCCGTCCAGATCGGTCACCGGGCCGGAGCCGAGCTGCGGGGCCACGTACTTTGCGCCGAAGAGGCCGCTGAAGTCGTCATAGCCCCCGGGCTCATCAGGCAAGGCGTCCTCGACTCCGTTGTTTGCACTGGAGCAGCGGGGCGATGACTCGGAGCAGTGGACTGCGATTCCGACGAAGTCCGCGAACGCCTGAGCGGGATTGGTCGCAACCTCGTTCGCCTCGTCCGAGCCGGGGCCGAAGACCTTGGGGACGTCGGGCCCGATGTTCTCGAGGACCGTGTTCGCAGTACCGACCATGCCGACGTCGCATCCGGCTCGGGTGTACGGGACCCACGGCGCAGGTGCGTTTTCCCCGGTCGGCGTCACCATGTTGTAGGCGGTGTCCGTGGGCGTCGGCGTCGCCGGGTCGAAGATCCCATCGGTCCAGTAGGCGAAGGAAACGCCCGTGTTTGTCGTACCGTCGGGCTTGTAGTAGCGGAAGCTGTTCGAGACCGCTTGTCCGTGCCGATCGGGGTACACGCCAGTGATCGAGCTAAGGATGCCGCCGCCCGTGTGCGAGATGAGAATCGTGTGGTCGTTCGAGAGGAGCGTCCCGTTCTGCTTCATGAAGTTGAGCAGGTTCGGCATCTGCTCTAGGTCGGACGGGACGTCCGGACGGTCGCGAAAGAGATGCGTGTTGTCGAACTGGATGTAGATCACATGCCGGATGGGGCTCGAGCCGCCGGCACACGCCAGTTGGCCCAGTCCCTCGAGGCCTGCGGGCAGCGCTGCCGCCGGGGGAGTCGATGTCCGGGTTTGGGTGGGCTGAGCGCTCGGTCCGCTTCGCGATCCAGCCGTTGCTGTGACGCTCGCAAGCGCAGCGATCAACCCCGCCGTGAGCACGATGAGAGCTCGCGTCCTCATCATCAATACCCCCTGAGTCGGTGTCGCGGCGACTGTATGTCATGCTCTTGGGGATCGCCAGGAACCCACAGGATCGTCTCCAGGCGGTCACCTGGCGACCTCCAGATCGATGCCGGCAGCGGGCTGCGCGCCCTCTACGAGAGAAGAAGCCGGACGTCGTGGAGTACGTCCTTCGCCTTCACCTTCGAGTCGTAGACGACGCGACCCTCGCCGGCCTGGTCGACCAGCATCGTGTAGGCGGTGTGGTCGACGAGTTCGGGATTGCTCGCAACCGCCGCGACGTCATAGTCCTTCCAGACTTCCGTGAGCTCCTGGCGCGAGCCGATCAGGTATCGGAACTCGGGCAGCAGGTGGTGGGCCTTCGCATACGCGTCCACCGACTTCGGCGTATCGCCCTCGGGATCGACGCTGACAGCGAGCACGCGCACCTCGTCGCGCTTCGCGCCGACCATGTCCAGAGCCTGGTTCAGGTTCTCCGTGATGAGAGGGCAGACATCCGGGCAGTTGGTGTAGAGGAAGGTGAGGAGAACGAGCTTGCCGCGTTGGTCGGCCATGCTCACCTGCTTGCCCGACTGGTCCGTGAGCGTGAAGTCCGGAGCCGGCTTCGGCGGATTCAGCTCCCCACCCGCGAAGCGCCCGGTACCGCCGGACACTGTGAGGGACCCTGCGGTCCCCTGCTCGTGGCTGTGCCCGGTGCCGCCGCAGGCCGAGGCGGCGAGCGCGGCCAGCAGAACGACGAGGAGAAGGCCGCATCTCATCGTCCCGAAGATAGCGGGTACGTTCCGCTTCGGATTGTCGGAACCGTTCAGTCCGGCCGCCAGGCGAGCGCCGCTGCGCCGACCGGCCAGGTGACTCTGCGGCGCGACCCGACCACGCGGTGGAACTGGGTCTCGACACCGTTCGACGTCACGACCCATCTGCCGTCGGGCGACCAGGCGGCCGTGTCCCCTTGGAACGAGCGGTTGGTGACGTGGGACTGGCAGCCGAGATCGGTCAGCTGGACGATCTGGGCCAGGGGAAAGAGCGCCGCGCAGTTGTCGTTGCTGAAGATCGGCGTGATTCCCTGGAAGCTCGGCGTGAGCTCCGTCGTGCTCGTGAGCGAGCTCCCGTCCCAGCGCTCGATTCGCTTCCCGTCGACGACGACCGCGAGCGACCCGTCGAGCCCGAACTTCGCATACGTGACGCCGCCGTCCGCTGTGAAGACTGGACGGTCGCCGACGAGGACCTTGTTTCCGACCGCGTAGGCGACCTCGTCGTCCCGCGTGTAGCCGACAGGACAGCGAGGGAGCCGGGCCGCCGGGCCGCCGACCTCGAGGTCGAAACCGGTGCGCCGGCGGCCGCACCAGGCGATATGCCGCCCGTCCGGGCTCCACACGATGACCCCGAAGAGGGCCCGGTAGCCCCCGAGCTCGAGGTTCGGGTTGGCGAGGTCGGCGATCCGGAACGGCTGCAGGCCGTCCGCGGACGAAGGCCCGAGCCCGTAGGCGAGCCGCGGCCCGACCGGCGGTGCCCACATCTGGCAGCCGACGTACCGCGCGAGCGGGCGCTCGCGCCCGCCGGCGAGGCCGATCTGCCGGACGTCGCACGTTTGGGCGTCCGCAAGCGTCAGGGTCCCTTCGAGCTCTCCCTCCGGCCACCCGGGCGGCGCCTCCGGCTGCGGCTGGGGGCCGGAAACACGTGACGGGGTCGTCTGAACCGGGATCGTGGGCGTCGGCTGGATCGCTGTCTCGGCGCCCACGGTCGGCGAAGGCCGCTCCGAGCGAGGCTTGCCGCGGATCGCATCGGCGAGGGCGAAGCCGCCGATGACGACCACGGCGCCGATGACGACGAGTGTCAGAAGGTCTCTGAGCTTCAAGATATGCCAGCTATAATGCGCGCTTTCTCATGATTCAGAACGAAACGGTCACCGAGGAAGCAGACCAGCAGAGGTCTGACGACGACGTCTGGACTCAGGGTCCGGACGGCGAGCTGATCCCGGATTACGACTCGACCTTCCCCATCATCAACGAGGGCGAGGTCGTGCGGGGGAAGGTCGTTCGCGTCGACAAGGACGAGGTCTTGATCGACATCGGCTACAAGTCCGAGGGGGTCATCCCTGTCTCGGAGCTGTCGATTCGCCGTTCGGTCAACCCGGCCGACGAGGTGCAGCTCGGCGACGAGATCGACGCGCTCGTGATGACGAAGGAGGACGCCGAAGGCCGGCTGATCCTCTCTAAGAAACGCGCCCGCTTCGAGATGGCGTGGAAGCGCATCGAGGAGGCCGCCGAGAGTGGCGAGCCCGTCGAAGGCACGGTCATCGAGGTCGTCAAGGGCGGCCTCATCCTCGACCTCGGCGTCCGCGGCTTCCTGCCCGCCTCGCTCGTGGACATCCGACGCGTCCAGGACCTCGACGAGTTCATGGGCCAGACCCTGCGCTGCAAGGTGATCGAGCTCAATCGCAGCCGCAACAACGTCGTCCTCTCGCGGCGCGCGGTGCTCGAGGAGGAGCGCAAGGAGATGCGCCAGGCGATCCTCGACCGGCTCTCGCCGGGCGACGTCGTCACGGGCACGATCTCGAACATCGTCGACTTCGGCGCGTTCGTCGACCTCGAGGGGATCGACGGCCTGATCCACATCTCCGAGCTCTCCTGGAGCCACGTCAACCATCCGTCCGAGCTGCTCGAGATCGGGCAGGAGGTGCAGGTCAAGGTGCTCGACATCGACCGCGAGCGCCAGCGCATCTCGCTCGGCCTGAAGCAGACCCAGTCCGACCCGTGGCAGCAGGTGATCGACAGCTACGACCAGGGGGACGTCGTCGAGGGCCGCGTCACGAAGGTCGTCACCTTCGGCGCGTTCATCGAGGTCGTCCCGGGGGTCGAGGGTCTCGTGCACATCTCCGAGCTCGCGGATCATCACGTCGAGAACCCGCGGGAGGTCGTGACGCAGGGAGAGACGGTCAAGGCCCGGATCATCGAGATGGACGCGGAGCGGCGCCGGCTTTCCCTGTCGCTCAAGCGCGTCGACGGCGACGTCGACGGCGAGGCACCTGCGCTCGGGCTCTCCGAGGAGGTCTTCTCGGATCGGGCCGAGGAGGCGCCGGAGCTCGAGGGGAGCACGGAGCTCGAAGTTGCGGCCGAGCCCGAAGAGGCCTCCGAGCCCGACGCTGCGGCCGAGCCCGAGGCTGCCGCCGAGCCCGCCGAGCTCGAGGCGAGCGCGGAGCCCGAAGCCGAGCCGGACGAGCAAAGCCGCGACGAGTCGTAGTACATGCAGTGACTAGGCCCGTGGCGGTCGCCGTCACGGGCGGGATCGGGGCCGGCAAGTCGGAGGCGCTCAAGGCCTTCGCCCGCCACGGCGCGGCAGTCATCTCGAGCGACGAGATCGTCCACGAGCTCCTGCGCTCCAATCCGGAAGTGCAGGACGCCGTCCGCGAGAGGTGGGGAGAGTCGCTGGTTGGCTCCGACGGCGCTGTCGACCGGGAAGCAGTGGCCCGCATCGTCTTCGCGGACCGCCGCGAGCTCCAGTGGCTCGAGGCGCTCCTGCACCCACGCGTCGTCGCGACCTACCTCCACTGGCGCGAGAAACTCGCCGAGCTGCCCGACCCGCCGGCCGTCTGCGTCACTGAGGTGCCGCTTCTCTATGAGGTCGGCGGGGAGGAGCGCTTCGACGCCGTCGTGGTCGTCTCCGCTTCGCCGGAAGTGCGCATCTCGCGTCAGTTCAGGCCGATGCAGGACCGCGAGCAGCGCCTTCTCTCCGATGAGGACAAGCTCGCGCGGGCCGATTTCTCCTTCGTCAACGACGGCTCTCTCAAGGATCTCGACGCGTTCGTGGCCGACGTCGTCGGCAAACTGACCTCCGAAGCGCGATGAGGGTGCTCTTGGCCGTCTTCCTTCTTCTCGCGGCCGCGGGAGGAGCGTACGCCTACATCCAGTCCGAGCCAGACTGGTATGTCCGCCTGCGCTATCCCCTGGAGTACGAGCACATCGTCACCGGCCACGCCGAGAACTACGACCTCGATCCGGCGCTTCTGGCCGCGGTCATCTACCGGGAGAGCAAGTTTGAAGCCAACGCGAAGTCGTCGTCGGGCGCGATCGGCCTCATGCAGCTCCTGCCGGACACCGCGAAGGGCATCGCGCTCCACACGGGCGGGTCGCAGTTCGAGGTCGAGGACCTCTGGGACCCGGAAATCAACGTGCGCTACGGCGCCTTCTACCTGCGGCGCCTGCTGAACAAGTACGGGGACGTGAGGCTCGCGCTCGCCGCCTACAACGCAGGGCAGGCGAACGTGGACGAGTGGCTTGCGAACGACGAGGGCATCGCCTTCCCCGAGACGCGCCAGTACGTGGACGAGGTCCTGAACGCGCGCGACGTCTACGCGGACACGTACGCGGCCGAGCTCGGGCTCGACTAGCTCACGGGCAGGGGCTAGGGCCTGGCCCGACTCCGACGCACGCCCGATCGGCGGCGAGCTGGGCCGAGAGCGCAGTCACGTCCGGGTCGTTGCTCGGATCTCCGTCGGCGAGCAGGTTCTCGAGCTGCCAGGGGTCGGTCACGAGGTCGTAGTACTCGCTGAAGGTCTTCGTGACCTCGTCGTCGCCGTAGTACTCGACGTACTGGTATTGCCGCGTGCGTACTGACGCCCACGTCTGGATCCATGGAGCTGCTTGGCCTTGCCAGTATTCGAGCAGGATTCGGTCGCGGGTGTCAGGCTCGAGGAAGGAGCGGCCGTCGAGCGGAGGCTTGGTGGGATCGGGAGAGATACCGGCGGCCTCGAGCACCGTCGGGGCGATGTCCACGGTTCCTGTCAGGCGCGAGTCGTGGATCCCTTGCGGCAAAATGCCGGGCCAGCGCGCGTAGAACGGCACGCGCACGGACGGGGTGTACGGGAGGCGCTTCTGGCCGGCTGTCTTCCGGTCGCCGCCGAGCTGGTGGTCGGCCCATAGGTAACCGTTGTCGGAGAGATAGAAGGCCAGCGTGTTCCTCCGCTCGCCCAGGCGGTGCAGAGTCTCGAAGATGCGGCCGACCATGTCGTCGACCGACATCAGCGTTCGCAGCTGGTTTCTCCTCACTCCGCGGCCTTGTGCAAGCGAGAAGTGGATGCTGCTGAAGGACGGCGGCTTGTCTGACCGATCCTGCTCGAACACCGCTGGGTTCCCGGCCCAGCTCGGCACCGGGGCGTTCGCATAGCGCTCGTCGGCGACCCAGGGGTGGTGGGGAGCGTGGGTTGCGACGTACAAGAGCCAGGGCGCCGAATCGTTTTTCTTCTCGAAGCGGCGAAGGAAGCGGAGCGAGAACCTGGTCATCGCCCGGGTCGCGTAGCCGCGCACGGACTCGATCGTGCCGTTCACGTTGAACGTGGGATCGACGTAAGGGGTTCCTCCGAGCGCCCAGCGATCGAAATACGGAGGCGTCTTCGTCACGGGCCAGCTGTTCAGGAGCTTGCCGACGAGGCCGGTCTGATAGCCCCCGCGACGAAGCAAGCGGGCGAAGAAGGTCGTCACGTCGAGGTCGGCGGGCAGAACGTTCCTGTGCACGCCGGTGTTGTGTGCGTAGCGACCCGTCAGGATCGTCGAGCGCGACGGGCAGCAGAGCGGTGTCAGCGAGAAGCCGTTGGCGTACCTGACGCCTTCGCGTCTGAAGTAGTGCCGCGTCTTGGGCATGACAAACATCGTGTCATCCGCCCGCTGGTCGTCCGTGACGATGACGAGTACGTTGGGCGCGGCAGCCGCGTGCTGCGCCGCTCCGAAAAACACGCTCGCGAGGGCGAGCGGCGCGACCGCCAGGACTGCGGCTCTCGGCAGCAGGCGCACGGAGGCCCAGTGTAGACCTCTCCTCAGTCGAGACAGGTAGCGAGAGCCGTCGGGCTACGATGGGCGTGATGTCCGAGTTCCACGTGTCCGAGGCGTACAGCCCGACCGGCGACCAGCCGCGCGCGATCGAGTCGCTCGCCAGGAGCCTGAAGGCGGGGGACAGCTATCAGACCCTGCTCGGAGCGACCGGTACGGGGAAGACGGCGACGATGGCCTGGGTGATCGAGCAGGTGCAGAAGCCGACGCTCGTGATCGCGCACAACAAGACGCTCGCCGCGCAGCTCTGCAACGAGTTCCGGGAGTTCCTGCCCGGGAACGCCGTCGAGTACTTCGTCTCCTACTACGACTACTACCAGCCCGAG
>JBKPPF010000037.1:0-25280 GCA_046733475.1 Actinomycetota bacterium
CTGCCGAAGTGGCGGAACTGGAAGACGCGCTGGACTCAAAATCCAGTGGGGCTTTGCCCCGTGCGGGTTCGACTCCCGCCTTCGGCATCAGTCTCCCCTCCATGCAGCTCCCGAGACGTTTGAGGCAAAAGACGACCGGCCGGCCGCGAAGTTAGACCGATGGCGAAGAAGGTCGGAGTCCTGACGGGCGGAGGGGATTGCCCTGGCCTGAACGCGGTGATCCGCGCGGTCACGCGACGCTCGCTGACGCGCGGGCACACGATCGTGGGCGTTCGCGAGGGCTGGCGCGGCCTCGTCGACGGGCACTTCTTGGAGCTCGGGCCCCGGGAGATCTCGGGAATCCTTCCGCGTGGCGGGACGATCCTCGGTACCACTCGCACCAATCCGTACAAGACCGATGGCGGCGTCGAGAAAGTGCTGGGGAACTTCCGGGCCCAGGGCCTCGACGCGCTCGTCGCGATCGGGGGCGAGGACACGCTCGGAGTCGCCTCGCAGCTCTTTGCAGAGCACGACTTCCCCGTCGTCGGCGTGCCGAAGACGATCGACAACGACCTCTCCGCGACCGACTACACGTTCGGCTTCGACACCGCGGTCTTCATCGCCACGGAGGCGATCGACCGACTGCACACGACCGCGGAGTCCCACAACCGCGTCATGGTGGTCGAGGTCATGGGCCGCCACACTGGCTGGATCGCCGTCATGAGCGGGATCGCGGGCGGTGCCGACGTCATCCTCATCCCGGAGCAGCCCGTGACCGTCGAGGAGGCCTGCGACGATCTGCGCCGCCGCCACGAGCGGGGCAAGGACTTCTCCATCGTGGTCGTCAGCGAGGGCTACGAGCTCACCTACGCATCCGGCGAGAAGCGCCAGGTGGCGCAGGAGGCGCCGGCGACCGACCAGTTCGGCCACGTGCGGCTCGGCGGCGTGGGCGAACAGCTGGCGCGCGAGATCGAGGAGCGTACCGGCTTCGAGAGCCGAGTGACCGTGCTCGGCCACGTGCAGCGAGGCGGCTCCCCCACCCCGCGCGACCGCGTCCTCGCGACGCGCTACGGCCTGAAGGCCGCCGATCTCGTCGAGGAGGGCAGCTTCGGCACGATGGCCGCGCTCCAGGGCGACGACATCGTCGCCGTTTCTCTGGCCGACGCAGTGGCGGAGCTCAAGACCGTTCCACCCAAATGGTTCGAGGTGGCAAGAGCCTTTTTCGGCTAGAGGAGCTCGGAGAGCGGGAACGACCGGTTGCGCCGCGGCGGGACGAGGAAGTTCTGCCGGTGCGTCGTCTGCAGGATCGAGTTGAAGCCCTGCCCGCGCGAGCGCGGATGGAGCGGGATGCTCGTGCCGTCCGGGAGGACCCCGTCCATCGCGAGCCGCGTGCGGTGGAAGTCGTCGCTCGTCGGCGTGAAGACAACGAAGTGAAGGCCCGCCGCCGGCTCGTCGCTCTGGTTGTCCACGGCGGGCCGCGCGCTCCAGAAGAACGGGTTGTCGAGCGTATTGAAGTCCGCTCGCTGGGGCACCGCCGTGCCTTTCGGATAGAGGATCCCGTCGTTCCCGGTCACGTCCGCCTGCAGACGGGAGGCCGGCTGCATGACCGAGCTGTGCCCGACGGCGTCGAATCGCTCGGCGTCCTGCTCGACGGCCTTCGAACCGTCAGCGTCGTCGGCCTCCTGGGGAACCGTCTGCGTGCCCTCCTCCACGTCGAGCCCCGGCTTGAACGTCGTCGCCACGCGCTCGGGGAAGTCGAAGTTCAGGTACCAGGCCTCGACGTCCTCGAAGAGGTGCGAGAGGTGCATCGCCGTTCCGCCGAGGAAGTAGCCGTCGGGAAACTGGTCGGTGTACCCGGGCAGCGTCTCGAAGTTCGCGATCCCGGGCGGGCCGAGCCCCGCCTTCTGCGTCGAGGTGAAGCCGAGGAAGAGCTCTGCGGTGTCGGGGATGAGCTCGGCGCCGCCGATCCCCGCGGCCATCGCCATTTGCTTCGGCAGGCTCTGGCTCCCGTCGAAGCCGCCGCCGGAGAAGCCACGGCGGATGCTCGTGATCGAGAAGAGCCCCCTCGCCTCGTCGAAGAGGCTCGCCGATCCGTCGGCGATGAAATCCATGCTGTCGCTTCGCAGGAAGATGGCGACGTCGTTGTCCTCGAGGATCAGGTCCTCCGGGTCGCTCGGGAAGCGGATCGCGTCGATGAGGCCGCTGACCTGCTTGCCTGCCGCCTTCGACGCGCGGACGTCCACCGGCAGGTGCTCTTCCGCCAGGGCGGGGACGTAGCGCGTGAAGTAGGGAAGCCCCCAGCCGAGGCTGATCGACAGTCCTTTCGGCGCGGGCTCGTAGCGCGCATCCAGCTCCCGCAGCGTCTCGCTCAGCGTTGCGCGCGCCTCGGCCAGCGCGGCCGCGGTCGGCGCCACGGTGAGCCTGGCGGTGACGACTTCGTGATGGAGCGGCGGCACGACGACCTCGACCCCGTTGTCCACGATCACCTGGGGCCGGCCGAGGACGTGCTGCTCGGACGGGAGGACGCGCGTGCTCTCGCGTTCGGGCGCGGTGGCGAAGCGGTCGACGAGCTCGTAGATCCCCGCTGCGCCGAGCGCCGCCGCGCCGCCCGCGACGAACTGCCTCCTGGTCAGGCGCACGTCAGGACTGCTGCGGCTCGATCTTCACGAGTCCGGCCATGATCCGATCGAGGTTCTTCACCACTTGGCTGTAGGACAGGCCGAGCTCGGGCACCACGTGCTGGCTGACCGAGTAGAGCGACCCGCCGTCCTTCCAGGCATAGAGGACGTGCCACGTGTCGGCGCCGTGGTTGACCGTGTAGACGTCGACGGTCTTGCCGGCGACCTCCCGCGGGCCGCGCTCGCCGCTGAAGCACGGCTGGCCGTTGCAGGCCGGCACCTTGGTCCGGCCGGGGTAGCCGCGCAGATTCACGTGCACCTCGCCGGCACCCCGCTCGAACCATATGAAGCCGGTGAGGTAGCTGTCCTCCTTCGTCACGGAATGCACGACCTCCCACTGGCCGCCGATCCGGCCGACGAGCGGATCGGGGAGCCAGCTCGGGCAGTAGACGGGTGCGTCGATCTGGTTCGCAAGCTTCTGCCAGCCGCGTGCGACCGCCGGAGGACAGGTCGGCTCGGAGGCTGCCGTCGAATGCGATGGCTCGGCCGACGCAGAGCCGCCGCAGCCCGAGAGCGCGAACGATGCGAGGAAGAGGGCGAGAAGCGCCGCAAGCGCCCAGGGGAACGCGCGATTCACGAACCCATGATGCCAGACACCCGATGGCGGGTTGATCGGTACCCTCGGTCGCCGTGAAGCCGAAAATCGCAGCCCTCGCGGCGATCGCAGCCCTTGCCTCGGGGCTCCTGGCCACCGCGTGCGGCAGCACCGACCACGAGGCTCACGCGCGGTCTCTCTACAACGCCTACCGCACGGCCGAGGACTCGCGGACGGACGCCGAAGAGGAGCTTCGCCTCGCCTTCCGCGACATCTCGAACGCCGCGCAGGCCCAGGACCGCGACGCGGTGCTCGAGGCAGCCCAGCGCGGCCAGGACGCAGTCGAGCAGATCGGCGACCTCATTGCCGCGGAGCTCGAGGCCGCGCAGGGGCTCTCGGAGATCGAGTCGGTCTCGACCCATGGGAAGCAGCTCTCCGGCGGCCTCCGGCTCACCCGCTCGAGTCTCGCGCTCATCGCCAAGGAGCTGACGATCGCGCTCGACGACCCGTTCCTCGAAACGAGGAAGAAGGAAATCGACGACCTCGCGAAGGAGTCCGCCGACCTCGCGGTCAAGGGCGAGCTCGCGATCAGGCGCGCCGACCGCGCGCTCGCGCTCGCGCTCGGTGTGAGGCCGCAGCTAGACCAGATGTTCACGACGACGAGCGGCTAGCGGCCGGTCAGCTCGGCGAGCGCCGAGGCGAACCCGGCCGGGCCCTGCAGGACCTCGGCTCCGACCAGGATGGCGTCCACGCCTGCGTTCTCGAGCGCAACGACCTGCTCGCGCGCGCTCACCCGTGCCTCGGAGATGACGAGCTTGCCCGCCGGCACGTCGGCCAGGAGATCGAGTGTGCGTTCGAGGTCTTCCTCGTCGTCGTCGAGGCCGCGCTCCGAGATGAGGACGATGTCCGGATCGACTCGCTCGAGGGCCTCCTCGAGGGTCTCCTCATCGCGCACCTCGACGGCGCAGTCCAGATCCAGCTCGCGAGCGCGGGCGACGGCGGCCTCCGCCTCGTCGGAGAACGGGACGATCCAGGCATCGGCGCCCGAGGCGGACGCCTGGGTCGGGTCGCCGCCCCGCACGAGGACGGCCAGAGAGGTGTTCGCTCGGACCCGTTCGACGTCGGCGATGTCAACGGCGACGGCCTCTGCTCCCGCTTCCTCCGCGAGCGCGGCGAGGTCTTCCACCGCGCCCTGCAGCACGGGAACGACGGAGATGCCGTCACCTTCGGAGATCGCCTCGCGGAACCTGCTCACGAAGAGACGCGGTCGAGGCCCGCGGCATACGTCACGATCTCGAGCGCGAACGGAGAGCCGATCCTGCCTGCGCCCGCGTTGATCATGGCGATCGCGTCGTCGAGCGTCTCGACACCGCCTGACGCCTTCACGCCGACGGCCTCCGGAAGGTAGTCGCGCAGAAGCTCGACGTCGTGAACGGTGGCCGGCGTGCCGTTTGCGCTCGTCTGCGCGAAGTCGACCTCCGCAAGCTCGACGATCTTGCACGCAAGCTTCTTGCGCTTATCGTCCAGGCGCCCGGTCCCGATGATCGCCTTCAGGGTGACCGACCCTCGGCCCCCGTTGGCCGTGCGCATCCGGATGGTGCGCGCAAACGCGGTCAGCTCGTCGCGGACGAGCGCGAAGTCGAGGGCGAGCATCGCGCGGACGTCAAGCGCGAACTCGAGCTCCCCAGCCCCCTCGTCGAGGCACCGCTCGGCCTCCGCGATCTTCGCCTTGGCCGCCGCACCACCCTCGGGATAGCCGACCACCGCGCACACCTTCACGTCCGAGCCGCGCAGATGCTCGGCTGCGGCGCCGACGTGCTTCGGCAAGACGCAGAGCGACGCGATGTGCAGCTCGCGCGCCGTCTGGCATACGGCGTCGATCTCCTGCAGGCCCGCGCGCGGGTCAAGGAGGGTGCAGTCGATGGTCTTGGCGAGCTCTTCGATCCGAAGGGCCATGGGCGACTAGCTGAGTCTAGGGGACTAAACGCCGATTGGGTGCCAAACCGTCTTGAGCTCGAGGAAGGCAGCGACGTGCCACGGCGATAGTCCGTCCCCGTTCGAGACGACGCGCTTGACGTTGTCGGCGGCGAGCCGCTCCAGCTCCTCGCGCTCGCCGCCCGCACCGGCGAGGTCGACCGCATTCACGTCCATGTGGCCGGCAAGCACCCCGCAGAGCTCGTCTTTCCTGCCGGTGAGGACGTTGACGACCCCGCCCGGCACATCCGAGGTGGCCAGGACTTCCGCGAGCGTCACCGCGGCGAGCGGGCGCTTCTGCGAGGCCACGATCACCGCTGCGTTGCCGCCGACGATAACCGGAGCGAGGCGCGCGACGAAGCCCGCAAGCATTGGCTCCTCGGGCGCGACGACGCCCACGACACCGGTCGGCTCCGGCACCGTGAAGTTGAAGTAAGGGCCGGCGACGGGGTTCGACGAGCCGAGCACCTGCGCGAGCTTGTCGGCCCACCCCGCGTACCAGACCCACGAGTCGATCGCGGCGTCGACCTCGGCCTCGTCCCCGGTGAGTTCGACGAACTGGGCTCTGCGTCCCTCCATGATCTCGGCCACCCGGTAGAGCACCTGGCCCCGGTTGTAGGCGGTCATGGACGCCCACTTGGGGAAGGCCTCTCGCGCCGCGCGCACCGCGTCGCGGACATCCTTGCGGGAAGCGCGCGCGACGTTGGCGCCCTCGGCCTCGTACGAGCGGCCGGACTCTGAGCGGGGGAACGCGCCGCCGAGGTAGAGCTTGTAGGTCTTCTTGACCGGAAGCCTCACGCTTTTTCCCCATTCCGCGCGCCACACGCGTGTCCGACGGCGTTAGCCTGAAGGTGGGTGGTGGTCCGGGGTGGCCCCGGTCTAAGGCCGCTTCTCATTCGAACCTCATGTAGGGCTCGAGGCCGTGCCGGCCGCCTTCCCGGCCGAAGCCGGACTCCTTGTACCCGCCGAACGGCGAGGCCGGGTCGAAGCGGTTGTACGTGTTCGCCCAGATCACCCCGGCCCGAAGGCGCTGCGCCATCGAGAGGATGCGCGAGCCCTTCTCTGTCCAGACGCCCGCGGACAAGCCGTACGGCGTGTTGTTCGCCTTCTCTACCGCCTCGTCGGGCGTGCGGAAAGTCAGCACGGACAGTACCGGCCCGAAGATCTCCTCCTGCGCGATCCGGTAGCTCTGCGCGACGTTCGTGAAGACCGTCGGCGCGAACCACCAGCCCTTCTCGGGAAGCCGGCACGGCGGCTGGAAAATCTCCGCGCCCTCCTCCTCCCCGGCCGCGACGAGCTCTTTGATCTTCTCGAGCTGCTCTTTCGAGTTGATGGCGCCGACATCCGTGTTCTTGTCGAGCGGATCGCCGACGCGCAGTGTCCCCATCCGCCGCTTGAGCTTCGCGATCACCTGCTCGTAGATGGACTCCTGCACGAGCAGCCGCGAGCCCGCGCAGCACACGTGGCCCTGGTTGAAGTAGATGCCGTTGACGATCCCTTCGACTGCCTGGTCGAGCGCCGCGTCGTCGAAGATGATGTTCGCGGCCTTGCCGCCGAGCTCGAGCGTGAGTTTCTTGCTGGTCCCCGCAACCGCGCGCTGGATCTCTTTCCCGACATCGGTCGACCCGGTGAACGCGACCTTGTCGACGTCGGGGTGCTTGACCAGCTCCGCTCCTGCGCGCCCGTCGCCGGTGACGATGTTGACGACCCCGGGCGGAAGCTCGGCCTGCCGGACGACGTCGCAGAAGAGGAGCGCGGTGAGCGGCGTCGACTCGGCCGGCTTCAGAACGACCGTGTTCCCCGCCGCGAGCGCCGGTGCGATCTTCCAGGAGAGCATGAGGAGCGGAAAGTTCCACGGGATGATCTGCCCGGCGACTCCGAGCGGCTTGGGATTGCGGTTCGGAAACGCGTACTCGAGCTTGTCCGCCCAGCCCGCGTAGTAGAAGAAGTGCGCCGCGGAGAGTGGTAGGTCGACGTCGCGGGACTCCCGGATCGGCTTGCCCCCGTCGAGCGACTCGAGCACCGCGAACTCGCGCGATCGCTCCTGAAGGATTCGCGCGATGCGGTAGAGGTACTTGGCCCGCTCGCCCGGCGTGATGTCCGACCACCCGTTCTCGAACGCATCGCGCGCGGACTCGACCGCCACCCCCACGTCCTCGGGGCCCGCGTAGGCCACCTCGGCGAGCGGCTCCTCGGTGGCCGGGCTGATCGTCGCCTCGTACTCGCCCGATTTCGGATCCACCCACTCGCCACCGATGAAGAGCCCGTAGCGGTCCTCGAGGGTGACGATCTCGCGCGACTCGGGCGCAGGGGCGTAGTCGAACGCCGACGGGACCGGCGAGCGGTCTTGGCGCTTTTCGATCTCAGTCAACGGTGAAGTAGTCCGGGCTCTGGTAGCGGCCTGTCTTCTCCTTGCGGATCTGGAGCAAGCAGTCGTTGAGCAGCGACGACGCGCCGAAGCGGAAGAGATCAGGCGTCATCCACTCGACGCCGAGGGTCTCGTGCAGGACGACGAGGTACTGGACGGCCTGCTTCGCGTGGCGGATGCCGCCCGCGGGCTTCATGCCGATCTTCCGCCCGGTTTCCTCGTAGACGTCGCGAATCGCCTCGAGCATCACGAGCGTGACGGGCAGGGTCGCGGCGGGCTGGATCTTCCCCGTGGACGTCTTGATGAAGTCGGCGCCGCCCGCGATCGCGAGCAGGCTTGCACGCCGGACGTTGTCGTACGTGCCGAGCTCGCCGGTCTCGAGGATGACCTTGAGGTGCGCGTCGCCGCACGCCTCCTTGACCCTGCGCACCTCGTCATAGACCTTCGCGTAGTCGCCCGACAGGAACGCACCGCGGTCGATCACCATGTCGATCTCGTCCGCGCCCATCTCGGCGACGCGGGTCGTCTCCTCGACCTTGATCTCGAGCGGCGACTGGCCGGACGGGAACGCGGTCGCGACCGAGGCGACGCGAACGCCGCTTCCCTGCACCCGGTCGCGGGCGATGGGAACGAGATTCGGGTAGATGCAGACGGCGGCCACCGGCGGCACGGTCAGGTCGGAGGGATCGGGCCGCATCGCCTTCGAGCAGAGAGCCGCCACCTTCCCCGGCGTATCCGCGCCCTCGAGCGTCGTCAGGTCGATCATCCGCACGGCGAGGTCGAGCGCGAAAAGCTTGGACTCCCGCTTGATCGAGCGCCGGGAGAGCGATGCCGCACGCTCCTCGACCGCGACCTGGTCGACTGAGCCGATGCGGGGAAGACGTGGCTCGAGCGGTAGCTCGAACCCGCCCGGGAGAGCAGGCGCCTGCGCCATGGGATCAGTGTAGCCCGGGGAAGGCCGCCGTCTCAGCCGGCGTCTGCGAGCAGGCCGCCCTGCACACGGGCGACGAACGTGCCGAGGTCGGACTCCTTCTGGCCCAGCCGGGCCTCGAGGTCGCGCAGGTGCTCCTCCCGCGCCTCGATCTCGTCCTCGCGGAGATACATGTCGGCCTCGAAGCGAGCTTCGCGCTCGTCGAGCTCGGCCTCGCGGCGCTCGAGCTCGAGCGTGCGCTGCTTGATCTCCTGGTCCTGCTTCTCGAGCCGCTTCGCGCGCCGCTCGAGCCATTCGGACGAGACCAGGCGCTCGCCGAAGAGATCCTCGTCCTCGTGCTCGGCCGGAGGCACGGTGGCCGGCGCCGGGATGGGCGCGGGAGCCGCAGGCTGAGCGGCCACCTCAGGCGACGACGTCATTGCGAAGATGTTGATGTTGGTCACCGACGACTTATGGCGTCGGCGCCGCCTTACCCGCGCGGAGTGATGTCGGATCTCCTCAGACATGCCGCTTCATCACAGTAAATCGGCACGAAATCGGACGCATCCCTCATTCGAGGGCGTTCAGCTTCGTCACCGCCTCGGCGCTCCGGCCGACAGCTAGGACGGGGCGAGCTGCTCCTGGACGAGCGGCCGCGTGTCGACGGGCTCGAAGCCGATCCGGGCGGCGACGTCCTCGCTCGAGGGCCGGGTGCCCTCCGCGAAGAGGCTGCGCAGGAAGTCGCCGGTTTCGCTTCGCTCCCACCAGTCCGAGCCGATCGTCTCGCGCAGGTACGCACGGAGCTGTGCCGCGCGGATCCACGCACGCAGGTAGTCGGCCGAGTAGAACCCGTCATCCATGTCGGCCAGGTAGCCGTCCGGCCGGTAGCGAAACCCGGTCGCGGCGCGCAGACGCTCCGCGTACTGGGGCGCGTAGTCGGGCGCGTGCTCGAAGTCGCCCCAGAGCTCCAGCTCGTAGTCGAGCTTCGCCGCATAGCGGCGGAAGAGGAGGACGTCGAGAAAACGGGTTGCGTCGGCGTTCTCCTCGGCCTCGGCGGCGGAGATGTCGAAGTGCTCTGAATGCCACCCCGGCTCCCGGCTCACCGACTCCAGGAGGAACGAGTAGATCTCGGTCAAGGCGTGGTCGCGAGAGAGCCGGCGGAACGTGTACGGAAGCGCCGGGTCGACGCCCGCGTAGTGGAGCGCGTGACCGGCCTCGTGGAGGAGCCCCTGGTAGTCGTGGAGCCCCCCCTGTGCCCGGGTGATCAGGTGGACGACGTTGGGTGGGTCCGACGCGATCACGCAGGCCCGTGGGTTCTTCTGCGGCCGGTCGTCGAGGTCGAGGCGGATGTGCTCGTCGGCCGCCAGGTCGAAGCCGAGCCGCGAGAGACTCTCGAGGCAGACGGGAACGGCCCGCTCCTTGCTGTAGGTGTCCGCGAGCGGCGAGAGCCGTCGAAGGTAGGACACGTGATAGGAGGCCGGCTCAGCCTCGTGCTCTTCACCGAGAATCCGGTCGAGCCAGCGCTCGCGGAGTGGCCCGTACGACTCGTCCTGCTCCCGCGCAGCGCGGCCGAGGGCGTCGGCGAGCGCGTGGATGTCGATGGCCTTGCGCCGCGCGCTTCGCCCGACGGGATCGGGGTCGCCCGAGAGCTCGGCGTCGAGCGTTTCCACAGCGGCCATCAGCTCCTGGCGGTCGTCGTTGAAGCGCGCCGAGGCGTCGGCAGCCAGGTCGCCCAGTTCGTTGCGGTCGCCGTACTCGTCGAGGATGGCGAGCATCGCCTGGGCGGAGCGGAGCGGGAGCGACTCGCCGCGGAACTCGACGCGCGCAGCGAGGAGCTCGTTCTCGAAGCGGTCGGACCGCTCGGCGATCTCGGCGACGACGATCCCGCCGAGACACGCCTCTCGGAGGCGGTACAGGCGCTCGCGCTCGTCGCCGTCGGCCGCGCCCTCCTCGTCGCGGAGAGACTCGTGCTGCTCGCGGGTGAAGAGGTCGGCGTAGCGGGCGACGATCTCCGCCTGCTCGCTCGTCTCCTTCTCCCCCACGCGCACCGCGCGTGCCTCCTCGGCGCGCTCGTAGAGATAGCGGTTCAGCCGTTCCTCGAATTGCAACGCGGTGAGTGCTGCCACGTGTCCTCCTGGTTCTCTGTCTCTAGATTCCGAATCGTTCGAACACATTCTCGTCACGGCGCCAGTGCGGCCGCACCTTGACCTGCAGCTCGAGGTAAACGTTGCCGCCGAGCAGCCGCTCGATCTCCGGCCTCGCACCGGCACCGATGGCCTTGATCATGCTGCCCCGCTTCCCGATGAGGATGCCCTTCTGGGACTCGGTCTCGACGAAGAGAACCGCGTGGACCCGGCCCTCCTCGAGCTCTTCGAGCTCGACGCCGATCGCGTGTGGCACCTCCTCGCGCGTCAGCGCGAGCGCCTGCTCGCGGACGAGCTCCGCGACCCGTGCCTCGAGGGGCAGGTCGGTCGCCTCGCCCTCGCCGAAGTAGGGCGGCCCTTCGGGGAGCAGCGCGACGAGGTCGTCCTGAAGCGGACCGAGTCCCTCGCCGCGGGCGGCGCTGATCGGGTGGAGCGCATGAAAGTCGCCGAGGCCCGCCGCGACCTGGATCTGCTCGGCGATCCTTCCAGGGCGAAGCCTGTCGACCTTGTTGAGCGCGATGACGACGGGGCGCCCGGACGCGGAGAGCCGAGCGGCGACGAAGCGGTCGCCCGAGCCGATCGCCTCGTCCGCTGCGAGGACGAGGAGGTGCGCGTCGACGTCCTCGAGCGACGCATCCACCGTCCGCTGCATGCGCTCGGTGAGCGCGTCGCGTGGCCGCTGAAAGCCGGGCAGGTCGGTGAGAACGAGCTGATAGCCGTCTCCATTGACGACTGCGGCGATCCGGCGCCGCGTCGTCTGGGGCTTGTCGGAGACGATCGCGACCTTCCCGCCCGCGAGCGCGTTCACGAGCGTCGACTTGCCCACGTTCGGGCGGCCGGCGACCGCGACGAACCCGCTCTTCAGGGATGTCACGACGCGAACGAGTCGGGCAAGAGCTCATCGGGCGGGCGCACGAGGAGCTCGCCCTCGTGCATGAACGCCACCCGGTCGAAGCGGAACTCATGGAGCCACTGGCGGCAGGCGCCACACGGCGAGGCGGTGATCCCGATCGCCTCGAAGTCGCCGGGCTTTGCGCCCTCGGCGACCGCCCGGCCGATGGCGCAGCGCTCGGCGCAGATTCCGACCGGGTAGGAGGCGTTCTCGACGTTCACGCCCGTGACGACGCGCCCGTCGCGCATGAGCGCGGCGGCGCCGACGAGAAACTTCGAGTAGGGCGCATAGGCCGCCTGCGAAGCGGTCACGGCAGCGTCGTAGAGCTCTTGGTCCGTCATCTGAACACCTGAAAGAGGATGAGGGTGACGAGCGTACCGATGACCGCGCCGGCAACGACCTCGTACGGGGTGTGGATCTCCGCCTCGACGCGGGTCTGGGAGACGAGCAGCGCCATGATCAACGCTACGAAGGAGATGACCACGCGGTGGTCGGTGACGATGAACGTGATCGCCGCCCAGCAGCCGAACGCGAGCGCGGCGTGGCCCGAGGGCAGCCCGCCGCGAAGCGGCGTCCCCGTCCCGGTGATCGCCTTGATCGCGATGACCACGATGAGCGTGAGGACGAGGGCGATGACCGTGAGGTTGATCGGCGCGTCCCCGAGCGAGTTCACGAGCCTCGCGCTCGGGCGCGTCAGCCGGTCGGCGAGCACGAGGTAGCCGACCGCCACCGCGTTCGCGGCCGCGATGAGGACCGCGCCCGCCGCGATGTCCTTCGCGATCTTCGCCAGCGGGTCGAACGAAGGAGTCGAGAGGTCGATCGTCGCCTCCACCGCGGTGTTCACCATCTCCGCGATCAGCACGAAGGCGATCGAGATCATGAGCGCGATCAACTCGAGGCGCGTGACGTCGTAGACGAACGCGAGGACGAGAACGAGGGCGGCGATCGCGAAGTGGATACGCATGTTGCGCTGCGTCCGCAGCACGTGGATGACGCCCTCGAAGGCGTAGTTGAAGCTGCGGAGCACCGCGGGTGCGCGCCGGTCGGCCATCAGGACTCGGGCAGGAGCTCCTGCTCGCGCCGGTCCATCTCCTCCCCATGGTCGTAGCCCAGGAGATGCAACAACCCGTGCACGAGCGGCGCGCGCCACGCCTCGCCGACGACCTGCGGGCAGAGGACGACGTCGCCCAGCTGTCGCGGAACGCCCTCGGGCAGCTGGTCGCGGCCGTCGATCGGAAACGAGAGCACGTCGGTCGCCTCCTCGATCCCCAGATGCTGGAGCTTCAAGGCGCGCATCTCCGATGGCGTGGCGAAGGCGATGCCGAGATCGCCGGCCGGGATCCCCTCCGCCGTGAGGACTTCACGGGCGAGCGACTCGGCGCCGGCTGCATCCACGACCTCGCCGCTTCTGTTTTCCACCTCGATCGCGATCACTTGCGCCGCTGGGTGCCCGTCTCGTCGGCGTGGCGCTTGTACGCCTCGACGATCCGCTGCACGAGCACGTGGCGGACGACGTCCTGGTTCCCGAACTCGACGAACTCGATGCCGTCGATTGCGCCGAGGATCTCGCGCACGTGGATGAGGCCGGACGCCTGCTCGCGCGGGAGGTCGACCTGCGTCACGTCGCCGGTGACCACGATCTTCGAACCGAACCCGAGGCGCGTGAGAAACATCTGCATCTGCTCCGGCGTCGTGTTCTGCGCCTCGTCGAGGATGATGAAGGAGTCGTTGAGCGTCCGGCCGCGCATGAATGCCAGAGGGGCGACCTCGATCGTCCCCTTCTCCAGGTACGCGTTCAGCCGGTCGGCGTCGAGCATGTCGTAGAGCGCGTCGAAGAGCGGGCGCAGATACGGGTCGACCTTGGCGAGCATGTCGCCCGGGAGGAATCCGAGGCGCTCCCCCGCCTCCACGGCCGGGCGCGTGAGAATGATGCGGCTCACTTCGCGCTGCTGCATGGCCGCGACCGCAAGGGCCATGGCCAGATAGGTCTTCCCCGTGCCCGCCGGGCCGACGCCGAAAGAGATCGTGCAGCTTCTGATGGCGTCGACGTAGCGCTTCTGGTTGACCGTCTTCGGCGTGATCTTGGTGCCGCGGTGCCGCCAGACCACGTCCTCGAAGATCTCGCGTGGGTCCTCGGCGGCGTCGAGCGCAGCGAGGACGGCATCCACCGTTCCCGGGCCGATCGCCTGGCCGCCCTCGACCAGCTCGACGAGCTCGTCCACGACCGCGCGGGCCTGGCCGACGCGCGCGTCGTCGCCCTCGAGCGTCAGGCGGTTGCCGCGGAGGAGGAGGGCGATGCCGAGGCGGTCGCGAAGCGCGTCGAGGATGCCGTCGTCGACCGTGGCGAGCTCGGCCGCGACCTCGTTGGAAACCGAGAGAACTTCCTGCAAGGGGTCGAAGTTTAGTGAGGCCGGCGGAAACGACCGTCGCACCCCCGAGGTCGTGAAGATCGGCTGAAGCCCGGGGCCGCCGCAGACCTCCCTCCGCTTCGAGCGTAACGCCGAAAAGCGCGCACGTGGCGCTCAAACTGTATGGAAGGGATGACGAGCCTAGGCCAGCTTCTCGCGCACGAGCTGGCTGACGGTCGACCCGTCCGCCCGTCCCGCGACCTGCGGCATCACGTCGGCCATCACCCGGCCGAGGTCACGGAGTGACGTCGCGCCCGTCTCTGCGATCGCGTCGTCGATGATCTGCTCGATCGTGTCCTCAGACATCGGTTCCGGCATGAACTCCTCGATGACGGCGAGCTCACGATCCTCCTTCTCCGCCTGCTCGGGCCGGTCGCCCTCGCGAAACGCCTCCGCCGCCTCCCTGCGTCGCTTGCGCTCCCGCTGGAGCACCTGCAGCTCCTCGTCATCCTTCAGCGGCCGCTGCAGGTCCTTCTCGGCGGCCCGGAGCGACGAGAGCGTCATGCGCAAAGTGTCCGTCCGCTCCTGGTCGCGGGCGCGCATTGCGGCTTTGAGCTGGTCTTCGATCTGGGCGATCAGGCTCATTCGAACGGCCTCCCGCCGCCGAGCACGTGCCAGTGCAGATGAAACACCGTCTGGCCCGCCCCTGGTCCCACGTTGACCACGACCTGATAGTCCTCGAGGCCTGCGTTCCTTGCGGTGTCGGCGACGAACTCGAGCATCCGCTTCGCCTCGTCGGGCTCGAATGCGGACACGTCCCGGAACGTGTCGACGTGGCGCTCCGGCAAAACGAGGAGATGGACGGGCGCCTTCGGGTTGATGTCCTCGATGGCGACGAAACCTTTGGTGGCGTTGACGTGCTCGCCTTCGCGGACGAGCTTGCAGAAGAGACAATCAGGCTGCGAGGCCAACGATTCCCTCCTCGGTGACGTGGTGCGCCCGAACGTGCACGAACTGGCCTTGAGGAGCCTCGACGAGCCACGGTGAGTAGTCGTCGCCGTACCCTCGCCCCGGCCGGTCGACCAACACTGTCTCCTCGCGCCCGAGCTTCGCGGCCCACCGTCGGCGGCACGCCTCGGCGGAGAGCGCGCGAAGTCGAGCACTGCGCTGCTTCTTCACGGAAGCCGGCACGCGGTCGTCGTGCGCGGTCCGGGTTCCCGGCCGGGGCGAGTACGGAAAGACGTGCACCTTCGTGATGCCCGCCTCCTCTACGGCGTCGAGCGTCCGTTCGAAGGCGGCATCGTCCTCGCTCGGGAAGCCGACGATGACGTCGGTCGTGAGGTTGAAACCACGAGTCCGCTCCACGCGGCGCAGATACGTCGCCACGTCGTAGCGCCTCCCCATCTCCTCGAGAACGCCGTCGTCGCCGGATTGGAGCGGGACGTGCAGGTGCGGAGAGACGCTGGGCGTCTCGCGCATCGCCGCCACGAGCTCCTCCGTCAGGTGATTGACCTCTATGGAGGACAGGCGCAGCCGCTCGACGCCCGAAAGGGCACCCACCTCGCGGACGAGTCGCGACAGCCCGTACCCGGCCTCGCGGTCGCGGTAGCAGCCAAGGTTGATTCCGGTGAGGACGATCTCGCGGTGGCCCTGCGACACGCGGCGCTCGACCTCGGCGAGCACGGCGGACGCCGCACGGCTCCGCGACGAGCCCCGAACTTCAGGGATCACGCAGAAGCTGCACGAGAAGCTACACCCGTCCTGGATCTTCACGAACGCGCGCACCCGGTCGAGCCCGACGTCGGCCTGGACGCAGCCGAGCGCTCCAACGGCGCCGGCGACGAAGCGCGCTGCTCGTTCGCTCGGAAGCCGTACCACTTCGACGTTCTCGGGAAGTCCACCGAAGCTTCCTTCGAGGTTCGCCGCGCAGCCGGTCACGTAGACGCGCCGCGCACGACGGGCGGCCCGGCGCGCTTCCTGGCGGGACTTTCGGACGGCCTCGTGCGTGACGCAGCACGTGTTGACGACGGCGACGTCAACCGTTCCTTCGCTTTCGGCGTGGCCGTCGGCGATCAGGCGCTCGCGCAGCTCCTGGGCGTCAGTGTGCGAGACCTTGCAACCGAGGAACGAGCTCGAGAAGGTCGCCATGACCGCCCGATGCTAGCCGACTCGGGCGGGGGGCCAGCCGAAATCAGGCGCAGGAGAAGCGGTCGGCGGCCCACCCCTGGAGCTCCTTCCGCTCCTCGCGCTTCCAGCCTTCGAACTCGGGCTCCTCGCAGACGAGGTACCCGGACGCGACGAGCTCTGCCGCCTCGATCCGCCCCGCGACGTCGCTCAGCGGCTCGCTGGCGATGTTCGCCAGCGCCAGGTGTGCATGCGGCAGCGGCTCCGAGAGGACGTCGCGTCGCTCCACCGTGAGCTCGACGCCGTTCGCCTCTGCGTTCGTCCTCGTGGCGGCGACGGCGGCATCGTCGAGGTCGAGCGCAGTCACCGGCGAGTAGCCGAGCTTCGCCGCCGCGATCGAGAGAACGCCGGAGCCGCAGCCGAGATCGAGCAGCGAGACTGGCTCGTGCTCGAGGAGGAAACGAAGGCAGAGCTGGGTGGTCGGGTGGGCGCCCGTTCCGAACGCTTGCCCGGGATCGACGACGACGGGGACGAGGCCCGCGTCCGCGTCCTCCCAGGGCGGCCCGACCCAGAGCCGGCCGATCCGCAGGGGCCGGTGAAACCGCTTCCACGCCTCGCTCCACCCGGCCTCCACATCGGTCGCGACGCCCGGTCCGAACACCTGCCAGAGGCGCTCTTCGCCCCCCGCCCTCGTGTAGGCGGCGAACTCGATCCCGCCGCCCAGCGCCACCTCCTCGAATCCTTCGGGGAAGAGCTCGATCAGAAGGGCGCGGGCCTCTTCGGCGCGCTCTGCAGCGACGCGCACGGACACGCGGCGTAGGAGCGGATCGCTCAGCGGAACGCTGCCCGGAGCTTCTCGAAGAAGCCTTCCTCGGCCTTGTAGTTCTCCTCGTGCTCGGCCCGCGCGAACTCCTCGAGCAGCCTCCGCTGCTCGTCGCTCAGGTTGCGCGGCACCGCAACGTTCACGAGCAGGCGATGATCTCCGCGCCCGAACCCCTGGAGCACCGGCATGCCCTTCCCGCGCAGGACCCGGATCTCGCCAGGCTGGGTGCCCGATTTGAACTCGAGCTCCACCTCGCCGTCCAGGGTGGGCACCGTGGTCTGGGCTCCGAGCGCGGCTTCGGACATGGTCAGGTCGACCGTCGAGATGACATCGTTACCGTCGCGCACGAACCGCGGGTCAGGCCGAACGTGCACGAGGACGTAGGCGTCACCGGCACGCCCCCCGAGCTCCCCGGCATGGCCCTCGCCGGAGAGCCGGATGCGCTGGCCGTCGTGAATCCCGGGCGGGACATCGATCTCGAGCGTCCGCTCCTGTGTCCTGCGCCGGGTTCCCTTGCAGTCCGGACAGGGTGTCGCCACGACCTCGCCCGCCCCGTTGCACTCGCGACACGTCTGCGTGCGGATGAACTGGCCGAAGATGGAGGACGAGACGGACTGGAGCCGCCCGCTCCCGCCGCAGGCCTGGCAGGTCTCGGGGCTCGTCCCGGGGGCCGCGCCCGTCGCCCCGCAGGACTGGCAGGGGACGGAGACCGGGATCCGGACCTCGCGCTTGGCGCCCCGAGCCGCCTCCTCGAGCTCGACGGCGACCTCGGCCATGACGTCGGCTCCGCGGGCTCGGCGCGAACCGAGGCCGGCCCCACCGAAGAGCTCGTCGCCGAAGAAGGCGGAGAAGAGGTCGGAGATGTTGGCGAAGTCGCTCGGGCGGAACCCTCCTGTTCGGAGGCCTTCGTGGCCGTAGCGGTCGTAGAGTTCCCTGGTCTCGGGCTTGGAGAGCACCTCATAGGCTTCTGCCGCCTCGCGGAACCGCTCCTGCGCTTCGGGATGGTCGGAGACGTCCGGATGCAGCTCGCGGGCGAGCCCCCTGAAGGCGGACTTGATCTCCTTGTCCGACGCGCCCGGCTCGAGTCCGAGGATGTCGTAGTAGTCGCGCCTCGCGCTCGCCACGGCTTAGTTCTCGTAGAGGTCTTCGACGAAGTGGGAGAGCTCCCTCGCGGCGGCCCGGACGGCTTCGATCGCCTTGACGTAGTCCATGCGCATCGGTCCGATGAGGCTGACGGTTCCGAGGTTGCGGTGCTGGAGGCCGTACGGCGCCCCCACGAGCGAGACGGTCGCGAGCTGTGGGTCGGCGAGCTCGGAGCCGACGCGCACGAAGGGGCGTTTGGAGACGAGGCTCGCGCGCATCAGCTCGAGCGCCATCGCGCGCTGCTCGAGTACCTCCAGCAGACGCTGGTACCCGGCTAGCTCGTCCGGCCGGAACTCGCCGAGAGCACCGGCGGTGCCGCCGACGTAGAACGCCTGCTCCGGGGTCTCGAGCACTGCCGAGAAGGCGGGCCGCAGGTCCGCGAGGAAATCCCGCTCGCGGGGGCCGAGGTGCGGATCCTCGAGGCACGCGCGCAGCATTCGTCCGCCCAGCTGGCGGCCGCCGAGTCTTTCGTTCAGGTACTCCCCGGCCCATTCGGCCAATCCTGGATCGACTGCGCGCGCGAACGTGAAGAGCCGCTTTGTCACCCCTCCGGTCGCCGTGATGACGACCACCATCACGAGCTCCGGCTGCAGAAGGATGACCTCGACTCGCCTGAGCATCGTCGCCTCGAGGGGAGGCGCCGAAACGAGCGCGAGCAGGTGCGTGACCTCCGCAAGGGCATCCGTCGTCACCTGCAATGCCGTCTCCACTTCGCTCCGCAGCTCGGAAAAGTTCAGGTCGAGAGCGACCTCGGAGGGCCGTGGCTCGAGTTCCTCGATTACCTTGTCCACGAAGAGGCGGTAGCCGAGATCGGTAGGGACTCGTCCTGCGGAGGTGTGCGGATGCGAGAGCAGGCCCTGCTCCTCGAGGACTGCGAGCTCGTAGCGCACTGTCGAGGAGGAGACGTCCATCGCGGCCCGCTCCACCAGTGTCTTCGAGCCGACAGGCGCACCCGTCGCGACGTACTCCTCGACCACGCGCACGAGGATCTCCTTCTGGCGCGGCGTGAGCACGGGATCAGGGCCTGGCGTCATGCCCGATCAATTGTAGTTATTTGCAGGGATTTCAGCGAGAAGCTCAACCGTCACGCCACCTCCGAGAAACCGGCCGCGGCGGGTGAGGAGCAACCCGTCGCCCTGTCGCTCGACGAGCCCGAGCCCTTCCAGCCGGGCAAGCGCTTCGAGATCGAGCGCGGCCTCGACCTGCGCGAGCGGAAGCGGGTCGTCCAGGCGCAGGCCGAGCATGAGCCGCTCCTGCGTCTGCGTGGATGCGGCCAACGGCTCCAGCTCCCGCGGGGGGACATGCCCGCCTGCCAACGCGGCAAGGTAGCGCGGCAGCGCGGGTAGGTTCCGCCAACGGAGCCCGCCGACGGTCGAGACGGCGCCGATCCCCAGGCCGAGATAGTCGCGTCCCAGCCAATAGCCGAGGTTGTGGCGGGCACGGCGGCCTTCCCGGCAGAAGTTGGCGGTCTCGTACCAGCGGTAGCCGGCTCCGGTGAGCGTGTCCACGACGAGCTCAAAATATCCCTCCATCGACTCCGCCTGGCGGGCGAGCTCCTCTCCGTAGGCATGCGTGAAGCGCGTGCCAGGCTTCGCTTCGAGTTCGTAGCAGGACAGGTGCTCCGGGCCGAGGGCTAGAGCATTGTCGAGATCCCGTTCCAGGTCGGAGGGCTCCTGGCCGGGGATCCCGTAGATGAGATCGAGGTTGATGTTGTCGAATCTGGCATCACGAAGATGGTAGAACGCGCGCCGGACATCCTTGGGTCGAGCGCGGCGGTCGAGCACGTCCAGAAGCCGCGTCTCGAAGCTCTGTGCGCCGAGCGAGATCCTCGTGACACCCGCCTCCCGCAGTAGCGCCGCGAGCTCAGGCGTGACTGTCTCCGGGTTCGCCTCGACGGTCACCTCCTTCGCCGCCGGCAGCGCCTCGAGGAGCCGGCGCAGTTCGACAGGCTCGGTGAAGGTCGGGGTGCCGCCCCCGACGAAGACCGTCTCGACCTCGTCCGCGAGCCGGCCTCGCTCCAGCTCGAGCTCGGCCAGCACCGCATCCACGTAGGGCCCGTGCTCTCCCCGGCGCCCCACGAGCGTCACGAAGTCGCAGTAGCCGCAGCGCGACGCGCAGAACGGCAGATGGACGTACAGGTGGCGCACCCCGCGCGCGGTCATCGCTTGTCCCCTTCCAGATTGAGCACGGCGAGAAAGGCCTCCTGCGGCACCTCGACCGAGCCGACCTGCTTCATGCGCTTCTTGCCCTTCTTCTGGCGCTCGAGCAGCTTGCGCTTGCGGGTGACGTCGCCGCCGTAGCACTTCGCGAGCACGTCCTTCCGCCGCGCTTTGATCGTCTCCCTTGCAATGACGCGCGAGCCGATCGCAGCCTGGACCGGAACGTCGAACATCTGTCGCGGAATCTCCTCGCGCAGGCGGTCGACGAGTGCGCGCCCGCGTGCGTAGGCGCCGTCCCGGTGGACGATGAGGCTGAGCGCGTCGACGGGATCGCCCGCGAGGAGGATGTCCACGCGTACGAGCTTGCCCTCCTCGAAGCCGACGACGTCGTAGTCGAAGCTGGCATAGCCCTTCGTGCGGCTCTTCAGCTGGTCGTAGTAGTCGTACACGATCTCGGCGAGCGGCAGGTCATAGGAGAGCATCACGCGTTCCTCGCTCAGATACTCCATGTGGTCGAAACGTCCGCGGCGCTCGTTGTTCAGCTCCATGACCGAGCCGACGTACTCCTTTGGGACGATCGTGGTGGCGCGGATGTAGGGCTCCTCCACGCGCTCGAATTCCCGCGGCATGTCGGCGGGACTGTGCACCTCGATCTCCTGTTCGTCCTGCGTGTAGACCCGGTAGGCCACGTTCGGCGCCGTCACGAGCAGGTCGAGGTCGAACTCCCGCTCGAGCCGCTCGCGCACGATTTCCATGTGCAGGAGCCCGAGGAACCCGCAGCGGAAGCCGAAGCCGAGCGCCCGCGAGGTCTCGGGCTCGTAAAAGAGCGACGCGTCGTTGAGCTTCAGCTTCTCGAGCGCGTCGCGGAGCTCGGGGTAGTCGTCCGAGTCGGTCGGGTACAGGCCGGCGAAGACCGTCGGCTTGACGTCCTTGTAGCCGGGCAGCGGCTGATCGGCACCGTGGCGCGCGCTCGTCAGGGTGTCGCCGACGCGAAGGCGGCTCACGTCCTTCAGGCCTGTGACCACATAGCCGACCTCTCCGGCCTCGAGCATGTCGGTCGGACTGCGGACCGGCGAGAAGAAGCCGAGCTCCTCCGCCTCGAAGCGAGTGCCCGCCGCCATCGCGCGAAGGTCGTCGCGCGTATGGAAACGTCCGTCGACGACGCGGACGAAGGCGACGACGCCGCGGTACTGGTCATAGGAGGAGTCGAAGACGAGAGCGCGCGGCGGCGCATCGGGATCTCCCTCGGGCGGAGAGATGCGCGCGACGACCGCGTCGAGAATGCCGGCGACACCGTCCCCGGTCTTCGCCGAGATGCGCAGGATCCGGGAAGCGTCCTCGGCGACGAGATCGGCCAGCTCGGCGGCGACCGCGTCCGGGTCGGCCTGCGGGAGGTCGATCTTGTTTACGATCGGGACGATCTCGAGGTCGTTCTCCAGCGCGAGGTAGGCATTGGCAAGCGTCTGCGCCTGGATCCCCTGGGCCGCGTCGACGAGGAGCAGTGCGCCCTCGCACGCCTGCAGCGCACGGGAGACCTCGTAGGTGAAGTCCACGTGGCCCGGCGTGTCGATCAGGTTGAGCTGGTGGCCCTTCCAGGCAACGCGCACGGCCTGGGCCTTGATCGTGATGCCGCGTTCGCGCTCGAGCTCCATCGAGTCGAGCACCTGCTCGCGCATCTCGCGCTCGCTGAGCGTCTTGGTCACCTCGAGGATGCGGTCGGCCAGGGTCGACTTGCCGTGGTCGATGTGCGCGACGATCGAGAAGTTGCGGATGTTGTCGAGCTTCACTCGCCCGTTGTACCTGAACCACGTCGGAGCGAGAGCACGGCGCCCAGCTCCCGGATCTTCAGCACGCGCGCGCAGAGGAGGTAGACGACGATCGCGCACGCGAGCCCTGTGCCGACGGTGGCGATCTGCGCGAGGAGGCCGCGGCCAAGCAGCTGGTCGAGGCCGTACCAGACTGCTGCGGCGACTCCGGCGGCCACGGCGGAGGCGACGATGATCCGCGAGTACGACTGGAGGAGTGCGCGCCCGTCCATCCGCCCGATCCGCCGCCTGAAGACGATGATCAGGGCGGCTGTCCCAGCCATGTTCACGAACGAGGTGGCGAGCGGTATCCCCCAGACGCCGTAGCGGTAGAACGCCGCGTCAAGCGCCGCGTTCAGGCCGAGGTTGCCGAGCGCAATCGCGGTCGGAACCCATGGCGACTGCAAACTGAAGAAGGCCCGCGTCAGCATGAGCATCGTCCCGTTGAACGTGAGGCCGAGCGTGAACGCCGCGAACGCGCCTGCGACGACGTGGGTCTGGTCGGGGGTGAAGGCGCCGCGCTCGTAGATGAGTCGCACGATCGGAATCGCGAGGACGGCTCCGACCGCGCTCGCGGGGAGAAGCAGGAACCCGATCTGGCCGAGCCCCATTGAGACGGTCGAGCGAAAGCCGTCGATGTCGCCGCGGGTCGCGAGCCGCGAGAGGCGCGGGAAGAGCACCGTCGCGACCGCCACCGAGAACATTCCCTGCGGCAGCATGTAGATCCGAAACGCGGCGTTGATGGCGCTCGGCGCGATGTTCGGGTCGATCAGCTGCGCGGCGAAGATCCCGTCGATGAGCGCATTGACGTTGATGAGGCCGAGCCCGAGCGTCACCGGGATCATCAGAATGAAGACCCGCTTGACGGCCGGGTCGCGCCAGTCGAAGACGAACTGGATACGCCCTCCGAGACCGCGCAGCCAGGGAATCGGAAGGACGAGCTGGACGAACGTCGCCGCGAGAATCGCGGCCGCGTAGACGTAGAGCTCGTTGTTCCCCTCGACGCGCGGCACGCCGATGACGAGCCCGCCGATGATGACCAGGTTCCAGAAGACCGGCGTGAGCGCCGGAATGGTGAAATGCTCGTAGCTGTTCAGAATCCCGACGATCACGCCGGAGAGCCCGAGCAGGAGCACGACCGGGAAGAGGATCCTGGAAAGGCTTACGAGCAGCTCCTGCTCGTACGGAAACGGCGCCATGATCCAGGGCGCCAGCACGATAAAGAGGATCGTCGCGCTGCCGAGCCCGAGGAGGATCATCCAGAAGAGCGTCGAGGCGACGCGCCATGCGCGCGCGCGTTCGCCCTTCTCCAGGAGCTCGCTGAAGACGGGGACGAACGCGGAGGAGAGCGCGGCGTCGGCAACGAGCGCGCGCACGGTGTTCGGGATCAGGAACGCGATCTCGAACGCGTTGATGGGGCCGCGGACGCCGAAGTAGTTCCGGGCAACGATCTCGCGAGCGAGCCCGAGGACCCGGGAGAGTCCGGTTGCCCCGGCGAAGATCGCAGTCGACCAGGCGAGGCGTCTCGGCGGCGGGGGCTCACCGGGAGCCGGGCGCTCGGGTTCTTCCACGTGCCCGAGCATAGGCCAGAGGCCGGAAGCGGCAGTGCCTCTGCAAGCGATGCTGCCCCGCTTCGGGCCGCGAGCTCCGAGCGAAAGGCGGTGAGGGCCCGGAGCCAAGGCTGGGAGCCTTGGCGAGCATGGTGGACGACTTTGGCTCAGCGTGATCGCCGACCAGAGGCAGGCGTGTGTTCCTGGGAGGGGCACAACTCTTGCTAGCATCGGCTTGCCCGCGCGACGCGGGCGTTTCTCCGTATGCCGAACATCAATCAGCAAAAGCGCCGCGTGAAGATCGCCGCCCGCCAGCGGGACGAGAACCTTCGCTATCGCTCGGCGGCGAAGACGCTCTTCAAGCGCCTTGAGTCCGCTGTGGCCGACGGTGACAAGGAGCGGATCGCAACCGATCACCGCGAGCTCGTCGTGCTCCTCGACAAGGCCGCGTCCAAGCGCGCGATCGACCCGAACAAGGCCGCGCGCAAGAAGTCCCAGGCCGCGCGGCTCGCCGCCGGCCAGTCCGCCTAGGCCGAGACCGGCTCCCGCGCGGCGGTGATCTCGAGCAGCGCTCGCTCGAGCTCGAGATCGTTCGAGACCCGGCTCGCACCCTTGAGCGCCGCGTCAAGCTCCGCGAGCCGGACGATCGCCGCGTCGAGCTCGTCGCGTGAATAGCGCTCGGCGTGACCGAGTGCCTTCCGGCAGCGGAACTCGTGCTTCTTCAGCCGGCCGGCGATCTCCCGGGCGCCGAGACCTTCGTCCGCAAGCGCCTGGACGGCTCGGACCAGCCCGACCTGCGCCGCCAGTCTGATGGCGATCAGGAACGGCTCGACTCCCTTTTCGAGCTCCACCTCGCAGGCGGCCAGGACTTCGCCGACGTCGCGGGCCCCCCACGCGTCCGAGAGCGCCCACGTAGGAGCCTCCGTCAGCGGGACGGCCAGTTCCTCGACCTCGCGAGGGCCGATCTGCTCCCCGGCGGCCCACGTGGCGAGCTTCTCCACCTCCTGCTCGAGCAGGGCGATGTCGTCGCCTGCGATCTCCACCAGTCGCCGGGCAGCGTCGTCCGTCGCCTGCGCGCCGAGGCGTGAGAACTCGCCCCGTACCCAGACGGAGGGATCCTTTGGCTTGGGCACGTCGTAGGCGAGCACCTCTCCGCCGCGCCGCGCGACGAGCTTCCCGAGCGTGTCGTCCTTGCCCGGCTCGGCAACCACGAGCGCGACGACGGTTCCGGCTACCGGATCGGCCAGGTAGGCATCGAGCGCCTCCGTGTCGGCTTTCTTCCATTTTTCGACACCCTGGACCACGATGAGCCGCCCGGCTCCGAAGAGGCCGAGGGAATTCAGCGCGGCCGCCACGTCCTCGCCCGACACCATGTCGGTGCTCAGGACTTCGACCGCTTCATCGCCGAATCTCGTCCGCAGGCGGCGGAGCGCGCGCCCGATCTTCGGGCGATCGGTCCCGGTGAGGAGATAGACCGGGAGCAGCGCGTCCGCCATTGACGCTGAGCATAGTCATCGCTCCGTCCGGACGGTGATGCTCGTCCCGTCGGACTCGACCGTGATGCGCCCGTCCTCGTCCGTCCTGTAGAGCGCAAGCCCGGGAAACGAGGTCAGAGCGGAGAGCGTTGAAGGCGCAGGGTGTCCGTAGTCGTTTCCCTCGCCGACGGAGATGAGAGCGATCTTGGGGCGAACGAGTCGAAGAAGTTCTCCGAGGCCGTCGTCCGACGAACCGTGATGCGCGACCTTCAGAAGCTCCACCTGAGGCGGGCGCAGCGGGAGGGTCACCGGCGATTCCGAGTCTCCGGTGAGGAGCGCGTCGAATTGCCCATAGCTCGCGAGCAGAACGACG
>JBKPPF010000038.1:0-31471 GCA_046733475.1 Actinomycetota bacterium
GAACGTGACCGAGCCGCGGCTCGGGAACGTGGACACCGACCCCGAGAGGAGGTCGAGGGAGAAGAAGCCGTCGGAACTCACACGAACGACCCGGGAGGGCTGGTCGGCATCCTCGATCCGGCCCGAGCTCACCTGCCAGGGCTGATCCGGCGGGTCGATCCGCGTGAAGCTCCCGGACCCGTCGCCCACCTCCAGGGAGTGCACGTCGACCGACACGCGCCGGTTGACGCGGAAGGACGGGACCACGTTCGTCTCCACTCCGACGATCGAGAGCGGATAGCGCGGCGCCTCGCCGCGCGGTCCCGAGAGGTCGTAGGCGATGCGCTTCCTCGCCCCCGAAACCCCGAAGCCGGTCGTGGGCAGGCGGTAGAGGAGGCCGCCCGCGTCCCTGATCACGACGGAGAGCGAGGGTCGCGCCCCGGTCCCGAAGAACGCGCGGTCCCCGGGCAGGCGGGCGACCTCCACGTCCACGTCGAGGGCGAGCTGCGTGGGCCGACCGGGGAGCAGGACTTGCGCGAGGCGCGGCCGGCTCTCACCGAGGGGAGCGAGCATCGCCGCGAGCGGGCGGCTCGCCAGGTCTCCGCGGAAGCTGACCGCCCCGGCCGTCCGGTCCGCGTCGATTCCGAGCAGGGTCGCGGGCCCCGACGAATCCGACAGGTCGAGCGAATCGCGGTAGACGGGGAGCGCCCTGCGCACGCCGTTCAGGCTCGCGTAGGCACCGGGAAGCTGGAGCGCAGGGATCGACCCTGAACGTTCGCTCGGCTCGACCCGCACGTCCGCGGCGGCGACGTAATCGGCCTGGTCGCGCTGGGACGCTAGCCAGGTGCGGCTGTAGGCGGAGGCGAAGAGGCCGATCGCGAGCGCAAGCGTCAGAAGAAGGGCCGAGCGTGCATACCGCTGCGGCCGACGCGCCAGCTCCCGCGTCCCGAGCGCGGCCACCATTCCCCGGGCCGAGCTCGCGACCCGCTCGACCAGCGAGGCCGCCGCCGGAACGGCACGCAGTGCGAGAACCGCCCCTGCGAGGAGGCCGAGCGCAGGTGCCGCGATGAGCAGCGGGTCGATGCCGAGCCTACCCTGAACGCTCTCCACCACGGGCCCGCCGTAGCGGCGGAGCTGCCAGTACGCGATCAGGGCGACCGCGACGAGAATTAGGTCGAGGCCCGCGCGCTGGACGAAGCTTTTCGGCTGCGGCCGCCCGCGCCCGGCCACGGTGGACGTCACCGCCCCCGAGCGGAGTGCGGGAAGGGCGAGCGCCGCGACGCAGAGCAGAGCGGCTAATGCAGCGAAAAGGTAGGACGTCGGCGTCACATGCGGGTCGAGCTCGAGACCGATCTGCGCCAGCGGGCCCACATGGTTCAACGCCTGTAAGCCGTAGACGGCGGCCCAGGGCGCGAGGATCGCTGCGGGCACGGCCAGCAGCGCGCCCTCCATCACCGCAAGGGCCGCGACGCCCTCACCCCCGGCTCCACGGGAGCGCATGATCGCCGACTCGAGCCCACGTCGCTCCGACAGGAGCCCGGCGAGGAAGAGGAGCGCCGCACCTGCGAGGATCGCGAGCTGCACGGAGGGGATCAGCACCCCGGAGCGCGTGACCGTCAGCAGATGGTCTGCACGGTCGAGCACGGCGACAAGCCCGGTGTCGACGGACACCTCGCGCGACGAGCCATCGTTCAGACGCCGCTGCAGCGCCGAGACGTCCTCCCGAAGACCGGGAAGCGAGGCGACAGTGATGCGGCTTGGATCGAGGGCCGCCCGCCATGCGAGGTTCGCCTCGGCTCCCGCAACCGGCGCGAACGCGTCCTCGGTGACGACGAAGGGGCCGTAGGTCGTGAAGTCGATCGTCCTCTCGCCACCGGTCTCGAGCCGGTGGCCCCACCAGAACGGGTCGCGCGGGTCGTCGACGCGGTACGTGCCCGTGAGCCGAACGTCGACCTTCCTGCTCGGGTCGCCGATGGCCGCGAGCGCGATCTCGTCGCCGGGCGTCAGGCCGAGCGCCTCCGCCGCGGGTGCCGGGACCACCGCCTCGACGACGCCTTCTCCTCCCGAGGAAGGCCAATCTCCGGCGACCAGGGTCGCGTGCTCCTCGAGGTCGTCGTAGAAGCCGAACACGGCCAGCGCTTCAGCCGGGCGACCGCCGCCCTTCGGGACCGCGTACGAGTCGGACCTAGCGCTCCGGTAGACGGTGACGCCGTCTCCGAGCACGTCGTGGATCGGACCCTCGACCCTTTCGTCCGCCACCCTCGCGTCGGCAAGGGGAATCCGGCCGGAGACCTCGAGGCCGGAGTCTCGCGCCGGCGCGTCCTCGAGAGTACGCTCGAGGCCGCTGAGCGCGACCGCATCGGAATAGATCGGTCCCGCGGCGAGAAGCGCGGCGGCCAGAAGCACGGTGACGAAGGCGGCGCCGACGATGAGACGGTCGGACGCGGCCCTTTTCAGGACCAGACGCCAAGCTGCGAGAAAGAGTCCGCCCACCGAGATTTCGACGCCCTGGGCGAGTCCCGGTTAGCTCGGGCTAGTAGACCGCAAGCGCCTCGCGGGCGATCCGGTCCTGCTCGAGCGAATGCGCGGTCGGATAACCCTCGCTCGGGCTTGCGCGCCACGGGCGGCCGACGTAGCGGAGCCGCACCTCGTCCGGCAGGCCTTCCTCCAGCCGGTGGCGGATGGCGCGCCATGCGCCCATGTTCTGCGGCTCCTCCTGGGCCCAGATCAACTCGGTGATGTTGGGGTAGCGCGAGAGGAGCTCATCGTAGGCAGCGACCGGGAACGGGTAGATCTGCTCGAGCCGCGCCACGGCGACGCCCTGTGCTTCCTGGTGGGCGGCATGGCCGACGATGTCGTAGTAGACCTTGCCCGAGCAGAGGACGAGGCGGCCGGCCCGGCGCCGCCCTTCCTCGTCGAGACGCGCGTCGTCGAGCATCTGACGGAAGGTGCCGCCCGCGAGGTCGCCCAGCTTGGATGTCGACTCCTTCAGGCGCAGAAGCCCCTTCGGCGTGAGGAGGACGAGCGGGCGTGCCTTCGGGTGCAGAGCCTGGCGTCGCAGGACATGGAAGTACTGCGCTGCCGTCGTGCAGTTGACGATGCGGATGTTCTCCTGGGCGGCGAGCTGCATGAAGCGCTCGAGCCGCGCGCTCGAGTGTTCGGGACCATTGCCCTCGTACCCGTGCGGGAGGAGGAGCGTCAGCCGCGAGCTCTGATGCCACTTCGAAAGCCCGGAGACGATGAACTGGTCGACCATGACCTGGGCGGAGTTGACGAAGTCGCCGAACTGAGCCTCCCAGAGGACGAGCGCGACCGGACAGGCAACCGAGTAGCCGTACTCGAACCCTACGGCGGCCACCTCGGAGAGCGGCGAGTTGTAGACCTGCACGGGGGCCGAGGCTGCCGGGAGGTGGGCCAGGGGCGTGTAGACGTTCCCGGTCTCGTAGTCGTGGAGGACGAGGTGGCGGTGCGAGAACGTGCCTCGCTCGGTGTCCTGGCCGGTCAGGCGGATGGGCGTGCCGGCGACGACGAGGCTCCCGAAGGCGAGCCCTTCGGCCTGGGCCCAGTCGATCCCACCGGCCTCGCCGATGGTCTCCCGGCGCCGCTCCAGCTGTTTCACGAGCTTCGGATGGACGGTGAAGCCGTCGGGCACCGCGAGGAGCTGCTCGTTCAGGTCGCGGAGGATCGAGGCGTCCACGGCCGTCTCGATCGGGACGTCGGAGCCGCGGCCGATCCGCTCCTTCTCCTTCTGCTGCGGCGAGGTCCCGGCCTCGATCGAGGCCTTCAGCTGCTCGTGCGCCTGGCGCATGGCCGACTGCACGGCTTCGTCGAGCTCGGCCGCCTGCTCCTCGGTGACGACGCTCTCCTTGACGAGGCGTGCGGCGTACTGCTCGCGCAAGCTCGGATGGGACTCGATCGTCTTGTACATGAGCGGCTGCGTGTAGCCGGGCTCGTCGCCCTCGTTGTGGCCGAAGCGCCGGTAGCCGACGAGATCGACGACAAAGTCCTTGCGGAAGCGCTCGCGGTACGCCATCGCCAGCCGGATGGAGAAGATCGCTGCCTCCGCGTCGTCGGCGTTCACGTGGACGATCGGGATGTCGAAGCCCTTCGCGAGGTCGCTCGAGTAGCGGGTCGAGCGTGCTTCCTCGGGATCGGTGGTGAACCCGATCTGGTTGTTGGCGATGAGGTGCAGCGTACCGCCGGTCGAATAGCCGGGCAGGTTCTCCAGGTTGAGCGTCTCGGCGACCACGCCCTGGCCCGGGAAAGCGGCGTCGCCGTGGATCAGGACGGCGAGCGCGCGCTTCGGGTCGTGGTCGACCGCGGCGACCTTGTGGTCGGTCTGCACCGCTCGCGTCTCGCCCTCGACGACCGGGTTCACGTACTCGAGGTGGCTCGGATTGGACGCGAGCCTCACCGTCACCTCGCCGGCCTCGGTATGGCGGACGCCCTCGGCGCCGAGGTGGTACTTCACGTCTCCCGAGCCGCCTTCGGGATCCGACCCGACCGCCTCGAGCTGCCGTTCGCCCTCGAACTCGCGGATGATCACGTCGTAGGGCCGCCCGACGGTGTGGGCGAGGACGTTCAGGCGCCCGCGGTGCGCCATGCCGATCACGACGTCCTGGGCGCCGTCCTTCGCGGCGAGCTCGATCGCCTGGTCCAGCATCGGGACCATCGCGTCGAGCCCTTCGATGGAGAACTGCTTCTGACCGAGGAACGCGCGGCGCAGATAGCGCTCCATCCCCTCGACCTCGGTCAGCCTCCGCAACAGCATGCGTCGCTCGTCCTCGGCGAGAGGCCTGCGGAACCGGCCCGACTCGATCGCCGTCCGAAGCCACACGCGCTCCTCGTGCCTCGAGATGTGCTCGATCTCGTAGGCCATCGTCCCGCAGTAGGTGTCGCGAAGAAGCGGGAGGGCGTCTGCCAGCGTTTCGCCGGGGACGTGGACTCGCAGGACCCGCGCAGGCACCTGGGCCTGGAGCTCGAGCGTGAGCCGCGGCTCGAGGCGCTCGGGCTCGAGCGCGGGATCTCCCGGAGGCTCGCTACCGAGCGGGTCGAGGCGCGCAGCGAGATGGCCGTGCATGCGATGCGCCTTGACGAGCGCCATCGCCGCCGCGACCGCGCCGAGGAGCTGCTGCGGGGCCGCGGCCGTCTCGAAAGGTGCTCCGGCAGAAGCGCCGTTGCCGCCGTTGGTGGCTCCGGGATAGAGCTCGCGAAGCCGCTGGACGACCGGGCTCGACTCGAGCTTCTCGGGGGTGTGCTCGAAGAGCGCGCGCCACGCCGGGTCGACCGACTCGGGCGCTCTCAGGTACTGCTCGAATAGCTCCTGGATGAAGCCTGAATTGAGGTCTTCGAACTGCTGCTCGGGCACGTAAGTCTCTGCTTTGAGGATAGCGACTGCGCCTTTCCGCTCCTCAGTTCGTCATTCGGCGTTCCAGGCCTCCGGGTTGACCGCGTTCGCCGGCAGCTCGTCGCGTAGAAGACCAGCCTCGAGCGCGTCGGCGCAGAGCATCCCCATCGCCGCGCGCGCGGCATGAGTCGAGCTGCCCAGGTGCGGCGAGAGGACGACGTTCTCGAGCTCGAGCAGGCCCACGCTGACCTCCGGCTCGCGCTCGTAGACGTCGAGCGCGGCGCCGGCGATCCGACCCTCCGCCAGCGCGTCCACCAGCGCCGCCTCGTCCACGACCGGACCGCGGGAGACATTCACGAGCACTGCGCTCGGGCGCATCAGCGCAAGCTCGGGAGCGGCGATGAGGTGCCGGGTCTCAGGCGTTAGGGGCACGTGAAGGGAGACGACGTCGGCTTGGGCGAGGAGCCGGTCGAACGGGAGCTCCTCGTATGGGCCCGACCCGCGCGTGTGAACGACGCGCATGCCGAACGCCTCGGCGAACCGGGCGACTTCCCGGCCGATGCGGCCGAGGCCCACGATCCCGAGCGTCTTCCGGGCGAGGCCCTCGCCGAGCATGAACGTCGGCGCGAGCGCCCACTCGTTCCGCGTGCGCACGAGCCGGTCTCCCTCCACGACGCGCCGAAGCAGGGCGAGCATGAGCGCGATCGTCAGCTCGGCGGTCGCCTCGGTGAGGACCTCGGGGGTGTTGGAGACGACGATCCCGCGGCGGGTGGCTTCCGCCACGTCGACGCTGTCGTAGCCGACTCCGAAGTTCGCGACGACGCGGAGGCTCGGACCGGCGGCGTCGAAGAGCTCGGCGCCGACGATGTCGGCAGGGATCGTCACGAGGCCGGCCGAGCCGGCAACCTCGTCGGACAGCACAAAGGACGCCCCCAGGCGCGCGAGCACCGGGTCGGGCACGCGCCTGGTGAGAAAGACCTGCGGCTTCACGTCTCGCGCGGAGGGACGATCGGCAGGGCGGAGGCAACCCGTCTCTGCCCGCCGCTCTCGTAAACCACGTCGACGCTGTCGTTCTTCCGGTACGTGCCCGCGATGCCGAGGAAGATCGAGAGCCAGCGGATCGTCCCGAGCCGTCCCTCCTTGGCGAGCGGCTTGTCGAAGCGAAGCTCGCGGCCGTGCACCTCGTAGTCGCGCCCGGGCGACTGGAGGACGCCGTTCACGAACACCTCGAACGGCTCCTGCACCGAAGACGGAAGGGGCACGACCCAGGCTTCATCCACTGGGGCTGAAGCCTAGACCGCGCCCCTCCACGGCGCGCGAAACCCTCCCAAACGCTACTCCGACTCCCGGCGAAGCACCTCGAACGAGGTATATCCGTGTTTTGCACTGAACCACAAAACGGGTGAAACGCCACTCCCCCGTTCGAGGGATCCGCCCGAATAGAATGGCCTCGCTTCATGGCTCGGAAGCTCACCGTCTCGGTTCCCGTCGCTTTGGTCCTGGCACTCGCCGGTGCCGGCGCTGCATTCGCGGCTCCCGGCGGACTCGGCCCGCCGGGGCCCGACACCCCGAGCGGCCAGGCGATCTCCCGCCTCTACTGGATCGTCCTCGGCCTGTGCGGGGTGGTGTTCGTCCTCGTCGAAACAGCGCTCATCCTCTTCATCGTCCGCTTCCGCCGCCGGCGAGACACCCCGGAGAGCGCGGAGGGGCCGCAGATCCACGGCAACACGCGGCTCGAGATCATCTGGACGGCGATCCCGGCGATCCTCCTCGCAGCGCTCGCGATCTTCACCTTCACCCAGATCCCGGCAGTGCAGGCTCAGGGCATCGAGGACGAGTCGCACATGACGGTCCGCGTCGAGGCCCACCAGTTCTACTGGGAATACCGCTACCCGGACGGCGAGACGACCGTGGACACCCTCTATCTCCCGGTCGGCGAGCCCGTGGAGCTCGAGCTCACCGGCATGGACGTGATCCACAGCTGGTGGGTTCCCGCCCTCACGGGGAAGATGGACGCCATCCCGGGCCGCATCAACTCGCTGCGCTTCGTGCCCGAGACGACCGGGGAGTTCGAAGGCAAGTGCGCCGAGCTCTGCGGCGTCCAGCACGCGTTTATGCCGACCACGGTCACCGTCCTCGACCGGAACGACTTCGAGTCGACGCTCGCCTCGCAGCAGGAGAAATTGGCGCTCGGGAAGGCGACCTGGGAGGGCGCATGCGCCACGTGTCACGGCCTGAACGGCCAGGGAGACGTGGGCCCGTCGATCGCGGGGAACGGCACTCTCACCAACAGGGCCGGCCTGAAGACCCTGGTCGAGAACGGGCAGAATACGCCGCAGTTCGACTACTACATGCCGCCGGTGGGACGCGGCTGGCCACCCGAGCAGCTGGACGCCTTGATCGCCTACATCAAGTCCTCGGAGACGCTCTCGACGGCGTCCCCCACGACGACGGGAGCGGGTGGCTAATGGCGACGCGGACCGAGACGCTGACGCCGAGCTGGAAGGAAGGGTCGGTCACGAGCTGGCTCACGACCGTGGACCACAAAAGGATCGGGATCCTCTACCTCGTCACGTCCTTCGTCTTCTTCGGTGCCGCAGGCCTCATGGCGATGCTCATGCGGATCCAGCTGTCCCACGCGAACGCCGGCTTCCTGACGAAGGGCGCCTACAACGAGGTCGTGACGATGCACGGGACGGCGATGGTCTTCCTCTTCGTCGTGCCGGTGCTCGCCGGCTTCGGCAACTACCTCGTGCCGCTGATGATCGGCGCGAGGGACATGGCTTTCCCGCGCCTCAACGCCGTCTCCTACTGGCTGTTTCTTCTCGGCGGCCTCGTGCTCCTGTCGAGCTTCCTCGCCGACCAGGGCGGCGCTCAGTGCGGGTGGACGTCCTACACCCCCTGCTCCTCCGAGCAGTTCAGCCCGGGGCACGGCCAGGACCTCTGGATTCTCGGCATCCACCTCACGGGCGTCTCGTCGATCCTGGGCGCGATCAACTTCATCGTCACCATCCACAACATGCGCGCTCCGGGGATGACCTGGATGCGCATCCCGCTCTTCACGTGGGCGATCGAGGCCTACGCCGTGCTTCTGATCCTCGTCCTCCCCACTATCGCGGCGGCCGCGACGCTCCTGCTTCTCGACCGTCAGGCCGGAACGACGTTCTTCGCGCCGGAGGACGGCGGGCCGATTCTCTGGCAGCACATGTTCTGGTTCTTCGGCCACCCCGAGGTCTACATCATGATCCTGCCCGCGATGGGCATCATCTCGGAAGTTATTCCGGTCTTCTCACGCAAGCCAATCTTCGGCTACAAGGCCGTCGCGTTCTCGACGATCGGCATCGCGTTCGCCAGCATGCTGGTCTGGGCGCACCACATGTTCACGGTCGGCATGCCGAGCTACCTGCAGGCGTTCTTCGCGGCCACGTCGCTCGCCGTCGCGGTCCCGACCTCGGTGAAGATCTTCAACTGGCTCGCGACCCTCTGGCGCGGCCACCTGATCTTCCGGGCGCCGCTCATGTTCGCGCTCGGTTTCATCGGCCTCTTCACCATCGGAGGACTGACCGGGATCATGCTGGCGGTCTTCCCCTTCGACTACCAGGCGCACGACTCGTACTTCGTCGTCGCGCACATGCACTACGTGCTCTTCGGCGGAACCGTGTTCGGCGTCTTCGCGGGCGTCTACTACTGGTTCCCGAAGATCACCGGGCGCATGTATCACGAGCGCCTCGCGCAGATCCATTTCTGGCTGCTCTTCCTCGGCTTCAACCTGGCGTTCCTGCCGCAGCACCTGCTCGGCCTGATGGGCATGCAGCGGCGGATCTACACGTACACCCAGGGCGGGATCTTCGAGTGGTACAACGTCATCTCGTCGATAGGGGCTCTCCTCATGGGCGTGGGCATGCTCGTCTTTCTCTGGAACGCAATCACCAGCTGGCGCACGGGGCGCCGCGTCGGTCCCGACCCCTGGGACGCGGACACGCTGGAGTGGTACACGACCTCGCCCCCCGCCCCGAACAACTTCGACCGCGTCCCGTACGTGACGAGCGCCCGGCCGCTCCGCGACCTGCGCCTGCGGCTCCAGGAGCGTGAGACATGAAGCCGGGTCCGTGGCTCCGGCTCCTCGCGATCGCCTCCACGGCCGGCGTGGCCGCTGTCGTCGCGACCGGCGAGTGGGGCCTCGCCCACGACCTCGTCGCGAACATTACGCTCGTCCTCCTCGCGGCCGTTGTCCTCTGCGCGCGTTTCGCCCATCGGAACCGGAGAACGCTGCTCGTCGCCTCGGGCTCGGCCTTCGGCCTCTTCGCACTCGCCGGCCTCTCGGCCCTCGCCGGCGCGCCCACGGCTGTGCATCTCACGCTCGGCGCCGTGGCGCTCGTGGCCTCGGCCGTGGCTGCCGCGGTCTGCGCCCGGGGCGGCAAGCCAGTGCCCCGCGCCGCCTGGCGGGACTACCTCACGCTCACGAAGCCGCGCATCATGGTGCTCCTCCTGCTCACCGCCGCGGGCGGGATGTTCGTCGGGGCGGAAGGCGTGCCGCCCATCGGTCTCTTCATTGCGACGATGGTGGGCCTCGCGCTCGCCTGCGGCGGGGCCAGCGCGCTGAATCACGTGCTCGACCGCGACATCGACGTGCACATGCGACGCACCGACAAGCGTCCCGTCGCGACGGGCCGCGTGCCCGTGGAGCGCGCCCTCGAGTTCGGTCTCGCGCTCTCCGCTCTCTCCTTCGTCGTCCTCGCGAGCTTCGTGAACGTGCTTGCGGCTGTCCTCGCGCTCGCGGGCGGTCTCTTCTACGTCCTCGTTTACACCCGCTGGCTCAAGCGCTCGACGCCGCAGAACATCGTCATCGGCGGTGCGGCCGGCGCAGTCCCGCCGCTCGTCGGCTGGGCCGCAGCGACGGGGAATCTGACGCTGCCGGCGCTGTGGCTCTTCCTCATCGTCTTCTTCTGGACGCCGCCCCACTTCTGGGCTCTCGCCCTTCTCATCCGGCGCGACTACGAGGCGGCGCGCGTTCCGATGCTCCCGGTGGTCAAGGGCGAGGCCCAGACCGCGCGCTCGATCGTTACGTACTCCTTCGTCCTTCTCGGCATCTCGCTCCTGCCCTTCCTCTCGAACACACTTGGTGTCTTCTACCTCGTTTCGGCGCTTGCGCTCGGGCTGGCGTTCGTGGCACTGGCCCTCGTCCTGCGGAGCCACACGACTCCCGCGAACGCACGGCGGCTCTTCTCGTTCTCGCTTGCCTACCTCGCGCTCCTCTTCGTGGCCATGGCCCTCGATCCGATCCTCTTCTGATGGATCCCGAGCTCTCCCGCAAGAACCTGCGGCTCGGCCTCCTGCTCTTCGGCCTCGTGGTCGTTCTCTTCGCCGGGTCGATCATCGTCGCAGAGATCTGGCACGCCGCATACTGAGACGGGTCTGAACGCCTTCATCACGGAGGTCGAGGACCCCCGGGACGGGATCCGGCTCGGCGTGAAGGACCTCTTCGACACGGCCGGCCTGCGGACGACCTACGGGTCGGCGATCTTCGCCGAGCACATCCCCGAGCGGACGGCAGGCGCCGTCTCGCGCCTCGAGGCCGCGGGCTACGCGGTCGTCGGGAAAACGAACCTGCACGAGTTCGCCTACGGGATCACGTCCGAGAACGAGCATTTCGGCGACGTCGGCAACCCGCTTGCTCGCGATCGCTACCCTGGCGGATCGAGCGGAGGCTCCGCCGCGGCGCTCGCCGCGGGCCTCTGCGACGCCGCGCTCGGCACCGACTCCGCAGGGTCGATCCGGATCCCGGCGGCCTGCTGCGGAATCGTCGGCTTCAAGCCGACGCACGGCGTCGTCCCGACGGCCGGCTGCTGGCCGCTCGCCCCGTCGTTCGACACCGCCGGGCCGATGGCCAGGGACGTCGCCGGATGCGCGACGATGATGAAGGCGCTCGACCCCAGCCTGCCCTCGACACCGCTCACGCTCGATGACGTTCGCGTGGCGGCCGCGTGGCTCGTCGACGCGGATCCCGGCGTGGCGGCGCGCGTTCGGGAGGCCTCGGCGCTCTTCAGGCGGAGCGAGGAGATCGCGTTTCCGCTCATGCCGACCAACATAGATCCCGCATTTCAGCGGGAGGTCGCCGACGTGCACCGAGACCTCTTCGCCCGGTACGAAGAGCTCTACGGCGCCAACGTGCACTGGAAGGTCGAGCGCGCCCTCGAGGTGCGAGACGCGGATTACGAGGAGAGCCTGGCCGCGCGAACGCGGTACCGGGACGAGGCGCGCGAGGCCTTGGACGGCTTCGACCTTCTCGTCGTACCCACGATCGGGACCGTGGCGCCCTTGCGGTCCCTCGCCGAACAGGAGCTGCGGCCGAGCGTGCTCCGCTTCACGGAGCCCTTCAACGTGCTCGGCTGGCCGGCTCTCGCGCTGCCGTGCGGAGCCGCGGAGAACGGACTTCCCACATCCATCTCGCTCGTCGCCCCGGCTGGCGGGGATGCGCTCGTTCTCGGCGCCGGCCTCGCGCTGGAAGCCGCGCTCCCTAGCTAGGCCGGGACAGCGGAGAGCGCACTCACGGCCTCTTCGTAGATCCGGTCGCGGGCGAAAATCTCGAGCTGGTCCGAAAGAAGGTCGCTCGACGAGGTGCGCTTCGCCCGTGGGGCCGGGACGTCCTCGCCGTCGATCGCCACGAGCTCGACCTCGCCCGCGGGCTCGTGCTGGAGGTCGAGCTCGCGGCGGAGGCGCGCCCGAAGCCAGCCCCAGAGAAGGAGTGTCTCACCGCGGGGGCCCGCGACCCGGAGCGAATCGGCTTCCCCGATGTCCGGCCAGAGCGCGGCGCACGCCTCTCGCCACGGCTGCACCTTCGCCCAGGCGATGTCGGAGACGGCGATCCGGTCGAAGAGCCCCGGCAGGCCCATCATCGTTCCGTCGCACTCGCTCCACTCGTCAGAGTCGAGCACGAGGCGGTCGGCGATCTCAGTGAGCTGGTCGAGCGCGGGGTCGCCGAACCACGGCTCGCCGCGCCAGCGGAGGAAGACCGGGAGATCCGGGATGAGCAACGGCATAGCCACGCTTCCGGGCGCCCTCGCCCGCGGACCGCAGAGCCGCAGGGAGATGACCTCGGAGCAGACCTGCCCCTGCTCTCCGGCGCGAACGAAGCAGCGCAGGTCGACCTCTCCGTCGAGCGCGTCGCGCGGGTCGTCGGGGCGCGGGAGAAGCAGGATCGTGCGCGACGGATGCCGCTCTCCCATCCCTGCGAGAGTGTCCGTCGCCGCGTCGACCCAGCGCTCGGGCACCCACGCGAGGTGGGTCATCACGCTCGTGCGCAGGTTCGGCGCGCTGCCCGGAGCTGCCGCCGCGTGCCTCAGGCGACCGAGCTCCTGCTCGATCTGGCGGATGGTGACCCCCTCGGTCAATGCCGCCTCCAGGAGCGTCCGTCCCGCTGGATCAGCTCGTCCGCGGCAACGGGACCCCAGGCTCCGGCCGCGTAGTTGGGGAAGTTCGGGCGGTCGCGCTTCCAGGGCGCGACCATCGAGTCCACGAGCGCCCACTGCTCCTCGACCTCGTCCGAGCGTGTGAAGAGCGTCGCGTCGCCGAGCATGCAGTCGAGGATCAGGCGCTCGTAAGCCTCGGGCAGGCCCGTGCGGAACGAGCCGCCGTAGAGGAAGTCCATGTGCACCGTACGGATCGACATGCCCTGCCCGGGGACCTTGGCGCCCACGGCGAGCGAGACGCCCTCGTCCGGCTGGATATGGACGAGCAGCACGTTCGGGCGCAGCGCGTCGTCGGAGTCGAGCTCGAACGGAGGATGGGGAGCGCGCTTGAACTGGATCGCGATCGTCGTCTCCCGCCGGGGGAGCCGCTTCCCGGTGCGGATGTAGAACGGCGTGTCAGCCCAGCGCCAGTTGTCCACGTAGAGCTTCGCGGCGACGAAGCTCTCCGTCATGGAATCCGGTGCGACATCCGGCTCCTCGCGGTATCCGGCAACCTCCTCGCCCTCGATGTACCCGGGCCCGTACTGCCCGCGGACGACGTGCTTGGGGCCGGGCGTGTGCAGCGCCTTCAGCACCTTGACCTTCTCGTTTCGCACCGACTCGGCGGTGAAGTCGATCGGTGGCTCCATCGCGGTCAGCGCGACGAGCTGGAGCAGGTGGTTCTGAATGATGTCCCGGACGGCTCCGGCATGCTCGTAGTAGTCGGCACGCCCCTCGATCCCGAGCGACTCGGCGACCGTGATCTGCACATGGTCGATGAACTGGCGGTTCCAGATCGGCTCGAAGATCCCGTTCGCGAAGCGCAGGACCAGCATGTTCTGGACCGTCTCCTTGCCGAGGTAGTGGTCGATCCGGAAGATCTCCTCTTCGGCGAAGTGCCGGTGGACGACCTCGTTCAGGTGCTGCGCCGTCTCGAGGTCGTAGCCGAACGGCTTCTCGACGATCACGCGCGTCCAGCCCTCGGCGGCGCGGCGCTTGCCCATCTCGACGACGATCGTCTCGATCGCCGAGGGAGGGACGGCGAGGTAGTAGATGCGGTTGGAGGCGGTACCGAACTTCTCGTCGAGCTGGTTCAGGCACTGCACGACGTGCTCCTCGCCGCCCTGGTCGGCGAAGTCGGTCGCCACGTAGCGGATCGACTCGGCGAATTCTTCCCAGACGTCTTGACGGAACTCGTCACGCGCGTGGTCCTGGATCGCCTGCTTCATCTTCTCCCGAAAGGCCTCGTCGGTCATCTCGGTGCGCGCCACCCCCACGACGCCGAACTTCGGCGGCAGCAGGTCGCGGACCGCGAGCGCGTAGAGCGCCGGGAAGAGCTTGCGCTGCGTCAGGTCGCCGGAAGCGCCGAAGATCGTCAGCGCGCACGGCTCGGGCGTGCGCCTGCGGCGCAGCCCCTCCTCGAGTGGGTTCGGCGCCTCGACTCTCTCCGAGATGCTCATTCGCTCTTCACGGCGTGGCCGCCGAACTGGTTGCGGAGCGCCGCATTGATCTTGGCGGCGAAAGACTCGTCCTCGCGGGAGGCGAAGCGGGCGAATAGAGCCGCGCTGATCACGGGAGCGGGAACGCTCTCGTTGATCGCCTCGAAGACGGTCCAGCGCCCTTCGCCCGAGTCCTCGACGTAGCCGGCGATGTGCTCGAGGTCGTTGCCCTCGTTCTCGAGCGCCGTGTGCAGGAGCTCGAGGAGCCAGCTGCGCACGACCGATCCGTAGCGCCAGATGCCGGCGATCTCGTGCAGGTCGAGGTCGAACTCGGACGAGTTCATGACGTCGAACCCCTCCGCATAGGCCTGCATGAGGCCGTACTCGATCCCGTTGTGGACCATCTTCACGAAGTGGCCCGCGCCGGCCGGGCCGACGTGGGCGTACCCGTCGTCGGGCGCCAGGGTCGTGAACGCAGGCTCGAGGAACGAGACGGCGGCGTCCTCGCCGCCGACCATGAGGCAGTAGCCGTTCGCAAGGCCCCAGATCCCGCCGGAGACGCCGGCGTCGACGTAGCCAATGCCCTTATCGGCCGCGAGCCCGGCGCGCCGTTGTGAGTCCCTGAAGTTGGAGTTGCCGCCGTCGACGATGACATCGCCGTCGTCGAGCAGACCGAGGAGCTCCTGCACCGCCTGCTCGGTCGGCTCGCCGGCCGGGATCATGAGCCACACGGCGCGCTTCGGCTCGAGCTGGCTCGCGAGCTCCTCGAGGGAGCCCGCGGTGCCTCCTCCGCTTCGCGCGTAGGTCCGGACGACGTGGCCGTCGTTCTCCAGCCGCTTCGTCATGTTGCCGCCCATGCGGCCGAGACCGACCATCCCGAGCTTCATCCGACCTCCTCGAGGTTGATGCGAACGATAGGCCTGCCCCGCTCGCGAAGCGAGGCGAGGTCGCCGTCGGCCTGTGCTCTGATCAGCTTGCCGAAACCGAAGGGACGGTCCGGGATCGCCAGCTCATCGCCTGAATCGTCGACGACCTGGACGAAGCGGCCCTCCGGGGGCCCACCCTTGTGCAACTGGCCCGTGGAATGGAGATACCGCGGCCCGAGGCCGTGGGTGACGACGCAGCCGGTCTGTGCCGCGCGGTCGACGAGCGGCTCAAGCTCGGCCTCACGCGCCGGGTCGATGAACGCCTGGATGGAGACGTAGTCCGGCGGCGAGGCCGCTTCGAGGAGCTCCTCGAGGCTCGGCCCTTCGTCTCCGGGCGGCGGCTCCTCCCCGGCGAGCACCTTGTTAGTCCGGTCCTTCGCCGCCTGCACGTTCGGCTGGTCGAACGGGTTGATGCCGATGATCGCTCCCGCCACGGCGGTGGCGAACTCCCACCGGTAGAACTCCTGCCCAAGCTCGTAGGGATCGGTGACCCGCGCCTCCTCGCTCTGGCGGTCGTGGCCGTCCGCAGGCTCGTCCACCGGAACCGGAACCAGGCCCTTGCCCTGCTTCCCGGTCGACTCGGCGATCAGCTGCTCCACCCAGAGCCCGAAGCCACCTCGGCTGACGCCGCTTATCTGTACCTTGTCGCGGCCGTCCTTCCAGGCCTGGCCCATCCGCTCGCCCAGCTCGAGCCCGGGGTTGCCCTCGTCGAGGCGGCAGGCCTCCACCATCTCCTCGACGCGGAGGAGCAAGCGTTCGAGGTCGACGCCGATGAGCGCCGCCGGGACGATGCCGAAGGCGGAGAGCGCCGAGTAGCGGCCCCCTATAGTCGGCTCGCCGGCGAAGACCGCGCGGAAGCCGCGCTTGCGCGCGAGCGACTCGAGGTCCGAGCCCGGGTCGGTGACCGCCACGAAGGACTGGGCGCGGCCGCCTGCCCAATCCCAGAAGAAATCGAGATGGCAGCGCGTCTCGAGCGTCGTGCCCGACTTCGAGGAGACGACGAAGAGCGTGCGCGCAGGGTCGAGCGCGCCGGCCGCGCGACGGATGGCCGCGGGATGCGTCGTGTCCAGGACCTGCAGGTGGTCGCTCTCGAACGTACGGCGAAGAACCTCGGGCGCGAGGCTCGACCCGCCCATGCCGAGGAGGACGACCGAGTCGAACTGGCCCAACCCAACGGCCGCGAACTCCTCGAGCTCGGTCACGCGCTGGCGCATCCGGAGTGGCTCGTCGAGCCAGCCGAGCCAGCGGTTCTCGTCCCGTCCGGTCCAGAGCGTGGCGTCGCGAGCCCAGAGGCGCTCGACCAGCTCGGCGGGTGCGAGCGAGGTCAAAGCGCTAAGCCGGGACCAGCTCGCCCGACTTCGCGCGGATGCCTTCGAGGAGCTCCGCGAAGGAGTCGGCGAACTTCTCGACGCCCTCGCGCTCGAGGGTGTCGGTCACTTCGTCGTAGTCGATGCCCGCCTTCTCGAGGTCGGTGAAGAGCTGCTTTGCCTCGTCGATCCCCTGCTCGAGGGTGAGCCCCACCTTGCCGTGGTCCTGGAAGGCCTGGATCGTCTCCTCGGGCATCGTGTTCACGGTCTCGGGCCCAATCAGCTCCTCGACGTACATGACGTCGCGGTACTCCGGGTTCTTCGTGGACGTCGAGGCCCAGAGCGGCCGCTGCGGCGTCGCGCCCTTCGAGACCAGAAAGTCCCAGGTCTCGCCGGAGAACAGCTCCTTGTAGCGCTGGTAGGCGAGCTTGGCGTTGGCGATCGCGAGCTTCCCCTTGAGCTTCTCGTGGCCACCGGCCTCGTCGAGGCGCTTGTCGGCCTCGGTGTCGACACGGCTGACGAAGAAGCTCGCCACGGATGCGACCGTGCTCGGGTCTCCGCCCGAGGCCACGAGGCGCTCGAGCCCGCGGATGTAAGCCCGCGCGACCTGCTCGTAGCGCTCGAGCGAGAAGATGAGCGTAACGTTGATGGACTTGCCTTTCGCGATCATGTCCTCGATCGCAGGGAGGCCCGGCTTCGTCGCCGGGATCTTCACGAAGAGGTTCGGCTTGTCGACGAGCTTGTGCAAGCGGACAGCCTCGGCGGTCGTCCCTTCGGTGTCGTAGGCGAGGTTCGGGTCCACCTCGAGCGAGACATATCCGTCCTTGCCGGAGCCCTCGTCCCAGACAGGCCGCAACAGGTCGAGCGCTTCGTTCACGTCCTGCAGGGCCAGCCGGAGGAAGATCTCTTTCGGGTCGCGCTCCTCGGTGAGCACGTCCCGGAGCTGCTCGTCGTAGGCCTCTCCGGCCGAGATCGCTTTCTGGAAGATCGTCGGATTGGACGTGACGCCGACCACGGCGTCCCGCTTCGTCATCCGCGCGAGCTCGCCTGAATGGAGCATGTCGCGCGAGAGGAAGTCGATCCAGATGCTCTGACCAAGCTCGGAGAGCTTGTGCAGCTTGCTCTTTTCAGCCATGTCCTTCCTTTCCTCAGCCCACGCGCTGCCGTTTGCGCAGAAGCGCCTGGGCGCGCGTGACGACGTTCTCCGGTGTGAAGCCGAGCTTCTCGAGCACCGTCGCCCCTGGCGCCGAGGCGCCGAAGCGCTCCAGCGAGACGACGTCTCCCTCCTGACCGACCCACTTCCACCAGCCGAGCCCGACCCCGGCCTCGACGGAGAGGCGCGCCTCCACGTCCGGCGGGAGCACGGAGTCGCGGTACTCGACCGGCTGTTTCTCGAAGAGCTCCCAGCACGGCATCGAGACGACCCGCGTGGCGATGCCCTCCTCCTGCAGCTGCTTCGCCGCCTCGAGAGCGACCCAGACCTCGGACCCCGTGGCCATGACGATCAGCTCCGGGGAGCCGTCGCCGTTTCCGTCCCAGAGGACGTACGCGCCGCGTTCCACCCCCGCCGCGTCGCCGAGCTCCGTCCGGTCGAGCACGGGCAGGTCCTGACGACTGAGGGCGAGGCCGACCGGGCCGTCCTTCCGCTGGAGGGCGACCTTCCACGCGTACGTGGTCTCGTTCGCATCGGCCGGGCGGAAGAACCAGAAGTTCGGGATTGCCCGGAGCGCCATGTAGTGCTCGACGGGCTGATGGGTAGGACCGTCCTCGCCGAGGCCGACCGAGTCGTGCGTCCAGGCCCAGACGACCGGCAGGCCCATCAGCGCCGAGAGGCGAACGGCCGGCCGCATGTAGTCGCTGAAGATGAGGAAGGTCGAGCCGTAGGGCTTCACGATCCCGCCGTGAACAGCGAGGCCGTTCACGATCGAGCCCATCGCGTGCTCGCGGACGCCGAACGGGATGTTTCGCCCGGCGAAGTCCCGCGCGAAGACGCCCGCGCCGTCGAAGTTCGTCTTCGTGGACTCGACGAGGTCTGCCGCACCGCCGAGCATCGTCGGCGCGTAGTTCTTGAAGGCCTCCATCACAGCGGCGCCGGCGGCGCGCGTGGCCATCTTGTCCTTCTCGGCGGGGTCGAATTCGGGGAGCGCCTCGGCCCAGCCGGGCTTCAGCTCGCCGGCGAACGCCCGGTCCCAGTCCTCGGCCATGTCGGGATAGGTGTTCCGCCACGCCTCCCAGCGGCGATGCCACTCGTCCTCGAGCTCCTGGCCCTTGTCGCGGATGTTCATGTGCTCGGAGACGTCATCGGGGACGACGAAATGCGCCTCCGGATCCCAGCCCATGATCTCCTTGGTCGCCCGAACCTCGTCCTCGCCGAGCGGCGCACCGTGTGCCTTGGCTGTGTCCTGGGCCTTCGGGGCGGGATAGGCGATGTGGCTGCGGACGACGATGAGCGACGGGCGCTCGTCTTCGTTCTGCGCGTTCGTGAGGGCGCGCCGAATGGCGGCGAGATCGTTGACGTCGGCCACGTGCTGGACATGCCAGCCGTAGGCCTCGAAGCGCTTGCCCTTGTCCTCGGAGTCGAAGGAGAGGGCGGTCGTTCCGTCGATCGTGATGCGGTTGTCGTCGTAGAAGAAGGTGAGCTTTCCGAGCCCGAAGGCGCCCGCGAGCGAGGCGGCCTCCTGGGAGACGCCCTCCATCAGGTCCCCGTCAGAGGCGATGCCGTAGATGCGGTGGTCGACGACTGTGTGGCCGGGGCGGTTATACCGCTGGCCGAGGAACTTCTCCGCCATCGCCATGCCGACCGCGTTCGAGATCCCCTGGCCGAGCGGGCCCGTGGTCGTCTCGATGCCGGGGGTCAGGAAGTGCTCCGGGTGGCCCGGGGTGAGCGACTCCCACTGACGGAAGCGCTTGATCTCCTCGAGGGCGAGGTTGTACCCGGTGAGGTGGAGCGCGGCGTACTGGAGGATGCAGGCATGCCCAGCCGAGAGGACGAAGCGGTCGCGGTCGGGCCAGTCGGGGTTCGACGGGTTCGCCCGCAAGACGTCCCGGTAGAGGACGTAGGCCACGGGAGCGAGGGCCATCGCGGTCCCGGGGTGGCCCGCGTTCGCCTGCTGGACGGCATCCATCGCGAGCGTCCGAATCGTCTCGATCGACAGCTGCTCGATCGTTTTCGTGTCCTTCGCCACGTCACTGCAACCATACCCACATGGCTGTTCTGATCGCCTCTCGCCTGAGAAAGGAGTTCTCCGGGGATCCGCTGTTCGACGGCGTCAGCTTCAAAGTCGAAAGGCGGGACCGCCTCGCCCTGGCCGGGCCAAACGGGGCGGGCAAGACGACCCTGCTCCGGATGCTCACCGGCGAGACCCGGCTGGACGGCGGCGAGCTCGCCTTCGAGAAGGGAACGCGGGTCGCCCTGCACGACCAGCGGCCACCGCTCGAGCGCGCGTTGACCCTGCGGGAATACGTCCTCGACGGTGCCAAGGACCTCGTCGCTGCCGAGGAGGAGCTACGGCGCCTCGAGTCCGCGATGGCTGCCGGGGACCACGGCGCCGACACCCTCTCCGCCTACTCGGCTGCCCAGGCGAGGCTCGAGCACGCGGGCGGCTACGGCTGGCGCGACCACGCCACATCGGTCGTCCGCGGGCTCGGATTCGCGGACGAGGAGCTCGATCGCGGCCTGCGGACGTTCTCGGGTGGCGAGCTGACACGCGCTTCGCTCGCGCGCGCCCTCGCAGGAGACCCTGACCTCCTCCTCCTCGACGAGCCCACGAACCACCTCGACGTGACGAGCATCGAATGGCTCGAGCGAGAGCTCTCGTCACTCGACGCAGGCGTGATCCTCGTCGCGCACGACCGCTGGTTTCTGGAGGCGGTCACGAATGCAACGCTCGAGCTCGAGGCCCGGAAGGCGACCTATTTCGCGGGCCCGTGGCACGCATGGCGGCGTGAGAAGGCCGAGCGCGCCGCCCATGCCGCGAAAACGGCTGACCGCATCTCGGTCGACATCGACCGCCTCGAGCGGTTCGTGTCGCGCTTCCGGTACAAGAAGTCGAAAGCGAAGCAGGCGCAGGCAAAGCTGACGCAGATCTCGCGCCTGGAGAAGGAGCGCTCGGGCGTCCGGGCCGAGCACGACCTGCTCACGCGCCGCTCGAAACGGCTCGGCTTCGACTTCGGCGACCCGAAGCGGACCGGTCGAACGGTCCTCGAGATCGAGCACGCCGAGGTGGGCGTGGCGGACCGTGAGCTCCTCCATGATGTCTCGCTCGCGCTCGAGCGGGGCGAGCACGTGGCGTTCGTCGGACCGAACGGCAGTGGCAAGACCACGCTCCTCGAGCGGATCGTCGCCGAGGACTTCAAGCTCGGCTACGGCGTCGAGCTCGGCTACTTCCCGCAGCAGGAGGTCCACCTGGACGAGCGCGGGAGCGTACTCGACTGCATGCAGGCGATGACCGGGCTGACGAGGCCCCGTGCTCAGTCGCTCCTCGGGCGCTTCCTCTTCTCCGGCTGGGAGGTGCACGAGAAACCGGTCACCGCGCTCTCGGGAGGAGAGCGGCGGCGCCTCGCGCTCGCCGTCCTCGTCGCGTCGGGCGCGAACTTCCTCGTCCTCGACGAGCCGACGAACCACCTCGACCTGGAGAGCCGGGAGGCGCTCGAGGCGGCCCTCGAAGCGTTTCCCGGAACCGTGCTGCTCGTCTCACACGACCGCGCGCTCCTCGACGCGGTCGCGCACCGTACCGCGGCGGTGGAGGATGGGACCGTGCGCGTCTATGACGGCGGCTGGGCCGATCTCCTGCGAGCACGGGAAGAGCGCGAGGCACCGCCGCCCGAACGCAAGCCGAAGAAAGAATCGAAACCGCGGCCCTCGAAGCCCTCGCGGGAACGGGAACCGCTCGAGCTTCTCGAACGCGAGATCGAGGAGCAGGAGGCGCTCATCGCACGCATCGAGGGCAAGCTCGCGGAGGACTGGGGCGATGCCGACACGGTCGCCGCTCATCGCGCGGCCCGCGAGGAGCTGCAGAGCCTCCTCGCGCGCTGGGAGCAGATGCTGGACGAAGTCGCCGGCTAGGCGGCTACGAGCCCGTCGAGAACCTTGTCCGCGGCTCGGGTCTCCGCAGCGAGGTAGGCGCGCACGTCGCGGAGCGCGGCCTCGAGCGGCATCACTCCCTCCGCGTCCGCCGCAGCCAGGGTCTTCGCCACCGTTCCGGCGACCAGTTCTGCGATCTTCACCAGCGCCGCCTCCGGCTCGTCGTCCTGCTCGACGCTCTCGTACAGGTGCACGCCGCCGGAGTTCGAGATGAAGTCGGGGATCGCGATTACCCCGCGGCGGTGCAGGGCCTCGACGGCGCCGGGCGCGTAGGGGATGTTGGCCCCGGGTGAGACGACAGCACAGCGGACGCGCTCCGCCACCTTCCGCGTGATCGAGTCGGGGCGCGCGCCGGGGACGAGCACATCCACTTCCAGCTCGAAGAGCTCCTCGCGCGGGCGTGGCTCCCGCGCAGCGTTCTCGACGAGGCGGTCGCCGACGCGCCCGCGTAGCTCCACGAGCTGCTCGACGTCGAGGCCGGCTGGGTCCGAGAGGAGACCGTGCACAGTGCTGATCGCAACGATGCATGCGCCGGCACGCACGCAGGCACGAGCGGTCCCGGCACCGACTTTGCCGAAGCCCTCGATCGCAACCGTCGCTCCTTCGAGCCCGCGCCCGAGGTGGGCGAGCGCAGCCTCGGCCGCCGCCTTGACGCCGTGGCCGGTCGCCAGGTCGTCCATGCCGAGCCCCTCATGGCTCTGCGCCCACAGAGGCAGGTCCTCCACGAGGTCCGGGGTGAGGAAGTCGACCGGCCGGGTGCCCATGTCGGGACCGGTCAGAAAGACGTCTCGGAAGGGTGCCAGCGCCCGCCGGTAGGCAGCGAGAACGGCGTCGCGGTCGCCTCCCTCGAAACGGACCCCGGCCTTGGCTCCCGCATAGCGAACGCCGCAGACCGCGAACTTCCAGGTCATCGCGCGGGCCAGCCGCGCCACCTCGCGCGCGTCCACGTCCGGCAGCATCCGCGTCCCGCCGGCCGAGACCGGAAAGAGGTCGTGGTCGATGACGATGAGGGCGTCCAGGCCTGCCGCCTCGTCCCGAAGCTCGATCCGCCGCACGCCGAAGAGCTTAGTCGTCCGCCGGAAGGCGAAGCGTCCAGAGACGGGATCGTCCTCCATCGGCCTCCGCCCAGGAGATGCTCCTCCCGAGCAGCCGCGCGCCGAGCTGCGCTTCGGCGGGACGCCACACCGTCCGGGAGCGGCCTGATCCGGTGGCGAGCACCCGGAGCGCGTGCGAGGAGCGGTAGAGGATCCAGGGCCCGTGAACCGAGAGAAAGGGAGGCGTGGTGCGGGGGACCTCCTTGCCGAGGCGCTTTCCCGTCGAGATCCGGAACCATTCGAGCCAGGCCCGGCCCCCGGAGCCGCGCGACAGGGCGGCGGCGAGGCCGTCGTCGATCGCGACCGCCGCTGTTAGGCCCGAAGCGTCGACGATCCGCTTGGCCGCACACGTCTTCGGATCGAGGACCTCGACCGTGGTTCCCGCACCGGCCGCCAGGCGGTCTCCCCCCACCGCGAGAACGTCGGCGCTCACGGGGCAGTCGGGGCCGCCAACCGTCGACACGTCGTTCCCGTGCGCGTAGGCGAGGATCTCGCCGCTCGCGGCGACAGGCCCGAGCGGATCGGAGGAGTCGAAGTCGCCGAGATCGACAGTCGCCGGGGACCCGTAGTCCGCCGTGGCCAGGTGCGACACGCCGCCGCCGGCCCAGGACCAGAGCGCCCGCGATCCCGCTGAGACGAGCTGGAAGCCGGAGCACGAGGCCGCCCCGGTGGCGAACGTGCGCTTCCCGTCCCCGTGGGGGCGGATCGTCACGGCGGCGCAGTCGGGTCGCGCCGTGACGACCGCCGCTCGGCTCAGCGCGGCGCGGCCGGCGCGGGGGAGTCGGCCCCTTGGAGCGGACACGCCGCGGAGCAGGCGAGTGGCAAGCCCGCGGAGCGTCTCCTTCCCGTACTCGTGGTTCGGGTCGAAACGCGTGAAGAGGGCGAGCGAGAAGCGCTCGCCACCTGCGCGATACAGCGCTACCTGGTGGTCGACGAGGCCTGTGCCCGAACCCCACCCTCCCTTGAAGTAGAGCTTCCAGTGGCCGTGCGGAACGCCTCCGACACCCCAGCGCTGCGACGGGACGACGGTCGCGAGGAGGCGCATCGCGTAGCGGCGGTGTCTCGCCGGCACCAGGCGGTCGATCCGGTGGAAGAAGAGCGCCTCGCCGCGGGGAGTGATCTCGGACTGGCCCCAGATCGGCCAGTGCAGACGAAAGTGCTCCATGCCCGCGGCTTGCGCGAGTGCGTCGAGCCTGGCTTCACCCACGAGGCCGACCATCCGGGAAGCGGCGTCGTTGTCCGACCGCCGGATCATCGGAGCGAGCAGATCCCGCTCCCACTGCTCGAGGTCGCGCCCGCGGACATCCGCGCGGCGGAGGTAGGCGACGAGCAACATCGCCTTCAGCACGCTGGCGGAGGGCGCGACCTCGCGGGCGTGATAGCCGTGCAGGCGCCCGGCCTCGTCCACCACCGCAAACGTGATCCTCCCGGAGCGCGTGTGCGCATAGCGCTCTGCGGCGGCCATGCGGGACTTCCAGGTCGGGGGAGCGGCCGCGTGCGTGGGCGCGGCGAAGACCGCAGCCGCAACGGTTACGGCGACGGCCAGGCCCGCGGCGGCGGCGCGCGCGTCAGTCATCGGCGAAGGTTGCGACGACTGCCTCTGCCACGACCCGCAACGGCCTGCCGGACGACTGGCTCGCACGCCGCAGCCGGAGGAACGCGTCGTTCTCGGAGAGCCCCTCGCGCTCCATCAGAATCCCCTTTGCCCGCTCGACGACCTTCCGAGTCGCAAGCGCCTCGGCCAGCGACTCCGCCTCGTCTCGCATGGTCTCGAGCTCTGCGTGACGGGCGCGCGCAGTCTGGATGGCGGGCAAAAGATCGGTTTCGCGAAACGGCTTCACCAGGTACCCGAAGACCCCCGCCTCCACGGCACGCGCGACGAGCTCCTCCTGGCCGTAAGCGGTCAGCATCACGATCGGAATCGGGCGCTCGGAGAGGATCCGTCGCGCCGCCTCGATCCCGTCCACGCGCGGCATCTTGACGTCGAGGATCGCAAGCTCGGGCTGCTCCGCCTGTGCGAGGGCGACCGCTTCCTCGCCGTCGCGCGCCTCGCCACAGACCTCGTGTCCCGCGCGCTCGAGGACGTCGCGGAGGTCGAGGCGGATGATCGTCTCGTCCTCGGCGATGAGGATGCGAAGGCGCGGTGGATGGTCCGGCACGGATTCGTGAGCCTCGCGTGTCACCCGCGCGCGCCCGGGAGGATTAGGCTGAAGCCATAGGGACGGGGAGGTGGGTCTCCCAGGTTGTTGTCAACCGCGAACCTCACGGCGGGAACGTGACCTCGGCCGTGAGCCCTGCCTCGCCCGAGAGCGACAGCTCGCCGTTCAGCTCATCCCGCACGAGCGCCCGCACGATCGAAAGCCCCGTGCCCTCGTCGCCCGGCTCCCACATGCCGTTGTCCGCGACGGTGAGGCTCACCGCCCCGTTTCGCCGCACGAGCTCGACGTGCACCTCGTCGCCGCCGTGCTCGAGCGCGTTCTGAAGGAGCTCGCTGAAGACCAGCGCCAGCGCCGTCGCCCGCGCGCCGTGCAGCTCGATCGACTCGACACGTGAGTCGACGTGCTTTTCGCCGGCCAGCCCCTGGACGATCATCGCGCGGAGGCGCTCCACGAGCTCGCCGAGGTCGACCTCCTCGTCACGGCGCTCGGTCAGGACCTCGTGCACGGCCGCGATCGCGAGGATCCGGTTGACGGAGTCGGAGAGGGCCTTCTCGGCATCCGGACCGGGCGCGCGGGCCTGGAGGCGCAGCAGGGACGCGACTGTCTGGAGGTTGTTCTTCACCCGGTGGTGGATCTCCTGGGCCACCACTCCACGCATGACCGCGCGTCCGTGCTCGAGCGCCACGGCCGCGTGCCGCGCGATCGAGGCGAGGAGCCGCTCCTCCTCGGCGGTGAAAGGAGTGTCGCGGTCGCAGACGAGCTCGCCGACTTCCCGGCCGCGCCAGCGCAGCGGGAACCTGACGGCGTGCGCGCCCGCCCGCCCCTCCGGCCAGGCGATCGTGCCGTCCTCGAGCACGAGCGCCGCGCCCGTCGCGTCGACCGCGGCCATCGTGGTCTTCACGATCGCTTCGAGCGACTCCTCGAGATAGAGGGACTCGGAGACGGCCTCCGAGATGGAGGCGAGCGCTTCGAGCTCGGCGACACGGCGCTGTGCGTGGTCGTAGAGCTTGGCGTTCTCGATCGCCTGCGCGACCTGGCCCGCGATCGCCATGAGCAGGTCGACCTCGTCGGGCCCGAACTCACGGGGAGCCTCGGTGCGGACGTTGAGGGCTCCCTCGAGGCGCTCCCTGGCCAGAATGGGAACGGCGAGGATCGACTCGTACTGCTCTTCGCGCAGATTCGGGAAGCGCTTGAAGCGCGGGTCGAGATGTGCCGCCTTCGGGATCATCACCGGCGCTCGCTCGGCGGCCGCGGCCCCGGTGATCCCCTCGCCGGGACGCATCTTCGGGACGCGAGTGAGCTCCTCCACCCTCGTGCCGTAGGAGGCGCGCAGGACGAGCTCGTCCGCCGCCTCGTCGTAGAGATAGACGAAGCACGCGTCGGTCTCGAGGGCCTCGGCGACCTTGTGCGCGATCAGCTGGAAGACCTCGTCGAGGTCGAGCGTCGAGTTGACGGCGGCGATTGTCTCGGTCAGAAGCCTGAGGTGCCGGGCGGAACGATCCACGAACCAAGCTTAAGCGAGCCGATTGCGACTCCGATAACGAATGCGTGAGCTCTCACGCTGGCGCCAGCAGGTCGCCCCGCCTGGTCCTGCGCTTTGCCATCTACAGCGCGATCGCGCTGCTGTTCGCGGGCGCCGGAATTCTGTGGTTCGCGCAGCACGCAGCGGAGTCCCGCTCCGAGCGGGAGGTGCTCGAGCGCGCCCAGACGACGTCGATGCTCCTCGCAGACCGTTTCCAGCGCTCCGACTTCGAGGGCCCCGTGGGCGCGACCCGCCGCGCCGAGCTCGACCACATCTTCAGCCACGTGATCGGCGGGGAGGTCGTGCGCGTGAAGCTCTGGTCGCAGGACGGGACGGTCACCTACTCCAACGACCCGACGCTCGTCGGCGACCATGGTTCGAGCGAGGAGCTCGCGAGTGTGCTGGCCGGGGATGCAAAGGCCGAGGTCCGCCCCCTGAACGACGAAGGAGGAGCGGGCGAGAACATCAGGGCCCTCTCCGCGTACACGCCGGTGCGAACGGACGGCACGTCCAAACCTGTCGGCGTCCTCGAGCTCTACACGAAGTTCGACGAGGTGAACGCCGACGCGATGGCGACGCTGAAGCCCGTCGCGTTCGCTCTGTTGCTCGCACTGCTTCTCCTGTACGCATCGCTCTTCCCGATCCTGCGGCAGGTCACGGGCGCGCTCGAGGCCCGCACGCGGCGGCTTCAACAGCAGAGCGACGAGCTCGAAAAGACGATCGCCGAGCGCAAGCAGGCACTCGCCAGCCTGCGCGAGGCCGACGCCAGGTACCGCGCCCTCGTCGAGGAGCTCCCGCTCGTCAGCTACGTCAGCTCGCTCGACAACCCGGGGCTCTCCAGCTACGTCAGCCCGCAGCTCGAGGAGCTCCTCGGCTACACCCCGGAGGAATGGCTCGCCACGCCCGGCCTCTTCTGGGAGGCCATCCACCCCGACGATGCCGAGCGCGTCCGCAACGAACACCGCATCGGGTACACGAACGCCGAAACCTTCTCCACCCAGTACCGGCTGCGGGCAAAGAGCGGCCGGGTCATCTGGGTCGAGGACCAGATCCGCGTCATCCACGGTCGCGACGGCCAGGCGGCGCTGGCGCAGGGATTCCTGATCGACATCACCGCCCGCAAGAACAGCGACCTCGCGTTGACGGAGAGCGAGGCGCGGTTCCGCGGGCTCGTCGGCAACATCCCGGGCGTGGTCTTCCGCTGCGACATCGACTCCTACTGGACCATGGAGTTCCTGAGCGACGCGATCGACGAGCTCGCCGGCTATCCCGCGTCGGACTTCATCGAGAACCGCGTCCGGACGTTCGCCAGTGTCGTCCACCCCGCCGACCGCGCGCGACTCGAGGTGGACGTCTCCTCCTCGGTCGAGGGCGGAAGACCGTACACGACTGACTACCGGGTCCTCCACCGCGACGGGAGCGTGCGCTACGTCATCGAGCGGGGACAGGCGGTGACCGCTGCGGATGGGCGCATCCGTCTCGACGGCGCGATCTTCGACGTGACGGACAGGCGTTTAGGAGAGCTCGAGCGCCTCAAGCTCGCAGCGATCGTCGAATCGTCCGACGACGCGATCACATCGGCGGACCTCGACGGCATCGTGACGAGCTGGAACAAGGGCGCCGAGCGAATGTTCGGCTACACCGCCGAAGAGATGGTCGGACAGCCGGGCTCGGTCCTCATCTCTGAAGGGGAGACGGCGGATTCGAGCGAGCGCATCGCGTCGGTGGTCGAGTCGGGCGAGGGCCGTTTCGAGACGACGCGTCGCCGCAAGGACGGAACGCTGATCGACATCGCGGTGACCATGTCCGCCGTTCGCAACAGCGCCGGCGAGGTCATCGGCGTCGCCGCGATCGCCCAGGACATCACCGACCGTAGGCGACTGGAGCAAGAGCGGGAGGATTTCACGCGCGAGCTCGAGGTGAGAAACGAGCGGCTGCTCGAGCTCGATCACCTGAAGGACGAGTTCGTCGCCCTCGTCTCGCACGAGCTGCGGACGCCGTTGACCTCGATCCGCGGCTACCTCGAGCTCGTCCTCGACGGCGAGGCCGGCGAGGTCACGGACGAGCAGCGCGAGTTCCTGGGTGTCGTGGAGCGAAACGCCAACCGGCTCCTCGACCTTGTCGGCGACCTGCTCTTCCTCGCCCAGATCGAGGCGGGCAAGCTCTCCCTGGAGTTCGGCGCGGTCGACCTCGCAGCCGTCGCGGCCGAATCGGTCGAGACCGCGCGGCCGCTGGCCGAGGAGAAAGAGATCACGCTGACGCTGGCGACGAGCCCGCTGCCCCTGCTCGCAGGCGACCGGGCCCGGCTCGCGCAGCTCCTCGACAACCTCGTCTCGAACGCGGTCAAGTTCACGCCCCAAGGCGGTCGGGTGGACGTACGCGCGAGCTCGTCACGCGAGAACGCGATTCTCGAGGTGCGCGACACCGGCATGGGCATCCCCGCGGATGAGCAGGAGCACGTCTTCGAGCGCTTCTTCCGGACCTCGCGCGCGGCCGAGCAGGCGATTCAGGGAACGGGGCTCGGGCTGGCCATCTCCAAGGCGATCGTGCACGCCCACGGCGGTCGGATCACGCTCGCGAGCAGCGACGGCGAGGGCGCGAGCTTCCGCGTCACGATCCCGATCCGCACTGTACAGCCGGCAGAACGCGCGCAAGAGGAGATCGCCTCGTGAGCGAGCGGCCTCTCGTCCTCGTCGCCGACGACGACCCGGACATCCTCAGTCTCGTCACGCTGCGTCTCGAGCGCGACGGCTACGAGGTGATCGGCGCGCCCGACGGCGAGCGCGCGGTCGAGGAGGCGCTCGAGCGCACGCCGGATCTCGCGCTCATCGATTTCGATGCCGAAGCTCGACGGCTACGAGGTCACGGAGAGGCTACGTCAACACGAGCCGACGAGCGCGATCCCGATCATCCTGCTCACCGCGCGCGTCCAGGATTCGGATGTGGCGCGCGGCATCGAGGCCGGCGCAGACGACTACGTGAAGAAGCCGTTCTCGACCGCCGATCTGCGGACGCGGGTTTCAGGCGGTCCTCGGCCGGTAGCGATACCCGAAGCCCCGCACGGTCTCGATGAGGGTCTCCTCGGCCCCCGCCTCGGCGAGCTTCTGGCGCAGGTAGCCGACGTAGAGCTTTGCGCGTGCGCGTGAGCCGCTGAGCGCATCGCCCCACACGAGCTCGAGGAGCTGCTCGTGGGTGAGGACCTGGTTCGGGTGGCGGACGAAGACCGTGAGAAGCTTGAACTCGAGCGGCGTCAGGACGGCCTTGTTCCCGCCGACCGTGACCTCGCGCTGGGTGAAGTCGATCGTCACGAGCCCGTCGCCGTAGGTCGTAGGCTCCTCGTCCCGTGGGCCCGAGCGCCGAAGCAGCGCCTCGACACGGGCAAGCAGCTCCTGGCGCCCGAAGGGCTTCGTCACGTAGTCGTCCGCCCCGCCCTTGAGGCCGCGCACCTTCTCGAGCTCGCCCGCGCGCGCGGTCAGCATCATCACCGGCACCTCGCTGAGGTCGCGGATGCGTTCGAGCGTCTGCCACCCGTCCAGCTCCGGCATGGACACGTCCAGAAGGACGAGATCGGGCGGCGACGCGTAGAACTCGCGCAGGCCGGCCTTGCCGCTCTCGGCCTCGGAAACGTCGTACCCCGCGCGCGAGAGGAGCTCGCGGACGAGCCCGCGGATGTCGCGGTCGTCGTCCACAACGAGGATCCGGCTGCGCTTCATACCCGTTCCATACCAGATGCAGCCGACATTCGACCGCCCTCGGACGATGGTGAGGATGTGGCACGAGTGCTCATCTGCGAGCCCCATCCCGAGGTGCGCGAGCTTCTGACCCGCATCGTTTCCCGAATGGGCCACGAGCCCGTGCTGGATGACGCCGCCCTCTGCGGCGTCGAAGCGATCGTCCTCGAGCCGGCGCACGCGCCCTCGGTCGAGCGGGCGCAGGCTTTTCGCGCAGCCTCCGATGGCGCGCCCCTCATCTGCGCCAGCATCGACCTCCCCAACGGCGGCAGCCGTCGCCTCGAGCCCGTCGTACACCTGGTGAAGCCGTTCGGGCTGCCGGAGATCCAGGCCGCGCTGACGCTGGCGCTCGAGGGCGAACCCGTTCCCGCTTAGGGCCTTAACGACCACGAGCCGCTCTGGGAGGAGAGGCTCGTAGTCGGCCGTCAGTCAGTCCCCCGCTTCACGAAGAAGCGGCGACACCGCCCGTGATCATATGGCAGCGAGGGGGCGCTTACAACACGCCCAGGTAGTTGTCCATCTCCCACGGAGTCAGCTGGACGCGGTAGTCGTCCCACTCCTGCCGCTTCAGCTTCACGTAGGCGTCGAAGACGTGGTCGCCGAGCGCCTTCCGCGCGAGCTCCGAGCCCGCGAGCTCGTCGATCGCCTCGCCGAGGGTCTCCGGCAGCGCCACGATGCCGCGCGCCTTCCGCTCCTCGGCCGAGAGCTTGTAGAGGTTCTGCTCCATGGGCTCCGGCAACTCGTAGCCCTGCTCGATGCCCTCGAGCCCTGCGTGCAGAAGGGCGGCGAATGTCAGGTAAGGGTTGCAGGCCGGATCCGGGCAGCGGATCTCCGCCCGCGTCGCCTGCTCGTTGCCCGGCTTGTAGAGCGGGATCCGGATCAGGGCCGATCGGTTGCGCCGCGACCATGCCACGTAGACGGGAGCCTCGTAGCCAGGGACGAGCCGCTTGTAGGAGTTGACCCACTGCGCGAAGACCGCGGAGATCTCGCGCGCGTGGCGAAGCTGGCCAGCGATGAACGCCTTGCCGACCTCCGAGAGGTGCCACTCGTCGTCGGCGTCGAAGAACGCGTTCTTGCCTTCGGCGAAGAGGGACTGGTGGGTGTGCATGCCCGAGCCGTTCTCGCCGAAGAGAGGCTTGGGCATGAAGGTCGCGTGGTAGCCGGCCTTTTTCGCGATCTCCTTGACGACCAGCCGGTACGTGACCGTGTGGTCGGCCATGTCGAGCGCGGAGGCATAGCGCATGTCGATCTCGTGCTGTGAGGGCCCGACCTCGTGGTGGACGTACTCGATCGGGATCCCCATGGACTCGAGCGCCTTGACCGTGTCGTGGCGAAGGTCGCTCGCGGCGTCCATCGTCGTCATGGCGAAGTAGCCGCCTTCGTCGAGCGGCTCGGTGCCCTTGTCGTCCTTGAAGAGGAAGTACTCGAGCTCGGGG
>JBKPPF010000039.1:0-21964 GCA_046733475.1 Actinomycetota bacterium
AACGCAGCAACCTCCGGATCCTCGAGAAGCTCTGCGAGCCGTGCGAGGTCTGAGCGCTCGATTGGCCGAAGTGCCACCCGCTCGTCGCTCAACGGCAGCATCGCCCAGTTCTACGCCTCTATCGACCAGCGGACAAGTGTCTTTGCGTGCCGTGTCTTGTGTTAGGCAGCGTCTCTCTCCACGTTGGTAACAAGAGGGCCGCTCTCTAGTACTGATACAAACAACCGAATCCGCGCCGAGAGAAACCCGCACTTCCGCAAAGCCTCGGGGCTCTCCCGAAAAGTGACTTCATCACTCAACTTGAGAGTCTTCGCCTTCGCTCGGCGAGCCTTCGGCGATTAACTCCTCCACAGCGCGCAGGGCAAGGTACCTGCCCGGGCCCTCCTGCCACCTTTCCTCGATGAGCGCACGAATGCGCTCGAGCTCGTCCAAATGCGACCCTCCTCGGGCGCTCGGCCACCGCTCTCGAGGCTTTCCGACCCGGCAGGCCGGAAACCTAAGAAAGCTCCGGTTGAGCTTGCTCGCTTCGGGAGCGTGGGTCGGCCCGGCGGACGATCTCGGCCGCCTCCCCGAACTTCTCGACGACGACGTAGCCCTCGTGCTCCTCGACGACGCGCTCGAACTCGGGGTTGACGTGCCCCGGCTTCACGGGGAAGCGGACGGGGGAGTGTCGGATCGCCTCGTACTCGGCGATCGAGAGCACCATCTGCTCGATGCAGTCGGTGTCTGCACACTCGCAGAGAAACTCCGGATGGGCGGCGTCCTCGGCGAGCGCCTCGATCCGTTCGTTGACTTCACGAATGAGCGCCTGGTTGTGCGCACCCTTGCGCGCCTGCTCGATGTGGTCGTCCATGCGACCCCCTTCTTCGGTGGGTGAGGCCAGTGCCTCCGCCGAAGAAGCGCCTCTGACGAACTCGCCGGGATCCGGCTTGCGTCGAAAGGGTGGGCGCGAGAGAAGAACTACCGCGACGTTAAGTTCAGAGTAGCGCGTTCACGCTGGACGTGGCCGCTTATTCCCGCCTTCGTCGCACGAACATGATCCTGGAGAACAGGTGTGACCGCTCATCTGACCCCTTCCTCGCTCGCTTGGAACCAGATCGTGCCCGACGACCGAAGCGTCGTGACGGGGCAAGAAGGGTAGCCGGTGGAGTACCGGAGTCGGTAAAACCAGCCCAACTAGGATTGTGCACAGCGGCCTCAAATCTGCGGCGAGAGAGCCGGGCTCTAGCCTCCTTATCCCTGAGGGGGGCGAACATAGAGGGGTGTGCCGCAGCGCCTCTCGACCGAGCCCGGCTCTCCCTACCCTGCCGCTCCGAGGGCTACCGTCTCCGTCGCAAACGGTTGGTGGCCCTCATCCTCTTGGAGACGCGCTTCAGTGAGCTACGAGTACCGGGTCTTCATAGTCCACCGGGCAAACGAGGCGACGTTCCTGCATCTCTCCGCCGAACCCCTGCGGGACGAAAGGATTATCGAAGTTGAGAGGCCGGGCAGCGACCTGGATGGCCACTCCGTGATCGTCTACCCGGCGCTCACACATCCGCTCGATGGCAGGCCAGGGATCGCATACGCCCGAGAGTCCCCTCGACTGGTAGCGGCGCGACGCAGCTTGTGCGGCGCAGCGGCCGTTGTCTGGCCCGGTTGGCCTCTAGAGGTTCCTCACCGCTCTGCGGTGCCTAAGTCTCGCAGTTGAGAACGGTCTCGCCATTGGCGCACGTGTCGGTCTCATCACCGCCGTCGAGGAAGTCAGTGCCGAGATCGCCATCCAGAAAGTCGTTCCCCGCCCGCCCTTCGAGATGATCATCTCCCGCCGAGGCGCTAAGACGGTTGGACGCCGCGTTTCCAATCAGCGCGTCGTCTCCGAGGCTGCTTTCCGCGTTTTCGATCGAGCGAAGCCTTGCTCGAACACCTGTTGGCCCGCGCACGGAACCCGACGTGAGGTTGATGATGGCATCACCGCCATTAACCCAAGAAACTCCATCCCTTCCTCGTCCGCCGCCTATGGCGTCTCGGCCAGTCGGTTTGTCAAAGCCGATCGCAAACACGTCGTGGCCTTCGCCTCCTCGTAGGATCTCACTGCCGGCCCCATCCTCGAAGTAGTCGGATCCACTACCGAGTGAAACTACGTCAGCGCCCGCGCTCACCCACACAGTGTCATTCCCGGCACCTGCGAAGACGTGATCGGTGCCGTCCCCGTCGGTGATGGAATCCCCGCCGACTCCACCCTGGATTCGGTCATTGCCAGGGCCGCCCTCTATGTCGTCCGCCCCCGGTCCTCCCAGGATTACGTCGCTTCCGAGACCGCCGCAGATTACGTCCGGGCCATCGAGCCCTCGGATGACGTCGTTCCCGCGTCCAGCTTCGATGAAATCGCGTTTTGGCGTACCAACGATCGTGTCGGCCCCGGCGGTGCCCCTGATCACGTTCGCCGGATTTGGGGCCTCACAGCGTCCCGAAGCGGCAGCAGCTTGCCCTGTACCGCCGAGGCAGGCGGCGAGGCAGGTCGCGGCAATCAAAAACGCTCTCAGGATGTCCCTCTCGCTGCCGTCCACGGTCTCAGGGCTTACTTCCTGTGTCAAGGGGCCCGAAGGCGAGCTGCTCCCTTGGCCGTCTGCCCCAACCGACAAGGGCCTCGGGCGATCCGCTCGCATGGAGCGCCGGCCGCTGAGGAGCTCGGGCTCGGGCCGGAGGGATGGAAATCGGCGTTGGCGAGGGGCCAACCCGTCGCGGCGGCCGGGCGGCGAGGATCCTCTTTTTACACAACTGACACAGTCAGAGCAGAACAGGCCAGTCGCACTTCAACCGGCTATGTAGTCCAATCGCGCGTTTGTCGGACCCGAGAGCTGCGTGGGGAACGGTCTCTAGCCGATCGAATACGTGACTTCGTCGAGGACGCCGCGGTACCAGTCGCCCCCGTTTTCGTGCGAGCCGAGTCGAACCGGAGCGGTTACCGTGATCGAGCCGGTCACCTTCGTCAGCGAATGTGTTTCGCCGTCGACGGTCTCGACGATCTGATCACCGATGCGCTGACAGATCACCTGGTGCCAATGCCCGTCGATCACGTTCGGCCCCGCCTGCAGCTGCCTGCTTCCGGCCGAACCCCGGAACATGCACGATGCCTGCCCGTTCGGCTGGACTTCGAGCTTGATCTGGCCACCACTGCTGCCCGCTTCCCCCTTCACGAACATGTCGTAATCCCCGGTCGAGGGTGGAGTTGTCGCCTTCAGCCAGTAGGAGATCGTGACATTGGCCGTGCCTGGCCTGAGATCCGGGGCGTCCGGGACGACGATGGCGCTCTTGGGCACGAAGCTGTAAGCGGTGTTGAGCTCGCCGGGAACCCCGAGCGTGACTGGGCCGCTGATCGCACCGTTGTGCCCTTGGCCGCTGCTGTCGAAGGCGGTCGTGCCGCTGAGCTCGTCCAGATGCCACAGGCCAACCACGGAAGCGGGCGGGGGCGGCGGCGGGGGCGTGCTGTCGCCACTCGCCACGAGCGAGAGTTCGTCGACCTCGAAGCTCTCCCCGGCGACCGCGCCGGACGGGCGGCGAACGATAAAGACGACCGAATCGCCGTCGTTCTGTGCGGTCAGCGTCACCTGCGGCAAAGGCGTCCATTGCGAGCCGGTCAGCGTGCAGGCATCGCTCTTGAGGACGAGCGCGCCCCCGCTGGTGAACTCCTTCAGCAGCAGGCAGACGCTCTTGCCAGGAGTGTCGCTGCGCACGACGCCGTTCGCCGTGTACATGACCCCGGCGCTCGTATTGAGGACGGGGCGTGGACTCGTCGCCAGCCGGTAGGAGGGAGCGGTCGTGTTCAGGGCGAGCCGGCCGGCGAAGCCGTCGCTGGCGCCGTCGCTTGCGATCGTGAAGGCTGCATCGGTTGCCTTCCAGCCGCTCGTCCCCGACTGGAAGCTGCCGTTCGGGAGCAGGTTGCTCGAGTCGGCCCGTGCCAGGGGCGACAACGGGAGCGAGAGCACGCCCAACAGAACGACCGCGCCCGCTGTTTTGCCGAGCGGCCGTGCACGCATAACCCTCGATCGTTTCGTCGTCGCCTCCTGCAACAGGCAGAGTAGCCCTCGGGCTGATGATACGCCCTTCCGACGAGCGCGTTCCGGCAACCGTAAATGGGGCCGAGGAAGTGTCGATGGCCACTTTCGACAGGCGAAGGTGAGCCTGTTGGCCCACTAGCGACTACCAGCCCGGAGGGACGGACGAGTTCGGTGTCGGATGGCTCGCGATGTACCGGGACACGTCCGCGAAGGTGAACGCGTTCGGGCCCGACCCGATCGCATAGGAGAAGGTCAGGTACGACGCAGAAAGCCCATCGGGAGCCGGGCCGGTCGCGTACTGGAAGCTCTGATCGAGCGAATCGGTCACGCTCACCGCGTAGTCGCCTGCCTGGACGTCGGGGTTACAGGGGACGCGCCCCTGATAGTTCGGATTGGCGCACGGGTGAGTCGTTGTCTTGGGACTCTTCGGCTTCAGGTCAGGTGTGCCGGTGCCCGTGTGCGGGTGTTCGAGCATCCAGTCGCCCATGACCGTGCCTGCGTGCACCGACTCGCCGTCCATGCTGACGAAGCCACCCTCGTGGTAATAGAAGACGGGGAGGCGAGAAGCCGCGTCGACTGCAGCGAGCATGTCTGCCTGCAGCCCCTTCATGTACGCATACGGGTCGTAACCGGCCTCGGCGAGGAGGTTCTGATCGTCGGTGGGAAGAGAGGTCTCGTTGAAGACGATTCCGGCCACACTGGACGCATACGGGCTGGTCGCCAGGTGCTCTGCCATCGCCGAGACCCAGGCGACGAGGCGGGAGCTCACGGCGTCGTTCCAGACCATGGCGACGTGTTTGTCTCCATATGCCAGGTCTCCGCAGTAGCGTCCACTGCACCAGGGACCCCCCTCGCTCAGCAGGTAGGACGGCACCGCAGCCGTGCCGTCGTGGTTCTTGTACTGCAGCATCACGAGGAGCTTCTTCGACCTCGCCCCGACGTTCTGGAGGTCGGCGTCGAGTTGCGCGAAGCCCGCCGTGTAGTCGGCTTCCTCAAGCTCGGTCTCCGACCAGTGGTAACGAAACTGCACCCCCGTGAACGGCGCGATGAGCGGATCGTCAAGGATCTTCTGTTTCGCGGCGAGAGTCGTTCCGCTACCGAGCACGTAGTAACCGGGGAACCAGTTGACGCCATTCGTACCGGTGCTCGGCGGACTCGTGCTCGGCTCCGCGCCTCCCCCATTCCCACACGCCGAGGTGGCGGCGACGATCGACGAGACCGTTGAGCGATTGCCGGCGGCGTCAAAGGCCCGCACGCCCAGCGTGTACGGCTCGCCGCAGGCCAAATCGTTCAGCGAGATATTCAGGGCCGTCGTCTCGCTGTTTTTCACACCGTCGAGCAACACGTCGTAGCCAGCGACTCCCCGGTTGTCGAACGACGCGGCCCATGCGAAGGAAAGACTCGTCTCCGTGCTGTCGCTAACCATGAGACCCGTGGGCGCACTCGGCGGGATTGTGTCGGGTCTGGGGTTGCGAACTTTGACGCTGACTCGGTCCGAGACCACGCCGGATCGGTTCACCGCGAGCGCTCTCAAAAAATGAGATCCGATCGAGAGCCTTCGCGTGTCCAGCCTGGTCGAGTAGGGAGACGTCCGGTCGACTGCGAGCAGTTTGCCGTCGACGTAGAACTTGACCTTGCCCGCCGAGCGAGTCCCGGCGGCGAACGTCACGACGCCCCTGAGCGTGTTGCCCGAGGATGGAGAGGTGATCCAGATCCTGGGCTTGGCTGCCGAGGACGAGAACGGGAACGCGAGCGCGGTGAGCACGCCGAGCGCGATCAGCGCGCGGCGGAAACTGGGTCGGAGTCGGAACCTCAAGAGTCGCGGGCGGCGGAGATGTTTGGACAGCTGTCATGAATCTCGGCCGAGCGCCCCGACTTCCGTGAGCACTCCGTTGAGGGATGTTGCTACGCCCGGTCTAGTGGTGCGTCACGCCTCAAAGGACGGGCATTCGATTCCGCCGTGGAGACACTTGTCCACGAGCTGGCGAAGCTTGCGCTGCTTCCAGGCGTTCCAGAAGTCCGCGTGCATCGTGTAGACCGGGCCGCTGGACAGATGCACGTGGCGGCCATCGTGGAACGGCAGCCTGATGGAGTAACTGAGCTCCGGCACCGGCACCGGGTGGCTCTTGGGACACGCTTGGTGGCCGTTCTTTTTGATCGAGTAGTGCATATGCGACTTGTGGTCGGCGCTGTCCTTATGCTTCCCGTCCCAGCAGGACGGGAAGTGGACGAGGAACTTGACGTCCGCGTTGCCGCAGTCCCGCATCGTCGAGCGTGCCGTCCCCGCGCTCCCGAAGCACGACCAGCCGACGATCTTCGTACTCTGGGGGCGGGTCGCCTCCTTGTTTCCGGCGATGATCCTAAGACTTTTCGGAAATGGGCGAATGGCGCCGAGCGGCTCGGTCTTCGCCCGGTAGTAGAAATCGCCGTCGGTCGGCTTGACCCGCCGGCCGTTCTTGTAGACGGCGGGGAACCAGTAGGCCCCCTTGTCGGCGTGAAGGCCGCACGTCGTGCCGGCGTGGCGAAGCTTCCTGTAGGTCGAGAAGGCGTTCGTCGACTTGTTCCCGAGGAACGTGTGGAGGTGACCCGCTGAGGGGTTTTTCACACCCGGGAAGACGATGGGATCGCTGTGGTTGAAGTGATGGAACGGGCACTCGACGTGGAAGCGCGCACTGGCCGAGGCAGTCGGCGCAGCGAACGCTCCCAGAGCGATGAAAAAGATAACGACGGTCGCCCGGCGAAACGCCGTCCTCGGAACCATCCGCGTGAGGATACAGCTTTGGCTACGAGCAGTCGCGCGAACCGGAATGCAGGGGGGTCCCGGACTTGTCTTCGAACGCCCAGGAGAGATTCGTCGGCGTTCCGCCTCCGCCCGCACCCACGAGCGTCAGGGCAATGGTCCCGACGGTCTTGCCTTTTGCCCACTCCACGAGGGAGTCTCCCGTCGGCGTCCCCGCGATGCTGTGCCCTCCCGCGCCGTTGACGAGCTCGATCATGGTCGGCTGCCCCGTGGAGGGCGCAGTGAGCTGGTCGCTGAGCGGCCGATACTGAACCATCGAGTGCATATGTCCGTTCAGGACGAGATCGCCCCCGTTGTCGGCGAGGAGCTTCCACATCGCGAGCCTGCTCGTATGGATAGTGCCTTTGGATCGTGCCGGTGCGTGCCAGAACGAGACGATGCAGGGGGGCGGAGGACTCGCCGTGTTCGTGAGAAGGCTCTTCACGTAGTTGTACTGCGCTTTGCCGGCGGCCATCGAGGGACCGCTGGAGGCAAGATCGAAGAAGAGCACGTTCCCGTACCGAAAGGACGTGTAGGCGGGGCGCCCGTGAAAGTAATCCGTCCAGGCGACGAGATTCGGCGCCTCATGGTTGCCCAGCGTCGGCTGGGTGATCGAGGCCAGCTTGCCCCAAAGCGTCCCAGCGCCTCCGTCCATGTCGTTCTCGCCGTAATGGTTGAGCTCTTCGGTGAAGGTCCCCGTTTCGTAGATGTCTCCCAAGAACAGGAAAAGGTCGGGTTGGTTGCCGAAGATGGCCTCGGCGAGCCCGTTTGGGGCAGCCTCCCCGCTCGGACCGTCGCCCACCGCGCCTACGACGGGGTCCTCGAGCGACGTCCAGACGGGCGGGGGCAGAAACGAGGACCAGTCGTTCGGCGAGTGGAGGAAGTCGGTCGTATTGCCGTTGGCGAGCGTCACAGGGATCGCCACCGCGGCGCTACCACCCGAGGCCCGCATGCTGAGCGTCCCGGATCCGTCCAGGTACTTCTGCGTCGGCCATACGAACGAGTAGTCGCCGGTGGTCGGGGAGGGGGCGAACCTCATGATGAGCTGGACGGCGGGCTTTCCGGACGGAGTCCAGGTGGCAGTCACACTCCCGCTGTTCGGTGAATTCGTGACTCGGATGGACGCGGGACCGGAGCGAGGACCGTCCGCGACGCTCACGCACAATGTGTGGCTGCCCGAGGATCCGCAGTTCGAGCTTGCATAAGCGCTTCCCGCAAGGACCAACATCGATCCGGCAGCGAGTAACCCGACAAGACAACGCGTCCATGGAAACGCTCGTTTGCCGACTGCCCCCATCAGCTCCCCCCGCATGACCCCATGGACGTACCCCCGATGGTACAGCGCTTACGCATGAACTCCTAGGGCCCCGCGAAAACCATGTAAAATCCCGCGCACACCACGAGTGTGGTTACGGGAGCGGGAGTTAGGGGGAGTCAGGGAGATGCATCGTCACCTTTTCATTGCGGCCGCCATTGGCTTGGGGGCCGTCATTTTCGCGTCACCGGCGAGCGGCGTGATTGAGGGCTCGCTCGTGAATCACAGGAACACGGCTTGGTCGACTCCGAGCCCAGACCCAACGGGTCTGACCTACGACGGCAAGCGGAAGAAGCTCTTGATCTCGGACTCCGAGGTCGACGAGACGCCGTTGTGGAAGGGCAGAAACTTGTTCGTCACCACCAAGGCAGGAGCGCTGAAGGCGATCCGACGGCTCACGAAGGCGACGGTCGAGCCCGAGGGAATCTCCTGGTACCCGCGAGGCAAGTCCCTCTTCGTGGTTGACGACGACAAGAATGCCATCTTCCGCTTCGGCCCTGGCCGGGACGGGAAGATCGGCACGCGTGACGACAAGGTGAAGAAGGTCGTGGACACGCTCCGCTACGACTCCGGGGATGCCGAAGGCGTGACGTGGCGTGCTCGCCGCGGCAAGGTCGACATGCTGATCTGGACGGACGCGACCACGACCAAGGTTTACGAGCTCAAGCGAGGACGTGACCGACGCTTCGGGACGCAGGATGACGTCATGAAAAGGGAGTTCGCAGCCTCGCAGTTCTCAGATCCGAACGGCCGCCACCTCAACGATCCCAACGGCGTCTACTTCGACCGGAAGACCGGCCATCTCTTCATGGTTGACAGCAAGAAGCACTTCGTGCTCGAGACCACGTTGACCGGGGGGTTCGTGAAAACGATCGACATGCCCTTCTGCCGGGCGGGGAACCCGACAAATCCCTGTCGCGGATTCTCGGACCTGGTCTTCGCTCCGGGCACGGACGGATCGCCGCATCACCTCTACCTCACCGACCGTGGGGTCGACAACAACGTCGAGCCAAACGAGAACGACGGCAAGCTGTATGAAGTGGAGCTCGTCGACGTCCCTTAGACGTCCCGCGGGCCCGCTCTATTCATGAGCGGACGCGGCTGGTCAGCCGGCGACGAATCGATAGGCGCCGTACGCGACCAGACCGACGAGGAACCACAAGAAGATCGCCGCCGGAAGACCGAACCGGACGAACTGCATCGGTATCTCGTTCGTCGACCCCGAGGGATCCGTGACGTTCTCGTCGCCAACTTCGTCCCTATCCCGTGCGTCCGGGGCGACCATGCGCTCGCCGGAAACGTCAGCCCCACTGAGAGCATGAGCCGTGCTGGGGGTGCTCATATCCATGATGTTAGGAGTGCTTGTCGCCAGAAACTGCTCAAAACTCTACATCGATACAAGGACGTAACCACTTGACGAACGTATCGGCAAACGGGCTCCGGTTCGTGAGCGGGTATGCACTGTTGCTTGGATGCTTCTTTCGCGCCGCCAGATCCCCGAAGAGACGGGGTGAAAGTAGCCAGGGACTTCTCGGCGGTATGACCCAAACGGACTATCTTGGGCGATGCCACAATCCAGGAGGCGGTGTGGTCGGCAGCTTGTCCCTGGCCGGGAAATGACCGCCGGTCGCCACAACAGGAATGAAAGGTGGCTCAGGCGCGGATGAGCGGTCACAAAACTCCTTTCGTCGTCTTCACCACGCAGCGCACCGGCTCGACCTGGTTGATGAGCGTGCTCAACAACCAGGATGGCGTCTCAGGGCAGGGGGAGCTGTTCCTGCCGCGCCCACGCTCCCAGGAGCGCCGGTGGGATTCGGAATTCGCCTGGCCCAGGTACGTCGAGTCCCGTGATCGGTTTGGTTCGCTGAGGCCTTTCTCGGTCTATCGATACCTCAGAGATCTGTACGAGTCGCCCGGCTCGGTGGGCTTCAAGCTGATGTACTCACAGCTCAAATCGTTCCCCGAGATCTTGCCGTTCCTCGTGCGCGAGCACATCGATGTGGTCCACCTGGTGCGCCGCAACCACATCGATGTGCTCATCTCGTTTGCGCTGAAACGCCAGATCGGACGAGCTCATGTGCTCTCGACGGCGGATCGCCCCAAGGATGAAACGGTCGTACTCGACACCGGCTCGCTCGTGAGAGACCTCCGCCGGCTCCAGTTCAAGCAGGAGTTGGGCCGCGGAACCCTCCGACTCGCCAGACTTCGTCATTTCGAAGTCGCCTACGAGGATCTCATAGCCGATCCACTGCATTTCAAGCCGCTGTTCGACTTCCTCCGTATTCCCTTCGAAGGGGCCGCGCTCGATTCGACAATCCTCAGGACGAGGACTGGGAGCCAGAGGGACGTGCTTGCGAACTACGATGAGGTGCGGCGAGTGCTCGCCGGCTCACGCTACTCACATCTGCTCGACTGAGCTCTTTTGCTTGACTGTCAAGCGTCGAGCCACACAGTCGAGAGGTCTTTCTGCACGAGCCCCTCGAGGTTCAAGATGTCCTCGCGGTAGAGCGCCAAGAGCCGACTGCGAAGCTCGGGTGACATCTTCGGAGGCTCCTCCAGGTTCACCTCTCTGACTTTCTTGGCCGAGCCATGTAGTCGTTCGGGAACAACGGCCTTGGCGGTTCGAATCACGGCCGGCTGGTAGAGGAGCCGGTTCAGGATTCGGCTTCGGGGGACGTTCGCGGGGTTGTGACGCGGCGCAGTGTCCGGCCGAAAGCCCGGGTCGACGCCGATGAACGAGAAGAGCTCGTTCATCACCTGCGCGGGATCGCGCCTGAAGTCGTCGAAGAGCAAGACCTTGATCTGCTCCCTCGGAAAGACATCGAAATAGCGCTTCATACGACGGTAGTAGAAGCCTTCGCGGACGTGACTCGAATCCGCGGACAGGTCCTCCGAGGGACTCTTGACGGGCTCGCCCCTACGAATGCGCATCAGGTAGCCCGAGAAGGCGCGCTCCGCCGGATTGCGAAGGGAGACGATGACCTGTACGTCGGGCAGACGGGCATGCATGCGCTCGGCTGCGCTCGGCGAACGGAAGTACTGGGGTGATACCTCGCCGACAGCCGTTTCCCCGGAAGCGCCGGCAAACGCCGCCTCGTATTCCTCGAACGTCTCGACGCGGAAATGCCGGAGCAGGGGCGGCTCGCCTTCGTCAGCCCACTTCCAGTCGCGCGCGTCTTCGTAGCCGAAGTAATTGGTTCCCTTCTCGGCGTACATGAAGACGTCGGGGTGCTGATCGAAGTATCGGTAAAGGGAGGTCGTCCCCGCTTTCGCGACTCCGATGACGATGAATGTCGGCAGCGTCATGTCGACCTCCCCACCGCTGCCACGCTGGCCCCTGTCCATCGTGTCGGTTTCATCGGGGCGCCACCCGGCGAGCCGGTCGGAGAAAACGCAGGCTTGGCAGCCCGCGCCGCGCCAGGTCGAGCGCCTCGGCGGCAAGGGCACGTGAGAAAACTCGGATCGAGGCGATATAGATCACGACCCCGCCGGAGCCAGCGACCAGGAGTGTGACAAGAGCGTGGCTGTCGCCCAGAACGCCCCGGATGCCAAACATCGTCGCTCCTGCCAACAGGGAAGCAAGGAGTGGTCCCTTTATGTGATTGAGATAGGCACCCAGGCGGATCGGAATGAGGCGGTGGACCGTCCAGTAATACGCAGGAGCCACAATGCACCCGACGCAGAGCGTTGCCAACGCTACCGCGATGATCCCGAACCTCACCGCGATGAGGAAGGCAAGCGCCTTCAGAACCGTCGTCACGACGACGATTATGACCTGCCACGACGGTTTCCCCAGCGCTTTCAGCATCGTTCCGTTCAGATAAGTAAGGAACTGCACGACGCCGAGAAACGCGAGGATCTGCATGATCGGAACGCTGTCCATCCACTTGGTGCCGAAGACAACCGGGACGAGGTCTGGGGCGAGCGCGACCATGGCGATGAAGGCCGGGAAGGCGATCAAGCCCGCGAAGGCGGTGCTCTTGTAATGCGCACGCACGAGGCGCGGCGCGTTGCCCTGGAGTCGTGAGTAGAGAGGGAACGCGACTCGATCGATCAGGCTACTCGTCACCTGAAAGAGAAGGCGGAGCATTCGGGAACCGATGGTGTAGAAGCCCAGGCTCGCTGCTCCGAGGAAGGAACCGATGAACAACTGGTCAGAGGTTCGGTTGAAGTAGTTGAGAAGCCGAAATCCGACAACGTTCGAGCCGAAGCCGAAGAGATCCCTGAAATGCGGGTAGCTGAAAGCTGCTCGCGGGCGCCAGTTCGAGACTCGCCACAGCACGAGAACGCCGGCGATCGGCGCGGTGATCTGCTGGGCGACTAGGCTCCACACGCCGAACCCGAGGAAGGCAGCGGTCACGCCGAAGATCGCTCCGACGCCGATCGAGACGAGTGTCCGGAGCGCAAGCGAGCGGAACGCGAGTTCTCGCGTCATCAGCGCGCGTTGTACGAGATTGAGACTGCTGATGGGAATCGAGAGCGCGAGGACTGCGAGGACCGCCGCCAGACGCGGTTCCCCGAGAGCGTGCGAGATCGGAATCGCAAGTCCCGCCATCATCGCGGCCAGAAAGAGGCCGGCGGCGACGTTCATCCAAAACGCACTGTCAAAGTGAGCCGGGTCGAGATCCTTTCGCTGCACGAGCGCGTCAGCCATGCCCTGGTCGGCGACCACCTGAGTCATCCCTATGAAGACGAGCGCGAGAGCGACGAGCCCGAAATCCTTCGGGTCGAGCAGTCTCGCAAGGATCACGAAGACGAGCAGCCTGGTGAGCTCGTTCCCCCAATTGCTCGTCGCCGTCCAGAAGACGCCTTTGGCGGCACGCCGCCGGAGGCCTGGCTCGCTTCCGTGTTCCTCGCTCACGACCCTCCTGCGCGCCAGGAGGAAAGGTCGACTTCGAGCAGCTTTTCGAGCTCGTCGAACTCCTCCTCGTAGGCGCGGCTCAGCTCTGCCTTCAGCGCAGGATCGATTCGGGGAACGGTCTTTCCATGAAAGGCGCGCTGGACGCCGGCTCTCCGCGCGGCATCGACGACGGGCTCGAGTCCCAAGCGGCGGAAACGCCGTGCGACGCTGACACCCATCCCCGCAAGCCGCTGAGCCCTCGGGATCGTGCTGCGATTGACCCTGTTCATGGCGTTGCCGACCTCGAATCCACCGGCTGGGACGTCCAGGAACGCGGCGAGCTGTCGACAGGTGCCCGGCACGTCGGCGAACACCTGCTCGGACACGAGCGGCAACAAGTCAGACCGGGAAAAGTAATCGAGAAATCTCTTGGCATAACGACTGTAATAGCCGTACTCAAGGGCCTTTGGCCGGCTCACGAGAAACTCATGAAATGAACCTTGAAAATTCCGTCGCTGAAGCAGAAAGCCGTACTGCGAATACGCTCGATCAACCGGATGGCGCAACATGAGGATCAGGCGGACGCCCGGCAAGGTCTCCGAGATAAGTCGAGGACATTCCTTGCAGTAGATGTATTGCGGCGACACCTCGCCGATTGCCCGAAACATTTGCCGCTCCTCGGGGCCGCAGAAGAAGCTCTCGTACCACTGCGTCCCCTTCTCAAAGTGCGCGTCGAAGAACCGAACCTCCTTCCGGCGTGAGGGCATGTAGATCTCTGGATGTGTTTCGAGCAGTCCGTGCAGCCACGTGGTGCCGCCGCGCGGAACGCCTATCCCCAGGAAGGTGGGTAGCGTCAAACCGCCGTCCTCAGTCGAACCATGGCGTTGGGCTTGGTCGAAGCGCGGCTCGGACGCGTTCTGCCGGCCGAGACTCGTCAGGAACGCGCGCTTCGTGCGTTCTCGCAGCCGCTGCGCTCGCAACAGCGAGCGAGCTCATGATCCATATCGACTTGCTGTCTTCGAGCGACAGCGACATCGCACCGATCGCGAGCACGGCCACTTGTGCCGTCCAGTAGTGCAGCTCCCAGCCATGTCGGCTCCTGACACGCCTATAGAGGCATACGATCACGCACGCGAACAGGGAGAAACCGATGAGCCCTGTCTCGACCAGGATGGAGATGTAGGTGTTGTGCGCCTCCTTTTCTGCCTTCTTGTACGCGCTTCGCTGCGTGCGAAGATGCGCGATCGCAGCGCGATGGCCGTCGGTCCCCACGCCCACGAGCGGTCGTTCCAAAAAGACCTGCCCTGACTCGACCCAGATACTCCACCGACCGCTGAGAGCCCCTTGGTCGCCTTCGCTGAGCGTCGCTGCAGTGCCGATGCGGTCGAGGCCCCCCGAGGGAGCGAACTGAATGACCATGACGATCGCCGCGACAAGAGCCGCCAGGGCCATGATCCGCTTCCTCGCGCTCAGCTTGCGCAAGGACCAGAGGATCAGCAGCGCGGTCGGGATGCTGGCGAGAGTTGCGCCTCGCGTACCGGTCATGGCCACAGCGATCACGCCGACCGGTATGTACGCGTAATTCACAATTCGGGCCAGAGCGGGACGTCTTCCCGCCTCGGGCCCAGCCGCCAGGTACCAGGCTGCCGGGCCCGCTATTGAGACGATGAGCGCAATTCCGTCAACCTGATAGCCGAGCGCGCTGACCCGGTCGTGCAGGGGGAAGCGCACCGGTGGAGCGGTGAAGTAGTTGACGATGATGCTTCCGGCAGCGACGAACGCTCCGAGCACGTACGCCTGGAGCGCTGCCTTGACCAGCACCTCCCGGTCGTAGAGATCCCAGAAGAGCAAGAGCAGACCGAACATCTCCGTATACGTCTTGAAGGCGGATAGGGTCGCGCCTGGGTCTACGCTCCAGTACAAGCTCAGCCCATTCCAGATCAGAAAGAGGAGGAACGCTTGCTGCAGACCGTCAGGCTTTCGCAGGCGCTTGTGTACGAGCACGCCGAGACCCCAGACGAGGAAAGTCAGATACCCAATGACCTTGGCTCCTCTCCCGAACTGGCCGATCTGGAGGGCGTTCTCCCACGGGACCGAAAAGACGAACAGGAGGCTCAACCAGATGGTGAACGAGCGTAAGCCGCCAAGGCTCGGGATGCTCAGGTAAGACAACGCTCGCCCCAGGGTTGCCCTCATCCGAGCGCCTTTCCGAGGGCCCCGCGGCGGTTGGTCTTCCTGTACAGCTGCAGCAACGGCTTGTAGATCAGGTACTGCTTCGCCCGCGATGCGGTGAGCTTGCGTCTGTTGAAGTTCCTCAGCCGGTTCGCGCGGTAGCGGGCTACGTCCTCGGGAAGCGAGGGTCCGTATTCCCGTAGTAGGGCTGGAAACAGCTCCTGCGTCACATGCTCGTAGAGGGCGAGGTCGGAACTGTTTGCAGCAACGATTGCGCGACGCATCCGAGGGCTTGCCCGCACCTTGGCCGCGAGCGTATTGCGCTGGGCGACGTTGATGGGCTGATAGGCGATGTCGAGATCGCCGGCACGGAGAGCTTTGAGGAGGAGGAGCGATTCGTCGAACTGCTCCGTGAGCCCGACGAAGATCCCTTTCTGCTCGATGGCGCGGAGGGCGTCATCGACGCTCTCGGTTCCCCCGATCTGTTTGGTCTGGGCGTTTTGAGACCATTCCTGGCCGATCCACTCGTCGAACTCGACGTCCTTCTTCCGATAGTCGATCTGGTACTGGAAGCGGGAGGCGCAGAGAGCCACCGGCTCACGCAGGAATGTGAAGTAGCGAAACTCTGTGCCGTGCTCCTCGAGATCGACATAGCCAGTGATGCGGTGCCCTGCGATGCTCTCGAGCTTCGGATAGACCTTCCGGAGGCGGCGCAGGTCCGGCGTCGAGAAAGGAGGCCCACCCCAGGCGGCATGCCAAGGCTCGACCTCGCAATGCCGTAGGCCGTAGGAGCTGCGCAGGATGTAGCGAACGGTACGGCCGGCGGTCTTGTTGATGTGGATGAAGACGAGCACGCCGCTAACGCATGAGCGCTGGAACGCCGCTCGGCTGGCCGTCGAACATGAGTCGAAGAAACTCGTCGACCACCGCGTCCAGCTCGTATGGCTGCCAGCTCTCGTAGGGTGGGCGGGGCAACCGACCGTCCAGCGCGGCTTCCATGGCGGCGGCGAGGTCGTCGATCGCGTTCACGCCGACGAGTCTCCCGTACCGACCGCCGGCCAAAATCTCCCTTGGTCCGCTCGGGCAGTCGGTCGCGATGACCGGCAGGCCGCAGGCAAGCGCCTCGATCAGGACCGTGGGGAGACCTTCCCAGCGCGAGGAGAGTACGAATGCCACCGCACGAGAGAGGTAGGCATAGGGGTTCTCGACCGATCCGGGCAGGCAGATGTCATCGGCGATGCCCAGTTCGTGAGCCAAGTCCTCCAACTGCGGTCGCTCAGGGCCCTCACCGAGGATGAGGAGTCGAGCAGGGCGCTTCGCCCGTACTCGACTGAAGGCCTGGAGCAGCGTGGGGAAATCCTTCTGAGGTCGCAGCCGACCGACTGCAACGAAGACCTTGCTTCCATCGGTAAACCAGGGATGTTCCACCGGCGCCTCCGCGCGCTCCGTAAGATCGGGCGTCACGATGGGGTTGAACACGACCTTCAACTTCTCCGCGGGCAAACCCGTGAACCGCGCGAGATCGTCCACGACGCCCGCCGACACCCCGACGACGTAGTCCGCCTGCGGATAGAAGGCACGCACGATCCGCGGCATCAGCCGATCACGTCGGCTCTTGCCGTGCTTGGCGGCTTCCGAAAGCGTGTTCTGCTCGACGACCACGATCCGCCCGCGATATCGCGCCAGCCGGCACGCGGTGAGCGCGACGACGTTCGCATGGTCGAGGTAGGAGATGAGAGCGAGCGGCCTCTCTCTGCGGAGATAAGCGATCAGCCGCGGCAGGGACGTCAGAACGCGGCGAGCCTGGAGGTCCACGATCCTCACGTCGGGAGAGACCTCGGGAAGCCGCGGGCCCTCCGCGGCAGCGAGAACGAGGTCGACCTCGAAACCCCGTCGCGTGAGCCCCTCGGCGAGCTTCAGGGCACCGCGCTCGGCGCCACCTTGCGCCATCGAAGGGGCGAAGATCGCGAGCCGACCGCCTGGACGCGAGAGCCAGTCTTCGGTCGGCCGCTGCTCGCTCATCGCGTCGCCCCCCTTCGCCCCGCGCATCTGCCGCTAGCGCCGCTGGGCGGGATGTTCGACGCTCGCGTCCGCAACAGGGCGACGCTCGACCGGCCCCGGCGGGGCGCGACCCGGCTGCGGGAACCGTCGAGTCGTCTGGTGCTTGCGAGTCGCTCCGCCTCGGTTGTAGATGTACCCAACCGGTCGCACACCGAGTAGCTCGAGGCGATTGAGCAGCTGCCTCGCATCCTCGGCCTTGCCCCGGTGACGGAGGACGATGACGACAGCACCTGCCATTCGCAAGATGGCGTCCACGTGATCGCCGTCGAGCATGGGAGGGCCGTCGGCGACGACGAGGTCGAACTCTTTCTGGGTGCGCCGGTGCATGGACGTAGGCGGCGCCGATCCCACGTCGACAACCGTCACCGTGCCGCGACCATCGACTCGGATCACCGAATCCGCAAAGAACTCCTCGACGTGGCCTGTGGCGTCCCCACGATGCCCATTTGTCTCTGCGGCGTCCTCACTCGAGATCGGCATAGCGACAGCAAGCAGGCTCTTCAGACCCGAAGCCTCGACGTCGGCGTCGAGCGCCTGCACCCGGTGGCCTTGCTGTGCCGCCGCCAGAGCCGTGTTCGCCGCCACAGTCGTCGACCCATCACCTTCGGAGGGGGAGACGAAGGCAACGAAAGCCGGTGGCCGAGCGTTGCTCGCCTTGCCCCGTGGCTGTCCGCTCCTGGGCTGTCCGTTGGACTCTGCGTTGATCGTCAGACTTGCGGCCAAGAAGCGGAATTCCCGAGCCGCCGGAGTCGCCGGGCTCACGAGTGCAGGTAGCTTCGACTCCGGTCCGCCTCGACCGAAGTTGGGTATCTCCGCGAGCAGTGGAAAGCCGAGTAGCGTCTGCGGGTCGAGCGCCTCGAAAAACTCCTGGTTCCGCGTGCCCCTCCAGTAAGCGACCCCGCAGCCGACGAGGGCTCCGAGAACAAGCGAGAGCACCAGCACGGCGAGAGTCGAGGGCCCGCCTGCTTTGCCGGCATCAGCTTTGTAGACTGCGACTACGCCGTCCCCGGCAACCGCCGCATTCGTCTCGATGCGACCGCGTTCGGCTTTCAGGCGGTTGAGGAGAGCGGCGGCATCCTCGGCATCTTGACCGCTCGCGGTTGAGGCACTCAATTCCGCTTGCGTAATCGCGGTATCGAGCTGCGCGAGCGCCTGCTCGGTGTCGTCCTGGAGCTCGGCGCGAGTGGCGTTCTCGTAGGCTTGCATAATTGCATTCGCGCCCGTTACAGCCGCGTCCGGACGGTTTGCACGGAAGCTGACCGACACGAAGTTCGATTCGGCCGTCGCGGTGATCAAGGTCCGCCGCTGAAAGCTCCGGGGATCGATGACGATCGGATTCTTGGGATCGTTGCGGGCGATTTCGCTTGCGCCTTGCGCGATCGGAAGCGACTTCATCACCGCAACCTGATCGGCGACATAGCGCGCTTCGTCGCGAGCGGGATCTGCGGCTGTCGGCGCCGGCTGGGAGAGAAGGACGGATGCCTCGGCCGTGTACTCCTTCTGCCGCAGCTCGGTGACAAGGAGGCCAATGCCGGCGAAAGCCAGAGCGAAAGCGACCACGAGCAAACGTCGGTTCCAGATCAACGAGAAGACGTTCGTCTCGGCGGTACCTGCTGCTAGGTCAGTCGTCATACTCTCCGCTCACCATCGATCCACGAACCGATCATGGCTGCGACACACGTCATGTGTCGCGGCCTCCGATTTACCGCTGAACAGGCGGTGGGACATACGCACGACCAACGTCCATGGCCCAGTTCCGGCTGAAATTGTTCATCTCCCCTAGTTCCTACCGCTTCTCTCCGCAACCTCACAGTGTAGGCACGATGAGCGACCCGGACAAGCTTGAACCGTCGCCGAGAAGCCTCAGAGCGCCTCCCAGAGAAGCTTCCTGATCTCGGCAAGCACCTCGGCTAGCGGGCGATCGGTTCGGATCCTGCGTACCGGAATTCCTTCGAAGCGAAGGTTGGAGCTCCGTTCGTGCCGTGCGCGCACGTACGCTTCCGGCTCCACCTTCTCTCGGTTTCTGTTTCGCTCGAGGGTCGTCTCGAGCGGAGCGGTCAGGTAGATCGCGAGATCTGGCGGGACGATCGTCCGGTAGAGGAGAGCTTCCCGCTCGATGAGCCAGCGGCGGAGACGACCTTTGCTTGCGGTTCCTCCCGGACGGCCCAGCTGTGCACCGTCGGGGGCCCCTTCATCCGCGGACGGGTACCGGTCGCACAGCACGACGCTGCCGTTGACCGCGTTGGCAAAGGCACGCTTTAGGAGGACATGTCGATCATGCGCGAGCAGGACGGAGCGGATGCCGAAGAGGAGCGGGAACTCCTCCGTCGGGCCGGATGGCCCAGGCCAGGCCGAATGTCGACGCTCGGCCACCCGGGTCGAGCGCTGCCCGGGGAGGAGCGAACGAAGCAACGGAAGCAAGAGATTGGGAACCACCGTTAGCGGCGTGCCGGGCGGCTTCCCTGCGTGCACGCGTTCGACCGTCAGATATCGACCTAGCCAGCGCTCCATCTCCGTGAGCACGGTGGACTTGCCCGTGGCCTCCGCCCCGACGAAGGCGATCACCGCCCCTCCCTCTCCGAGCGTGAGCCTTTTCCGAGTCCCGCGCGCGCGGTACATCGCCCTGCCGGTGAACGCGCGCACGCCCGCGGCCCATGCTCTGAGCCTGCCGCGCCGCGCGAACTGTCGCAGCTGGCCGCGGACGCGGCGGCCGAGCACAATGCGGCGCCACAGGGGCGCGGGGTCCAAGAGCCCCTCGAGCGCCCGGTCGAACAGATCCGGGCTCAAGGCGGGCAACCAGGCGGTCAGTAATTTTCTGGCCTCACCGCGCGCTTCATCTGTTGCGAGCCATGACGCCTCCCGGCGAACGTCCTCCCATCCTCTGAGAAGCAGTGTGAGCTCCACGAGCGTTGCGTGCTTCAGGGACATCCGCAAGACGAAGACCACGAGCTCAGCTCCCTTGCGCGGGACATTGACGGCGCCCGCTCGGCTGACGTTTGTCAGGAGCATCTCCTCGAGCGGTAGGCGGTAGTTCTTCGTCAGGCTCTCGCCCGAGATGACGCGGTAGTAGGCATGGACGTGGACGATTGCGCCCTCCGCCTCGTCGAGCGCGAGATAGTGCTCCACGGATGGGAAAGGCGGCACGCCAACCTCGATCGCCGGACGAAAACAGAGCTCCTCGATGACGCCACGAAATGCCTGAGCATCCTCCCGCTTGACGAGTAGGTCGATGTCGGTCTCGGCGGCGAGAGTCTCTGCCAGGACCCAGTTGCTCTTCCAGTGGCAGTAGCGGATGTTGGAAGCGTCGAGCCGCTCGAAGAGCACGGAAACTTTCGGTAGCACCGTCTAGACCTCCGGGAGGGAAGAATCGAGAGTGGATGCGGCCCCAGAGCTCTTCCGCTCCCGCCCCGGAATCGAGGAGCGCAACCGATTGACGACCTCCCTTGCCAGCCGGATCCTCCCCTCCCTGTCTAAATCGCTGCTCTCCACGATCGTGACTCGGTCCGCGACGGGTGCGGTCTGGACAAGGAGATCGAACAGCGCCACGGTGCGCCGGACATCGGCCTCGATCTCTGCGACGCCTACCCCTACGTGCTGGCGACGCGGGTCAGGGCGAGACCTTGCCCGTTCGACGAGCGATTCGACCGGCGCTCGCACGTAGACGACGACATCTGGCATGGGCGCGAGGTCTGCAAACCGGGCGAGCTCCGCCTCGCCGAAGTCCATTTTCGTCGCGACAAAGAGGTTGTACGAGCTCAGAAGCGTCCCCTCATCGGACAGGACGATCGCATCTCGCGCGCGCCCCCGGGCGAGGTGGAACATGCCGACCTTGCGAAGGACGCCACGCATGCCGTTGAGCTTGTCGAACCTCGAAGGTGCGTGACCCCAGAGAGTGCACCGGGCGAACGAGAGGAAGAGGCGCTCGTCGCCGAGGGCGCCGAGGAGGAATGGAAGGCTGCCGAGCTCCTGAACGACGTTGACGGCCGTCGGCTGCGCGACTCTGCGAAGCAGCGGTCGCTGGAGCAACAGATCGGGCATCGCAATGACCTCCTGCTCCGGAATGCCGTTTTCGCAGATCAGATTCCTCAGTGTCGTCTTGCCAGCGCCGGCGCAGCCGATGAGCTCGACGATCATGCGAGCTCGCGATAGACCGCTTCGTACCCTGCGTGCATCCGCTCGAGCCCGAAGCGGTCTCGGGCGAGATTCCGGCACTTGACACCGACCGCCCGCCGTTCCTCGGACGTCATGTTTTTGAAGCGGTCGATCTCGCGCGCAAGTGAGCGAGAGTCTCCGACCGGCACGAGCGGGATGAAGTCGACCCCGGCGGCGATCTCCCGGTGAGGTGGGATGTCGGAGAGAACCACGGGACAGCCGCTTGCCATCGCCTCCATCACGGCAACGGGAAGACCTTCACCACGTGAGGGGGAAATGAAGAGGTCCGCCTCGGCACACCGAACGAACACCTCGTCGCGTGGAATCAACCCGGTCAACTCCACGCGATCGTCGAGCTCGGACGCAAGTAGCTCGTGCCTGAGCCGGGGCTCCATGGTGCCAGCGCCGATGAAATGCAAGCGGATGGATCCGTCGTCCACCTGGCGAAACGCGGCGAGGAGCCCCAGCGGATCCTTCACCTGCTCGAGGCGGCCCACAGACACGATTTCGAACGCTCCGTTAGGAATGCCCGCAGCTGAAACGGCCCGCCCGACGCGGTCCAGGTCGGCTGCGTTGGGTACGACGCGCCCTCGACCCCTGAGCAC
>JBKPPF010000040.1:0-9076 GCA_046733475.1 Actinomycetota bacterium
CATACGCGACGACCCTCGCCACCCACCGATCGAGGCCGAGCACGAAGTCGAAGAGACCGCGCGGATACCGCGCCATGAACAGGAGCGCTACTCCGGCGAAGAGCACGAGCGCCCCGATCAGACCGCCGCCGTACCACCAATTCCACCCGCCCCAGTCCTCAGTTCTCCCGGCAGCGGAGCCAGCGCCGCCGAGGAAGATCCCGAGCACGATGTAGTGCGGAATCGCGAGTAGCCACCACTTCACGAGCACGAGCCCGCGCGAGAGTCGCTCCGGGTAAGCGACGTGGAGAGTGGCCGGGTAGTCGGGCGCCTCGTCGAGGGTGAACGGCGGGTAACGGTCGGTGCCCAGGGCGCCGTACGAATAGAACGACACGCGCCAAGTCCAGCGCAATACTCCGACGTTGAAGTCGAAAATGCCCCGCGGATAGCGGCCGATGAACAGGATCGCGAAGAAAGCGAAGATTGTGAGCACGACGAAGGCGATCCAGAGGAAGAACAGCAGGATGTAGTGCGGAATCGCGAGCAGCCACTTCACGAGCCAGAGCCATCGGCTCAGTCCTGGATCCAAGCGGCCCTCGATCCGAACCGGGTTGGCGGATCGACCTTCCATCCTGGCACCTCCTCCCATGCCCCGCCAAAGCACTCTTACACGAGCGCGTGAGTCCATGCTGAAGGCGATCCGCGCGCATGCCGCAAGCAGATATGCGGCTGCGGCTAATAGAAGCCGGCCCACTGGTTGACGTTCGCAAGGCCGGGGCCGGTCGCGGCAGTCCGCCATCCGGCGGCAGGGCGATTACCTGCTCACTCGCGTATAGGTGATGTCGAAGTCGGGCGTCCTAGAGGAGGCGGTCAGGCCGCAACTCGAGCCGAGCCTCGATTCGGCTCGAGCTCCTTCACGACTGAGGAGTTCTGCGAGTCCCGTCGAGCCACCTTCAACGTTGCCACGAGGTGCCAGTCCGTAGGGACTACCGACAAGCCGGATGCAGTCGTAGTTGGGCAGTAGCGGGCGCGGAGTGCGCTGCGAGCGTAGGGAGTTCCTGGGGGAGCGTTCTCGTCTTACTCCTCGCCTGCGCGGGATCGCTCCTCCCTTTGCCGCCGTCGGTCGCAAACCGTGGCATCTGGGCGTACGTCTGGCCGCCGTCGCCTCCAGCGCGTGGATGCGCATGTATCCCGCGAACGGGCGAGCCTCGGCACCCCGGCCGCGGGCATCATGTCCGGAGGTCAGACGATCTGCTCTTGCTTCAAGCTGTCACGAACCGTCCGCGGCGTTGAGGCCCATGACATGAACGCGGACGGCTCCCCCGGCGTGGCCGCGGACCTGACAATCTGGAGGGGAGCTGCCGAACCTGCTCGGATCGGGATCGGAATCCAGGGCGCAGGATCGATGTTCCTGGCGCTGGCTCCCAGATTTACCTCGGGACACGTAACGCGTCGACTTCGGCCGAGCGCGCGTAGGCCCTTCTCGAAGCGGGGCCGGCGCTTCTGGCTCCGCTTCGTTCTGCAGATGCGTAGTTGACCGAAGCCGCGTCACGGGGACTTCCCGATGCCTACGCTCGTCGGTGGTGTGAGGCTGGGTTCGAACGACGACACAAGGCGAACAGACGAGACAAGGAGGGTGCCATGGCGACGCGAGTCGAAGCGAGGCCGGAGCCAGCGGTCGTCACCCTGCCGGTCGTCGAGCCGATCGTCCAGGCGCGGAACGTCGAGAAGGTCTACGACACCGGGAAGGTCGAGGTTCACGCGCTGCGTGGAGTCGACCTGACGCTCGGACGCGGAGAGATGGTGGCGATCATGGGGCCCAGCGGGTGCGGGAAGACGACGCTTCTCAACTGCCTCTCGGGTCTGGACGCGATCGACGGCGGGGAAATCTTCATCGAGGGGATCTCGCTCTCGTCGATGCGCGACCGTGAGCGAACCGACTACCGCGCGAAGCGGATGGGGTTCGTTTTTCAGTTCTACAACCTGATGCCGGTGCTGACGTCCGTCGAGAACGTCGAGCTCCCGCTGCTCGTTGCTCGGATGAAGGCGAGCGAAGCGCGTCGACGGGCACTCGACGCCCTAGACATGGTCGGACTCTCCGACTGGGCCCACCACGTTCCCGACGAGCTGTCCGGTGGACAACGGCAGCGCGTCACGATCGCGCGGGCGCTTGTCAACGATCCCGCGATCGTCTGGGCGGATGAACCAACGGGCGATCTCGACAGCGAAAACGCGGCGGAGATCAGCGGCCTGATGCGTCGGCTGAACCGCGAGCGCGGGCTCTCGTTCCTGATCGTGACGCACGACATCGGCGTGGGCCGCAAGACGGACCGGATCATCCGGATGGTGGATGGCCGAATCGTCGACGAAGAGCACCTGGAGGTGACCTAGATGATCGCGCGCGTGACGCTCGCAGAAATCGACACGCTGCGAATACCAATGGACCAGGCGGTCGAGCGGTTTGCCGAGCTCGTCGCGCCGGCCTTGGAGGAGCAGGAGGGGTTCGAGGGCTTCTATCTCCTGACTACCCCTGAAGGGAAGGGCATGGTGGTTAGCTTCTGGGCCGACGAGGACGCCGCGGAGACGAGTCTCCAGAGCGGCTACTACCTCGCGCAGCTCCAGAAGTTCGTGACCTTCTTTCGCGCTCCGCCCGGCCGCACGAAGTACGAGGTCTCACTCGCGCACTCGCCCGCCGCCCTCAGTTAGGGGGTCGAGATGAGCAAGCTGTTCGGAATTCCGATGGACACGTTGGTGGTCGTCCTCGCGGCGATGGTCGTCGCCGCGTTCGGGACGATCGCGGTTCTCGCCTTGCGCAACCGGATCTTCCTCCGGCTGGGTGTACGCAATGTGGGCCGGCGCCGGGGCCGGAGCGCACTCATCGTCCTCGGGCTCATGCTCGGGACAGCGATCATCGCCGCGGCGCTCGCCACGGGGGACACGATGAGTCGCACGATTCGCGCCTCCGCGACCGCGTCGCTCGGCAATGCGGACGAACGGATCTCCGTGCGTGGAGCCGAGGTTGACCTACAGGTGGAGAGTGGTGCGCCGACGGGTTCGCTCTATTTCTCGCAGGGACAGGTCGACGTCATTGAGCGCGCCGTCGCATCGTCAGGGCTCGTCGACGGGGTGCTGCCGGTCATCATCGAGCCCGTTGCCGTGCAAGACGCGACGAGTCGCCAGAACGAGCCGCGCGTGACGCTGTTCGCGGCAGACCCGACGCGGATGCGCGGCTTCGGCACGATCGAGGACGTCGACACGGAAGCCGTGACGCTCGCCGATCTCGGGCCGACCGACGTCTACGTAAACGAGAAGGCGGCGGACGAGCTCGCCGCGCAGAAGGCCGACCGCATCACGGTCCTCGCAGGGACCGCTCACGCGCAGTACTCGGTCCGCGGTATAGTCCGGTACCGCGGCGCCGGCACCGACGGTGCTGCCGTGCTGCTTCCGCTCGAACGGGCGCAAGCGCTCCTCGGGCGCGAGGGGCTCGTCAAGCACGTCCTCGTTTCCAACCGCGGGGATGAGATCTCTGGCGCGACCCTGACGGATCAAGTCGAACAGGTGCTTCGCCCGGCGCTGAGCCCGCTCGACCTGGAAGCCGATCCCGCCAAACAGGACGCGCTGGAGAACGCGGACGCTGCGGGCAACGGCTTCATGTCGTTCTTCACGACCTTCGGCTCGTTTTCGATCGCAGCCGGGGTTTTGCTCATCTTCCTGATCTTTGTGATGCTCGCGGCGGAGCGGCGGGGAGAGCTCGGCATAGCGCGGGCGGTGGGTACGCGCCGCGGGCACCTGGTGCAGATGTTCCTCTTCGAAGGTGCGGCGTACGACGTGCTGGCGGCGGCCGTCGGCGCGTTCCTCGGGATCGCGGTCGCGTACGTGATGGTGCTGCTGATGGCAGGCGCGTTCGCCGCAACGAGTGATCTCGACATGGTCTACGCCGTGGAGCCGCGGAGCGTCATCGTCGCGTATGCGATCGGCGTCCTTTTCACGCTGGTCGTCGTCGCGTTCTCGGCGTGGAGGGTGAGCCGGATGAACATCGTCACGGCGATCCGGAACCTGCCGGAGCCGACGGCGAAGAAGGCGGGTCGCCGCCGTTGGCTTCTCGGGGCCCTTGCAGTCGGCTTCGGTGGCTTCCTTGCAGCTCTGGGTGTTGGCCAGCGCGACGCGATCGTGCTCGGCCTCGGCGTCTCCGCAATCCTCCTTGGCGCCGTCCCGCTCGCCCGCGCGGCCGGAGTGCGTGACCGTGTCGCGCGGACCGCCGGCGGCCTCGCGCTCGTCGCGTGGTTCGTCCTGCCGGTGAGTCAGTGGATCTTCGGAGACCTGAAGTCGAACTTCTCGATCTTAATCCTCTCCGGAATCATGATCGTCGTCGGATCGACGTGGACGATCATGTACAACGCGGACGTCCTCCTCGGCGGATTGAGCCGCTCGCTTGGACGTTTCCTGCCGCTCGCCCCAATCTTGAAGATGGCTGTCGCCTACCCGCTGCGGAGTGTGTTCCGCACCGGCATTGCGCTTGCGATGTTCACGCTCGTCGTCTTCACCCTCGTTGTGGGGGCGATCACGACCGTCTCGTTCCAGAACGGGTTCAACGACGTGGAGGAGTTCGGGGGCGGCTTCGACGTGCGGGCGACGTCATCGCCGGTCAGCCCGATTGGGGACATGGAGGCGGCGCTCGCGCAGGCCGGTTTCGACAGCACCGATTTCACCGTTGTCTCCAGCCAGTCGTTCCTGCCCGTCGACGCGCGCCAGGAGGGGTACGACTTCGCTAGCTACCCCGTGCGCGGTCTCGACCAGGCATTCCTCGAGAACACCACCTACCGGCTGGCGGCACGCGCCCGCGGGTTCGCCTCGGATGGCGAGGTCTGGCGCGCTCTCGACAAGCGCGACGGGTTGGCCGTCGTCGACCCGTCGGTGGCCCCGCGCCGCGCAAACTTCGTTGGCTTCGCGCCGTTGCAGGACTTCAAGTTGCACGGGTTCTACCTCGAGGACGAGGCGTTCACGCCGGTCCCGGTCGACGTGCGCGATCCGCAAACAGGGAAGGAGCTCCGCCTGACGATCGTCGGGATCCTGTCCGACACGGTGCCGTACTCGATGGCGGGGATCTCGACGTCCCAGCGGACTCTCGCAGCGGCGTTCGGTGATCGGGTACAGCCGACGGTGCACCTCTTCACCCTGCGCGATGGGGTCGATGCCGAAGCAACCGCAAGTGCGCTCGAGCGCAAGTTCCTGGCGCACGGCCTCGAGGCGGACGCGAACGCGAAACTCCTCGCCGACGCGGTCGGGGCAAACACGACGTTCACTCGGCTCGTGCAGGGATTCATGGGGCTCGGGCTGATCGTCGGCGTGGCCGCCCTCGGCGTGATCTCGGCTCGCTCGGTCGTCGAGCGGCGTCAGCAGATCGGCGTACTGCGAGCCCTCGGCTTCCGTCGGCGAATGGTGCAGCTCAGCTTCATGCTTGAGTCCTCGTTCATCGCGCTGACGTCCATCATCGTTGGGACGGGCCTCGGCCTAGCAGTCGCGTTCAACGTGATCAACGACTCGAAGCGGCAGCCGAGCTGGGAGAACATGAGCTTCGACGTCCCCTGGCTGAATCTCGGCGTAATCTTCCTGGCCGTTTACCTCACCGCCCTTGCGACGACATTCGCGCCGGCGCTGCGGGCTTCGAGGGTCTACCCGGCTGAGGCGCTGCGATACGAATGACAAGTGCTTTCGCCGTCGAGGGAGCCGGGCAGCAGGAGTTCCTGCCGCGGGCGCTGGACCGGCGATTCGAGGCGATCCTGTTCGACTGGGACGGGACGGCCGTCCCCGACCGCCGGGCGAGCACGAGCGCGCTGCGCGCGCTCGTGGAGGAGCTTTGTGCGCTCGGGGTCGACCACGCCGTGATCACGGGCACGCACGTCGGCAACGTCGACGGTCAGCTCGGGGCGCGCCCGCGGGGTCCCGGGCGGCTTTACCTCTGCGTGAATCGCGGCTCCGAGGTCTTTCGCGCTTCGGACACGGGTCTGGAACTCGTCGGACGCCGCGAGGCCACGCCCGAGGAGGATGCTGCGCTCGACAGGGCGGCGGACCTAACGGTCGAACGGCTCGCGGCGCACGGCGTGCGTTCCGAGGTCGTCTCTCAGCGGCTGAACCGCCGCAAAATCGACCTTATTCCAGAACCCGACTGGATCGATCCGCCGAAGGCCCGGATCGCGGAGCTCCTCGAGGCGGTCGAGACTCGACTTGCCGAATCGGGGCTTGGCGGACTCGCGGAGGCCGTCGGGCTGGCCGAGGAAGCCGCTCACGACGCCGGTCTTTGCGACCCGAAGGTGACGAGCGACGCCAAGCACCTGGAGATCGGGCTCACGGACAAGGCCGACGCAGCGAAGTGGATGCTCGCGGAGCTCTGGAGAAGCGGCACGGCTCCAGGCCTCGTCGTCGTCGCAGGCGACGAATTCGGGTCGCTCGGTGGGATTCCCGGCAGCGACTCGCTGCTCCTCGTCCCGACCGGCGCAGGAGCGTCGGCGATATCCGTCGGCGCCGAGCCGACGGGGGTCCCGGACGGCGTGCTTCACGTGCCCGGCGGTCCGCAACGATTTCTCGCGCTTCTCGAGGATCAGCTCGAGCGGCGCCGGCGTGGCGACGTGCCGGACGTGTCCTCCGACCCTCAGTGGACTGTGACGCTCGATGGATTCGACCCGCAGCTGGAGCGCGTCCACGAGTCGCTGCTTGCAATCGGCAGCGGACGAATCGGCACACGCGCGAGCCCGCTCCTCGCCCACCCGGCAGCCTCTCCGGCGACGCTTGCCGCGGGAGTGTATGAGGGTCAGGGCGACGAAACGCAGCTCGCGGCGTGCCCCGACTGGACAATGTTGTCGGGCGAGCTGCCGCTCGATCCTTTGCTTCGGCGCCGGCTCGACTTGCGCACCGGCCTCCTCCGGCAGGAAGCGGCACTTCCGAGCGGCCGGGTCACGTCGCTTCAGCTCGCGTCGCTAGCTGCGCCGGGCACGGTCGTACTCCGCGCCTCCGGACCGAGCAGCGTCCTTCCGCCCGAGGGTACGAGGACGGATCGGCGCAGCGTTTGCGCTGCGTTCTCCGAGCTCCGACGCGGGTGCGTACTCGACCGCTTCGGCGCTTACGCCGCGGACGAACGCTGTGCCGTCGAGCGCGTGGGTCTCGCGCGGGAAGGGTTCGAGGCGGCGCTTGCCGCCCATCGACGCGCCTGGGCTGCGCGGTGGGAGGAGGCGGACGTCACGCTCGAGGGCGACGACGCCCTCCAACGTGCGATCCGGTTCACGCTCTTCCATCTGATCGCATCAGTGGCGGACGAGGGGGAGGCCCCCGTCGGCGCCCGCGGGCTGTCGGGCCCCGGCTACCGCGGCCACGTGTTCTGGGACAGCGACGTGTTCGTGCTGCCCTTCCTCGCGGCAACGCATCCCGCGGCTGCGCGGGCAATGCTCGAATACCGCATCATGCGCTTGGCCGCCGCGCGTGAGAACGCCCGCCGAGCCGGACGGTCCGGCGCCCGCTTTCCCTGGGAGTCGGCAGCGGCCGGGACAGACGTCACTCCCGCCGCCGTTCGCGACCCAGTAACGGGACGCCTTGTTCGGATCCGAACCGGCGAGCTGGAGGAGCACATCGTCGCCGACGTCGCGTGGGCGGCGCAGTGCTACGTCGACTGGACGGATGACCAAGATTTTGCGGCGGGGCCGGGACGCGACCTCTTCGTGGAAACGGCGCGTTACTGGGCCTCGAGGATTCGCGTCGATCGCGCGGGCGACGCCCACATTTACGGCGTCATCGGTCCAGACGAGTACCACGAACCGGTGGACGACAACGCATTCACGAACGTGATGGCGCGTTGGAACCTCCGGCGTGGCGCTGCGCTTTCCGACGTCGCCGGCGAGCGCCGGGAATGGCTGCGGCTGGCGGATGCGCTCGTCGACGGTTTCGACGTCGCGAGCGGGGTCTACGAGCAGTTCGCCGCTTTTTTCAAACTCGAGCCGCTGCGCATCGCGGAGGTCGCGCCGCGGCGCCCCATCGCGGCCGACTTGCTGCTCGGCTCGGATCGCGTTCGCTCTGCGCAGGTCCTGAAGCAGGCCGACGTGCTCATGCTCCACCACCTCGTGCCTAACGAGGTGGTCGCCGGGTCGCTCGAGGCCAACCTCGACTACTACGAACCTCGGACGGCACACGGGAGCTCGCTGTCCCCGGCGATCCACGCAGCGCTCTTCGCGCGAGCCGGCCGGTTCTCTGAGGCGCTCGAAGCTCTCGATCTCGCGGCGCGGATCGACCTCGACGATCTCACCGGCAGCACCGCGGCGGGCGTCCACCTCGCGACGATGGGCGGACTGTGGCAGGCGCTCGTTTTTGGGTTCGCCGGCATCCGTCCGCGCGGCCACGCGCTCAGCGTTTCCCCGAAACTGCCGCCTGGGTGGGAGGGTCTGGAGGTGCGAGTGCGCTTCCGCGGGTGTCCCCTCCGACTGCGCATCGACCACGACGACATATCCGCTCTTGGCGCGAACACAGTCCGCGTCGGTGACCGGAACTGGGAGGTGAAGCCGGAATGACACCCGTGCTGGCCGCTGTCGACTCGAGTGCGACGGCTGGTCCCGTCCTCGCCGCGGCGGTAGCGATCGCTCGTTTGCTCGGTGCCGAGGTGACAGCTCTCCATGTTCGTGAAGGCGGCGCCCTGGGTGCCGCCGAGGCTGCGCGGGCCGCAAACATCGACCTCGTGGAGCTCGAGGGTGATGTTGCCGATGTTCTCATCCGCGCCGCCCACGATGCCGCCCTTGTCGTCCTCGGGGCGCGCCGAACGGCAGGCGGCGCTCGACCTGCAGGAAGCATCGCGCTCGAGGTCGCCACATGCTCGGAGAAGCCGGTCCTCATCGTCCCGCCGGACGCGCCGCGGCCGGCACGGCTCGCACGCGTGCTCGTGCCGCTTGAGGGGACGCTATCGTCATCCCTCGCGCCCAAGCGGGTGCTTGAGCTCGCTGCGGAGGCTAATCTCGAGGTCGTGGTGCTCCATGTCCTCGATGAGGCATCGCTACCGGCGTTCACCGATCAGGCTCAGCACGAGAACGAGGCGTGGGCGCGTGAGTTCCTCGAGCGCTAC
>JBKPPF010000041.1:0-57268 GCA_046733475.1 Actinomycetota bacterium
CGGCCGCGTTCACGAGAACGTCGGCCGCCTGGCCCTGGCCGACGACCACGTCAGCTTCGATTTCCGCTTCCCGGGCTCTTCGCGCGGCCTCCTGCACCGATTCCTCCGCGACGTCGCGGAACGCGTGATCGAAATCCACGGACGGTGCGAATCCCGGCGCGCCGTAAGCCGCCGTGGGAACGTGCCAGGCCGCCGTGAGCCGCAAACGCGCCTTGCGATGTTTCGCTTCGTCGATAGCCCACTGGAGCGCGCGCTCCGCGTGCTCCGATCCGTCGACACCGACGACGATCGTTCCACCCTCACCAGTGCTCATGGTCTCTGCTCCTCCCGAGATGACGACACGAATCAAGCTTCGCGTCGGGCGGCGTCGAAGGCATCGGTGAGGTACCGAAGCACGCGACAGTAGTTCCCCACATCGGGCTTGTGGCCTGCCCCGACGCGGGGTTGAGCCATCTTGGGATGGTTCTTCCACCCTGAGAGGAGGAGTGATGAGACGACTACCCGACGCCGCAATCATCGGCTTCGCCGCACTCGCCGTCTTTCAGGTGGCTCTCGCGGCAGGTGCTCCGCTGGGTCACGCCGCGTGGGGCGGCTATGGCGCGCCGAGCGTGGCGGCTGCCAGCGCGTTGCCCGGGATCACCGTCAGAAGGGCAAGCACCGGCTTGTCTTGCACTCCTAGGGCTGAGCGGATTCCTCGTCGACGATAGAGGCCTCGGCACCGGGGTTGGCAGCCTGCCAGCTGGCGAGATAAACACTGACCTCGCGCCGCTCTTGCTCTTGGTTCGGCGCGTCCGGTACGTAAGCCTCGAGTTCGCCCGATCGCCGTTGTTCGGCAACACAACCGGTTCGGCGCTACGCAATCCGGTTGTAGCGGGCGGATGGACGCCGTGCAGCCCGTCCGAGATGATTCACGCGGCTAAGGCGCTCGACTTCCCTCAGGGCGAGACAGACTCGCCGTCGAGTCGCAGAGCCTCGCGGGAGCGGCGCCCCCGAGATCCGCTTGCCGAGGCCTCGGTTCGGAGGTGTGGCGGGAGGACATCGTTTCCGCCGAGTGAGGGCGATCTCACACCTTCGAAACGACCTCGTACATGGGTCCGCGGACGCGGCAGCTAGAAGGCTTTACGAACTGGCGACGCGGCGCCACGTACGGGTCAGGATGAAGCCGCGATAACCGCACGGATCACGACGCTTCACGAATTCGAGATCGTCGCCCATGAGGTGGACGTCGTAGGTGGCCTTCCCGGGGGCGGGGTCGTTGTTCGGACAAGCGGGGATGGCTGGAAAGATGATCCGCACCTCGGACAACTTCTCCGGCTGGAGCGCGATGTGCGCGTCGGAGGGGCCGTCAAGGTACGCCTCCCCGGCAGAGAGCGTGATCAACCAGCGGCCCGGCGGCACACCTGGGGCTTCCGTTCCTCCACCTTCGGCAAGGGTCATCTCAAAGGTGCCGTTGAGTGCACTCGCGCTCGACGTCGATGCACCGGAGCTAGTTGAATCAGAGCGCGACGTCTCATTCTCGCCGCAAGCCGCCAACGTCAGTGCAGCTGCGACGAGCAAAGTGTGCATTGGAACGCGCCGCAGGTTCATTTGCGGGATCCTACTCCGGCCGAACACGTCACCCAACCGCGAGACCGCCCGCTCGAAATGCTGACCGGTCGTCTGCCTGCTGGCCGAGACTCCTCGCGCCGCCTTGAGCCGCGCTTCGGTGGCACGTCCGCTTCGTCGAGGAGACGAAGAACGTCGACATCCGTGAGAGTCAGACCGTGCTTGGCCTCTTGACGGCGATCCCCGCCAACACATTGGCCGCCGCGGCGCTTGCGGAGCTCCTCAGCCGCTGGCGCTCGTGCGAGCGGATTGCCGAGGCTCTTGTCCGCTGGTCGCGAGCGGCGTAGCATGGACAAATGGCGATGCGCACAAGGATGCGCACGGGGCTGGGCGGTGATCAACCTTCCAAATCGCCCTGGATGTTTCGATCTGCGGCTGCCTTTGCCGTCCTCCTGACCTTCCTCGTCCTCGTTCCGGCGGCCAAATCTGCTCGTGGATGCCTCGAGGATGTGGCGACGATCGTGGGGACGCCCGGCGATGACGTCATCGTGGGGACGAAAGGACGCGATGTCATCGTCGCTGGGAAAGGGGACGACCGTATCCGTGGGAGGGGCGGTCGCGACATCATCTGTGGCGGCAAGGGAAGCGACTTCATCAGTGGCGGATTCGGTTCTGACGCGCTCGTAGGAGACATCGGCGAGGACGGACGCGGGGACGTGCTCCTTGGCGGAGGCGGAGGGGACTTCTTCATCGGTGGGAATGGGCCCGACGTTCTCTATGGCCACTCCGGCGGAGATTCGCTCATCGGCTCGAGCGGCGATGACGTTCTTTTGGGCGGTCGAGGAGCAGATCGACTCGACGACAACAGCGGAGATGACGTCGCCCGCGGCGGAGATGGCGCCGACCTCTTCGTCGCGGATCGTGGAGACGACCTACACGATGGCGGCGAGGGCTCGGACACAATTCAGTGGCTTGGTGGGCCGATCAACGCCAACCTGACCACAGGCATTGCCACCGGCCTCGGGACGGACAGTCTGAGCGCGATCGAGAACCTCACAGGCTCGGCTGGGGCCGACACCCTGATCGGGAACGAGGCGGCCAACCTGTTGGTAGGAAAGAGCGGAAACGATCATCTCGAGGGACTCGCAGGAGATGACAGCCTCGACGGGGGCAAGGACGTCGATTTCCTCGACGGCGGCGATGACACCGACAATTGCACGAAAGGCGAGACGGTTCAGAACTGCGAGGCATGAGTCGGCGCACTTCATGTACCAATGCCTCAAGGCGGGTCTCATGGCGTTCTGCGTGGCTGCCGCCGCAAGCGCCTGTGATTGGCGGAACGGGGAAGACGGAGAAAGAGCCGTTTCGGGAGGGCAGGCGCCGTCAACTGCGCAGAATCCGACGATCGAGTCGTCACTTGAGGCCTTAAGCGTCCTGCCGCCACGCATTCGCTGGAGTGCGACCACGTCGCTACCGCCCGACCAGATCGAGGCTGTGAAGTTTCTCGTCGACGGCGCTGCCGCCATGCAAGAACCCCTCCTTTACCCACTTCCTCGCCTTCCGCGGGCCCTCGCTCTTCGTCCGAGGCGGCCAGCAGGATGCTGCTTGGGAGGTCTCTAGCGCCGGCAGCGGGCTCAAGCTCGGAACGCCGATCTTCCTTTGGAAGGGCGCGGACGCCGCCGCTGGCTCGAACTTCAACGGATTCGGCGAGGTCCTCTGCGCTCCTAACGGCCCGCCCGCCACCTACGCATGGTCAGCGACAAGGGGCCGCGTCGTTTTCAAGTACGCGGGGGACAGCATGAGTACGGGCGTAATCTGGAGCTGCGCGCCTTGAAAGAACCGTGCGCGGAGCGACGGCGACTTCTCGAGGGCACTTGGGAGGGGGTCCTGCCCGGCTGATGCCGACTAGCCTCGACAACGGCCGCCGCTCGCATAAGAAGCCTCCCACGGGCCGTCGTCGCTCGGCTGCTCGGGCGGAAGCCCCAGAGCTAGCATGGCCGGCGTGAGCCGTAAGACCTACACGATCGAAGGCAACGGCCCGTACAACGAGGATGAAGTACGCGAGAAGATCCGCGCCTATTGCGATGAGCACGGTTTCTTTGCGTCGGCCACCCTCACTGTGGTCGAAATGAGCGAGGACGGCGTGACATCGGGACGTCAAGTAGACGCTGGTCAGTTTCTCGACGGACGCTAACCCTCGCAACCGCTCGCCCACGTCCTCAGCCAGCGACGATCCTGCGAGCGAATCGCCGAAGCTCTTATCTGCTGGTCGCGGGCGGCGTAAAACTGTTGATCTCGAGCGACCGAAGGGAGATGCCATGCCTCACCACTGGAAACCCGCTGACGGCGATGCACCGGCCCAGGAACGGAAAAAGCTCAAGTTTCACGGGACGGACAAGGACGGGGAAAGCTGGGGCTGTGGGAAATCACGGAGGCCGAGGCAAAGGAAATCGAAAAGAAACCCAAGAAGCATGACTGCGAGCGAGTCCTCTATTGAGAGCCGTCCTGCGCTCTTGGGCCGTCTCGCTCGGCTGTTCGGGCGGAATGCCTAGGGCGCTCTACCCCTTCGGCGAAGCCGCGCGGCTCGAGATGCGCAGTCGACAAGCAGGCTCTTGCGCAAGTTTTTGCTCCGGCAGGCGTCCTACCTGTTAGACCAAGCGAAAGGAAACGTCGCCGCATGCTTCATTGGTAGTTAGCCGCACCACCAACCGCGCGAGACTAGAGCTTCTCGACGTACTCCACCGGCGACCATTCGTGGAGCGACTGCCAGACGCGCAGGTAAAGATCTAGTTCCAGACGGGCTTGCTTTGCGTCGAGTTCGTGTGGGAGCTCGACCTCGAGCGTCTCCCCGTCGATCTGGATGACCGCACACTCACGCCGCTCGAGAAAATCGCGCAGGTTGTCAGCAAGCTCGGGGTCGCTGAGCCGCAGTCGCACCCCCAAATGGCCCTCCCAGAATGTCCCGTCCCCGCAGTGGCCTACTCTCACTGTCACCGGGAACGGCGCATTGTCAATACGCGCATGAGTCGGTGGGAGCCCTCTCTGGCCCACATGCGGAGCGGGCATGGCCCTAGCTGATCTCGTTAAGGCACCGGCGGCTGACACGCCTCAGAGTGACACGTGTTTGCGGAGCGAGCGAGACGCAGAACTCACCTGTGCCAACAGCCCTCGACAACGGCCGCCGCTCACCGCCCAAGCTCCTCCGCGCCGTCGTGGCTCGGCTGCTTGGGCCGAAGTAGCCGCAAGCGCATCATCCGGCGTTTCCAGCCCCCTTCCGCGCGCTCCAGCTTCTCGCGGATCTCTATTCCGTCCGCAGCAAGGTTCAACCCAAGGTCTCGAGCGAGCGCTGTGGGAGCGCATGCTCCTCACCGCGTTTCGGCGGCATCGGCGCGGGTACGGCAGGGATTTGAAGCCAGAAAGAGGGGGACAAGTGAAGGTCTTAGCAACACTTGCCGTGATGGGACTCCTTGCGGTCGGCTCGCTCGTCATGAGCGCCTCTGCGGGTGCCGCTGCTTTTTGTCATGGTTTCCCTGCGACGATGACCGGAAGCTCAGGATCGGATCACATCGTGGGCACGAACCATCGGGACATCATCGTCGCACGAGGCGGAGGAGATGAAATTCGCGGCCGGGGTGGTCGGGACCTCATCTGTGCAGGTCGTGGCGATGACGATGTCGCTGCAGGTGCCCGGCGGGACCGTGTCTATGCCGGCGCAGGGCACGACGAGCTCGGCGGAGGCGCTGCGGACGATCGTCTCTTTGGCGAGCGAGGACGGGACGAGCTTCTCGGCTGGCGCGGGAGCGACTTGCTCAACGGCGGGTCCGAGGTTGACGAGGGCTTCGGTGGATCCGGTGCCGACACGTGCCTGTCGATCGAGTTCGCTCACAGCTGCTGAGGCGGTCTGCACGTGTAACGGCGGGGCCAGCCTTGCCAACGTAAGGAGTGCGGGGTCGGACCGATTCCCGCGCTGCCGACCAAGCGCGCGCGACGTCGGCAACGCGATCGGGATAACGGTGGTTCGGCCCCGCCACGACCAGCCGAAACCACCCCCGTTTCCAGTCCGTGGGAATCGCGTGGGCGTGTACCGAAGGCGGCTAGCCGAGGACCGCCTTTGTGCCTGCTCGCCTTGAAAGGACGACTCTTCCCGTACTAGCCTGCTTTGCTTACCAACGAGGAGGGGTCACATTGAAGAGGCTTACGATCGGTGCCGTTGTCACGCTTTCGCTGGTTCTCGTCGCCTCGGCCGGTGCTGCGGTCTTCACGATCCACGGCGACTGGAGAATGGGATCATTCAAGGTCAAGCGGGACGGGACACTTCGCGGCGCGATCGATGCGTTCGGGCCAACCGGTAGCCGAGACCGAAACGGAGAGGTCTGTACCGTCCGCTGGCCACGCCATGGCCTGAAGATCGTCTTCTACAACCTGGGCGGGTTGAACCCATGCAAGCCAGCGAATGGATTCTTCTCCAACGCTCGGGCAAGAGGGCCGCACTGGAAGACGGATCGGGACCTCGCAATCGGCGATCGGCGGCATCGCCTCAAGGACTTGTATCCGGGGGCCAAGTTCCATGGAGGGATGCATAACTTCTGGCCGTCGGGATGGTGGCTCGTCAGGCGGACTTCTCCATTCGGTTCGGGTGGTTCATATCCGGGACTGCTCGCGCACATGCACGATCATCGAGTAGCCGCTTTCCATGTCCGCTATCCGGCCGGTGGGGACTGAGAGGCCGCACAAGAGAAGGCTGGGCACTCTCGTGCGAGCGGATCGCCGAGGCTCCCGTCCGCTCACCCAGGTGACCGATGAGGCGCCTCACGCAAGAACGTGATTTGGTGAGCGTGTAGCGTCTGGCCGCGTGACCCGGTTCGTCGTCGATTGCGAGACGCTTCTCCGAATTGCTGCTGGCGAGATTGACGTCGCCCCCGAGCACAAGCTCGTCGCGCCGACACTCGTTCGCTCCCAGGCGCTGTCTAGGCTGTATGAGGCGGCCCGCCGGGGTGAGATCTCTGCTGCTGAGGGCATGGAGCGGGTGACCCGGATCAACTCGCTGAAGGTTCGCTTCCTCGGGGACAAGGTGCTCCAGCGGCAGGCGTGGAAGGTCGCAGACCAGCTGGGGTGGGAAACAACGTACGACGCCGAGTATGTGGCGCTGACGAAGCTACAGGCGGACGTCTTCGTCACCTCCGACGAGGATCTGGCACGGGCCGTCTCCGGCCTTGTCAGCACCGCGACGATCGACGCACTGCGCACGGCCTGAGCGGCCTGGGAACAAGCCTTCGCTTGCGCGAGCGTTCGGGAATGTCAAATGAAGACAGGATCAGGGCCGATCAGCGTCGGGCACTTCATCTAGACGCCCGCTGGGCTGGAGCCGGGAGGGCCGGCCAGAACCGAGATTCGAGAGCGCAATCCATCGATACGGTGACCGCGTGGAACCGGACGAACGGCTACTTCTGGGTTCGTCGTTCGGCGCAGCAGCGGCCGCTTACGCCGAGCACCGCCCGGACTACGCGCAGGCCGCGGTGCGCTGGGCGCTCGAACGCGCGCCCGGCTCGCGAGTGCTCGACCTCGGCGCGGGAACCGGCAAGCTAACCACCACGCTCGTCTCGTTGGGCGCCGAAGTCATCGCGGTGGAGCCTGACCCGGCGATGCTCACCGAGCTGCGCCGCGCGCTGCCGACTGTCCGCGTCCTGCCGGGTAGTGCCGAGGCGATACCGCTGCCGGATGCGTCGGTCGATGCCGTGCTGGCCGGCAACGCCATGCACTGGTTCGACATGAACTGCGCGGGACTCGAGATAGCCAGAGTCCTAGAAGCAGACGGCATCCTCGCCGGCCTGTGGAACGTCTTCGACAATCGGGTCGACTGGGTTGCCAGACTCGAACGGATCAGTGGAAGGGCGGCCATTGGCCCGCGGGACACGTTCAGCAGCTGGCGCGCCGAGACGGCTGAGGCCCACTTCCCAACCAGTGGCTCAATCGCCCAGTTCGGCTCGCCGGAGCAGGCCGAATTCCCGCATGGGCAGCGACGGACCGCCGACTCCCTCATCGCGACGTTCGCGACGAAGGCGGGAATGCTGGTCATGCCAGAACAGGAACGAGAGGCCGCGCTCCATCGGATCCGCGCTTTCCTCGCGGGCAGACCGGAGACCGCTCGCGGCCAATTCACCCTGCCGATGCTGACCGGCGTGCTCCGCGTCAGGCGACTCTGAAACCATCGACCTAGAAAATGAAGGAGGCGAGGCGCGAGCCGTCCTGGCGGTTTCCGGGGCTGGAGCGAGCGGCAATCCGGGTCGGGCGGTCTGGCGTAGTAGCGGGCGGGGCGTGCTGCCCTCCCACCGATCACCCAGGAGCCAACAATGACGGAGTCGAGTCTGTACGAAAGGCTCGGTGGCGCATTCGCCATCGCAGCAGTGGTTGACCACTTCAGCGAAGCGGTCGTGCATAACCCGATCGTCGGCCAGGAATCAGAGAACCCCTCACTGCGGGAGTGGCACACCAACAATTTGGGCAGGCTTCCAGGCCTCAAATTCATGCGCACCCTGTGGGTCTGCAACGTTGCCGGTGGGCCCCAGCAATATGCAGCCACGAAAGAAGGCAGGACTCCTCTTGGCCTGGAAGCAGCCCACCGCGAACTGAAGATCTCTCCCGCCGAGTTCGATGAAGTCGCGGCCGAACTTGGGCGAACGCTTGACGTCTTCAAGGTGCCCGAGCGGGAAAAGGACGAGGTTCTGAGTGCCTTTGCGGCACACAAGGGCGAGGTGACCGAGGGATACTCCCAATAAGGTTGGGAGACCGAACCCATCAACACCGGATGACAGGCCTACGAGGCGTGGCGGTCCTCGCGGGTGGACGTGAGCGAGGCGACCGCCACCTACCAGCGTTCAGCGATCCGCCGCGCTACGCCGCTGCTCGGTCGACGCGTGGACGGAATCACCCCGCCGACGTGGCTGCGCTCGTCGGTGAGCTCGCCGCGAAGGGCAAGTCTCGCGAGACGATCCGAAAGACGGTGACGGTGCTCGCCATGGTGCTCGATCACGCCGGCATCACCCCGAATCCCGCGCGCGACCGCGTGCACGTGCGCCTGCCGCGCGAAGATCGCCCGGAGATCGTGTCGCCCGTCGCCGAGCACGTGGAAGCCGTCTACTGGCTGCTCGCGCCCGCCTACCGCCTGCCGCTACTCGTGCTCGACGCGACCGGCATGCGCGTGGGCGAGCTCGAGGCGCTCACCTGGGGCGACGTCGACGAGCCGCGGGGGCGCTGGCGCGTCTCGCGCACCGTGGCCAAGACGGGCCGGGCACGCTGGGTGAACGTGGCACCTGTTCTCTTCACGGCCGTGCTCGAGCTCTGCCCGCGCGACGACCGCCACCCGGATCGGCGCGTGTTCGAGAACGTGACAGCTGATCGGTTGCGAACGGCAATCAGCCGCGCGTGCACCGCCGCCGGCGTGCCCGTGTTCTCGCCGCACGATCTTCGCCACCGGCGGATAAGCCTGCTCCACCTTGGCGGCGTTCCGTGGGCGACGATCGGGCAGGTTGTCGGCCAACGTGATATCGCCGTGACCGCGAACACGTACACGCATGTGCTCACCGACGAGCGTGAGCTCGACTACGCGAATCTGCTCGTCTGAGCTCGACCACGCTCACGCGGTGCAGACCCCGGTGCAGACCTCAGCACGTGAAAACCGACGATTAGCAGGGGTGTCTGATCCCAGCTGCGCCCATTCTGGCCCGCATGGTTGCGCCGAACCCGCATGGTTGCGTGGGTCATCGGCGCCAGGGATGCCGGAAATGCTCGGGGCGTGCCTACCCCCGTGCCTACCTCGGAATGAGGGCGTGCAGATGATCGCCTGCCCTGACTGTGGCCGCGCCTGGCGGAAAGGGGCTCGACGAAAGAGGCCGGCCGCTCAAGAAGCCGCCACCCTCCCCCGAGGGCCACGGCTGCCGGCGAGACGCCGCAGGCACATGAGTTTCCTGACGATAGACGCGCGCAGGTTGTGGATCGGGCGCATGAGGCGTAGAAAAGAACCAGCCAATGATCCGCGCATTTGTCACGAGTGCCGTCTTGACCGCCTTCCTGGGCGCCGGGTGCGGGTCGAGCGAGCCCGAGTCGCAGAAGCCCTTGGGCGACTCCGTCGTATCGACCGTCTCGGTGGGTGCGACCATGACGACCGCGACGCCTGAGTTGGTCGGACGGTGGGAGCACGTGAACGAATGCCCCCAGCTCACCAAGGCGCTTGCCGAGGAAGGTTTAGAAGCGGTTGCCCCATCCGTTGCAGGCGACTACTTCCCCAACGCGACATCGAAGCAGCTCGCGAAGAAGCAGGATGTGTGCGAGGGCGCCGAGGGTTTCGTCCATTCCCACTTCTTCACGGGGACCGGCGCGTTCGGCTCGCTCACCGAGGATCTCCAACAGGTCGACGAGGGGACGTATGAGATTCTTGATCGTGGCCGCTTTCGGATTGGGCCCCCCGATCAGGGCGTCGTCTTCCGCTATGAGTTCGACGGCGATGAACTCTCTCTTTCGCCGGTCATAACGCCCGCGATGAGGAATGAGGCGTTAGCCCATCCGCTCAAGTTCACCGCGGCGGGATGGAGCCTCTCCGTCGCCTATCCCGGCGAGGTGTGGAAGCGCGTTGACTGCAGCGGCTGGTGCTAGTTACCCACTGCCCTCGACAATGGCCGCCGCTGCCCTAAGAAGCTATCGGCTCGGTGGTCGCTCGGCTGCTCGGATCGAGAGGGGCTTGAGCGGCAAGGGCGAGCTCGCGTCTCGGCTTCCGGGCCTGTCCATGGGCAACGAGACACGGTTCGACTTTATTGAGGTTGGCGAATACGCCGCGCTTGACGGCTCTCCGAACAATGCGTTCGTGACCGCACAGGGTTCGGCCTACATGCGCTTCCGACGATCTCTCGACCGCGGGAACGTCACCGAGGCACTGTCGGCGGCTTCTGAGCTCCAGTCCGTCAGCCTCTCGGAAGCCCTCGAGCTGACGCTGCTGCTCATGGGAGAGGATCAAGACAAGTACGAGCGGGCCGCGTTTCGCTGGCGCTGCCGCTTCGTGATCGAGACGCCAAAGATCGAGCTGCGGGAGAGCCAAGCAGTCAGATTTCTCTCCCCGGTTGCGTACGAGCGGCATCTACATCGCTTGGGACTAGCTCCGGCGCCGTATGACACAATCGACTTCGACCTCAACCCAAGGGAGTCCATTATGCGGCAATGGATTGTTGGCCTCGTCGTGCTGATAACAGCACTGATCGCGGCTGTACCACTTGCGGGAGCCAGCAGCACAACCTGTACGGGCGAGCTAGCACCGGGCACCTACCACAAGCTCATCGTTCCCCAGGGAGCGGTCTGTGGGACCGAAGCGGGGCCGGTGACGATCAAGGGCGGCCTCTACGTGAGGGCTGGTGCGACCTTCGTCCTCGGTAGCGAGGAGAACCCCGTCCACACGGGCACGATCAGAGGCGGCGTTCACGCCATGAACGCGATGTCGGTGCAGATTCACTTCAGCACGATCAGCGGAGGCGTCTACATTAGAGGTGGCTCCGGCCCCTTCGGCGGCCCCTTCGGCGTCACCTGGAACACGTTGGAGGACAATGTCATCAACGGCTCGGTTTGGATGACGGGTTACAACGGTTTCTGGGAAGGCTTCTTCCGCAACAACGTCCACGGTTCCGTCAACTACAACGACAACACGTTGGTCGACCCGGACGGGAACGAAGTCCAATCGAACACGATCCACGGAAACCTGAACTGCTCCGGCAACGATCCGGCGCCGCAGCAGGGCGATTCAGAAGGTTCTCCGAACGTCGTCACCGGTCGAAAGACCGGGCAGTGCGTGGGCGTTTGAGACTTACTCGCCCGGGCGCCGGCAAGCCTGATTTTCGCCGTGTGCCCGGGGCGACGCGCCCCGCGCCCTTTGACGCGGCCCGTCAAAGGGCGGTTGTTCGACGAGGCGTCACGGGTGTTTTTCTGACTACTTGTCCACTGCGCGATGAACCGCTCGCCGAAGGCGCTCCTCCGCGCCGTCGTCGCTCGGCTAATCGAGTGCGAGCCCTAGGCTTCGTCCGAAATGGCAGGTCGGGAACTTACTCGTGTGTCAAGCGTGCTCTTTCGGCGGAAGGCGGAAGACCAGTGCCGTCGATTGAACTTGCTGCCGCACCAATACCCTCTCGGTCCTCAAACAGCGCGAGCTCAACGTCTCGCTCGTCTTCCAGGAACTCCTGCGCGTTCGTCGAGAGGAGATCGAGCTGAAAGTCGAGGACCCCGACTCGCTCGGGAAGCGCGACCGACTTGAGATCTATGAGAGCTGCCTTTAACCGGCGCGTAACCGGAGGCGAGCCTCTCCCGGCTAAACGGATCTCGTCGAAGGCGAGATGGACATACGCCTCCCAGCTCATGGTTCGGATCGTGAGTCGGACTTTCCCCGCCTCGTCGTGGTGCTTACCGTCCGGAAAGGGCCTGCGTGCAAGCTGCCTGAGGATGTCGTGCAATCGGTCGATCGCTTGCGTGGCGGTGGTGGGGTCTTGAAAAGGAGAATCCGCAAGCGAGCGTTCCGCAATGTCTACGAGGAGTCGAACGCCGTACGCGACGTCCTCGTCGAGTGTGGGCTCCAAGCTGAGGATCAGAGCATCGTGCAGCCGATCCTCGTCCAAGGCGGTGAAGTCGCCGTGCACCCGGAAAAGCGGGCTGTCCGCGGGAACGAACTCACCCAGGGCGGGGACAAGCTCCAGCAGGCAGTCCGCACGGCGTGCCTCCTCGACGAGCTGCTCCCGACCAATCCCCGTCACCACCCCGGACTTCCTCGCTCTCACAATGGGAAGAGAGCCCAGGTGAGTGTTCAAGGCCGGCCCCTTGTCTGCAAATTGCTGGTCGAGGAGTGTGCGTGTCTCGTCCCCCACGAGTTCGACCAGTGCCGAAACACGGAGTGCCTGGCCGATGTGGTGCACATACACGACGAGGACAGCAATGCTCACGAGAACAAGGACGAACGCCGTCACGAGTGCGATTCCTGGGACGTGGCCCGTGCCGTCGCCGTTGATGGTCACCTCGCGGAGCGCGAGGATGGCGTGAACGAAGGTCGCAACAAAAAGGCCGATCGCGACTTGGCTCGGCTTGTCACGCAGGATGCGCTGAACGATGCGAGGAGAAAACTGGCCCATGGCCAGCTGGACGACGACCATCGTGATCGTAAGAACGAGTGCGGTCAGGCTGACCATCGAGGCGGCGACGGTCGAGAGGATGAACGCCGCTGCATCTGGACCGCCGACTACGTCGCTTGGAAGCGCCTGGTAGTCGAAGTAGCGGTCAACCGCGATTGTCCCAAATGAAAGAGCCGCTCCGGCGAGTACGCAGAGCACGGGAACGAACCAGAGGCTCGACTCGAGGTGGATGAGAAGCTTCTTGCGCCTCATGGAGCTTTCTCGGTTACCCGGGTGAAGGGCGCGGTGAACCTGAAGGGCACTTGTGGGTGGACGGGTTAGAGCCCGTTGGCGTCCCCGCGGGAGGGGCGTAAAGCCCGGATGGGTGCATTACGTATTCAGCCGAGTCTCGCCCACGACTGCCGTTCGCACGGAAGCTTCGACGCCCCTCGTCGTCGCTCGGCTGCTCGGGCGGAAGCCTGGATAGAGGCACCGGAAGTGGTCATAGAGGTGCCTTGGAAATAGGCCATAAGGCCCATTGAAGCCCTCACGGCAAAAAGAGTAGGTTCGGAAACCTCAGCGGTGGCCTGAGGCTGGGGCCTGATCAGGTCGCCTCCTCTGCGATCGGGCGTCGAGTCTTTTGACCCTCGGCGTGCCTTCCCAGAGGGACAAACGACCCAAGGAGGTACGTCCCATGCTGAGGAGATTCTTTTTCGTATTTCTCGTAGCCGTCGCGATCTCGGTCGCCGTGTCGTCTGTGGCACAGGCCGACGGTGGTGCTCCGGCCGTCAATGTCCAGCAGGCTGCCGGTACGAGCGCGGCTGCCATCCAATCGGCCGTCGACGCCTATCGCGCCGACCTGGGCGCGCTCAATCCCAACGTGGCTGGCTCCTTCGGATCGGGGCGGCGTGAAATCAACTGGGATGGCGTGCCGGACGCGTTTGCCGCGCCGAACCTCATGCCAGCAGACTTCTTCAACGTGAACTCGCCGCGCGGTGCGGTCTTTGCCACGGCCGGGTCGGGCTTCCAGGTCAGCGCCAACGCCGGGGTAGCGCCGATCGAGTTCGACAACATCAACCCGACCTACTCGAGCTTGTTCACCATCTTCAGCCCGCAGCGGCTCTTCACCGCGCTTGGCAGCAAGAGGCTCACCGTTCAGTTCTTCGTGCCTGGCACGACGACGCCGGCAACCTCGAGCGGCTTCGGCGCTGTGTTCACTGACGTGGATCGGCCGGGGACGAAGATCGTCTACTTCGACGCCATGGGCTCCAGGCTGGCGAGGTTCGACGTTCCGATCAGCCCGGGCAGCGAGACGCTGTCGTTCCTCGGCGTCCGCTTTCTCGATGACCGAGTGGCCATGGTGAGGATCATTAGTGGTAAGACCAGGCTCGGTCCGAACGAGGCGCCAGGCCGGGACTTGGTGGCCATGGACGACTTCATCTACGGCGAGCCGATCCCGTAGTCTGACCGCAGGCCGTGGCACGGGGCTCCAGACATGGAGCCCCGTGCCACCGTGCCACCTTGGTTCTGGGCCGTTCGTGATTCGAGCTCCAGAGAGCTCAAGGGACATTCCTGAACCTGACCCAGGGGACGGCAGTTGGCGGTCATGCATCGAGTCGGAGCACGACCTCGTCGGTCTCCTCATTGCGCCCATGGGCGAACTCGCACAACGTCGCGGGGGTTTTCCTCGCGGCGCGGGTGCTAGCGGTACAAACCGCTTCCTTTAGGTCGGCGGCTCTTGGTTACTAACGCGCGCGCAACGGACCCGGTTGACCGGCCTGTATCCCGGGTAAGCGAACGCCGTGCCGAGTTGGCTTTGGGTAATCGTCGTGACGGGTCTTTTGGTGCTGCTCGTGCTCGTCGTATGGGCGGCGATGAAGGGACGCGAAAAGCAGCAGGAGCGAAAGCGCCGTGAAGCCGAGCGGCTGCGCATCGAGGCTGAACGAACCCTGGCGGGCGCACAACAAGCTGAGGAGAGTGCACAACGAGCCGCGGAGCAAAGTCGTGCCGAACGCACGGAGGCCCAGCGATTGCGACGGGAGGCAGAGGCTCGGCAAGCGCGGGCGGAAGAACTCAGCGAGATCTCCGAGGATGAGTCGCAGCGGGCTCGCGAGCAGCGAACCGTTGCTGAGAAGACTGTGCGCAAAGCTCAGTCCGTTGATCCCCATGCCGACGCCTTGGACGACGACTTCGATCTCGAGGAAGTGTTGGGCAGCGAAAAGGAGCTGCCGGGAGATCGGCGATCCGAACCTCTGTCCGATGATTCTGATCAGCGGGAGGACGTCTCCGCCAGCTAGCGAGAGTCCGGTCGAGCTCCGTCGTCGCTCGGCTGCTCAGGAGGAAGCCAAACCAGTAACGCCAGGGCTCGTCCTGCCGATCTAAGGAAGGCGGGGTCGACCGCCCGCGTTGCTCAACGGGACGTGACGCGGGAATCGCCCAGCACGATCGGGGGAACGGCCGGTCGGCCCCGCACTTTCGACGCTAAGCGGAAGGGAAGCCGGGGCGCGAACGCTCGGTGCCTGCGGCTGAACCGTAGCGCTCTACTCGGGAGAGGGAGATTGCCCCGGCTCCTCTAGTGATCGGCTTCGAGAGCCATACCTGGGATCAGGTCGACGAACCGGACCCGCAGCACTGACTGGGTCGAGGGAGTGCCAACCGCGCGGGCCTCGACCAGTCGGGCGAGCTTCACGCGCGGCCCGCAGCTCGAGCGTGGTGGCGGAGAGTCGGTGGCGAGGGAGTCCCGCTCGCCTTCACCAAATCAGGCATACCACTCCCCCAACCGCTCGGCGGAGCCGAAGAGAAGCCAGATGGGCCGTGGCGCCGGCCCATCTGGAGTATGCCTAGGCGAGTCCGGGCTCTCGCTTGCGCCGAAGCGCAAAGGCGGCCGCTGCGATCGTGAGCATTGCTCCTCCCGCGATCGCCACCGCTGCACCCGTGCTGGGGGCAGAGATGGTTGCCCCACCGCCTCCGACTTCCGCCGGTCCGCGCTGCGCGCGAACGTTCTCGATCCCGGTTGAGGGATCAGGGACCGCCGTGCCACCGACACGAACAGCCTCGATCCCCGCCGCGGGATCAGGTGCTTCCGCCGGCGGTGGCTGAGACGCACGGATGTTCTCGATCCCGCGCGGCTCGGCCTGCGATACGCCCGGGCCTGTGGGCATCGCCCCCGGATCACGACGCAGCGTGGCCGACGAGTCGTCAGCGGCTGCGTAGTCGGAGGGCATCGCCCGCGGCATCTGGCCCTCCGAGGCGGCGTAGTCGGACGCCGTTGGACGAGGCATGCCGTACTGTCCCGACCTATCGACCGACGCCTGCACGGTCGGGAAGTCGCTCTGGAAGGGGACGTAGGCCGAACCGGCCTGCCCTGCCCCTTGCTGATCGACCGCCGCCCCGGCCATGCCCGCCCCGCCAGCGGCGGCGGTGACGAGGATGGCGAACGCCGCCCCCGCCTCCCGCAGCCCGTGTGCCTCGACGTCTTCGTCGAAGGCACCCGCGAGCGTTTGGGCATCGAGCGCGACGAGCACCCGCTCGCCCTCCTGCATGGCGAGCGCTTCGAGCGCCTGCCGATCGACGGAGAGGATGATGCGACGCTCTTCGCGCTGCCCGTTTGTGCGCACGAGGTCGAGAATGAGGTCGGCCCCTTCGTCTTGCAAGGCCTCCTCAACGCTCGCGCGCGGCACCGCCACGGCGAGGGGTGACTCGACCCCGTCGGCCAGGCGTGCCTTTGCGCTGACTTCGTCCATACGATCTCCTTCCGAAGTTGACGCCTACTAGACGATGAGCGCACCCCGGATCTTCCCACCTTGTGCGCTTCGGTTCAAATGCGGCGCTTCCGGACACGCGGGGACACGGACTGATACGTCGACACAGATACAACGCGTGCGCCCACGAGTGGCTTGGCTGCTGGCGCGAGGAACCCGGGGTGAGGGGTGCAGCATTAGCCCTGGATGGCGCTGAACGATCCGGTTGAACGACGCTGCAACGACGACGCCGCAAGTTTTGTGCGGCGTGTGCGTCCTATGAATAGACCCCCTCGAAGGAACTCGCCGCCATGTTGCACTGGTAAGCACTCGGTTTCAGCGGATCCAATCGCGTTGAGACAGCCGTAAGCGGGCCTGAGGCCCGCTTACGATGTGCGCAGCTCTTTTTGCGGTATTGCTTAAGCGGTCTGTGCGCGACCTACGTGGCGGCTTGCAAGCGCCGCTCCGCCGCCGAGGAGGACGAGTGCGAGTGCGAGACCCGCTCCAATGCCAGCGTCCTTCCAGTCAAAGCCGGCCGCGGCGACCTGCGGCTCGCCGATCGACCGGGGCTGCGTGCGGACGAACTCGATCTTGTCGCTCGGGGTAGCGCGCGGCTGCGCCCGGACGACCTCGATCTGGTCGCGATTCGAGCGTGGGAAATCCGAGACGAAAGCCTGGTAGCCGCTCGGGGTCGCGACGACCCCCGCATCCGTCGAGACGATCCCGGGATCCGTCCAGCTGACAGCCGGGGAAGACGGAAAGTCCGTGACGAACGGCCGGTACGCGACGCCCTTCAGCACGACCTCGTCGGCCGAGCTGGGCCACCGGTAGGCGATGGGCTTGAAACTCTCGCTCGCCTGTACGGGCTGGTAGGTGTGTGCTTGAACGACCGAGCTCTCATCCACCCTCGCCTGTGCGACCGGGGCGACGATCGCGGCGACGGCGAACCCGAGAGCGATCCGCTTGATGAACCAGTTCTTTCTCCGATTGCTGCGCATCTTCCTGCTCCCTTCCTGTTTGACCTCTACTGCCGATGCGCACAAGACGGACGAAGCGGTCTCCATCTTCCTTTTTGACAGTTCTGAATGGTTTGGCACAAGAGAAGCTCGAAGAGCGAGCGGTAAACCAAGCCAGCGCTCTTCTGGCTTCGTATCTCAGCAGCCGGAGGCTGCGCTAGTCAGGAGGATAGGAAGACCTGAGCGAAAGGCACTGGAGACGCACTACTCCCCCGAAAGAGCCGAGCAAGCGACCCAATCCGATTTCGTATGAGGAGAGGGGGGAGCCGCGTGGCTCCCCCCTCGCTCAAGCACTAGGGGTGCGTGGTGAAGCTCCAGATGTCGGTATCGCCGAAGCCGACCGGACAATCCTCGACCGGGTTCGGAGGATCTTCGGTACTGCCTTCATGGATCGCCATTCGCCATTCGTTGATGGCCGGGCAGACGGTTCCGTTGCGGACGTCGTTCCAGAGCGTCACGCCGTAGTCGTTCGTCGCAGCCGCATAGACGTAGTCCCCGAGGAACTCCGCCTGCAGGTTGTTCTGTGACGACCCGCGCGGATCGCCGACCGGACTACGGTGGAGCGTCGTCCAGCCCGTTGCGCCGTTGTCGAATGCCGCCCAGCGCGTAACGCCAACGAGGCCACGGGACGTGAACGTGGTCGGGCGAAACGGCGTTGTGTAGGCGTTGTAGACGACATAGAGACCGCTTCCATCGGGCTCGAACGCCGGAGCCGTGTAGTAGCCACGGTCACCGTTCGTCGAGACCTGCTGCGGATCACTCCAGTCGAGCGGAGCGCCACGAGTGCCAGGAGCGACTGCGTGTGGATGCTCATCCGCCGAGGCCCAGGTGAGGTACACCTTCTCCTGGTTTAGGGCTGGACCCGTGACATAGGTGTTGACGATCGCGTTCGTAGCCTCCGCACCTGTTGGTGCGCCGTTTGCTATGTCGATATTCGGAGAGCCGGTTAGATCATTGCGAGCCCCGGCGATGCCGTCCTCGACACAGCGTCCGATCACGGGGTCAACGACAAAGCAGCTGTCGAGCAGCCGCGTGATCACACGCGGGCGCGTCCACGTGCGACCGCCGTCGTACGAGCGGACGAGTTCGTGTCGGGACGCACCCGGAGCGAACGCCTGGAACGTCTGGTATGCGACGTAAACGACGCCATGGCTATTCGTCCTGATGGTGCAGCCCGACTGTCCGAAGTTGACTGGCGAGGCCGCTGCCGCCTTCGAGACCTGCTTTTGATGCCACGTGGTTCCGCCGTCTCGAGAGGTGGAAACGAACAGCGGCTCCGCCCCTCCACCGATGAACTTCGCATAGCAGACGTAGACGTTTCCGAAAAACGGGCTGGAAGCCGCGTTGTCGGCCCAGATCTGCTCTTTGTCGGTGAACTGCGTTGCCGACGTGGATTGGGATGCGATGACCGGAGGCTTCCACGTGCTCTTCTGATTGAAGTTCCCGGCGCTGACGTTATCTGCCCGCGAGACGGTAATCGCCTCGACGCCCTTGATCGGGCCCGACTCGGCGAACCCTTGCTCCCGCAGCGCCAGGTTGCGTTCCGGAGCCTCTTCCTCGTCCAGTTCGTCCGCCCCGGCGCCCGACGCGTAGAGGGCAGTCGGGAAGTTGGAAGCCAACGTTGCGTAATACAGACGCGAGCCGTTAGCCCAGGAGAACACACCGTTGCTGCGAATCGGCCCGAATGCGACCGCCGGGTCGCTGTCGGAGACCATGCCGTTTTCGTAGTACCAAGGCAGCGTTCCGATCGGGCCGGGGCCGGGTGTGCCGTCGCGAGCGCTGAAGCCCGAGTACGTCGGCTGCTGCCAGGACTGGCCACCGTTGAACGAAAAGTAGACCCCCATCACGCCGACGCCTGGCGTGAAGGGACACGGTGCATCGGGTGTTGCAAATTGCGACGTTCCACATGGAGCGAGATCGATCTCGTCATTTGCTCCGGCAACGACGACATTCTGCCGCGAGGCGTCGATCGCCACCGCTGGCTCGTTCTGCTTGTTGCGCGGAAACGGTGAGTGCGGGCTGCCGACCGTCACCTCCGTCTCGGTCGCTGCAAAAGCGGCGGGTGCCGCAAGCGCAAGCCCGACAAGGGCAAGCGCGAAGAGCACGCTCCGCCGAACCGCCTCGGCGTTCATCTCATCCCCCTTCGAGTACAGCGACCGCGCGGAAGCAAGCGCCGTCGCCTGGTGTCCCATCCGGTGAGTCGGCGTACCTCCCGACCATGCTCCCCCTAATGCCGCAGTCGCGGCACGCTACCACACTTGAATTCCGTGCGAGTCTTGGTACTGGCTCTCGAAAACGCCGGGGTCGTGGAGCTCGGAGCGCACCTGCCAAACGTGTGGAACGCAGCCGGCTCTCCGGCAGGTCGGCCAGTGCGAGTGCAGAGAGCTCCACGGAGTCGAGTCGAAGCACACGGCTTGGCGCGGGTGACACCGAGCTCGCTCGATAACGCCGCAGAATCGCGGCACTCGGAACCAGTCGGAGGCGTTGCGGAACGATTGTGGGAAACGGCAATCCCGGTCCCGCATGACGCGTGATGCTGGGCGGAGGAGGTCGGGCGAACGCCGGGCTGCGGTTCCGAGGCGGCTCTCGTGGGAGAGGCGAGAGGTTCAACCTCCTCCGCCGCAGGAACTCCGAACGGTATTAGGTAGATGCGGCCGCCTGAAGCCCCGGCGGTCGATGTTTACAGAGTGTTGACAGCCATGGGAACATGTGTTCGTGACCTCTCAAGGCTCGGCTACATGCGCTTCCGTCGAGCTCTCGACCGGCCAACGTCACGGAGGCATTGTCAGCGGCGTGTGAGCTCAGTTCGTCAGCCTCGCGGAGGCACTCGAGTCATGCTTCTTCTCGCGGACTCGGGAGCCCATGAAGTACGAGTGGGCCGCCGGTCCCTGACACGCACGGTTCTCCAGAAGTACCGCGTGTCGACGTACGAGAGAACCAGGCACTACTCGCGCTTCTTGCCGCGGTTCCGGCGAACCGTCTCGCCGCCGCGGCGCTTGCGGAAATTGCTGAGCTGCCGACGCTCGTGCGAGCGGGTTGCTGAGGCCTCTGTTCGTTGGGGACGCGCGCCCTAAGTATCTGAGCATTGCTTGGCTATTGGGAGAGTAGGCTGCCATCATGGATCGCTTCGTCCTTGTTGCGCGCCTTAAGGCCGATGGTCGTCAGCGAGCAGAAGAACTTCTCGCCGGACATTCGGCTCTCGGCGACGCGGAACTCGCAACAGCTCTCGACCGGCACGCCATTTTCTTGTCCGAAGGCGAGGTCGTATTCCTCTTTGAGGGAGAAGGCTCGCACGATTCGGTCAGGGCGATCTTCAACGATCCCGCTCAGTCGACCCTCATCAGCCATTGGGTGCCGCTCTTCGAGGGGCCTCTTCACCAAGCAGAAGAGCTCTACTTGTGGGAGCGCTAAGCACGACATGCGACTGAAGGCCGTGCCTCCGCAACCGGCCGAGCGGCAGTCGACTACATCGCCGACACAGCATCCGGCTGAGTAGCTTGCCGACTACGCTCGAGTGGGCCCTCAGCGAGCGCGCCGTCGTGCCCGGCGGTACGGTTGCATGGGATCGCTTCGGAGACGGAGCGCCAGTGGTTCTCGTCCACGGCACGCCGAGCTGGTCGTTTCTTTGGCGAGGTGTCGTCCCGCGTCTCGCTCGCTCCTTCACGGTGTACGTGCTCGACCTTCTCGGCTACGGCGCTTCCGTCCTCGGCCCCCCTCGTGACATGTCCATTTCCGCGCAGGGTCGCATGCTCGGGGAGCTTCTTGAACAGTGGAATCTCGCCGCTCCTGGTTTGGTCGGCCATGACATCGGCGGCGCGACCGTGCTCCGCGCCCACCTCATCGAGGGGCGGCCCGCGAGCGGGATCGTCCTTCTGGACGCAGTCGCTCTCAATCCCTGGAATACGCCGGCGACGACGCATATGCGTGCAAACCTCGACGCGTACCGCACGATGCCGGCGCACATCTACGAGGAGGTCGTGAAGGCCCATCTCCGTACGGCTGTCTGTCGGCCGCTCGATGCCCACACGCTCGACGCCTATCTCGGGCCCTGGCGGGGTGGGGACGGGCAGGCTGCGTACTTCCGGAAAATCGAACAGTGGACAGAGGAGGACGTTGGAGCGATTGAGAACCTTCTGCCGACGCTGCGCCCGCGCGTACGAATCATCTGGGGCGAAGAGGACCGCTGGCTCGACCGGGAGGTCGCTCTCCGTCTGCAGAACCTCATTCCGGACGCCGAGCTTCGGCTTGTCCCTGCGGCTGGACACTTCGCGCCAGAGGACAACCCAGACGCCGTCGCTCGCGAGCTGCTCGAATTTTTTCGGGTGCTGAACTAGCTCGTACCGAGCCTAAGGGGTCGTCGGTCACAACAGTCATCCGCGAAAACGCCCTCGTCGCTCGGCTGCTCGGTCGGAAGGTCTGGACCCAGAGGGGACGGCGCGAAAGGGCTCGGGCAAGCGAACCGTTACGCTGCTTCAGCGGTTAGCGTCAAGTACGCCTCAACGCCGGGGTTTCTTCACTTGCCAAAGGGCGAGGCACACGTCGATCTTGCGCCGTGCGTCCTTCTCATTGCGGGCGCCCGGTAGATACACCTCGAGTTCGTGCATCCGACGCTGCTCGGCCACGCAGCCGCCGCGTTGAAGGCAACGCGCGGAGCTCCCAAAGCAACGCGGGGTCGCTGATGTGCCCAAGATGGCTACTTCGCCAAACCGAGCAGCGGAGTCGACAGCGTTCGCTCGCGGCTCCGGGCGGAAGGTGTAACGGCGACCCCGCCTCCCTGCAGATCTAGGATTGTGGGGTCGGATCGAACCCGCGCCGTCGAGCAAGCGCGCGCAACGTCGTCAACGCGTTAGGGGTAACGGTTGTTCGGCCCGCCGCGACAAGCAGACCACTTTGTCGGGTCCGGCCGGAGGGGGAGGGAACGCCCCCGCCCCCTCTCCCAGACAGCTCAGAAGGCGTTCCCCTCCCCAACACGAGCGAACCCGAGGAGATCCCTGGCAGTCCGCAGACCGGAATTTACAACTCGGGAAAAAGCTCAAAAGCGGTACCACGTTGGGTATTCGACACGTCGGTTTCGATGGCCTCGCCCTAGCCGATAAGCGGGACAATGAGCACCTCTGTTCAAGCCCAGTTCCTCCTGCCGAGCGCGGCCTAGCGGTCGTAGTGTCATGCGGAACTGCTAGCCCTCCGGCTTCTCGACCATCTCGTATGGACCCAACGTGTCCACGATCTCTTCGCCCTCCGTACGGGGGTGGCCGGCGATGATGAGGAAGCGGTTGGGGCGCTCAGCAACCGATTGCCATTGTCCGGGTGAGACGTCAACGCGGCCCATGCAACGCTCGTCAGCGCATTCGCATAGGAAGGGCACCGGGGTCGCGTCGGGCACCTGACTCTCAACGACATCATGGAGTCGCTGGTTCAGCCGCTGGAACTGCCGCTGGTTCTCCTCGCGGCGCTCGTTTCGCGTGGGCATTGGCCGTATGAATTCTGGGACTGGCCCGAGATTTCCCGCTTACCTGCCCGCTAGTGCCCTTCGTGAACCACAGGCCCTCGTTGAGCAAGCGTGGCGTAGGCGTCCAGAGTCAGCCGCACAGTCGCAACACAGTCGGTCGCGCCACACTCGCAGAGAAAGTCAAAGGAGTCGCGCCCCGCATCGGCCCAATCCATACGCGCGATGCGCTCATTGATCTCGCGCAAAGGCTCTCGGTTTTGTCCTACCCGTTCAGCCCGGTCGAGCATTTGTCCTCCAGCAGAGATTTTGCCACGTACCGACACACTTTCAAACGGCCTCGTTCGAGCGAGCGATTTAGGTAGTCGTGCGTAACACTGGCTCGGTGCCAACGGCGCTCGGCGACGGACGCCGCAGCCCCCGCAACTCCTTTCGCGCCGTCGTCGCTCGGCTGCTCGGGCGGCGATGTGTAGCCGTGGCGAGGGGGGGTAGCGAGAACCGATGCGTGTCGTCGTGGTCGGAGCGAGTGGCAACGCGGGCACGAGCTTGCTCGCGGCACTCGCGGGAGAAGAAACCGTCGAGTCCGTCCTGGGCCTCTGTCGCCGTCGTCCCGCGGCGCGCTTCCAGAAGACGACCTGGGTCGAAGCCGACATAGAACGCAACGCCCTCGAGCCGCATTTTCGCGGCGCGGACGCCGTTGTGCACCTCGCCTGGCGAATTCAGCCGTCACGGGACCTCGAGTCGCTCAGGCGGACGAATGTCGACGGCAGCGCCCGGGTCTTCCAAGCTGTCGCCGGAGCGGGCGTACCCGCGCTCGTCTATGCCTCGTCGGTCGGCGTGTACTCACCAGGGCCCAAGAATCGACGCGTCGACGAGAGTTGGGCGCGCGAGGGTGTCCGCACGAGCTTCTACGGACGCCACAAGGCCGAGGTGGAACAGATCCTCGACGCGTTCGAGCGGGACAACCCGAACGTGCGGGTTGTGCGCATGCGGCCTGGGCTCATCTTCAAGCGGGAAGCGGCTAGCGAGATCCGCCGGCTCTTCCTCGGACCCTTCCTGCCCAATCCGCTGCTACGGCCCCGACTCATCCCGTTCATACCCGACATTCCCAACCTGCGCTTTCAGGCGGTCCACTCACTCGACGTGGGCGAGGCTTATCGCCTCGCTCTCGTTCGCGATGTGCGCGGCGCTTTCAACCTCGCGGCCGATCCGGTGCTCGATCCGCCGCAGCTCGCGCGGATCTTCGAGAAGCCCCTGGTACGAGTTCCGCCCGGGGTCCTTCGCGGCGCTGCAGGCCTCACCTGGCGCGCGCGCCTGCAGCCGACACCGGCGGGATGGATCGACCTCGCGCTCCAAGTTCCGCTGATGGACACCAGCCGCGCCATCTCTGAACTCGGGTGGCGCCCCCGTCGGGCGGCGGACGACGCGCTCACCGAGCTGATCGAAGGAATGCAACGCGGTGAAGGCGTCGACACTCCGCCCCTCTCACCTGACTCAGGCGGGCCCGCCCGCGCGCGCGAACTTGCCTCGGGCGTCGGCGGTCGTGAACTCTAATTCGGAGGGGAGAACATGAAGGCAGTCGTCTGGCACGGGAACCAGGACGTACGCGTTGATGACGTGCCCGACCCGAAGGTCGAGGACCCGACGGACGCGATCATCCGCGTCACGTCTTCGGGCATCTGCGGGTCTGATCTCCATCTTTACGGGGTGCTCGGGATGTTCATGGAAGAAGGAGATGTGCTTGGGCACGAGCCGATGGGGATTGTCGAGGAGGTCGGCGGTGAGGTGAAGGACATTCAACCGGGCGACCGCGTAGTCATTCCGTTCAACATCGTCTGCGGTCATTGCTGGATGTGCGAACGGGAGCTCTACGCACAATGCGAGACCACCCAGGTGCGTGAGCACGAGAAGGGCGCCGCCCTCTTCGGGTACACGAAGCTCTACGGAGGAGTCCCCGGCGGTCAAGCTGAGTACCTGCGCGTCCCGCAAGCGCACTTCGGGCCGATCAAAGTGCCGCACGGCCCTCCGGACGAGCGGTTCGTCTACCTCTCGGACGTGCTGCCGACGGCATGGCAAGCTGTCGTATTCGCCGACATTCCGACGAACGGGTCTGTGGCCGTGCTCGGGCTCGGCCCGATCGGTCAAATGTGCTGCCGGATCGCATCCCACCGCGGCGCCGCTCGCGTAATTGGGGTCGACCTTGTGCCTGAGCGGCTCGAGCTCGCTCGGCGATATGGCGTCGAGACGATTGCCCTCGACGAGGTCGACGACATCGTCGTACACCTGCGGGAGCTGACGGACGGGCGCGGGCCCGATGCGGTGATCGACGCCGTCGGCATGGAAGCGCACGGGGCCCCGGTTGCGGAACTCATGCAGAGAGCGACGGCAATCCTCCCGAACCGCGTCGGAGCCGCTCTCGCGGAGCGCGCCGGGATCGACCGTTTGTCCGCCCTCCGCATGGCGATCGAAGGCGTCCGCCGAGGTGGCACGCTTTCGATCATAGGCGTATACGGCGGCCAGCTCGATCCTCTGCCGATGATGGAGCTGTTCGACAAGGGCCTGCAAATTCGCATGGGCCAGGCACATGTCAAGCGCTGGATCCCGGATCTCCTTCCGCTCGTGAGCGTGGACGATGACCCGCTAGGCACCGAGGACTTGGCGACGCATGTCCTGCCGCTCGCGGAGGCACCACACGCGTATGAGATCTTTCAGAAGAAGGAAGACGGGGCGATCAAGGTCCTGCTTGCTCCGCAAGCCGCGTGACGAGCGAGCTTGCTGGCCGCTGGCGCGTCGAGCGGACAAGTGGGCTCCTGCCGCCGTTCGGACTGCGAAAGCGCATCGGCCGCGACGGAGGCTGGACCGCACTCGGCCCCATCCCGCTCGCGCCGTTCCGAGTGCGCGGGCGAACGCTCGACTATGCAGTGTGGCCGGTCAGGGACGAGCTGATGGAACGGGAAGGAGAAAATTGGGTAGGTCGTGGGCTCATCTTCGGTCGGGAGTTCTGTCGTTTTCGCCTTGTCCGGGATCAGCAGGGGTAAGTCGGAAGTCCTCGGTCTGCCGAGAAATGCGCCCCTCGCCCAGTGCATCGGGCCCCAGGAGGAGCCGATGCTCTTGCAGACCTTGGAGCTGCTCCTCGGCTCGCGCTACCAGCGCACCGAAGTGAAACCTCTCGAGGCGTGGATCGCCCGGAAATGCACGCTCGAGGACCTGCCAAAGGGAACGCTTGCCCGACACACCGGCATCAAGACCCTCCAGCTCCACGAGAGGGCTGAGCGGCGAATGCCCTCGGAGTTGACCGTTCAGTTTCAATCGGCCGGCCTTTTCCAGCAACCACGCGCCGGCAGGCTTGACCGGCGAGGCGTCGACGCCGAGCGCATTCATCACGGCCCGAAGTGTCTGCCGGTCCCCGACGATCTCCTCGTGCAAGACGTGGAGGAAGTCGCCGAGCTCCGTACCTCGATACTCTGTAGCAGCACGGCGAGCAAGCTCCATGCCGAACGTCGCTCCGGCAAAGTGGTCGTTCAGGTAGATGTCGAGCCGGCGCATCGGGAACACGACTTCGTCCTCCCCGGAGCAGCCACTCGTAATCCTCAGCGGTCGAGATGTCCTCCAGGGACCAATCCAGCGTCGCGATTGGAAAGCTCATGGAAAGCAGCCGCGGCGAAGGACGAAAGCCGGCATGGCGAAGGTCACCCAGACAGCGATGGATTCGGCCGTGAACCGCTAACGGCCAAGAACAACTAAGTACCGGGCCGGTTTCACACGGGAGGTCGCTGGTTCGATCCCCGCTGCCCCCATCTAGCCGCGGTCGGCGAGGGTCCGCTCGAGGGCCCCGTCGTCGGCGGTCGATGGGCGTTCGTCCCGAGGCCGGACGAGGTACCACGTTTCGACCTCGCCCTTCCCCTTGACCGCGATCGTTCCGCGCGGCTCGCACTCGAAGTCGTCGGCCAGCAGCTCGTACGTTGCGCGGGTGACCTGGATCCGCCCGGGCGTGCCATAAGATTCCATTCGGCTGGCCATGTTCACGGCGTCGCCCCACAGGTCGTAGAGGAAGCGCTTGCGGCCGATCACGCCGGCCACCACTGGGCCCGAGTTGATGCCGATTCGAAGCTCGAGGCCGAGGTGCCCGGCTTCGCCCTCCGCTCGCATCGCGTCCAGCATGTCGAACGCCACCAGCGCGAGCGCGCGAGCGTGGTCCGGGCGCGGCTCCGGGACGCCCGCGGCGACCATGTAGCAGTCGCCGATGGTCTTGATCTTCTCGAGCCCATAGCGCTCTGCGAGCACGTCGAAGTGACTGAAGAGGTGATCGAGGCAGCCGACCACCTCGGCGGGCGTGAGCCGCTCGGACCAAGGCGTGAAGTCGACCACGTCCGCGAAAAGGATGGACGCCGACCCGAACTGGTCCGCGATCGGCTGGGACTCGGCCTTCAGCCTGTCGGCGATCGAGCGGGGCAGAATGTTGAGCAAGAGGTTCTCGGCCTTCTGCTGCTCCACACGGAGCGCTGCCAGCGCGTCGGTCCGCTGCTTGGCGAAGAGCGCCAGCAACGTGAACACCATGGTCCCGCCGACCGCGATGTTCATGGCCAGCATGATGCTCGTGAACCAGTCGGGGGGAGGCGTCCAGATCGGGCCGATGATCTCGCCCGCGATCCCCGATCCGAGAAAGACGACGACGTAGGCGACGTACCAGCGGGCCGCCGACGCCACGTTCGAGAACACGAGCGCGCCGAGCGGCGCGAGAATCCCCCAGAGGCCGACGCCCCCCGAGGCGAGGAAGCCACCGAGCGGGATCATGGACATCGTCGGGGCAAGCAGGATGTCGACCTGGCTGACCCGAAGCAGCCGTCCGAAATTGCCTGTTCGTGAGAACGCGACGATCCCCGCAAGTAGGACGCCGAGATACACGAGAGGCACCACGCCGACCGGCGATCCGAACGCGAGATAGAGTCCGCCCCAGAGCGCCGCGATCGGCAGGATCAGCACCGAGATCAGGACGAGAAGCGCCTTTTGGGCCCGCAGGTCGTCGTCGTCGCGCGGATCTGCGCCGACGAGCGCAAGGCGGCCGGTGACGTCACCGACCCTCGTTCTGAGTGGGCTGAAGAGGCCCATCGCAGGAGACGTTACTTTGTGCTCACCAAGGCCGCCGGGCTACGGCGGGGGTGCGCTCGCCGCCGGTGGCAGCTCCATCGAGGAGCGCAGATTGACGAGCGGCGTGTCCGGAACGTTGATGAGACCGCGCGTCGGGCGGTCGAGATCGAACGTGACGAGCAAGAGCAACGTGATCAGGCCCGCGGCGAGCAGAACCGTTCCCACGCCGCGTCCGAGAATGGCGAGGTAGAAGGCCAGCAACCCGAGCGCGACGGCCGCGCCGCCCACCTCGACGGCAAGCACGGCACCGGGTACCCGATTGTTCAGCCCCGCGACGCGGACCGTCTGCATGTCGATCATGTTGTTGAGCGTCTCCACATAAAGACGGGGGGCGCTGTCGACCGGTTTCTCCGCGAGCGACTGTCCGGCCAGACTCCAGAGCTCCCGCTGCAGGCGCTGGCCGGCGGCGATGGCCGCGTCCGCCTTTGTGCTTGCCGGAATTGAGTTCGAGAGCGCGATGCTGGTGTCCGTGTAGCGCACGATGCGTTCGAGCGATTGCGTGCGAATCGGCTCGGGCAGCGTCTGGGCGCGCAGGTACGTCGTGCCGATCGCGTTCGCCTCGTCGACGACCGCAGTGCGACGGGCCTCGTACCGGCCCACGGCCAGGGCGAGGCCGAAGGCGAGGACGAGGCCGACCAGACCGAGGAGCGCAGCTTGCAGGACGCCGACGGGCTCCCGCAGATGCTCGGACCGGTGCCGCAGGGAGCGGCCGAGAACGAGGCCGACCATCGTGGTGCCGAGGACGATCGCGAGCACGATGAGCCCGAGCTCCGCGCTCCCGAGGCGGAAGAACATGCACCAACGCTAGTGAGCAGCGAGTGCACGCGCAACGACCCGAGCCCACACGTGGCTTCGCGCCGGAACAACGCGGGTACCCTTCCAAGCCGTGCCAGTGAACACGATCCTCGTCGCCTACGACGACCCCGGGAGCCAAACGCTCGGGCGCGCCGCCGATTACGCGGAGCAGCTGGGCGCGTCGCTGATCGTCACGAACGTCGTGCCGCCGAAGGATGGGACGCCAGACGCGGAGCGCCTGGCCCAGGAGCGGCTCGAGCAAGCGCGGTCCTACCTCGAGGGACGAGGCCTCAGCGCTGATCTCGTTCCCACGAAGGGCACGCCGGCGGACGCCATCGTCGGTCTCGCGCAGGAGCGAAACGTCGACCTGATCGTCGTCGGAAGCCGCCACAAGCGGTTCTTCGAGCGGCTCGTCGAAGGAAGCGTCAACCAGAACGTCCTGCGCCAAGCCGGCTGCGACGTGCTCGTCGTGTACTAAGCGACATGCCCGACACCCATGACCCCAGGCTCGCGATCGCGGGCCTCCTGATCGGAATCCTCGTCGGCATGACGGGGATGGGCGGCGGCTCTCTGATGACGCCGATGCTCATCCTCTTCTTCAAGTTCGACCCGGCGATCGCGGTGGGGACGGACATCCTGCATGGCGCGATCTTCAAGTCCTTCGGCGCGGCGCGGCACCGGCGGCTCGGGACGGTGCGCCTGCGCCTCGGGCTCTGGATGCTCGTCGGCAGCGCGCCGATGTCGCTCATCGGTGTCTGGACGGTCGGCTATCTCACCAATCGCTACGGGGACGGCGTCGATTCGGTGCAAGGCAAGATCCTGGCGATCATGTTGATCGTCGGCGGCCTGGCCTTCCTGGCCAAGGCGATCATGCACCCGGCCGGGCCGCAGAAGGAACTCGGGCACCTTTCGAATCGCGACCGGATCGTCGCCGTGTGCATCGGAATGGTGGGCGGTTTCCTTGTCGGCCTCACCTCGGTCGGGAGCGGAACGCTCTTCGGCCTCGCGCTGCTCATGTCGTTCCCGCTCAGTGCCAAGATCATCGTCGGAACGGACATCTTTCACGCCGCCGCCCTCCTCTGGGTCGCGGGCCTCGGCCACCTCGTCGCGGGAAACGTCGAGGTGGGCGCGATCGGCTGGCTCCTGGTCGGCTCGATCCCGGGTGTCCTCATCGGCAGCCAGATCAGCGTGGGCATCCCGGACCGGATGCTCCGCTTCGCGCTCGCGGCGGCGCTCATCCTCAGCGGGATCAAGCTGCTCGCCGTTCCCTACGCCAACCAGATCGTCGTCGCCTCGATCATCGGCGGGCTGAGCGCGCTTGCCGCGTGGGGGGTCGTCCGCTTCTTCCGCAAGCGGGGGCTCGCCGGCCCTAACGAAGCCGGCCCACCGGGAAGACGAGACCTTCTACCGGAGCGCGAACAGCCAGACGCCTAGGCGGCGTTTCGCTGCGAGCGGCCGAACGCAGTGCGCGTTGTCGCGCTCGCGCGTGCATAGCTCCGCGTTGCGCGCTCGTCCACGGCGAACGCAACCGGCCCGTGGACGATCAGAGAGTCGCCCGCGCGCTGCTTGAGGAGATCGGTGAAGAACTCCTCGGCGAGCCATTCGCGTCCGGGCGCGACGGTCGCGTGCAGGCGAATCCGCGTGAGGTTGTGCGCCAGGTCCTCGACGTGCTCGATCCAGGGCCGGCGGATGAACGTCGTCGGCCCCTCGGGGAGGATGCGGACCACGTCTTCGACGAGCCGCTCGCCGGGCTCACGCTTCGCGACGAAGAGCTCGATTGCGAGCTCCTTCACGCCGCGCGGCAGGACGGAGACCGCCTGGATCTGCGAATTGTGCACCTGGATCACCTCGCCGGAGAGCGCCCGCAGCCGCGTGCGGCGCAGCGTCACGTCCTCGACGACGCCCTGCAGCTCGGCGCCGACGAGCAGGGTGACGGTGTCGCCGACCGAGAACCAGCGCTCGGCGAACATCGTCAGTCCGGCGATGATGTCCACGAGCAACCGCTGCGTGGCGAAGCCTCCGAGAATCAGCAAGAAGGAGGCGCCGGCGATCGCAGTCAGCCGGTCGACGCCTCCGGTGACCTGGCCGATGATGATCACGGCCGCAACCGCGAAGGTCACGTAGGTGATCCCGGTGCGGATGACGCTGACGAGCGTTTCCCGCCGCTTCAGGTCGGAGATCGTCCCGGTCGCCTCGAGGTCCGCATCGGTATGCCGGCGGTCGTGCCAGGCGAGGATGCGTCCCGCCGCCCAGGCCGTCGTGCGCGCGACGAGCCACGCGAGCGCGAAAACGGCGGCGATCACGACGATGCGTCCCCACGGAGAGGACAGCGGCGTGTTGTCGTTGAGCAGGCTGATGAAGTTGTCGAGCATGTAGTCGGGCGTCACAAAGTTGGTCTCCAACGACGGTATCGGCGGCGATTCCCCCGTCACAAGGTCACCGGCGGAAACTAATCCGAAATTAACGAAGGGCGACCCGTCCGGCCGCCCTTCGCATACCCAGTGGGCGTTCGCCTAGTGCGACAGCCCGAAGCGGCGACGCCGTGCGAACACACTCGCCGCCCCCGCCGCGAGGAGGAGGGCGATCCCGCCCGCCACCGGCGCCCAGACCGGGAGCGAGCCCTCGCCCCCAGACGCGGGCACCGCAACCACCGGTTGCGAGCCGACGATCCGCACCGGTGGATACGCGTACTCCCTGTCGGTGAACCCGTCGGTGACCGTGTAGGCGTAGCGGCCGGGAGTCGGGAAGACGACGTCCAGCGTGTACCGGCCGATCTCGCCCGTCGACTTGGCCGCGAAGACCCTGCGCTCCCCCGAGTCGAGGTTCGTCAGCTCGAGCATGGGCTTCGCGTGGGCAGGCAGCCTGCCGTTCAGGTCGATGAGCGTCAGCCCGGTCGACCATGTGCCGCCGGGAGGCGTCCCGAACGGAGTCGAGCTCAGCTCGACGCCGCCCTCCTTTGCCAGCGCTGCAGACGCGAGCACGGCGGCCGCGCAGAGCCCGAGAGCGAGTGCAATGAGTGAACGTCTCAAACCGGCCTCCTTCGTTTAGCCGTCATACACCGCGACAACGGTCGGGGTTCCCGACTCGGACCAGCTGAGATCGAAGGGCACCTCGGCGCTGTTGTCTCCGTAGTCGCTCTCGCGCAGGGCCCGGTCGACGTTCACGCGGTGCCGGAGGACGTAGCGCCCGGCGGGAAGCGCAGTGATGTCGATCGACTGGCCTTCGAGGCGCGGAACGTAGTCGTCGCCGTAGCCGGGCGAGATCCCCTCGCGCACGATCAGCCGCTCGGGCTGGCCGCGCCCACACTCCTGCGTCCACACCGGCTGGTCGGGCTCTCCCGGGAGCTGCACGCTTCGCGACGCGTTGTAGCGGTCGCCGAGGCAGAAGCCGGTCTTCTCGTCGCGGCCGACCCTCCGTCCGTCCGCGGTGAGGATGTCGTAGCGCTCGAAATCGAGGAAGTGCCAGTGGCGGTGCGTCTTCGACCGCACGAAGCGGATCTCGCCGTCGACCGGATACGTCGACGTCGTCCCGTCGGAGCGGCGGACGAGCTGCTCCACGGACATCGCACGGCCGCTGTGGTCGGGCCGGCTCCCCACGAGCAGCATCGGGCCTCGGCCGTCGTTTTCGACCGCCGAGAGGAACGCGAGCCTCCACGTCTCTCCGGCCTGGTAGGCCTCGAGCGCGCGTGGGGGAGACTGCACGAGGTCCGGAAGGAGCTCCGGTGCGTTGCCCGCGGAGCCTCCGCACCCGGCCACGAGCAGCACGACGAGGGTGGCCCTGAGGCGCATCGCCCGTACTACCGCCGCCGCGGCCTCCCGGTTCCTAGAACGTCGCCTCGCGGATGCCGGTGGCGATGAGGAGGAGGATGAGCACGGCGGCGGCCAGGCGGTAGACGACGAAGATCGAGTAGTTGTGCCGGCGCACGTAGCCGAGGAGGGCTTCGATGGCGATCAGGCCGCTGCCCGCAGCCGCGAGCGTGCCGACGAGAAACGGCCCCGCCCAGCCGTGGGGGAGCTCCCCACGAATGACGTCCGTCCAGCCCTTGAAGAGCACTGCGCCGAGAACGACCGGGACGAGTAGCAAAAAGGAGAAGCGCGCCGCCGCGTCGCGGTCGAAGCGCAGTGCGCGTGCCATCGTGATCGTGATGCCGGAGCGGGAGACGCCCGGCGCGAGCGCGGCCGCCTGGGCGAGCCCGATCGCGATTGCCTGGCCGAAGCGGAGGTCGGCGATCTTGCGTTCCTGCGGCATGCGGTCGGCGAGCCACAGCAGCACACCGAAGACGGCGAGGAAGACGGCGATCTGCCAGGGCTCCCCGAGGTGCTCCTCGACGACGTTCTCGCCCAGCGCTCCGGCCAGCGCGGCCGGGATCGTCGCGGCGAAGACGCACCACGCGGTCCGCTCCTCCGGGCTCCGAATTCCTCTGTGGCCCACGCTGCGAAACCAGCCGGCGACGAGGGCGACGATGTCCTCCCAGAAGTAGGCGACGACCGCGATCAGCGTCCCCAGGTGAAGCGCCACGTCGAACGTCTTGTTGAAGTCGGGGTGCTCCTCGAGGTAAGTCCAGTCGCCCAGCCATGGGACGAGAATCAGGTGGCCCGAGGACGAGATCGGCAGGAGCTCGGTGAACCCCTGTACGACCCCGAGGGTGAACGCCTGCCAGTCTGAGAGGACGCCTTCGACCTCGCCGACGCCCAGGGCGGCGAGCACGGCGGCGGCGACCAGGGCCGCCGCGGCCGTCAGGCGAAGACCTCGGCGGCGCACCCGGGTATCGTATGCGCGCTCCGTGAGCCGGAACGATGTCATCCTCGGAATCGCCGCCCTCGTGCTGGTCGGCTTCGCGCTGGTGGTCTCGATCGTGCTGCCGCGGCGGAACCCGAACTTCCCGGGCCGGCACGTCGGCGCGATCGTCCTCGTCGCCGTGCTTCTGATCATCGCGATGCTGACCGCGGTCGAGGTCTTGGGCGAGAGCCACCACATCGAGACGGCGGCGGAAAGCGGCGCGACCGAGACGCAGCCCGCGCCCACGGGGTCCACACCAGCGGAGACGGCGCCGACGGAGACCAGCGGGGGCCCTGCCGGTGACCCGGCGGCCGGCAAGCAGATCTTCACGACGGCCGCTCAGCCGCCGTGCGCGAGCTGCCACACGCTCGCCGAGGCGAACGCGTCCGGAACCGTCGGCCCGGATCTCGACCAGGTGCTGAAGGGGAAGGACGCCGCCTTCGTGCACGAGTCGATCGTCGATCCCGACGCCGAGGTCGCCTCAGGCTTCACGGCCGGTGTCATGCCGGCCGTCTACGCCGACCAGCTGGACGACCAGCAGCTCGCCGACCTCGTCGCTTTCCTCGAGCAATCTGTAAACGGTTAGGCGGAGAGGGCGGGATTCGAACCCGCGACCCAACTTTCGCCGGGTACGCGATTTCCAGTCGCGCTCCTTAGGCCAACTCGGACACCTCTCCGCGCGCAGCCATCGTATCGGGCGTTTTGGCCCTCCTCGGCAGCGGTAGGAGCCGTGCAAGCGAGAAAAGGGGGTTTCTGATGCCACCTCGTGGTGTCGAGAAGGGCACAAAGCGCGCCCGCCAGTACGAGCACATCAAGGACAGCGCGAAGGAGCGCGGGATGTCGGAGGACCGCGCCGAGGAGGTCGCCGCGCGCACCGTCAACAAGGAGCGTGCCCGCGCCGGCGAGTCTCGCACGGCGTCCCGGAGCTCGGTTCGCGATATGTCTTCGAGCCGCCGCGGCGGCCTTCGCTCGCATGGGAGCCGCACGACGGGCCAGACCAGGGAGCAGCTCTACAACGAAGCGAAGCGGCTCAACATCAAGGGCCGCTCGCGGATGAACAAGCGCCAGCTCCTGGCTGCCGTCAATCGCAAGAAGAACGCCTAGGCGAGCGGAGTCTCGTCCAGCCGCTCCGCGAGCTGGGCGATCGACTCGAAGACCGCGACGGCGCCGGCGTCCCGCAGCTCCTGCTCCGAGAATCCGCCCGTGAGAACGCAGACTGTCGGGACTCCGGCGCCGCGCGCCGACTCGCAGTCCCATGGGGTGTCGCCGACCATGACCGCGTCGCCGCCGCCCGCTTTCTCGACCGCTGCGACGACGAGGTCCGGATGCGGCTTGGTCGCCTCCACGTCGGCGGAGGTCGTCCATCCGTCGGCGAGCTCGCGCGCGTCGAGGAGATCGAGGTAGCGGTCGATCTCCTCCGCCTTCGCGGACGAGGCCAGGACGACGGGGTGGCCGCGATCCCTGAGCGTCTCGATGAGGCCTCGGGCGCCTTCGAACGGCTCCACTTCGTCGATCAGCTGGGAGTAGACCTCTCGCTCTGCGGCGCGAATGTCGTCGCCGCGCACCCGCTCGACCTCCTCGCCCGCGAGCGCCCCGACGACTTGATCTCCGCCCATGCCGATGTGGCGGTGGATGCGCCAGAGGGGCAAGAGGATGTCATGGCGCCTGAAGGCCCGGTACCACGCGATGACGTGGTGGTAGTTCGTGTCGACAAGGGTTCCGTCGACGTCGAGGATCGCGGCCGGAGGCACGGCGCGAAACTACCCGCGTGACGCGAAGAAAACGCTCCTATCGCTCGCTCGCGTCGCTGCAGCGCGACAACCGAGTGTGCCGGGCATGCGTCGAGGCGGGCTATCCGCTCGAGTCGCTGCCCGCCCTCGAGGGCCGCGTGGGCCAGGCCGCAATGATCGTCGGCCAGGCGCCGGGGATCGTCGAAGGTGTCGAGCGCCGACCTTGGCGCGGCCGCGCCGGCCGGACGCTTCGCCGCTGGCTCGACATGGACGAGGAGCGGTTCTACTCGACCTTCTACTGCTCGTCGGTCACGCGCTGCTATCCGGGCAGACACCCGAACGGGCGGGGAGACCGGCCTCCGAGCCCGCGCGAGCTCGAGCTCTGCCGCTTCTGGCTCGACTGGGAGCTTCGGCTGCTCCGGCCGCGGCTCGTCGTCCCGGTCGGGGGACTCGCGATCAGGCGCGTGCTCGGCATCTCGGGACTCGCCGGCTGCATCGGCTCGAGGTTCGAGCTCGGCGACGCCGTCGCGGTGCCGTTGCCGCACCCTTCCGGAGCCAGCGGCTGGCTCAACTCGTTAGAAAACCGCGAGCGCTTGGAGGAGGCCCTTGCGCTCCTTCGGGAGGAGCTGTAGAAGGGAGGGGTGCGCGCCGTCCGCTACCTCACTCTCGCCGTCGCCTGCCTCGTCACGCTCGTCTGGGTCGGCGCGGCTTCGGCGCTCATAGTCCCGCAGCAGTCGATCGCCGGGATCGAGCTCAACATGACGCGGCCCGAGGTCAAGGACAAGAAGGGCGACCCCGACCGGATCGTTCACGGGACGAACGATTTCGGGCCTTACACGCAGTTCATCTACAAGAACGCAGTCGGCAAGCTCATGGCCACGTTCCAGGGGAACGCCGGTGCCACTGCGGTCTGGACGAACCGCGAGACGCAGAAGACGGCCGAAGGCGTCCATGTCGGCTCGCCCGAGAGCGCGCTCCACGACGCCTATCCGCGGCTCCACTGCCGCACGGAGAGCTCCGACTTCCGCCACTGCTGGACGGGCCGCTTCCGCGCGGGCCACCGTGTGACGGACTACCGGATCGGGATCGCCACCGGCAAGGTCAAGAGCGTCACGGTCGCCTTCGTGATCGACTGACCCGTCGGTCAGTCGCGCTCGCGCATCCGGCGGAGGATCGGCAGGCCGTACCAGAGCCAGATGAAGAGCGCGCCCAGCGGCGCGGTCACCGCCGCGGTCGCAGGCTCCCCGAACAAGAAATCCGTGATCAGGTAGACCGAGGCGGACATCCCCGCGGCGAGAAAGACCGTGGCTGCGATCGCCGCGCGGTTGGCGGCGATGAGCAGTGCCTCCTTGTCGCCGCGGCGCCAGCGCAGCCGGTGGTTTGCGGTCGGCGTGATCAGGAGGATGATCCCGATCGCGGCGCAGAGGAGCGCCGAGAAGTAGACGTAGACCTGGTTCTCGGTGAGCTCCTGGAAGCGCTGCTGGAACGGGAGGACGAGCAGGAACGCGAAGAGCACCTGGGTGCCTGGCATGGCGAGCCGGTGCTCCTCGATGAGCTCGCTCCATTCCTGGTCGAGCTCTTCCGGCGTCCGCTTCTCCCCCCGCGCCATGCGGCAGTCTAGGCGGGTGAAGCTCCCTTCGATTCCCAGTAGCGGTTGAGCGCTCCCTGCACCTTCACGAACCAGATGATCGAGCCCACGAGTGGAAGCAGGAACCAAAGGCCGGTGACTCCACGCACCGGGCTCTGACCACCGTCGAGGTCCTCGTACATGTAGCGCACCTCCGACGGGACGATGAAGTACGTCACCGGCGCGATGAGGATGACGATCACGAGCCCCAAGACGCCGCCGACCCCGTTGCCGGAGTAGCGCTTGACCTCCTCCTGCGTCTTGAAGACCCAGTACCAGCTGTAGAAACCGAGGGTCAGGATGAACCACAGGATGGAGAGCCCGACCGAGCGCGTTTCGCCGACCGGGCCGCGCGTACTCATGCTTGCTGGGGTGCTGCTTGCCATTTCGCTCACGGACGTCCTCCTGGACTGATTGGTGCGCCGATCATCTCACTCCCGGCGGAGGGAGGCGCATCAGGGGAGGCGGCAGACGATCTTGCCCGCGCGCTCGCCGCTGTCCGGCTGCAGCTCGGCCTCGGTCACGATGCACGTTCCGTAGCGGGTCTCGACGGTGTCGCCTTCCTTCGGCAAGTCGAGCAGTTCGAGCTCCTGGATGTCCTTCCAGTTCAAGCCTTCGATGGTGACCGTGAACTTCTTCATGGACCGATCATCGCACGCGGGTGTGGGGTGCGGGCGCTGGGGGCATAAGAAGCGGCAACCTACGAACAAGGAGAACCGTGTCCGGACTTCTGCTCCTCCTACTCATCCTGCTGCTCGTTTTTGCGATCGGCGGCGGCATCCTCGTGAGCAAGCTTCTGTGGCTCCTGCTCATCGTTGCGGCAGTCGTGCTGCTCGTCGGGCTTCTCACAGGCCGAACCGCATAGCAAGTAGAGGCGGTTCGAGGGCCTGCGGCACAGCGTGGGAACAAGTCCAGATCCGCATGGCTCCACAGGAGGTCGCAAAGGGCGTACGGCTTCTGCCCGAGCAGTCGAGAGCGGGCGCTAGGAACCTTGCGCGGGAATCACGGGCGTTGTCGGAGGGGGAGATGGACAGGCGCTACGTGGCGGGTGCGCCACGCGGGTCGTCATCGACGAACGGCTCCGCCGCCGGCTTCTTGTCGACTACGACGAACCTGTCCGTGCGGCGAATCACATCTTCGAGTTGTTCGTTCTCGTGACCAGGGACAAGGGCGAAGCGATCATCCTGGCCGCGAATCTCCTCGTATTCGGCAACGGTCATTTCGATCCGCGCCTCGCAGGCAATGTCTTGGTCGCCTCCCGCCCCGCACTCGCAAAGAAACTCGAAACGTTCTAGCTCGGCTCCTGGCCGCGCTTCTTCGGCTACCCGTTCGATCCGCTCGTTTACTTCCCGAATCAGCGCTTCGTTTCGCGCCTGCCTGTCAAGACGGGATTCCACGGACGATAGTTCACGCCTCTCGTGGCCATCGGACAAGAGCCTGGGCGATTCGCTCGTCACTGCCTAGCATACAAACTCCCTGCTTATCGGCTTATGTAGCGGAGGGGGAGGGATTCGAACCCTCGATCCGCCTAACGACGGATAACGGTTTTCGAGACCGCCGCATTCGTCCGCTCTGCCACCCCTCCGGCGCGGGGAAAGTCTAGCGGCGGACGTTTAGCCGTCCGGATCGCTGTAGACCCAGAATTCCTTGAAGTCGGCGTCGACGATCCACGTCGTCCGCGCGCCCTTGGGCATCGAGATCATGTCCCCTGCGGCCAACTCGATCACCGGTCCGCCGTCGACCTGGAGCGTGCCAGTGCCGGCAAGAACGAGCACTGTCTCGTGGGCCACAAGCTCGAGCTCGATGGTGCGCGCCGCCGTCTCACCGGGCTTCCAGAGCCCGGCCTGCACCGCGTCGTCGGCGCGAAGCAGGTGGACGAGACCGCCCGTCTCCTCGTCGTACTCCCAATCCTCCGCGTCCCAATGGGACATCAGTGCGCTGGTGCTCTCGCTCATCGCGGGTCTCCGTCGGGTCGGGGCGGGTCGAAGCGGAGAAGGAGGGATTCGAACCCTCGAAGGAGGTGATTACCCCCTTAACGCCTTAGCAGGGCGCCGCCTTCGTCCACTCGGCCACTTCTCCGTGCCGGGTAATCGTAACAGCGTGGGTCGGCGCCCCAGCCGCTCCCGTTAAGTGACGAGACCTGCCTCGGACGGTTGTATGGAGCCGCATTCCGAGGAGGGCCTTCGCCAGACGCCGGGTATGTGAGGGAGCCGGCAGACGCATGGTTGCGCCCGGGCACACCGGTCGCCTTCCCCTCGAAGGGTGATTTGCCGGGCGGGTACCCTCCGCGCCATGCGGATCGGCCGCCACGACGTCCAGCTCACGAATCTCGACAAGGTCTTCTTCCCCGAGAGCGGGCTCACGAAGGGCGACCTCATCCGCCACTACGTCGACCTCGCCGAGTACCTGCTTCCGCACGTCGGTCACCGGCCGATGCAGATGCTGCGCTACCCCCACGGGGTCGACGGCGAGTTCTTCTACCAGAAGCGCGTCCCGAACCCTCACCCCGACTGGCTCGAGACCGTGCGCATCCTCTTCCCGGGGAGCGGGCGCACGGCGGACTTCCCGGTCGTCACGAACGCGGCCGGGCTCGCGTGGATCGCCAACCTCGGGTGCATCGACCTGCACACGTGGCACTGCCGTGTAGACGACGTCGAGCGGCCCGACTACATGCTGATCGACCTGGATCCCAGCGCCGGCAATCCGTGGTCGCACGTGCGCGAGATCGCCGTCGTGGTCAAGGAGCTCATGGACGAGCTGGAGCTCCCGAGCTTTCCCAAGACTTCAGGCGCGACGGGGCTCCACATCCTGTGCCCGATCCGGCCCGAGCTCCGCTTTCCCGAGGTGCGGAGGTTCGCCAAGGCGTTCGCGCAGGAGGTCGAGCGGCGGATCGGCGACCAGGAAGTCGCGACGACGACGTGGAAGGTGGCGGACCGGCGCGGGGTCTTCGTCGACTACGGCCAGAACTCGCGCGACCGCACGATCGCGTCCGCCTACTCGGTCCGCCCGGTGCCGGACGCGCGCGTCTCGACGCCACTCGCATGGAAGGAAGTGCCGTCAGTGGAGCCGCAGGCGTTCACGGTTCAGACGACGCCTGCGCGGGTGAAGAAGGTGGGCGACCTCACCGCGGGGATGTGGCGGCGGAAGGTCAGCCTCGCTTCTCGCTTCGACCGGCTCGGTCTAGAAGCGCCGGAACCGTAGGGTCGCCCTTCTTCGGCCTCGGCTTCACCTGGGCGACCGTGCACTCCTCGGGATCCTTGTCCGGGCGGAAGCGCAGGAAGCGCGTGCCGTGGCGGAAGCGGGCCTTCTGCCACTTGTCGTAGCGCACCTCGACGACGAGCTCCGGTTTCACCGGGCTCCACTCGCCGGTCACCTTCGGGCGCCAGCGGCTCGGCTCGCCGCGAGGCTTTCTTTCCGGCTTGGAGCCGAGCAGCGGCTGGACGCGCTCGAGGATCTCCTCGCGGCGCTTGCCGGCGGCCGACGACGTGCCGACCGGGCGGAGCTTGCCGTCGTCGTAGAGCCCGAGCATGAGGCTGGCGATCCCGGAGCCCTTCTCGCTCCAGGTGACGCCGATGACGACGCAGTCGGCGGTCTTCTCTCCTTTGACCTTGACGACGCCGTCGCGCGAGCCGGGGAGGTAGGGGAGCCCCTTGCGTTTCGCGATGACGCCGTCGAACCCGGCCACCTCGAGCCGGTCGAGCCAGCCCTCGGCCACGTTGCGGTCGGTCGTCGCGGGCGAGACCGAGAAGGGGAGCTTCTCCACGTGCTTGCGCCGCTTCTCGAGCGGGAGCTCGTGGATCGCCTTGCCGTCCCAGAGGAGGAGGTCGAACGCGACGAAGTCGGCCGGGATCTCGGCCGAGAGCTTGCGCACGCGACTCTCCGCCGGATGGAGACGCATCTGCAGCGCGTCGAAGTCGAGCGCGCCGTCGCGCTCGATCACGATCTCGCCGTCGACTGCCGAGTTCGGCTTGAGTTTCGTCCCGAGGGCCTCGAGCTCCGGGAAGTAACGGAGGAGGGGGCGGCCGTTGCGGCTCCAGAGATGCAGCTCGCCCGTAACGTTCTCGAGAATCCCTCGGAAACCGTCCCACTTTGGCTCGTACTGCCAGCCATCCGGCTCGGGCAGCTCGTCGACGAGCTCGGCCTCCATCGGAGGGAAAGGAAGCTTGGGCGAAACCGAAGCGGCCATTGCGCCGTCTAACGCTATCGAGGACATGAAGAGAGTTGCCATTACAGGGGTCGGGGCCGTTTCTCCATTGGGTAACGACGCGCAGTCGACGTGGGAAGCCGCGGTCGCCGGGCGCAGCGGCATCGACAACATCCGGGCCTTCGATACGACCGACCTCCCGGTGCGGATCGCCGGGGAGGTCAAAGACTTCGACCCGAGCGCGGTCACATCGCCGAAGGAGGCGAAGCGGTTCGACCGCAACGTCCTTTTCGCGCTTGGCGCCGCCAAGGAGGCGCTCGGCGATGCAGGCATCAACGGCTACAACCCGGAGCGCGTCGGAGTCGTCGTCGGTTGCTGCATCGGCGGCTTCAACGAGCTCATGCGCCAGCACGAGATCCTGCGTGATCGCGGCGCCGACCGCGTCTCGCCGAACTTCCTTCCGAATGTGCTCGTCGACTCGCCGAGCGGCCAGCTCGCCATCGAGCTCGGCATTCGGGGGCCCAACTACGCCGTCGTGTCGGCGTGCGCGACCGGGTCACATGCGATCGGCGAGGGAGCCGAGCTGATCCGGAACGGCCATGCGGAAGCGGTGCTGGCCGGCGGGACCGAGAGCTGCATCCACCCGCTCATCCTCGCCGGCTTCACCAACATGCGCGGCCTCGCCGCGGGGAACGGCGACCCCACCGCCGCGTCGCGCCCCTTCGACGCGAAGCGCGAGGGTTTCGTTATGGCGGAGGGGGCGGGCGTCGTGATGCTCGAGGAACTCGAGTCGGCGCAGAAGCGCGGCGCGCGGGTCTATGCGGAAGTGCTCTCGTACGGCGCCTCCAACGACGCCTATCACATGGCCGCGCCCGACCCGGACTCGGTCGGCGTCGTCGAGATGATGAGGAATGCCCTCGAGCGCGGCGGCGTCAAGCCGGAGGACGTCGATTACATCAACGCGCACGGCACTTCGACGCCGCTCGGCGACCTCGCTGAGACCAAGGCGATCAAAGAGGTCTTCGGCGACCACGCCTACGAGCTCGCGGTCTCCTCGACGAAGTCGGTCATGGGTCACACGTTCGGGGCGGCAGGCGCGATCGAGGCGATCATGTGCACGCTCGCGGTTCACAACGGCGTCATCCCGCCGACTATCAACTACGAGAATCCTGACCCGGCGTGCGACCTCGACTACGTGCCGAACGAGGCGCGGGAGAAGGATGTGCGCGTCGCGCTCTCGAACGCGATGGGTCTCGGCGGCCACAACGGCTGCGTACTCGTGGGCCGCGTCGACCGTTGACCTAGCTTCTCCGTCTCATCTGCTCACCTGGAAATCGTCGAAGCGCACCTCGAGGTTGTCGCCTGTATGCGCCTGCGGCGCATCGGAAGTGCGCAGATCCACCTGCAGACCGTAGCCTTCGCCTTCGAGCGGGCTATTCGGATCTGTCACGTCGATGATCATCGTCCCGTCGACCCAGAACTGAAGGTTCGGTGACGTGACGGCAGTCCTCTCGGTCGTCTCCCTTGCTCGCAGAACGTTACGCTTGTGACGATCGGCCTTCAAGGGGTGTCAACCGACCGGCGCTCGACCACCGCCGGCGCCAGGTCCTCGATGGTGGCGAGGACGGCGTCGGCCGCCGCGAGCGCGTCGTCGTGGGGCGGGTACTGGGGGTTGGGGACGGCAATCGTCCGCATGCCCGCGGCCTTCGCGGCGAGGATGCCGTTCTCGGAGTCCTCGACTGCCGCGCAGCGGGAGGGTTCGGCGCCGAGGCGACGGGCGGCTTCGAGAAAGACGTCCGGCGCGGGCTTCCCGCGGGAGACCTCCTCCGACGAGACGCTCGCCTCGAAGTAGCTGCCGAGACCTGAGCTCTCGAGGACGAGTTCGATCAGCTCGCGGTTGGACGAGGAGGCGAGTGCGAGCGGCCACCGCTCCGCAATCCTCTCGACCGCCTGCTCGGCTCCTGCGATGAGCGGCAGCTCGCGCCGATAGCGGTCCTCGAGCCGGCGGACGACTTCCGCCGAGATCTCATCCGGCTCTTCCGTGAGCCCGACGACGTCGCGCATGTAGCGCGACCACTCCAGGGAGCTCATGCCCATCATGTCCCGCGACGCGTTCTCGTTCCAGCTCCCACCACGCTCATCCGCGAGCTGCCGGCGAACCTCGTCCCAGACGTGCTCGGAGTCGATCAGGATCCCGTCGAGGTCGAAGACGACGGCCTCGATCATGCGTCCATCGAGACGTAGCGGCGCCCGAGGTAGACGAGCGGCGGCGCGCTCCGGCCGCGCTCGGCCCCGAGCACCTCGCCGACGAACAGCGTGTGATCGCCGGCGTCGTGCTCGTCGGCGAGGCGGCATTCGAACCAGCCGAGGGCGTCGTCGATCAGCGGTGCGCCCTCCGCGCCCTCGCGGGTGGCGATTCCGTGCCAGTGCGCGAACGGAGGGACGCCTCGGGCGAAATGCTGGGCGATGGCCTCTTGATCTCCCGCCAACAGGCTGAGCGCGAAACCGCCCGCTCCGCGCAGGAGCTCGTGGATGGCCGCCTGCCGGCTGACGCCGACCCCGACGAGCGGCGGCTCGAGGGAGAGTGAGACGAGCGCGCTGACCGTCAGACCCAGGCGCTCGCCCGCGGCGTCGACCGTCAGGACCGCGACTCCCGTCGGGAAGCCGCGAAGCAGTTCGCGAAGCTCGTCGCCCGTTTCGGTCAGCGGCGTCGCTCGACGTCGAGTGCGTCGGCCAGGGACTGGTCCATCTCCCTGCTCGTCGGCTCGACGAGTGCGTCCTGGAGTTGAGCGGCGAGGTCGCGCAGGCCGTCCAGCACGCGCTGGCGGCGCTCCTCGAGGGACTTCGCCTCGCGAACGAGCGACTCGTGCCGCCGCTGGGTGCCTTCCTCGATCTGGTTCGCCATCTCCTGCGCCGCCTCGCGTGTGGCGCGGGCCTGCTCCTCGGCGTCGGAGAGGAGCTTGCGCGCCTCTTCGTCGGCTTCGCGGCGAGCCTGGGTCCCATAGGAATCGACCGCGACGCGGATGTCGCGGGCATAGTTGTCGGCCTCCGCGCGAACGCGCTCGGCTTCGCGCGTCAGGTCCTCGACGCGAGTGGCCGCGTCGGCGTTCGCCTGGCGGAGGATCTCGTCGGCGTGCCGCCGCGCCTCTTTCTTGATCGTCTCAGCCGCTTCCTCCGCGGCGTTCAGGACTCCCGCTACTCGGCTGCCCGTCTCTGCATGATCGGTGCGGCCGTTCGTGGCTTCCTCGTCTGACGGGCCCTGCCCTTCGGCCCCGTAGCCCACGTCGTCTGACCGTCGCACCGCCAACTCTCCTTTTTCTCGACCCCGGGGCGGACACTTATTGCAGTCCGACCGCGGGAATGCAACTTGAAGCAGTGAAACGGGCAGAATGGGCCGGTGCCGAATCTCCGGCTCATCGAGGAAGGCGAGGCGACCGGGGCCCTGAAGGCCGAATACGACGCCGCGATCGCACGGGTGGGCAAGGTTTTCAACATCGTCAAGGCGATGTCGCTGAACCCCGAGACGCTCCGAGCGTCGATGGAGCTCTACCGCGCCGTCATGTTCGGGTGCTCGGAGCTCTCACGGACCGAACGGGAGCTCCTCGCAGTCGTGGTTTCGCGGGCGAACGACTGCCACTACTGAATTCGCGCGCACGCAGACGACCTCCGTGCCGAGGGCGCACCCGACGAGCTGGCCGAGCATGCGATGCACGACTACCGGCAGGCCGACCTGGAGCCACGCGTCCGCTGCCTCTGTGACTTCGCCGTCAAGGTGACGCGCGAGCCGTCCGGAATCACGGTCGCCGACATGGACGTCCTACGCGAGGAGGGCTGGAGCGATGCGGCGATCCACGACGCCCTTCAGGTGGTCTCCTATTTCAACTACATCAACCGGATCGCGGACGCGGTAGGCATCGACGGCGAGCCGGAGTGGGCCGCTCACTGAGGAACGGCTCGCACCAGCACGTTGTCGAAGCGGATATCAGTTCCGCCCTTCTCCGAATAGACGAAGAGCTCCACCCCCACCAGCCGGCCGCGAGACTCGTGTTGCGCCTCGGTGACACGCTTGCCGTTGACGAGGAAGAGAACCTTCATGGCGTCGCTGTCGCACTCGGCGCGCAGCCGGTTGACGGCGTTCGGAGTGCTGAATTTCCGAAGCGCTGAGTCCTCGATCAGGCGCTGGAACTCGAGCTCCTGGTCGCGGCCCGGATCGTAGGCGACGGTGTAGTACCCGTCCGGGGACATGCCGAAGAGGAAGCTCTCACCGCTCGCGGTCAGGCAGGAGATCTCGAAGAAGTCGGACTCCAACTGGATGTTCTCGGCCGAGGCGTCGGCCTCCATGGTGAGCGATTCGACCTCGTCGGGGAGAGCGCGGATGCTGCTCCAGAGCCCTGGCTTCTTCAGGTAGATGCGTCTTCGACTAGTCGAAGGTCAGGTCCGCATCGTCGTCGACGAGGCCACGCGCCCGGGACGAACCAGCTGCCGATGGCCCACCCGGTGCCGTAACGCCTGTCGCCGCCGAGTGCGGGGAGGTTCGGTAAGCCCGGTGGAACCAGAACAGGAAGAAGACGCCTGTAGCGATGAAGACGGTGCCATCCACCACCGCGACGATCAGCTGACGGCGATCGCTGTCGTCCGCCTGCTGCGGCGTGATGAACTGACCCTGCTGCGCGTCTTCGAGCAGCGACCGCTCGATGAGCCCAGAGACGACGGCGGCGATCGTCGTGCCGATCCCGATGATCAGGAGGATTGTGAGGATCTGCGCGCGGCGCCCCAACGGGCAGTAGGGCTCGCCGTGAGGGAGCGTTGGTTCGTCCAACTCGACCCCCTTCCGTTCACGTGCTGACCGTAACAGCGAAGTCGACCTAATTCCGTCCGGCGAAGGCCCTAGCCTCCCGGCCGTGGAAGGCGAAAACCTCCGCCGGTCGGTCGCAGAGTTCGTCGGCGCCTTCGCACTCATCTTCGTCGGCGCCGGCTCGGTGATGACAGGCGGTGGCGACCTTCTCGGCGTCGCCGTTGCCCACGGCCTCATCCTCGCGATCATGGTCACCGCTCTCGGGCACATTTCGGGCGGGCATTTCAATCCTGCTGTCACACTCGGCTTCCTCGTAACGCGGCGGATCAAGCCTTTTCTCGGCCTCTGCTACTGGGCGGCGCAGTTCAGCGGAGCCGTCGCCGCAGCCCTCCTCCTCAAGTGGATCTACCCGGACACAGTGAGCGATGCCGCGAAGCTCGGCGCCCCGAGGCTCAACCCCCAGATCTCCCCGAGCGCCGGCTTCGTTCTCGAGGCGGTCCTGACCTTCTTCCTCGTCTGGGTCGTCTTCGCGACAGCCGCCGACCCGCGCGGCGCCTTCACGGTCATTGCCGGCTTCGCCATCGGGCTCACGATCGCCGCGGACATTCTCATCGGCGGCCCACTCACGGGCGCCGCCATGAACCCGGGCCGTGCGCTCGGGCCGATGCTCGTCCAGAACCAGTGGGCGGACGGGTGGATCTGGTTCATCGGCCCCTTCCTCGGCGGCGCGCTCGCGGCACTCGCCTACGAGATGCTCTACCTCTCGCCGAAATTGCGCCCGCGGCCCCCCGGAACGCCGGACTCCGGCGTGGACGAGCCCCGCATCCGGGACTCGACGCTCTAACCTAGCCCCGCGTCGAGCACGGTGATCGCCTGGGCCAGCCCTCCCGGCGTGATCGTGTGCCCGACCGGATCCTCGCGGTAGCCCACCTCGAGGCCGGCCTCCTCGAGCAGCGCCCGCGCCTGGCGGCCGAACTCCACGCCGATCACCGGATCGAGGGACCCGTGGGCGATGGACACAGGAAGCCTGGCGCGCGAGCCGAGGTCGAGCTCGAGCCCGTCGACGGTCGGGACGAACCCGGAGAAGGCGAGGATCGCGGCTGGTTGCGGCCTTCCCGACCCGAGCCCGAGGGCGTAGGACATCACCGCCCCCTGCGAGAAGCCGCCGACTGCGGTTCGGTCCCAGTCGAGCCCGTGCTCGGCGAGGACGCCGTCTATGTGCTCGGCGAGCGCGGCGAATGTCGGCAGGAAGGTGTCCCGGTCGGGAAACCCGATCTCGCGCACGACGTACCAGTGGCGTCCTCCGGGTGGGAGCGCGAGTGGCCCGCGCGGGAACACGCCGAGGAGACGGCGGTCGGGGTCGAGGATGCTGAGGAGCGGCTCGAGGTCGCCGGCGTCAGCGCCGCGACCGTGAATGAGAATGAGCGCGCCGCTCGGACTTCCCGTGCTTGGCGCCCTGACCGTGCTCTCGATCGGGCTTCTTGCCGTTGCCATGGTCAGAGCCTAGAGAGTGGTTCGACTTCTGCGGCGGATCCTTCTTCGGCTTCGTCCCGGCGTGGTTGCCGTTGTCGTGCTTGCTGTGGCCGTGCTTGCTGTGCTCGCCGTGGTCCTTCTTGCCGTGGTCCTTGTCCTGCTGGTCGCCGTCACCGTCGCCGGAATGCCCGACACCCTGCCCGTTTCCGTGGTGCTCGTGGCCGTTTCCGTGGCCGTGGTGCGCCTTGTGGTCCTTCGCCGGATGGCCCGGGCCGCCGTTGTCGTCGGGCTCGGACTGGGGCTCTTCGCCGACCCCGGGCTGCGGGGTCGCGGAGTTCCCGCCGCCACTCGGACGCTCGCTCGGAGCGATCCCGGGGAAGGCCGCGGGGCTCCCTGTGCCCGTCGGGGAAGCCGGTGTGACCCCGCCGCCCGAGGTCGGCGCCTCGCTTGGGCCGGCCGAGGGCGTCTGCCCAGGGGTGCTTGCGGGGGCCGGCGACGCGGGGGCGACGACCGACGCGACGTCTCCGGTTCCGGCCGGCGGAGCGGGGATGGCCGCCTGGTCGCCGGACAGGTCGAGAAGCCTCGGCGCAGCCAAAACGAAGCCGACGGCGGCCACCACGGCAAGCACGCCGGTCAATGGTGCGGCTATACGCGAAAAGCGACTCCCCATACGTGTTCCATCGGCGCGCCAGCGCCTGTCTTGAATCTTAACTGTCGGATTCGGACTTCACGACCCCTCCGCGAGGATCTTTTGCAGCATGAGGGCGTTCGTGGGTGCCTGGGAGATCCATCCGTCCCGCTCGGAACGGCCGTTTCCGGGCGCGCGGGAGCGGCCGTTGTTGTTGAACATCACATAGGCCTCCTGGGCGTCCGAGGCGAGCTCGCGCACCGCGGGGACGAGCTCGCGGAGCTCCTTCTCGGAATAGAGGTAGTCGAAGCGCTCCGCCGCGCTCCGGCCGCGAATGTTCCAGGTTTCTGCGTTGCGGCCGTGGGTGCGCACGTAGACCATCGGGCTCGTGCGGGCGAGAACGGTGGGGACGAGGTTCTTCGCGTCGGTCTTGGGCGCGTCGACGACGACGTAGGTCGCGCCGATCTCCTCGAGGAACGAGAAGACTTGCGCGCGGTTCTCCTCCTCGAGCCAGCTCCGGTGTCGGAACTCCACCATCGGGTGGTCGCCGCGAAGCTCCTCCTTCGCCCACGCGAGGTAGTCGAATGAGGCCGGCTTGCACACGATGTATGAGGGGAACTGGAGGAGGATGCCGCCGAGCTTGCCTCGAGAGCGAAGCGGCTCGAGGGCTGCGTGGAAGCGCGCGAAGATCTCCGAGCGCAGCTCGCGCGGCGGGCGGTCGACCCGGCCGCGCTCGTCCACCGGCGCCGCGTCACGGAGCTCGGGCGGGAGGACGTCCGCTTTCACCGGGTGGCGAGTCATCATCCCGAAGGCCTTCACGTGCATGACGAATCCGTCCGGGACGCGCTCGGCCCATTTGGCGACGAGGTCCTCCTCGGGCAGGCGGTAGTACGTCGAGTTCACCTCGACCGTGTCGAAGTGATCGGCGTAGTAGCGCAGTCGGTCTCCGCCCGAGCGCACGCCCTTCGGATACCAGTACTTGACAAGCGACTCGTCGGCCCAGGAGCAGGTGCCGGTGCGGATGCGGTCGGTCAGACGGCCAACGCTAGCTGCTCCTGGCGGTGAGGCACCTCCCGGCGCGCCGTGTCTCCGCTGCCCCGGATCCCGTGCCGGAGGCGGAGGCGCGCGAACCGCTCGGAGACCTCCTGCTGGTAGGCTTTCGGCGCGTAGGCGCGTGACCCGTAGAGCTCGGCGTAGCGCGGGTAGAGCCATGGATACGTGCGCTTCACCCAGGGCATGAAGTGCTCGCGAATCGACGCGCGCACGTGGAGGACGATCGGAACCGCGTAGTCGACTCCGGCCTCGGCGCACGCCGCGAGCACGGTGTCGAGATGCTCTTCGGTGTCCGTCAGTCCGGGCAGGACCGGTGCGACGAGGACCCCAGTCCGGATCCCGGCCTCGGAGAACCGACCGAGGATCTCGAGGCGCTTCCGGCCGGGAGGAGTCCCCGGCTCGACGACCCGGCGTACGTCCTCGTCCAAAGTCCCGACGCTCATCGCCACCGATAGCGGCGCGACCTCGTTCAACTCCCGGTAGACGTCGAGGTCGCGGAGGATCATCGTCGACTTCGTCAGCATCGAGAGCGGGTTGGCGAAGCGGGCAAGGGTCTCGACCACTCCGCGCGTGAGCCGGTAGCGGCCCTCACAGTGCTGGTACGGATCCGTAGCCGTGCCCATCGCGACGGCCTCGCCGTCCCAGCGCGGGGAGGCCAGCTCGCGCCGCAGCACCTCGACGACGTTCGTCTTCACGACGATCTTCGAGGAGAAGTCGTCGCCGATCCCGAGGTCGAGGTACGTGTGGAATGCGCGCGCGAAGCAGTAGTGGCAACTGTGCGTGCAGCCGCGGTACGGATTGATCGTCCAGCGGAAAGGCACGCGGCTCTCGGCCGGCACCCGGTTCAGCGCGCTCTTGCAGATGTCCTCGAGGTACTGCGCGTGGGCCATGCTCAAGTATAGAACATATGTTCGCATTCGACTATCATTCGAGTCAGCTTCAAGATCGCTGTTTCGTTGGACCATGGACGGAAATACGACTCATATGGACGCTGCTTTGCAGGCCGTGCTCGACCGTGGGGAGGAAAGCGGCTGCATCGAGTACTCCGAGGTCGACGAGGTCGCCCAGACGCTCGACCTCGAGGACGAGCAGGTGCAGGAGGTCTACGAGGAGATCGAGCGCCGCGGCATCGATCTCAAGGACAACTGTGCGCGCGACGCGGCGCCGGCCGCGACGTACGTCAATGGTGACCTGGCACATGCGACCACAGATGCCCTGCAGCTCTTCATGAACGAGGTCGGCCGCTACCCGCTCCTGACGGCGAAAGAGGAGGTCGAGCTCGCCAAGCGCATCGAGCGCGGCGACCGGGTGGCGAAGGAGCGCATGATCAACTCGAACCTGCGGCTCGTCGTCTCGATCGCCAAGAAGTACCAGGGCCACGGGCTCAGCCTCCTGGACCTGATCCAGGAAGGGATCATCGGGCTCATCCGCGCGGTCGAGAAATTCGACTGGCGTCGCGGCTACAAGTTCTCGACCTACGCGACCTGGTGGATTCGGCAGGCCGTCCAGCGCGGCGTGGCGAACAAGGCGCGCGAGATCCGGATCCCCGTGCACATCGTCGAGCGCGAGCAGAAGATCGCTCGCGCCGAGCGGGAGCTGACCCCGAAGCTCGGACGGCCGCCGACGGACAACGAGGTCGCGAAGACGACGAAGCTGCCGGTGAAGCAGGTGCGCGAGGTGCGCGAAGCTGCTCGCGCCGTCACGAGCCTCGACCGGCCGCTGTCCGACTCCGAGACGTCGCTCGGCGAGCTCATGGCGGGCGAGGACGCCGGCCCCGAGGAGGAGGTCACGGTCAGCCTCGACATGCAAGTCCTGCGCCGCGCGGTGTCCAAGCTCCCGGAGCGCGAGCGCGACGTCGTCAAGCTCCGCTACGGCCTGAACGGCGACATCGAGCCCAAGTCGCTCGAGGAGATCGGCCGCCGCCTCGGCATCACGCGGGAGCGGGTGCGCCAGATCGAGTCCGAGGCACTCGAGCGCCTCGCCGTGCAGCGCGAGATCGAAGCCCTCCGCGCGGCCTAGCCCGTCCCGGGCGGGGAAAACGCGATGGTTTCTTCGCGCCCTTCGTGGAAGAGGCGCGTGACCGGCGGCGTCGTCTCGGCGATGACGCGGCCGCTTCTGAGCACCCAGCGGCGCACCGGCTGAAGGCGCAGCACCTCGACGGGCGTCGGCGCGTCGAAGAGGACGAGGTGCGCCGGCTTGCCCTCTTCGATCCCGTACTCGTCCTCGACGCCGAGAGTTTTCGCCCCACGCCACGTCGCGCATGCGAGCATCGCGGGGATCTCGTCGAGGCCGCTCATGTACGTGAAATGGAGCGCGAGGTTCGCGGCGTGGATGAGATCGGCTTTTCCCAGCTGGTACCAGGGATCCATGATCACGTCGTTCCCGAGCGACACGTTGACGCCCGCGCGGAGCAGCTCCTTGAGCTGAGCGAAACCGCGCCGCTTGGGATACGGGTCGAGCCGTCCCTGGATGAGCGAATTCGCGTACGGGTTGACCACGATGTTGATGCCGCTGCGGCGAAGGAAGCCGTGCAGCTTCGACGAGTAGTAGGGCTCGTAAGAGCCCATCGCGGTGCAGTGGCTCGCGGTCACGCGCCCCATCAGGCCGTGCTTGACGGTGTCGTCGGCCATGACCTCGAGGAAACGCGAGGCGGGGTCGTCCGTCTCGTCGCAGTGGATGTCGATCCGCCGGCTGTGCTCGCGTGCCAGTTCGAAGACCCGGTGGACCTCCATGAGCCCGAGCTCCGAGGTCGGCTCGTAGTGGGGGATGCCGCCGACGCAGTCGACGCCGAGCTCGATCGCGCGTTCGAGGCGCTCCGCGTCGGCTTCGTCCGCGAAGATTCCGTCCTGGGGAAAGGCGGTCACCTGGATCGTGACGAGCTCGGCCAGCTCGTCGCGGACACGGAGGAGACCGCGCACCATTGCGTCGTTGTCGCCGGAGACGTCCGCGTGCGCGCGGATGAAGAGCGTGCCCTGCGCGGCCGACCAGCGGACGATCTCGGTTGCGCGCGCGACGACGTCGTCGACGGTGAGCGACGGCTTCAGCTCCCCCCAGACCTGGATCCCCTCGAGCAGCGTGCCCGACTCGTTGTGGCGCGGCTTGCCCGCCGTGAGGCTTGCGTCTAAATGGAGATGGCAGTCGACGAGCGGCGGAGAGGCGAGCCTGCCCTCGGCGTCGAGCGTTTCCTTCGCGTACACGTCGAGGTTCGCGCCGATGCGGCTGAAGCGGCCGCCTTCGATCGCGAGGTCGCAGACGCCGTCGCGCCCGGCGAGCCGCGCGTTCCGTAGGAGGAGGTCGGCCGGCACGGCGGTATCGTAATCGGGTGCGGCTGCGAATCGAGGGCGGGCTCGTCGTCACCATGGACAGTGCCGGAACGGTGCTCGACCCCGGGGTTGTCGAGGTGGAGGAAGGCCGGATCGCGCACGTCGGGCCCGAGCCGAGCGAAGAGGAGGTCGAAACGCGCTCGGCCCGAGGGCTCATCGTCGTCCCCGGGCTCGTCAACACGCACTGCCACCTGAGCCAGCAGCTGGGGCGCGGGCTGGCCGACGACGTCGACCTCCTCACCTGGCTCCGCGACCGCATCTGGCCCTACGAGGCCGCGCTCGACGAGGAGGACGTGGAGGTGAGCGCGCTCGCCTGCGCCCTCGAGCAGATCCGAAACGGCGTCACCACGATCGCCGATCCGGGCGGACAGCACGTTGACGGCGCGGGTCGCGGGCTCGAGCGGGCAGGCATCCGGGGGTTCCTCGGCCGAAGCGCGATGGACGAGCCCGAGGGCGTGCCCGAGTCGCGGCGCGAGTCCACGGAGCAAACGCTGGCCGTTCAAGACGAGCTCGCCGAGCGCTGGCACGGCGAGGCGGACGGGCGCCTCCGCTTCTCCTACACCCTTCGCACGATCTTCAACTGCTCGGACGAGCTCATCGAGGCGAGCGTCGAGCGGGCACGGAAGCTCGGCACGCCGCTGCAGATGCACATCGCCGAGATCCCGGCCGAGAACGAGCACACGAAGGCGACGCGCGGCACCACCACGGTCCGGCACCTCGCCAACTTCGGTGCGCTCGGACCGTGGTTCCTCGGCGCCCATGCGGTTTGGCTGGACGACGAGGAAATCGCGCTGCTCGCCGAGACCGGCGCGGCCGTCTCCCACAATCTCGCCTCGAACCTGCGGGTCCTCGGACTCCCACGCGTGGCGGACATGCTGGACGCCGGAGTCCTGGTAGGCCTCGGCACCGACGGCGCGCCGGCGAACAACCGCATGAGCCTGATCGACGAGCTCTGGGCGGCGACGCTCCTCCAGAAAGGCCTGCGTTTCGACCCGACGGTCCTGGACGCGCGGACGGCGTTCGCCATGGCGACGCGCGACGGTGCCCGCGCGCTCGGTGTGGGGGACGAGATCGGCTCGCTCGAGCCCGGCAAGGCTGCTGATCTCGTGCTCGTCGATCCGCGGACCGTGAACATGACTCCGGTGCACGACGCGGTGTCCGCGCTCGTCACCGCGATGAAGTCCGAGAACGTGAATTCGGTGATGTGCGCCGGCTGCTGGCTCCTCGACGAGGGCCAGATCATGGTCGTCGACGAGACCGAAACGCTGGCCGAGGCCCAGGAGCGGGCCGAAGCCGTTGCACGGCGCGCAGAAGTGCGCACGTAGCGGCTTTTTTCGGCTTGTAACTCGTCCGATTCCGGGCGCACAATCCAGCCACACCGGATTTCCCGGGACACCCCCAGCAGGAGGGCATATCCATGTCGATCCTCGACCAGGAAAAGCGCGAGCTGAGCGAGGCGGTCCGCCTCGACGCGCACGGCATCGAGCCGGTCCCGATTGAGGACCGGGATTCGACGCCGCTTCAGCAGTTCTGGGTCTGGATGGGCGCAAACCTGGCGCCGATCAACTGGGTGCTCGGCACCCTGGGCCCGATCTTCGGTCTCAGTCTGGTGGAAACGATCCTCGTCGTCGTGATCGGGAACATCGTCGGCTGCGCCCTCTTCGGGCTCTTCGCCACGATGGGGCACAAGACCGGCGTCAACCAGATGGTGCTCTCCCGGAGCGCCTTCGGTCGCCGCGGCGCCTACATACCGTCCGCGGCACAGCTCCTCCTCACGATGGGCTGGATCGGCGTGAACACCTGGGTGATCCTCGACCTCGTCGTCGGCGAGTCGGGCATCCTCGACAAGCTCGGCTACCACGGCGGGCAGGGGACGCGCTACGTCGTCGGCCTTCTGATCATGCTCGTTCAGGTCGTGATCGCGATCTGGGGCTTCTACCTCATCCGTACGTTCGAGAAGTACACGGTGCCGGTGACCGCCGCGATCATGGTTGCGATGACCGCCCTGGCCTTCACGAAGGTGGACGTGCACTGGGGCGGCTCGCAGGTCGCAGGCGGGGACAAGATCTCGGCAATGGCCGGCCTCATGACGGCCATCGGGATCGGCTGGGGCATCTCCTGGCTGACGATGAGCTCCGATTATCCGCGCTTCGTCAACCCGAAGTACTCGAAGAAGCAGGTGTTCTGGGCGACGTCGCTCGGCATGTTCATCCCGACGGTCTGGCTCGCCATCCTCGGAGCCGCGATCGCGACCGGCGGCCAGGGCACCGACCCGGCCCAGCTCGTGGCAGCCGCGTTCGGGGCCATGGCGATCCCGGTGCTCTTCGTGGTGCTGCACGGGCCGATTGCGACGAACATCCTCAACATCTACTCGTGCTCACTTGCCTTCCTCTCGCTCGGTGTGAAGATCAAGCGGCCGATCGTGGCGGCCGCGGCAGGAGTGGTGGGGACGATCGTGCTCATCGCGTTCGTCGAGTCCGCGAGCTTCGCCTCGTCGTTCGACAAGTGGATCGTCTCGATCGTCGTGTGGATCAGTCCATGGGCCGGCATCACGATCGTGGAGTACTTCATCGTGAGGCGGCAGGAGATCGACATCGCGGGGCTCTATCTGCCTCCAGAGGAGTCTCCGTACGGCGACGTGAATGTCGCCGCAGTCATCGCGCTGGTGCTCGGCCTCATCGCCGGCTGGGCGTTCGAGTTCGCACAGCCCGGCTTCATGCAAGGGCCGATCGCGAAGGCGCTGGACAACACCGATCTCTCCTGGCTCGCCGGGATGGTGGTCGGCGGCGGGGTCTACTACGTGCTCGGCGGCGCGCGCATGCGTCGGCCGGTCACGGTACCGACGGCGACCTAGCCCTGGTTCAACCTCGACCTCAGAGCGGCCCGCTTCGGCGGGCCGCTCTGGTTTCTTCGGCACTTTCTCTAGGGTCGATGCGTTTTGCCGGCGGCCGCGTTGTCCGCGCCGGCGGTGCTGTGGCCGCCGCTCGCCTCGTCCGCGGTCGCCGCTCCGTCCGTTGCCGCGCTGTGGTCGGCGGTCGCTTGTCCCTGCTGGCCGGCCCGGCTCTCGCCGCGGCTGGCAAGGTTCGAGATGGCTGCACCCTTTTCGACGCCCGTCAACTCGGTCGTCGTCGCGAGCTCGGAGATCTCCGCGCCTTTGCCTTCTCCGTTCTCGGCTGGGGCTCCGTTCTCGTCGGCGTCGTCCGAAGCAGCGACATCGGACGACGAGCTTCCGCGGACGTTCGGATGCGTTCCCGCATTCTCGTTCGGCCCCGGCACCGTCGCGCCGACTTTCGAGAGCATGGACGAGGCGACGTCTTGCGCCGCACCGGGCAGGCTGCCGGCGAAAGCAAGGCCGGTCGTACAAGCCAAGGCGGCGGCGACTGCCGTCCCCGCGAGCTTGAATCGATGCACAGTTGACCTCCTGGACGTCGAGGTGGTTTCGAGTACAGGCGAACGCCCGCCCTTGACGAGCTCGGGCGCGGTGTCCTCGTGCCGGAGACCTCGGTCCCCCTCGTGCGCCCGTAAGCAGGCGAGAAGTGACGCGACTGCCTCATAGCCCGGGGGCGCGTCTGCCGGCAGGACGTGTCCCGCGAGCAGGCGATCGGCAGTGTCGATGTCCAGCGGCAGACGTTGCATCTCACAGTCGAAATCGCGCCAGAGGCTCATCGCGTTACAGCTCTCTCGCGATCCGATGACAGGAGCTCCGCCAGCTGTTCCAGAGCTCGCTTCTGGATTACGCGAACGGTTCCGGCCTTCCGCCCGGTAATTGCCGCGACCTCGGCCGAGTCGAGTCCGCCGACCACTCGGAGAAGGACGATCTCGACCCACTCGCGCGGAAGCGTTCCAAGGCATGAGAGTGCCTCTCCGTACTCGAGCGAGCGGATTGGGTCGAATTCCTCGGATGGCAGGGCCAGGGTCTCGACGCTGACGGGGTCGGTGCGTCGCCGATCACGAGCCCGCCGGTGATCGATCAGCCTCCGCCGTGCGATCGTGAAGATCCAACAGAGGAAGTCGCTCTCGGTGCCTTCGAACCGATTCAGACCGCCTCCGATGTCGAGCCACACTTCGGAAGCAAGATCCTCGCCGTCCTTTGGCTCCTGCGACAGGAGATAGCGGAGAATCCTCGGCTGGAAGACTCGGTAGAGGTCGGTCAGCGCGCGCTCGTCGCCGCGTCGTGCCGCAGCGAGTGTGGAAGCGAAGTCCTGGCCGAAGGACACCCCCGCCCTTGTAGCACGCGCCCGTTAGGAATTTGGGAACCGCCGGCGAAATGGTCGTCGATTCGCCCTAGAGTCGCTCCGTCCGGCCCGCCGCGGAAGATTTGTGCGGTCGGGGTAGGTAGGTGACGAAAGGAGCATGCATGACGACCACCACGAGGGTGCGCCCAGGGCGCGGATGGGTCGGCTTCGCGGCCATCCTGCTCATGGTCGCGGGGACGATGCAGTTCCTCGACGGCCTGTGGGCGATCCGTACGCAGGACACCGCCGTCGATGCCCTGTTCTGGAACAACAATCTTGAGGCCTGGGGCTGGCTCTACCTCATCGTCGGCATCGGCCTCATCGCCACCGGTGTCTTCATCTTCCAGCGGGCCGCTTGGGCCTATGGCGTGGGCATCTTCGTCGGCTGCATCGGCGCGGTACTGAACATCTTCTGGATCTTCAGCTATCCGCTCGCGAGCATCCTCATGATCACGCTGAACCTGATCGTCGTGTACGCGCTCACGACGTACGGCGTGGACGACCTGCAGTACTGAGGAACGGCCCGAGCTGTCGACCGCCTAGGCGCCCGTAGCGAGAAGCGGCCCGGGAACCGGGCCGCTTCTCTGCGAGCTCGGCCACCCGTGGTAGGTCTTTACCGGCTCACTGTGGTGGATTGTGCATACGATTTTGACGGGGCG
>JBKPPF010000042.1:0-6844 GCA_046733475.1 Actinomycetota bacterium
GTCTTCGGGCCGGCCTCGTTTGCGCCTTCCACGATCTTCGGCCTCGAGCGTTACACGTCGAGGTCGGTTGCCGCCTCGATCGTCATGGACGCATCCGCCTTCGGGAAGCTTTACTCCTCGCCGGTCAGCCTGCAGACCTTCTGAGCAATCGGCTGGCCAGACGAACCAGAGCCGCATCCGCATCGAGCTCAACGCGCAGGTAGGCGTCGAGCGCCAGGCGGCGGCAGTTCGGATCGCGGCCTCGTAATGGCCGAGAAGAAGAAAGCCAAGAGCACGTTCATCGTCCGAACGGACGCGGTGCACGCCTCGAGCGGCAAACCGCACTTCTACGGCGAGAAGGTTCAGCTCTCCGACGAGGAAGCGAAGCCGGTGCTCAAAGACCGGAAGGTGAGCAAGGCGTGACGCTCGTTCCACGGCACGTTTACCTCGCCCCGCGCACCGTCAAGCCGCGCCCTACCAAGTGGCCCGCCAAGCACGAGAACGGCTGGGCGAGCATCCCCCGGCAGGCGTGGGCCCTCTCCCGATCGTGAGCCTCAACTCGACCGCGAGCTCCCGCCCTGGTGGGCGGGCCGTATCGAGAGGACGTGCCGAAGTGAAGGACTGCGTGTCGCACTGTGACTCCGAAGTACCAAACACCCGCGACTGCACAGGGAGGAGCGTCGTCTCAGCGCCCCTCCCGCCTCCCTCTCAGGCGCTTAGAACGCAAATGAGGGCCTCCTAGGACCATGCCGACGCGCCTCTGCCACTGCGGACGCCGCCGGCCGTGCCCCGACCACACCCGGCCCGCCCGCCAGGTACGCGCCTCCCTCTCAACCGGTAGGTGGAAGCAGGTGCGCGCTAGGTGAAACAGCGGGACGGCTACCGCTGCGTACACGGCGAGACCACCGGCCTCGTCGTCCACCACCTGACACCACACAGCCAGGGAGGCGAAGACGTTTCCAGCAACCTCGTGACGCTTTGCCGAACGTGTCACGGGATCGCACACTCGAAGCGGCTTGCATCCGGAAAAGGCGGAGGCGGCGGCACAATAGGGACGCCCCTGGTCAATCCGCCGCCTCCACCGGGAGAGGGCAGATGCTCCGATTGGAACTGGGAGCGGAACATCTGACGGCGACGGGCCTGCGGCTAACCCCGGCGCCGCATGAATCAGGGTAGCTCTTTTTTGAGGAAGACGGCCGCCACACCCGCCCAGTTTTTGCGAGAAAAACGGTTAGTCATGAAGAAGTGCGGTAAGGCCAGGAACTGAAGGAGAGAGCCGAGTTTCCGCGGAAGCGGCGGAAGGACGGGCTGGGCTCGTGGTGTCTGCTGTGCCATACGGAGCACATGCGCGAGCTGCGGGCGAAGAAGCGCGAGGCCGAGGCGGAGGCCGGGAGATGCCGTCCTGACGGTCGCGGTCGTTGCTGGCGACGACGGGAAGCCGAAGGGGCACGCCTTCATCGACGGGCAGCCCCGGGAGGGTGTTTTCGCTTACCCCGCCCTGGTCAACGGTCGCGTGCTCGTCTTCCTGAACCTGCCCATGCTCGGCCCCTTTGAGCCCCAGGTGTTTGCGAACTTCGGCGAGACGGGTGTATTCGCTTCTGAGGTGAGCCTGCCTCTAGGGGCTCTCCCCTGGCCCCCGGATCCGACTAGGGGGTTCGTCTTCCGGCTCGGTGATCTCGACAAGTTCGTCAAAGGCGATCCGGTGCTTGCAGCGGAGCCGGTCGAAGCCTAAGCGCGATGGCCCCGGCTTTCTTCATCAAGTTCCCGCTCGAGGCAAGGCCGCAGGTCTTCTCGGATGTGAACAACGACGCCGAGGAGCTTAACGCCTCGCATCGACACCCCCTCCTCTTCCCGGGCACTCGTGGCGGCTACCTGAACCTCAACGAGTGGCGAGCTGATGAATGGACGCCTGCCGTCCGGGCCGCGGGGCTCGAGCACCGGACGCCCTATGGGCTCAGCCACACCTTCGCCACGTTCTCGATCGCGGCGGGCGTCTCTCTCTTCGAGCTCGCCCGCTTCATGGGCACGAGCGCCGACCAAATCGACCGCACTTACGGCCACCGCCTTCCCGACGCCATCGACCGGACGCGGGCCGCACACGATGCCTCCCTCGCCCGTAATGGTACGGAAGTGGCACAAACCGCCCATTAGGAGCCAAAAGCCTCGATTACCGAAAAGCCCCGTCTATACGGGGCTTTTCACTATCATCGGGGCGCCGAGATTTGAACTCGGGACCTCTAGTCCCCCAGACTAGCGCGCTAACCAGGCTGCGCCACGCCCCGTGCCTGGCAACGATAGCGGATGCCTCCACGTATTCTCGTGAGCACGGACACATCGCCCCACCCCACTCCAGACCTCGACGACCCCGGGGCCGTTTCGACGCTGGGCACGCTGCTCGTGGCGGCCGGCTATACCGCCGACGGCTTGAGGGAACGGCTCGGCATCGAGTACGAGCTCTACGCTCGAGCGACCGACATTCCCCTCCACCTTCAGCGCGTATCCGAGGGGAAACCGCTCGACACCCTGATCAGGCTCTTCTTCCTCGGAGACCAGGTGCCCTGGCAAGATGCCGCCGCGGCGCTTCCGGGGCTCGACCCGGACCGGCTCGTGGCGGCAGGCGTCCTCGAAGCCCCAGGCGAGGACGTGCGCGCGACCGTCCGCCTGGTCCCGCACAAGGATGTCCTCGTCGCCTACGAGCCCGGCGCGGAGCCGCCGGAAGGATCGCACCTGCTGGCCAACATGACGGTCCGCATGCACTTCGTCTCCGCGCTCCAGGCCGAGGCCGCAACGGGAATGCACGCGCTCCTCGCCGCACGGCATACGGACCGCACGGTCGCGGTCGAGGCGGATGCAGGGGCGCTGACGCTGATCCGGACCGGCGCGCTGCTGAACGCGCTCGACAATCTCGACGTCGTCGAGGGGGAGGATCTCGAGCCGATTGCCGGCCACTCCTACGGCCTCATCGTCGCCAACCCGCCGCACACCCTCTCGCCGGACGAGGACGAGCGTGCCGACACCCGTTGCCGCGAGCTCGTCAAGGCGGTCGCCTCACACCTGAGCGAGGGCGGCTTCGCCCACGTCCTGGTCACGTGGGTGCTCGGGACGGGCGAGGACTGGTGGGCGCCGCTCGAGCAGTGGGTCGCGGGTACCGGATGCGACGCTCTTTTTCTCCTCGAGCGCGAGGACGACCCGGCCGGATACGCCGCCGCGCACGTGGACGCGGGTTCGCTCGCCCGCTGGACCGGCTTCCTCCGAGATCTCGCTGCCGACAGGGTCGCTTCGGGTGCGATCGTCATGCGACGCCGCTCCCGCGGGACGAACTGGGCGCGCCACGAGGTCATCCCGGAGGTCGAGCTCGGCCCTGCCGGCGACCAGATCGTGCGCACGTTCGTCAATCACGACCTCCTCGTCTCGCTCCCGACCGAAGACCAGCTGCTCGACGAGGTCCTCGCCGTCGTCGAGCCGCAACGCATCGAGCAGATCTGGCGCCACAAGGATGACGGGATGGAGCTCGAGAGCGCCCGTGTCCGCCTCGAATGGGGTCTCGGCTTCAGCGTCGGCGTCGACGCGTACACGATCGAGCTTCTCGCGCGTGTCGACGGGCGTAGACGGCTGCGCGACCTGTTCGCCGAGATCGCCCGCGACTCCCAGCTCGAGGAGGACTCGGTCGCGCGCGCCGGGCTTCCGGCCGTGCGTCGTTTGCTGGAACTCGGGTTCCTGGCCCGAGCGACCTAGGCGTTTAGCCGTTTGTACAGGCGGTCGACGAGCTCGGGCATGCGCTCGAGCCGGTCGGTAATCACGCGGATGCGGTACTCGCGGAAGTGCTCCGGTTCGACGCGGAGGGACTTCGCAAGCGTGGCGATCACCTCGTTGGACGGCACGGGTCGGTTCCCGTGCGCGAGGTGGTTCAGATACCCGGCGGAGAGCCCAGTCTTCTCGGCAAGGCCGCGGTAGGTCGTCCCGCGCTCCGCCATCAGGGCCTGGATCGTCTCGCCGAAGGGCTCTTCGCTGAACCGCCGCTTACGCGCCATCGAGCAATCCTCCCACACGAGCGGGAATTTCTCCGACCGGTACGCGCTCCTGGGCCCGGCCTTCCCGAACCAGAAGATCCACCTGCCCGTCCTCGAGGGTCTTCTTGCCGACGGTGAGACGGATCGGGCAGCCGATGAGGTCGGCGTCGGCGAACTTCTCGCCTGGCCGCTCGTCGCGGTCGTCGAGCAAGACGGAACGCGCTGCCTCTTCGAGAGCGACGACGATCCCGTCGGCGGTTTCCATCGCCTCCGCCCCCGCTGCGCCGATAGCAACGACGTGAACGTCGTACGGAGCGACCGAGGCAGGCCAGGAGATCCCGTACTCGTCGTTGTGCTGCTCGACGATCGCGGCCATGACCCGACCGGGCCCGATGCCGTAGCTCCCGCCGAGCAGCGGTTTCTCTTGACCGTCCTCGTCGAGGAACGTCGCGCCGAGAGGCTCGGAGTAGAAGCTGCCGAAATTGAAGATGTGGCCGACCTCGATCCCTGTCTGGAAGATGAGCGCGCCTCCGCACGCCCGGCAGCGGTCGCCTTCTCGCGGCTCGCGCAGGTCTGCGAAGCGCGGCTGGTAGTCGCGGCCCGCCTGGACGCCGCATAGGTGCCTCCCGTCGTGATTTGCGCCGGCGACGAACTGCCCCTCGCGCAGGGTCTCGTCGGCGATCACCTCCCCCGAGAAACCGACGGGGCCGAGCGAGCCGCCGCCCGCGCCGAACGCGGCTCTGATCTCGTCGTCCGTCGCCGTCCGAGACGGGCCGGGCAGCGCGTCGTACAGCTTCGTCTCGCTGAGCCTGTCGTCGCCGCGGACCAGCGCGAGCACGAGAGTGCCGTCCGGCTTGACGACCGGCATCGCTTTCGAGGTCGCCGACGGGTCGATCCCGAGGAGCTCGGCCAGCTCCTCGATCGTCGTCACGCCGGGCGTCTCGATCTCCTCGGGCGCGCCGAGCGGATCGGGCAGAACGGCGACGCTCGGAACCGCCTCCGCCACCTCGAGGTCGCCGGCGTAGTCGCCGTTCTCGCACCGGACGAGCGTGTTCTCGCCCGACCCGGACGGCGCGAGGAAGTCGATGCTGAACTTGCCGCCCATGATCCCGCTCTCGGCCTGCACGTCGTACGTCTCCAGCGCGCAGCGGGCGAAGATCTTCTTGTACGCCTCACGGTTCGCCTCGAAGCTCGCGCGTACGCCCTCCTCGTCACGGTCGAACGAGTAGGCGTCCTTCATGATGAACTCGCGTACCCGCAGGAGGCCTCCGCGCGGACGTGGCTCGTCGCGATCCTTCGTCTGGAAGTGGTACCAGAGCTGCGGCAAGTCCCTGTAACTCTGGAGCTCGCGTGCGTGGAACGTGACCGTCTCCTCGTGCGTCAGCGGCAGGATGAAGTCGCGGCCGGTTCGATCCTGGACCCGGAAGATCTCCGGAATCGCGATGCGGCCCGTCGCCTCCCAGAGCTCCGCGGGAGTGAGGACGGGCATCAGCATCTCCTGCCCGCCGATCGCGTCCATCTCCTCGCGGATGATCTGCTCGATGTTCCGGTGGACGCGCCAGCCCAGCGGCGTGAAGGACCAGAGGCCCGCCGAGACCTGACGGATGAAGCCTCCGCGCACGAGCAGCTTGTGGCTCACCGCTTCGGCATCGCCCGGATCCTCCCGGAGCGTCGGGATGAAGAGCTGGGAGGCTCGCATCGCCTCTGCTATGACGGGCGCTGGGCCGCTTCGGCCATGAGAAGTGCGGCGGGCTTCGCCAGCTTGAGCCGCTTGGGACGCTCCATGCCGTGGGCAATCCACGTGTCGATCTCATGGAAGAGCTCTTCGACCAGGATGTCGGAGGACACCTTCTTCAGCACGCGCCCGTGCGCATAGATGAAGCCGGTGTCGCGGCCGCCGGCGATGCCGAAGTCGGCGTCCCCAGCCTCCCCCGGCCCGTTCACCGCGCAGCCCATGACGGCGACCTCGAAGGCTTGCGGATAGCTCTTCAGGCGCTCCTCGACCGCCTCGGCGAGGTTCCAGACGCCGACATTGTCGCGGCCGCAGGACGGGCAGGCGATCATGACGGGCCCGCGTTCCCGCAGGCCGAGCGCCTTCAGGATCTCCCAGGCGACCTTGACCTCTTCCACTGGGTCGGCGGTCAGGGAGATCCGAATGGTGTCGCCGATGCCGTCCATGAGGAGTGAGCCGACGCCGATCGCGCTCTTGATCGACCCGGTGGAGATGGGACCCGCCTCCGTGACGCCCAGATGGAGCGGATAGGGGACCCGCTCGGAGAGCATTCGGTAAGCGCGGATCATCGTCGGCACCGAGCTCGACTTCACCGAGATCTTGAAATCGTAGTAGTCCATGGACTCGAGCAGGCGCACCTGTTCGAGCGCCTCCTCGACGAGAGCCTCGGCTGTGTCCCGCTGCGCGAGCTCGACGAGATGCTTGGGTAACGACCCCGAGTTCGCGCCGATTCGCATCGGGATCCCCTTCGCCTTGGCGGCCTCGACGACGCTGGCGACCTTGTCCGGCCCGCCGATGTTCCCCGGGTTGATCCGCACGGCGGCCACGCCCGCGTCGATCGCCTTGAGGGCGAGCGAGGCGTTGAAGTGGATGTCGGCGATGATCGGGACCGGGCTCAGGTAGACGAGCCTCGAGAGAGCGCCGGCGTCCTCGGACTTCGGCACCGCAACGCGCACGATCTCGCAGCCCGCGGAGGCGAGGGCGGCGATCTGCGCCATCGTGGCGTCGACGTCGTACGTCTTCGTCAGGGTCATCGACTGCACGACGACGGGCGCGCCGCCGCCGATCGCGACGCCGCCGACATGGATCTGGCGTTCGCTCGCCATCGGGGAAAGTCTAACGG
>JBKPPF010000043.1:0-17543 GCA_046733475.1 Actinomycetota bacterium
AGGAGACTGGCTACGCGTTGGCCGCCCGCCTGCCCGTCCTCCGCGAGGCCGTCGTCGACGCGATCGTGCGCCGCTTCGCGCGCCAGAACGGAGTTCTCGGCGTGGCGATCTTCATTCCGGGGGCGGACTTCCCGGTGCTCACGCTGAACCAGCTGCGCATGGTCTTCCGGATCGCTGCGGCCCACGGAGAACAGATCGACCGAGAACGCATCCCCGAGCTCCTCGCCGTGGTCGGCGCCGGACTCGGTTTCCGCACGGTCGCACGCGAGGCGCTCGGCTTCGTCCCCGGCCTCGGCTGGGCGATCAAGGGCGGCATCGCCTACGTCGGCACGAAGGCGCTCGGGAAGGCCGCGACGGCCTACTTCGAGCAGGGCGGCGCACATGCGCTCTCGCGGGCGGCCGATGCCGTCCGGTCCAGGTCCTAGCCTTCCAGCGCATGAACGCCGAGCAGCTGTTGCCGGTTCACGAGGCACTGGCAATCGAGGAGGCCGACGCCTGGTTCGAGTACCTGGAGGTCACCAGGGCCGAGATCGGGTCCGGCCGCTACCACGAGATCGAGCCCTGGGCCTGGGCTCGCCTCAGCCAGCGCCTGCGGGCCGTCAAGCGAAAGCAAACCGAGCTTCGTCCCGCCGCCGCGTAGCAGGGCCGCCGAGGGGCGCCTGCTACCTTTAACGGGTACGCGCAGGGAGAACCGAGCCCAAATCGGGCGAGCGGGATTCCGCGCTCACAACAAATGAGCTTTGTGGCAGACACGTTGACCTTGCCCGCGCCGAGACGCGCGGGTGGCGGCGTGCGCCCGAAAGGAGATTTACATCGTGCGATTGTTTCGCAAGAAGACGAGCAGCGAGGAGGCGGCGCCCACCGAGGCGGCCGCTCCCGAAGCGCTCGAGGAGGCCTCGCCGTCCCAGGCGGACGGACAGGCTGACAAGCCCAAGCCGCGCAGGCGCCGCGGGACTCGCGGCGGCCGAGGCCGCGGCAAGAAGAAGGTAGAAGCCGCCGAGGGCGGCGCAAAGACAGAGTCGAAGGCCCCGGCGAAAGCCGAGCCCAAGCCGCGCCAGCCCCGGCAGAAGAAGAAGGATGGGGAGGACGCGAAGCCGCGCCGCAGGCGCACACAGACGCCAAAGCGCTCGGCTCTTCCCAAGGTCAAGAAGGAAATCTTCGTCTCGGTCGAGGTGACCGAGCAGCGAGTGGCCGTGCTCGAGGACGACGTCGTCGTCGAGGTCTACCTCGGCCGCGCCTCACACAGCTCCGTGGCGGGCAACGTCTACAAAGGCGTCGTCGACAACGTCCTCCCGGGCATGGAGGCGTCCTTCGTCGAGATCGGGCTCGAGAAGAACGGTTTCCTCTACGTCGACGAGATAGTCGTCCCGGAGCTCGAAGGGAAGCCGCGCCACGGGCGCCGCATCCAGGAGTTGATCGAGCGGGGCCAGGAGGTACTCGTCCAGGCGGTCAAGGACCCGATGGGGACCAAGGGCGCCCGGTTGACGACCGAGATCTCGCTCCCCGGCCGATTCCTCGTCTTCGTCCCGTACGGGGACGGCATCGGAGTCTCCCGCCGCCTGGAGGACGAGGAGCGCGAACGGCTCAAGGCCATCTGCAAGGGTCTCGAGCTTCCCGACGGCGGCCTCATCGTCCGCACGGCGGCCGAGGGCGCCTCGAAGGAAGAGCTCGAGGGCGACCTCGCTCTCCTCCAGAAACTCTGGGCGACCATCCAGGGACGCGCCAAGCGCGCAGAGGCTCCGTCGCTCGTCTACCAGGAGTCGGAGCTGCCGCTCCGCATCATCCGCGACCTCTTCATCCGCGACTTCGAGCGCGTTGTCATCGATCACGACCGCACGTACCGGCGCGTCGTCGGCTATTTGAAGCGGACCTCGCCCGAGCTCGCGGCGCGCGTCGAGCTCTACAAGGGCAAGGAGCCGCTCATGGAGCTCTATGGGGTGGACGAGGCCGTGCGCTCGACGCTCAACCGGCGCGTCGACCTTCCCTCCGGCGGCTATTTGATCTTCGACTACGCCGAAGCGTTCACCGTCATCGACGTCAACACAGGCCGTTTCGTCGGCTCTCGCGGGCGGTCGAGCGGCGCCCGCCTCGAGGACACGATCACGAAGAACAACCTCGAGGCGGTCAGCGAGGTCGTCCGCCAGCTCCGGCTCCGGGACATCGGCGGGATCATCGTCATCGACTTCATCGACATGGCGAATCCCAAGAACCGCAAGCTGGTCGAGGAAGCGCTGGAGCAGGAGCTCGCGCGCGACCGGACGAAGACCTACGTCGTCGAGATCTCGCCGCTCGGACTCGTCGAGATGACGCGCCAGAACGTCACCGACGGGCCGCGCGAGATCCTCACGAACGTCTGTGCCGCGTGCAAGGGGGACGGCGTCGTCGTCTCGATGGAGACTCACGCGGTCGACGCGGAGCGGCGGATCCGCAGGCTGATCGCCGGCTCGACGAGCAAGGCGTTCCACATCGAGCTGAACTCGCAGGTTGCCTCCACGTTGATCGGGCCAGGAGCCTCCCGGCTCGCCGAGCTGGAGAAGGAAACTGGGCGCACGCTCGCGATCAAGGGCCGGCAGCGAGCGGCGCACGACCACTTCGTCGTCCTTGAGCAGGGCGCGCCAGACACTGTCGAGGACAACGCGCAGCCGGTCGACCGCGGACAGGAGCTCGAGGTCGAGCTCGAGGAAGCGCATCAGCATTCGGACACGGACGCGATCGCGCGTATCGACGGCTACGTCGTGACGGTGAAGGACGCCGCAAGTCGGGTCGGGGAGACCGTGCCGATCAGGATCGAGACCGTTGCCAAGACGACTGCGCGCGCCGTCATCGCTGAGGGCGAGAGCACGAACGGCGACGATCCCACGCAGGAGAAGCCCAAGAAAAGGACCCGGCGCGGCACACGCGGGGGCCGCGGGCGCAAGAAGAAAACAGCGGCGACCCCGGAAGCGGCAGCAGCACCGGCCGAGGAGCAGGCGGAGGAGCCCGCGGAGCCCGTCGCCGCGGCACCCTCCGAAAACGGCGAGGAGCCGAAGCCGAAGAAAAAGACCCGGCGCGGCACGCGCGGAGGGCGCGGACGAAAGCGCAAGTCGGTAGAATCTGCACCCGAAGCGGGCCAGGAGAGCCCGCTCGCTTAGCGCTATGGCCACGAAAACCGACAGCTACGCGATCATCGCGCTCGGCGGAAAGCAGTACCGCGTCCGCGAGGGCCAGTGGCTGCTCGTCGACCGCCTGCCGCACGACGAAGGGAAGACATTCCATCCCGACCTCGTCATGCTCGGGGGCGACGGCGAGCCGAAGCTCGGCGACGCCCTCAAGGGCGCGCAGGTGACCGCGAAGGTCTCGGAACACCTGCTCGGCAAAAAGGTCATCGTCGGCAAGCACCGGCGCCGCACCGGCTATCGGCGGCGCAACGGCCACCGCAGCCGTTTGTCGCGGATCGAGATCCAGTCGATCGGGAAGAAGGCAACGCGCTCGACGACGGCGAAGAAGACCGCCAGCACGACCACGAAGAAGGAAGAGAACTAGAAATGGCCCACAAAAAAGGACTCGGCTCTTCGAAGAACGGCCGCGACTCCGAATCCAAGCGACTCGGTGTCAAGATGTTCGACGGCCAGGAGATCAAGGCCGGAATGATCGTCGTCCGCCAGCGCGGCACGCGCTTCCGCCCCGGACCGGGAACCGGACTCGGGCGCGACCACACGATCTTCGCGACACGCGACGGCAAGCTCGTGTTCCAGACGAACGGCTCCGGCCGCGTCGTCACCGTCGTCTAACCCAGCGGGTGTTCCACGATCGCGCCCGCATCGAGGTGCGAGGCGGCCGCGGCGGCGACGGCTCACTCAGCTTCCGGCGCGAGAAGTACGTGCCCAAGGGCGGCCCCGACGGCGGTGACGGCGGGGATGGCGGCGACGTCGTGCTCGTCGCCGATCCCGACCGCCGCGACCTTTCCTTCTTCCAGCGCAAGCGCCGCTTCGAAGGCGGACGGGGCATTCATGGACAGGGCAAGAACAAGCATGGAGCCGATGGCGAGACCATCGAGCTCAGCGTTCCCGTCGGGACACAGGTGCTCGACGAGGAGGAACGTTTGCTCGTCGATCTCGCGCATCCCGGCGCGCGAGCAGTCGTGGCGCGCGGCGGGATCGGCGGGGCGGGCAACCGCCGGTTCACCCGACCGACGCAGCAGGCGCCGCGCATCGCCGAGGTCGGGTTGCCCGGGGAGCAGTCGGCGATCGAGCTGCGCCTGAAGCTCCTGGCTGACGCGGCTTTGCTCGGCTTCCCGAACGCCGGCAAGTCGTCGCTCCTTCGCCGCATCTCGAACGCGAAGCCGAAGGTGGCCGACTACCCGTTCACGACGACTGCGCCGGTGCTCGGCACGGTCGATGGGCCGGACGGCCGCCAGCTGACGGTCGCAGACGTGCCGGGGCTCCTCGAAGGCGCGCACGAAGGTGTCGGGCTCGGAGACGAGTTCCTCGCGCATCTGGAGCGCGCGCGCCTCTTTCTTCACGTCATCGACGCGACGAAGGAGGCTGCGGAGCGGTTCGCGACGATCGACCGGGAGCTGCATGGCTACGGCGCCGGCCTCGACGAGCGCTCGCAGGTAGTCGTCCTCAACAAGATCGACCTCCTCGACGGGCCGCCGAGTTTCGAAACTGACGACCCGCGCGTTCTGGCCGTACTTCCCGTGTCGGCCGCGACGGGAGCTGGTGTCGACGGGCTCGTGCGCGCCCTCTTCGAGCTCGTGCCCGATGCGGCGCCCGCGTCTGCCGCCGAGGACGTCGCGGACTTCCTCGTCTACCGGCCGCGGCCCGAGCGCAGGCGCTCGTTCCGTCTCTTCCGAACGGACGCCGGTTTCCGGGTTCGGGGACAGGCGACCGAGGAGGAGCTCCGCGCCGCCGGCGTGAAGCCAGGCGACCCGGTGGAATTCGAATGAGGGGTCTCTTCGGCGGTGCGTTCGACCCGCCCCACAACGGCCACGTCGCGCTCGCCGAGACCGCGCTCGTGCACTTCGCGCTGGACGGTCTCGCTGCTCTCGTCGTCGTCGACCCCGGGCACCGGGACGTCGTGCTCGACTTCCCGACCCGCTTCGGTCTCGCGAAGCTCGCGTTCGCAGGCCTGCCGCGCACCGAAGTCGTGTCGGAGGAGCACCGCTACACCGTTGACGCCGTCCGGGACGGACGGTTCGGCGACGCGATCTTCCTCGTGGGCGCCGACGAGTTCGCGAGCTTCCTCTCGTGGAAGGACCCGAACGGCGTGCTCGACAAGGTGCGGCTTGGCGTCGCGACGAGGCCGGGGTCCCCGCCCGAGGGCCTCGATCCCGTTCTCCAGGGCCTCGAGCGGCCGGACCGCGTCTCGTTCTTCGACATTCCCGAGCTGCCGATCTCGGGGACGGAGATCCGCGCGCGTGCGGCTCGCGGCGAGCCGGTAGGCGAGTTCGTGCCGCCCCCGGTGGCCGCCGAGATCGATCGGCTCGGCCTTTACCGGTGATACCCTGAGCGGGCGTGAACGAGGAGTTTCTGACCCGCTGACGTCGCTCGAACAAGCTCGCCGAATCGCTCAGCTCGCCCAGGAGAAGCTGGCGAGGGATGTGGTCATCCTCGACATGCGCCCGGTGTGCAGCTACACCGACTACTTCGTGCTCGCCACGGGCGGAAACCCCCGCCAGGCCAAGGCGATCTACGACGAGGTGCACGAGCGCCTGAAGAAGGAAGCCAAGCTCTCGCCTCGGAACGTGCACGGGCGCGGTGAGGTGAAGTGGATCCTCGCCGACTACCTCGACGTCGTCCTGCACGTCTTCACGCCGGAGGCGCGGGATTTCTATCGGCTCGAGGATCTCTGGGGCGACGTGCCGTCCGTGGAGCTGGCGGCCGCCAACTAGGCCAGCCAGAGCACGAGCAACACGATCCCCGCCAGGAGGAGCGCGTAGATCCAGAACGCGTGCGCTCCCCAGAGGAACGCCTCCCACTTGCGGCGCTCGCGGCGCTTCTCGGCGTCGCCGGTCTCCTCGACGAGTGGGCTGTAGTCGCTCTTCTCGGTCACACATTGTCGGTCCCCGCCTCCCCGGGGAGACAAACGCCCCTCCGCTAAACTGCGCTCCGCGGGGCCATAGCTCAGTTGGGAGAGCGTCTGGCTGGCAGCCAGAAGGTCACGGGTTCGAGTCCCGTTGGCTCCATTTCCCCGCCTTCCGACGCCGCGACGAGATTCCGCTACGGTGGCCTGATGAGCCAAGCAACCATGCACACCAATCACGGCGTAATCGAGATCGAGCTCTTCGAGGAGGACGCGCCCAAGACTGTCGACAACTTCGTGAAGCTCTCGAAGGACAGCTTCTACGACGGGATCACGTTCCACCGAGTCATCCCCGACTTCATGATCCAGGGCGGCTGCCCTCGTGGAGACGGGACGGGCGGCCCGGGCTACCAGTTCGAAGACGAGCCCAACGAGCACCGCGTCGCGCGCGGCGCGCTCGCGATGGCCAACAGCGGTCCGAACACGAACGGGAGCCAGTTCTTCATCGTCACCACCGAGGCGGCGCCGTGGCTGGACGGGAAGCACACCGTCTTCGGGCGCGTGACCTCCGGGATGGACGTCGTCGACGAGATCTCCGGGGTCGACCGCGACGGCACCGACCGCCCGCGCGAGCCGGTCACTATCGACCGCGTCGAGCTCTCCTAGCGGCGATCCTCCTTCGGGAGGGTCGCTCTGCGGGAACATTCTGGACGTTGGCGCAGTCAGAGGGTCATGGCGCGCGTGACGCGACGCTGGCGGCCTCGGTGGTCCCGTTGATCGTGGCGGCGGTGATGATCGTTGCCGCAGCCGCGGCTGGGTGCTCCGAGCAGGAACAGAGCGGCAAGCCTCTGCACGCTCCGGAGTGGCTTCGATCCGACGCTTGCGGGATGGGTCGCCTGCTCGAGGATGATCGTCGCGAGAGATGTGGTCAGCGTCAGGCCTGCCGGACATGGACGGATGGTCACCGAGCTCGCGGTGGATGAGTGGGTCAAGCCGGCATCAGGGCCGGAGGTTGCGACGATCGAGACTGCCGACCTGGCCGCTGAGGGCGTCTACGAACGCTGGAAGCCGGGCACGCACTTGTTCCTGCAGGTGGACGTCGATCCAGCCAGCCTTCCGGGCTGGGAGTTCAGCGACCGCATGATCAAGAAGATCAAGCGAGCCGTGCCGGCGTCGCGCACGATCGAGTGCCCGCATGGTCCGGCCTGAGGGGCGAAACGGCTAGGGCCAGACGGTCGATGCACGGTCGAGGTCGAGCGCGCCGCCGTCGTGGCATTCGGACGAGCGGTAGTCGGCCGGCGCGGTGATCGCACGCTCGGCGAGCGCGAGCCGTGCGAGGCGCTGAGCCTCCGCAGGATCCGCGCCGAGGCTCTCCGCGACGAATGCGGTCCGCTGCAGGCCAAAGCAGTCGGCGGTCGCCTCGTCCCTCACACCCGCGAGGTGTGACGATTCGTGAGCGAGCACGTGGAGCGCCCGTGCCACCTTGGCCTGCTCGTCCCGGTCGGTCTTGCCCCTGGCGAAGCGGTCGAGTTCGGAGCACGTCTCCTCGTCGAGGGCGGTGAAGTTCGCCGGCCGGCCGCGTTCGTCGAAGAACACAGTGCCCGCGTGAGCGGAGACCTCGGCGAGGCGCGAGAGGAGCCCAGGACAATGCACGTCGACGTCGCGGCCCGCGATGTCGCTCGCGATATCCGCGAGCCTGTGCTCGTTCCGGCGCTGTTCCTGCTGGACCGAGACGACGAGCAAAAGGGGGATCGCCAGCACGATCAGGAGAGGGGCATAGCGCCGCACCCGGCCTGTATCGGCCGGAGCGAGCGCTCAGGAAACCCTCAGACGAGCTCGCGGCGCAGGACGGATGCGACCGCCTGCAGGGCGACGCGCGTCTCGTCCACGTCCGGCTCCCGCGTCGTCGCCCGCTGGAGCGCGAGACCTGGAAGGAGGAGCAGGCGGGCGCTCCGATGGCTGGACTCCTGCACCGCACGCCAGAGCTCCATGGTCAGGGCAAGCGAGAGCACGGTCACGACTGCGGGCGTCCAGAGAGCGGCCTGGAACGGCCAGATCCGCTCGGCCAGAACGGTGACGGGGAGCACGAGGGCGGCGAAATTCGTCCCGCAGCGAGGCGAGAAGCGCGACGGCATCGACGTGCCCTCCCAGGTCGATTCGAGGGAGCGCTCCTCCACCGCTGCGATCGCCCGGTGCTCGGCGCCGTGAAGGTTCAGCGTCCGACCGCGGAAGATCCAGAGAATGAGGCCGACGGTGACCGCCGCCCAACCGATCATGGCGTACGTCGAAGGAAGGAAGACGAACGCGAAGGGAGCGAGGATCGCGAGCAGGAGGATCCTGCGCTCGCCCTTCTTCGCCACCCCGCTCCGCCGGAAGAGCGGCGCCACGGACATGGCCAACCGCGCCAGGCCGCGTGCGAGCGGAACCCGGGCGAGCGAGGCAGGAGCGGAAGGCATCCGGCCCTCAATGAGCTTCCCGTCACGGCGGGCGAACGCCCAGAAGCGCTCGCTGACTATGACCACGCCGTCAGGGCGCGCCATGCCGCCGAGACGGGGGAGGGATTGGCACGCATCGGCACGCCGAAGGATCTCGGGCAAGTGCACCTACATACCGTGCCGGAACGACGGCCGCCCGGCAAGGGCCAGGCGGCCTGTTCTAGAAGCTTCGAGGTCCTACCAGTAACCGCGCGAGAAGAAGCCCAGCAGCGCGAGAACCAGGATGACTATGAGGATGATCCACAGAACGCTCAATGAACCTCCTTTCGGCGGTGAGTTTCCCCGGCCACCGGCTGGGTGGAAACATCGTGTACCGTTCCATCGCCGAGCTCGAAGACCGCGAAGTCCCGGCCCATGACGGGGAGCGAGACGTTGTAAACAGGGACTGCGCCGACGAAGCCCTCGTATGTGCCGGCGTGCCCGTGGCCGTGCAGGACCAGATCCGGCAGGTGGTCAGCGATCGGGCGGCCGAGGCGGTCGCTGCCGAGAAATGCCCAGATCCCGGGCGGCTCGCCTTCGATCGTCGAGGACGTCGGCGCGTAGTGGAGGAGCACGATGCGGACCGGGCAGTCGGCGACGGCCTCGAGCCCGCGGTCGAGCGCCTCGACCTCATCGGTCGTCTCCGCGTAAACCGCGCGCATGATGGGCTCGCCGAAGTCGGTCAGCGTCGAGTCGGGAAAGCCGCCCACGAACCCTTTCGTGCCGACCACGCCGACCTTCGTGTCGCCGCAGTCCAGCACCGTCCAGCTCCGGTCGAGCACGAGGATGCCGGCCGCGGACAGAACGTCGATGATCTCGTCGGCCCGGTTCGCGTGCCAGTCGTGGTTGCCGAGAACGGTGACGACCGGGATGTCGAGGCCGCGGCAGGCCTCTGCGAGGACCTCCGCCTGCTCGGGCTCCCCGTAGGTGGTCAGGTCGCCGGCGACGAGGATTGCTTCGACCTGTTCGGCGACACTGGCGAACGCGGTTACCACCGCTGCCCGGTTCTCCTGGCTGCAGTGGATGTCGCCCGCCGCGGCGACCCGGATGTCCTCCCGTTTCGTCATCCGGGCCAGGAGGGTACCCGCATCGTGCCAATGTCCAACGAGAGCTTCCCCGCCATGCTTGCCACGCTCAAGCGTTCGGCCGGTGCGCTGCGCGAGGCCGGCATCCCATTCATGCTCGGGGGCGGCCTCGCATGCTGGGTTCGCGGAGGCCCCGAGTCCGACCACGACCTGGACCTGATGGTCAAGCCCGAGGACGCCGAGCAGGCGCTCGCGACCCTCGAGGCGATCGGCATGCGACCGGAGAAGCCCTCCGAGGGCTGGCTCTACAAGGCGTTCGACGAAGACGTGCTGGTGGACATCATCTTCTCGCCGGTCGGGGTCGCGATTACGGACGAAGTCCTGGCCCGCGCGGACATGCTCGAGGTCGAGGCGCAGCCGATGCTCGTCATGACGCTCGAGGACGTGCTCGTCACGAAGCTACTCGCGCTGGACGAGAACTCGCTGGACTACAAAGCGGTGTTGCTGATCGCACGCAGCCTCCGTGAGCAGATCGAGTGGGAGGACGTGCGCACGCGCACGGCGGGCTCGCCCTACGCGGCCGCCTTCTTCACGCTCGTGGAGGAGCTCGGCGTCGCCGTAACGTCGCGGAACCGCGGGTAGACCGGCCCCGATCGCCGCGCACCGTCGGGCAGCGTCTCCGGGAAGCCGGCGGCGATCGCCTCGCCCGCCTGCCGCCAGAGGTGGCGAAGCTCGTCTCCGACCAGCTCGGCCGCGCGCTTGTAGCCACGTCCCGACTTCGGGATCGGGCCGAAGTCGATCGGCTCGCCCCAGACGACCGCGCAGGGCATCCGGTTCTTGCGCGACCATCCGAAGGAATAGACGCCGCACGGCACGATGGGGACTTCCTCCTGGAGCGCGATCATCATCGCTCCCGGGAGCACGTCGCCCGGGTAGCCGAATTTCTGCCGCGTTCCCTCGACGAAGACGCCGACCATGTGCCCTCCGCGGGCGATCTCACGGGCAAGGCGCAGCGAGTCGCGGTCGCCCGCGCCTCGGCGAACCGGAAACGTTCCTGTCCACATGAGGACGTCGCCGACGACGGGCATCTCCAGGAGCTCGGCCTTGGCCATGTAGTAGAGCGTCCGTGGCGAGAGGGAGCCCACCAGGGGCGGATCGATCGCGGAAAGGTGGTTGATCGCCGCGACGCCACCGCCGGAGGCCGGCACTCGCTCGAGCCCGTAGCCGAAGGAAGGTGCGAGCCACATCGTCGTCGGAGCGACGAGGTAACGGGCCCAGCTCCACATCCGCTCCGGGTCGCTTCCCCAGAGGTTCGCGACGAGTCTGCCGGGTGCGGACACCAGCGCGAGTCTAGGCGCTAGTCTCGTGGAACGCTGATGGACCGGTACGACCCGCAGGCGATCGAGGCCAAGTGGCAGGCCGAATGGGAGCGCGAAGGCGCTTTCGTCGTCCCGAACCCGTCTCCCGACGATGCACCCCGGGAGCACACGTACGTACTCGAGATGCTCCCGTACCCGTCGGGCGAGCTGCACATGGGACACGTGCTCAACTACACGCTCGGAGACGTCGTCGCGCACATCCGCCGGAGGCGCGGCTTCACCGTGCTCAGGCCGATCGGCTACGACGCGTTCGGGCTTCCGGCCGAGAACGCCGCCATTCGCGAGGGCAAGCACCCGCGCGACGTGACGAACCGGAACATCACCGCGATCCGCGAGCAGATGAAACGCCTCGGGTGGTCGATCGACTGGAGCCGTGAGCTTTCGACCGCCGAGCCCGACTACTACCACTGGACGCAGTGGCTCTTCCTCAAGTTCTTCGAGGCGGGCCTCGCGTACCGCAGGGGCGCGATCGTCAACTGGTGCCCGAACGACCAGACCGTGCTCGCGAACGAGCAGGTGATCGACGGACACTGCGAGCGCTGCGGCTGGGAGGTCGAGGCGCGGACGCTGGAGCAGTGGTTCTTCCGGATCACCGCCTACGCCGACCGGCTCCTCGACGACATGGCGATGCTCGAGTCCTGGCCCGAGCGCGTGCTCACGATGCAGCGCAACTGGATCGGACGCTCGGAAGGAGCGGAGGTCGTCTTCCGGATCGAGGAGCTCGACATAGACATCCCGGTCTTCACGACGCGCCCCGACACGCTCTTCGGCGCCACGTTCTTCGTCCTCGCGCCCGAGCACGCGCTCGTCGAGCGCCTGGTGAAGGGCACTCCCCACGAACAGGAGGTCATGGACTACGTGCGCCACGCGGCGGGCCGCCCGGTTGCCGAGCGCGCCGACCCCGAGAAGGAGAAGACTGGGGTCTCGACAGGGCGGTTCGTCACGAACCCGGTCAACGACAACCGGCTCCCGATCTGGGTCTCCGACTACGTGCTCATGGAGTACGGCACCGGCGCGATCATGGCCGTGCCTGCCCACGACGAGCGCGACTACGCATTCGCAAAGCGTTTCGAGCTGCCCGTCAAGACGGTCATCGCCCCGGCTGACGGCGACGTGCCGGAGGACGAGGCGTTCGTCCCGCACTCCGACGACGAGGTGCTCGTCGACTCGGCGCAGTTCTCCGCGATGACGAGCCCCGAGGCGAAGAAGGCGATCGTCACATGGCTCGAGTCGCGCGAGCGCGGTAGGCCGGCGGTCAGCTTTCGGCTGCGCGACTGGCTCCTCTCCCGCCAGCGCTACTGGGGCTGCCCGATCCCGATCCTCTACTGCGAGGAGTGCGGCCTCGTGCCTGTGCCCGAGGATGACCTGCCCGTGCTTCTCCCCGAGGTCGAGGAGTACGTCCCAAAGGGGCGCTCGCCGCTCGCTGCGGCCGAGGACTGGGTGGCGACGACCTGCCCGAACTGCGGTGGCCCGGCCCGGCGCGAGACGGACACCATGGACACCTTCGTCGACTCCTCCTGGTACTTCCTCCGCTACTGCGACCCCCGAAACGACGCGGCGCCGTTCGACCGCGCCATGGTCGACTACTGGCTGCCCGTCAACCAGTACATCGGTGGGATCGAGCACGCGATCCTGCACCTCCTCTACGCGCGCTTCTTCACGAAGGTCATGTACGACCTCGGCATCGTCGGATTCCAGGAGCCGTTCGCACGGCTCTTCAACCAGGGGATGCTCCACTATCGCGGCGCGAAGATGTCCAAGTCGAAGGGGAACGTCGTCGCGCCCGACGAGATGGTCGAGCGCTATGGCGCCGAGGCCGTCCGCCTGTACGTCCTCTACATGGGCCCGGCCGAGGACGACAAGGAGTGGCAGGACGCGGGCATCGAGGGGATGTTCCGGTTCCTCGGCCGGCTCTGGCGGCTCGGGCTGGAAGTCGCGGAGGCGGGCCCGGCGGAGGGCGGACCCGGGGGCCCCCTCGTTCGCAAGGCGCACGAGACCATCGCCAAGGTCTCCGACGACATCGAGCGCCGCTTCCAGTTCAACACGCCGATCGCGGCAGTCATCGAGCTCGTGAACGACACCTATACGGCGAAGGACGACCCCGGGCAGGCGGCCGCGGTCCACTTCGCGACGGAGACGGCGGTGAGCCTCATCCAGCCGTACGTCCCGCACATCGCCGAGGAGCTGTGGCAGCGACTCGGCCACGAGCAGCTGCGGACGACTCCGTGGCCCGAAGCCGATCCCGCTCTCCTCGAGCGCGACACGTTCGAGCTCGTCGTCCAGGTGAACGGCCGCGTGCGCGGCCGGGTCGAGGTGCCTGCCGGGCTGGAGGAAGACGAGCTCGTCGCGCGCGCCAAGGAGCTCCCGCGGGTCGCCGCGCACCTTGACGGCAAAGAGGTGAAGAACGCCATCGTCGTCCCCGGCCGGCTCGTCAACCTGGTCGTCTAGCTCCTCGCCTATGGTGAGGACGTGTTGCTCGTGGACGTCCTCGTCGTGCTCTGGGTCGCGCTCTTCGCACTCCAGGGCGCATATCGCGGGCTCGTAGCGCAGGCGCTCTCCCTCGTCGGGCTCGCCATCGGCGCGCTCGCTGGGTCGTGGATCGCGCCCAAGCTCCTGTCCGAGGGATCCTCGTGGGTCTCGATCGCGAGCCTGATCGGGGCGATCGTCGGAGCTGCCCTCTTGGGGGCCGCGAGCACCACCTTGGCCGAGTCGCCTCGCCGCTTCCTCGCCTTCCGGCCGGGCCTGCGCGCGGCCGACTCCCTCGGCGGTGCGGTCATCGGCGCGGCTCTGGGGCTGGCTCTCGCCTGGCTGATCGCGGTCGTCGCGGTGCAGCAGCCGAGCCTCGGCTTCCGCCAGGACGTCCGCGAGTCCACGATCCTGCCGCGGCTCATGCGGGCGGTGCCGCCCGACCGCGTCCTCCAGGCGCTCGACCGCTTCGACCCGTTCCCGGAGCTGACGCTGTCGGGAGGGCGCCTGCCGCCTCCGGACCCGAGCGTGCTCCAGACGCCGGGGGCCAAGGCAGCGTCGAGCAGCGTCGTGAAGATCTACGGCACCGCCTGCGGGCTCGGGATCCAGGGCTCCGGCTGGGTCGTACGCAGGGATCTCGTGGCGACGAATGCACACGTGATCGCCGGTGAGCACGACACGAACCTCGTCGCGCCGAACGGCCAGTCGCTGTCAGCACGCGTCGTGTACGTAGACACGCAGAACGACGTGGCGATCCTGCGCGTCGACGGGCTCCGGACGACTCCGCTCGCCATCACGGGGACCGACGACTATCCGCGGCCGGTGGTCATCCTCGGCTACCCGCGCGACGGCGCCCTCGTCGGTGTGGCTGCGACCGCGGGCGCACCGAGGACAGTGATCGCACCGAACGCGTACGGCAGAAACGTCGGGCCGCGCAGTGTCGTCCCTTTGAGGGGCCAGGTCGAGCCGGGGGAGAGCGGAGGGCCCGTCGTCGATTCCCAGGGCGGGGTCATGGCGATGATCTTCGGCGGCGCGAAGAACGGCGGAAATGGCTTCGCCGTGCCGGTCTCGGCAGTCCGTGACGCCCTTCCGAAGGCAACGCAGCCGGTTTCCTCCGGCCCCTGTATCGACTAGCGCACACGCCGGCACGAACTCGTCGCCTTGTGCGTCACACCCGCGCGCTTTCGCGGCGCACGATCGGGACATGCGCCTTCTCGCCTGTCTCTTCCTGCTTGCTGCGTGCGTCTGCCCGGCTCCGGCCACCGGCGGCTCCTTCGTCCGCGCGCCGATCGAGGACGTCGGTATCTCCTTCTGGTGCGACTGGGGCTACGACTGGGATGAGCGCTGCTATCGGGACGACACCGCCCGGCTGCCGGTCGGCGGCGTCGACGACAAGGTGTGGCGTTGCGCGGTTCGTTTCCCGCTCGACGCGCTTCCCGAAGGCGCCCGCGTGACGAGCGCCCGGCTCGACCTCTACTTCGACGGTGCGTGCGTTGCGCCCCGGCGCAAGGTCGGAGCCTGCCCGCTGGCCGAATACACCGTTGACGCGCATGCGATTCGGAGCCCCAGCTGGACAAAGGAGCGGGAGGTCGACTTCGACCCCGTTGCAACAGCTTCGACCACCGTTTCGACGGCTGTCGTCCGCTGGAGCTCGTGGGACCTCATCGGCCTCGTCTCCGACTGGGCCACCGGAGTCGCGCCGAACCGCGGCGTCCTCCTGAAGCTCGCGGAGGAAGAAGAGGACTTCGGCGTGAGCGGCCCGTACTTCCCTTCGGCCTCGTTCGGGACAGCAGCCTTCCGCCTGCGGCTCGTCGTCTCGTACGTCGTTCCGACCACCGGGCTCTCGCCCTAGACCGGCCGTGCAGCTTCCCGACATCTCCCGGCGGCGGGCACTCGCGTACGTGCTCGCTCTCCTCGCCGTGCTCGCCCTGACGGGTCGGGTGGCTCTCAAGGACGGGAGCCCGACACGCGCCGCAGCGCCCCCGAACCTGCGGGCGGAACGGCCGCCCGCCCGAAAGGTGGTCGTGCACGTGGTCGGCCAGGTCTACCGGCCCGGCCTCTACAGCCTTCCGGAGGGAAGTCGGGTTGACGACGCCATCAAGCGGGCGGGAGGGCCGAGGCCAAGAGCCGCGCTGGCGCTCGTGAACCTGGCCGCGCCTGTCGCCGACGGCCAGCAGGTCGTCGTGCCGTCGAACCGGGAAGCCGCTCAGGCGCTCGCGGGAGGACAAGTGGCCGGAGGTGCGGGCGGGCGCGTCCACCTGAACTCCGCCACGCTCGATCAGCTCGACGAGCTCCCGGGCATCGGCCCGGTGACCGCCCAGAAGATCCTCGACTACCGGTCCGAGCACGGAGCGTTCGGCTCCGTGGAAGAGCTCGACGCGGTCCCGGGCATCGGCCCCGCGACCCTCGACGAGCTTCGGGACCTCGTGGGCCTGTGAGGCCGCCACGCGAATCCCGGCGCCTCACCTTCTCGCCGCCGCATTGTGCGTCGGCCTCGCAAGCTCGCTCGCCGTTCGCGCATCGTCGTCGCTCTTCGGTGCGGTGGGAGTTGCGCTCGCCGCCTCCGCACTCGGGGAGCATCGCCTCCGCCTCCTAGCTCTGGCGGCCGCGCTTGTCGTGGCCGGATTGTGGTGGGGCAGCGTCCGCCTGGGCGCTCTGGATCACAGCGAGCTTCAGTCGGAGATCGGCCGGGCGGGCCCCGCGCTTCTCGAGGTGACCGGTCCGAGCCGGCGAAGCCCATTCGAGGTTCGCGTGCCCGTGCGTGTGCTGCGTTTCGGGGACGAGAAGCCTGGCGAGCGCGCGCGGCTCGACCTCCCGGCAGGACGCGCGCCACCGCAGGGTGCCCTCCTGAGCGCGGTCATCGAGGTCGGAAAGCCGCGGCCCGAGGAGGATGGTTTCGACGAGGCCGGCTATCTGCGGCGCCAGGGCGTCCACGTCATCCTGACCGCGAGCACGTTCACGATCGTGGGCCGACGCGGAGGGTTGGGCGGTGTCGCGGACCGGGTTCGCGGCGCGATCGCGCACTCGCTGGCCCCGGGTGTGAGCGGGGAACGGCGCGCTGTCATCGCCGCGGTCGTCCTCGGCGAGGACGAGGGTCTGAGCCCCGACCTTCGAGACCAGTTCCGCGCCTCGGGCCTCTATCACCTGCTCGCTGTTTCCGGCCAGAACGTCGCCTACGTCGTGGTCGGGATGCTCGCTTTTGCCTGGCTGCTCGGGATCTCGCGGTGGATGGGTGAGATCGGAGCGCTCGTGGCCGTCGGGGGCTACTTGATGGCCGTCGGATGGCAGCCGTCGGTTGTGCGAGCCGGCGTGGCCGGCGGGCTCGCCTCACTCGCCTGGCTGGCCGGCAGGGCCCGCGACCGCTGGTACTTCCTTCTAGTCGGCGCGGCCGTCCTCCTGGCCTGGAATCCATACTCGCTTCTCGAGCCGGGGTTCCAGCTCTCGTTCGGGGCGGTCGCCTCGATCTTTCTCCTCGTCCCGCGGATCGAGGCCTGGCTGACCGGCTATCCGGTGCCTGCAGGGCTTGGGACAGTGCTCGCCGTCTCGATCGCCTGCGGCGCTGTGACCGCGCCGATCCTCATGCTCCACTTCCAGGCCGCGCCGCTCTTCACCGTGGCGAGCAATGCGATGGCCGGACCCGTCGTTGCACCGATTCTCGGACTGGCGCTCATCTCGACGGCTCTCGCGCCCGTGCTCCCAGAGGCCGCGTTGGCGCTCGGCTGGGTCAACGGCTGGCTCGCCGCCTATCTCGCCGGCTGCGCCCGTTTCTTCGGGTCACTTCCTCATGCACAGCTCACCTCGTGGAAGTCCCTCGCGGCTCTCGCGGCGCTCGCCCTCTTCGGGCTCCTTTTCTCGAAGCTGCCGCCTCCTCGCGGCCGCCGCGCGGCGGTCCTGGTGGCCGTGCTCGGCGTCGTCCTCGTGGGCTGGCGACTCCGTCCGGACCATACGCCCCCGCCGCCGAGCGGCCTGCGGATCGTGATGCTCGACGTTGGCCAGGGAGACGGGATCCTGCTGCAGACGAAAGCGGGCGCCGTACTTGTCGACGAGGGCCCGCCCGAGGCGGGTGTTGCGACTCAGCTCCGCGCTCTCGGCGTCCGTCGCCTCGCCGCGCTCGTCGTGACCCATCCCCACCGAGACCACGTGGGCGGGGCCGCCGACGTTGTCGATTCGATGCCCGTCGGCTTCGTCCTCGACCC
>JBKPPF010000044.1:0-7405 GCA_046733475.1 Actinomycetota bacterium
CCGCGCATCCGGGACTTCCGCGGCCTCTCTCCGGCGAGCTTCGACGGCCGGGGCAACTATTCGATCGGGATCCGGGAGCAGATCATCTTCCCGGAGGTCGACTACGACGACGTGGAGACCGTGCGCGGCCTCGACGTCACCATCACGACATCGGCGGACACGGATGAAGAGGCCTTCGCGCTCCTGCGCGAGCTCGGCCTCCCGTTCCGCGCAGGAGCATAGGAGGACAGTTGGCGAAGAAAAGTTTGATCGCGAAGGCCGCGCGACCGCAGAAGTACAAGTCGCGGGAATACACGCGCTGCAACCGCTGCGGGCGCCCGCGCGCGGTCTACCGCAAGTTCGGCCTGTGCCGGATCTGCCTGCGCGAGCTGGCCCACGAGGGCGTCATTCCCGGCATGACGAAGTCGAGCTGGTAGGGGGAGAGCGATGCTGACCGATCCAGTTGCAGACATGCTCGCCCGCCTGAAGAACGCGAACAAGGCGCTGCACGAGACCGTCGAGATGCCGGCCTCGAACATGAAGACGGAGATTGCGCGGCTGCTCCGCGACGAGGGCTACATCAAGGACTACCGCATCGACAGGGGCGAGTCGTTCGATACCTTGGTGATCGAGCTGAAGTTCGGCCCCAAGCGCGAGCGGATCATCACCGACGTCAAGAGGGTCTCGAAGCCGGGCAGGCGCGTCTACGCGACGAAGGACCGCCTCCCGCGCGTCCTCGGAGGCATGGGGACGGCGATCATGTCCACCTCGAACGGCCTGGTCACGAGCCGGACGGCGCAGGAGCTCGGCGTCGGCGGCGAAGTCGTTTGTTTCGTCTGGTAGCACCCTGAGATGAGTCGAATTGGAAAAAGCCCCATCCCGTTGCCCGCCGGAGTCTCGGTGTCGCTCTCGCCTGGGCGCGTGATGGTGAACGGCCCGCTCGGCGAGCTGACGCAGATGGTTCCGCAGCGGATGACCGTCGAGCAGGGCGACGGCGAGCTCCTCGTGAAGCGCCCGAGCGAGCGCGGCGAGGACCGGGCGCTCCACGGGCTGACCCGAAGCCTCGTCGCCAACATGGTCGAGGGCGTCACGAACGGGTTTACGAAGACCCTCGAGATCCAGGGAGTCGGCTACCGCGCGTCCATGCGCGGGACCGACCTGGAGCTCAACGTCGGCTACTCCCACCCCGTCGTCAGGAAGCCGCCGCAGGGGATCACGTTCGAGGTGCCCGTCCAGACGCAGGTCATCGTCAAGGGCATCGACAAGCAGAAGGTCGGCCAGGTCGCCGCCGAGATCCGCGCAGTGCGGCCGCCCGAGCCGTACAAGGGCAAGGGCATCCGCTACGAGGGCGAGTACGTGCGCCGCAAGGTCGGGAAGCGGGCTTGATGGCCGCGTTGACGGTCAGACAGGCTCGCCTGCGTCGCCACAAGCGCGTACGCTACAAGGTCCTCGGCACCGCCGAGCGGCCGCGCCTCGTCGTCTTCCGCTCGAACCGCGGCATCAGCGCGCAGCTCGTGGACGACGTCGAGCGCAAGACGCTCGCCGCCGCCGGCCACGGCGAGCTCAAGAAGACCTTCAAGGGCTCGAAGACCGAGCAGGCGGCCGAGGTCGGCAAGTTGCTCGCGGCGGCCGGAAAGAAGGCCGGAGTCGAGACCGTGGTCTTCGACCGCGGCGGCTATCTCTACCACGGCCGCGTCAAGGCACTCGCCGACGGCGCGCGCGAAGGAGGGCTGAAGTTTTGAGCAGCGTTGAACGCCAGGTCGAGCGCAACCTCGAGTACGAGTCGCGGGAGCTCAAGGAGCGGGTCGTCGAGATCAACCGCGTCGCCAAGGTCGTCAAGGGCGGCCGGCGGTTCTCGTTCACCGCGCTCGTCGTGATCGGGGACGAGGTCGACCGCGTCGGCGTCGGCTACGGAAAGGCGCGAGAGGTCCCGCTGGCCATCTCGAAGGCCGTCGACGACGCGAAGAAGAACCTCTTCCAGGTTCCGAAGAGCGGGACGACGATCACGCACGAGATCCTCGGGCGCTCCGATGCGGCCCGCGTGCTCCTGCGCCCGGCCAGCGAGGGAACCGGCGTCATCGCCGGCGGCGGCGTCCGCGCCGTCCTGGAGCTTGCCGGCATCCGCGACATCCTCGCGAAGAGCCTCGGCAACCCGAACCCCGTGAACCTCCTCAAGGCGACGGTGAACGGGCTGAAGAGCCTGCGCCGGCCGGAAGAGGTGGCCGCGATCCGCGGCAAGGCCGTCCACGAAATCCTGTTCCCGCGCAAAAAGATCGAGGAGCCGGAGGCGGCTCCGGCACCGACCGAAACCACCGAGACCACCCCAGATGCCGAAGCTGACGATCACCCAGACGCGTAGCCAGATCGGCCAGACGCAGAAGCACCGGGGCACCCTCCGAGCGCTCGGCCTGGGCAAGGTCGGCCGCTCCGTCGAGCGCGAGGACACTCCGGAGACCCTCGGTATGCTCAGGAAGGTCCGCCATCTGGTGCGGATCGAGGAGTCCTAGATGCCCGCGCCCGAAGAAGAGCTGAACCTCTCCGCTCTGAAGCCCGCGCAGAAGCGCAAGGCGCGCAAGCGCGTCGGCCGCGGCATGGGCTCGGGCAAAGGCCGGTATTCAGGCCGAGGAATCAAGGGCCAGAAGTCGCGCTCCGGCTCCCACACGATGCGCCCGGGCTTCGAGGGCGGCCAGATGCCGATCTACATGCGCCTGGGCAAGAAGCGCGGCCCGTACTCGAAGGACGCGATGCCGGTCGGCCCGCACCGCACGCACACCGTGGCGGTCAACGTGCGTGACCTCGAGCGCGTCTTCGATGACGGCGCCGACGTTTCGCTCGAAGCTCTGATCGAGAAGGGCCTCATCAAGAACACGCGCATCGACGTGAAGATCCTCGGCGAGGGCGACCTGAAGAAGAAGCTGACCGTCACCTCCCACCTCTTTTCGAAGACCGCGCGGGAGAAGATCGAGTCCGCCGGCGGGACCGCGACCGCTCTCCGCGAGGCGGTCGAGAAGAAGCGCAAGACGCGCAGGGCAAAGCCGGCGGCTGAAGAGCCCGAAACCGCGGCTCCCGAGAGCACTGAGGAGGCACCGGCGGAGGAGGCACCCGAGCGTTCTACCGAGGAATCCGCGAAAGCGGATTCCGAGGAGACCGAATAGATGTTCTCCTGGCTGACGAACGCGTGGCGCGTCCCGGAGCTCCGCCACCGCGTGCTCTTCACGGCCATGATCCTGGGCTTCTACCGGCTGGGGAGCTGGATCCCGGTGCCGGGAGTCAACTCCGCCGCCATCGACTCGTACTTCTCGGGCCAGGGCGGGACGATCCTCGGCCTCCTGAACATCTTCTCGGGCGGCGCGCTCGGGCAGTTCGCCCTCTTCGCGCTCGGAATCATGCCCTACGTCACGGCCTCGATCATCCTCCAGCTCATGACCGTGGTGATCCCGCGGCTCGAGCAGTTGCAGAAGGAGGGTGAGGCGGGCTACGCCAAGATCAACCAGTACACCCGCTACCTGACCGTCGTGCTCGCGGCGCTCCAGGCGGCGGGATACTCGTACCTCTTCAACCGCCAGATCCCCGACTTCCAGCTGAACGCGGGGCGGTTCGTCCTCATCGTCGTCTCGCTGACCGCGGCGACCACGCTCCTCATGTGGATGGGCGAGCTGATCACGAAGCGCGGGATCGGAAACGGCATCTCGCTCCTCATCTTCGCGTCAATCCTCTCGAGCCTCCCCGCAGGCATCCGCGCCTGGTACGAGGGCGGCCCCTACGAGCGCGTGATGTTCCCGGTGATCGCGCTCAGCGTCATCGTCGCAGTCGTGTTCGTCCAGGAGGGCCAGCGCCGGATCCCGATCCAGTACGCGAAAAGGATGGTGGGGCGGCGGATGACCTCGGGCGGATCGACCTACATGCCGCTCCGCGTGAACATGGCCGGCGTCATCCCGATCATCTTCGCGGCGGCGATCATGGCGTTCCCGCCAACCGTCGCGCAGTTCTTCCCGAAGACGCAGAGCTTCATCAACGAGCACTTCACGCCGACGGACTGGACCTATCTGCTGCTGCAGGCGCTCTTGATCGTGATCTTCACCTACTTCTACACGGCCGTTCAGTTCAACCCGATCGACCAGGCGGACAACCTGCGCAAATACGGCGGCTACATCCCGGGCATCCGACCGGGCCCGCCCACGGCGCAGTACCTCGACCGCGTCCTCACGCGGCTGACTCTCCCCGGGTCGCTCTACCTCGCCCTCGTCGCCACGCTGCCGACGCTCATCATCCTGTACGGCGGCTTCTCACAGGCGACCTCGCGAGCCCTCGGTGGCACATCGATCCTCATCGTGGTGGGCGTCGCGCTCGACACCATGCGTCAGATGGAGTCGCAGATGATGATGCGCCACTACGAGGGATTCTTGAAGTAAGGCCGCTTTGGCGCTCGACATCGTCATCCTCGGGCCGCCGGGGGCCGGCAAGGGCACCCAGGCGAAGCGCATCTCGACCGAAGCGGGGATCCCGCACATCGCGACCGGGGACATGCTCCGCGACGCGATTGCCAAGGGCACGGAGATGGGCATGCGCATCACGCCGATCTACGACGCCGGCGACCTCGTTCCCGACGATCTCATGATCGAGCTCATCCGCGAGCGCCTGAGCGTCTCGGACACCGCCGAAGGCTTCATCCTCGACGGGTTCCCGCGGACGGTGGCGCAGGCGGAGGCGCTCGACCGAGGCCTCGAGGACATCGACCGCGAGCTCACGGCAGTCCTCCATTTCCAGGTTCCCGACGAGCTCGCCGTCGAGCGGCTCCACGTGCGTGCTCTCCAGGAGGGGCGCACCGACGACACGCCCGAGATCATCAGGCACCGACTCGAGGTCTTCCACAAGTCGACCGAGCCGGTCGTCGAGTACTACCGCTCGAAAGGCATACTCGTAGGTATCCACGCCGAACGACCCATCGACGCCGTCTTCGCAGAGGTACAGGAAGTCCTCGAGACCGCCTCGACGCGGCAATGATCGAACGCAAGTCCGCCGCCGAGATCGAGACGATGGCCCGCGCCGGGCGCGTCGTCGCCGACACGCTCTCGCTCCTGGGCGAAGCCGTCCGCCCGGGCATGACCACGCAGGATCTCGACGAGGTCGCCGAGGAGTACATCCGCGCGCAGGGCGGCGCGCCCACGTTCAAGGGCTACCGCGGCTTTCCCGCGTCGATCTGCACGTCGCCGAACTCGATGGTCGTGCACGGAATCCCGGGGTCGTACCGGATCGACGAGGGCGACCTGCTTTCGGTGGACGTCGGCGTCACGCTCGACGGCTACGTGGCTGACTCGGCCTACACCTTCGCCGTCGGCGAGGTGCCCGGGAGCTCGCAGCGTCTCCTCGAGGCCGGCCAGGCCGCTCTCGAGGCCGGGATCGAGCAGGCGCGGGGCGGCAACCGCATCGGCGACATCTCCGCGGCCATCCAGCGCACCACCGAGGACGCCGGCTTCGCCGTCGTCCGGGAGCTCGTCGGCCACGGGGTGGGGCGGTCCATGCACGAGGAGCCGCAGATCCCGAACTTCGGCGAGCCGGGGCGGGGGCCGATCCTCCAGCCGGGGATGACGCTCGCCATCGAGCCGATGATCACCGCCGGCCAGGCCGGCGTCTACACCGGCGACGATCGCTGGTCGATCTACACGCGCGACGATTCACTCGCCGCTCACTTCGAGCACACGGTCGCGGTCACCGAGGACGGACCTCGAGTGCTCACCGCCGCCGGCGTCCGCGTTTAGGGCCAGTTCTGGACGCCTTCTGGTACGATTGACGGTCGCGGCCGGGCCGTGTCTTAGCCGTGGCTCGCCGCACCTTCTCATGAAAGTCAGAGCATCCGTCAAACCAATGTGTGACCGCTGCCGCGTGATCAAGCGGCACGGCAAGGTGCTGGTCATTTGCACCAATCCCAGGCACAAGCAGCGACAGGGCTGAGGAAGGAACGAATTGGCACGAATTGCAGGAGTTAATCTTCCGCGCGAGAAGCGCCTCGAGGTCGGATTGACGTACATCTACGGCATCGGCCCGGCGACCGCGCGCAAGGTCTGCGCCGAGCTCGGGCTCTCCGCCGACGAGAAGGTGCGCGACCTCACCGATCCAGAGATCACCAAGCTTCGCAACTACATCGACGGCAATCTCCAGGTGGAGGGCGACCTTCGCCGTGAGCGCTCGCAGGCGATCAAGCGGCTCCAGGAGATTGGTACCTATCGCGGCTTCCGTCACCGGCGCGGCCTGCCGGTGAACGGCCAGCGCACGAAGACGAACGCGCGCACGCGCAAGGGCCCGAAGAAGACAGTGGGGCGGGGCAAGAAGGCCCCGACGAAGACTTAATGGCACCTCCACGCAAGCAAGCGACGAAGGGCCGCGCGCGCCGCCGTGTCAAGAAGAACATCGCCATTGGCCAGGCGCACATCAAGACCTCCTTCAACAACACGATCGTCACGCTCACGGACAAGGACGGCAACGTCATCGCCTGGGAGAGCGCCGGCTCCGCCGGGTTCAAGGGCTCCCGCAAGTCGACGCCGTTCGCGGCCCAGGTGACCGCCGACTCCTGCGCGAAGAAGGGCATGGAGCATGGCCTGCAGAAGGTCGAGGTCTTCGTCAAGGGCCCGGGCTCGGGCCGCGAGACGGCGATCCGCTCGCTCCAGGCCGCCGGTCTCGAGATCCTCGGCGTCCGTGACGTCTCCCCGCAGGCCCACAACGGCGTGCGCCCCAAGAAGAGACGGAGAGTCTGATGGCGCGCTCACTCGGTCCCAAGTGCAAGCAGTGCCGCCGGGAGGGCATGAAGCTCTTCCTGAAGGGCGAGCGCTGCCTGACAGAGAAGTGCGCCGTCGAGCGCCGCAGCTACCCGCCGGGTGAGCACGGCCGCGGCCGCATCAAGCAGTCGGAGTACCTCCTGCAGCTCCGCGAGAAGCAGAAGGCGCGCCGCTACTACGGCATTCTCGAGAAGCAGTTCCGCAATTACTACGAGAAGGCCGCCAAGGCCCAGGGCATCACGGGCGAGGCGCTCCTGCGCATGCTCGAGACGCGCCTCGACAACGTCGTCTACCGCCTCGGCTTCGCGGCCTCGCGGGCCCAGGCGCGCCAGATCATCCGCCACGGCCACTTCCAGGTGAACGGTCGGCGCGTGAACATCCCGAGCTTCCAGGTGAGGCCCAACGACGTGGTCTCCGTGAAGGCCGGAAGCCCGGTCGAGCAGGTCGTCCGGGATGCAACAGACCTGACCGCGTCGGTCGCGTCGTGGCTGCAGGCCGACCACGACAACCTGACCGGCAAGGTCCTGAAGCTGCCCGAGAGGACGGACATCGACACGCCCGTCCAGGAGCAGCTCATCGTCGAGCTTTACAGCAAGTAATCCGGAACAAAGGAAGGCATGGCTACACGAACTTCTCTCATGGAATTCCAGGTG
>JBKPPF010000045.1:0-51125 GCA_046733475.1 Actinomycetota bacterium
GCCGACGCTCGTGATCGCGCACAACAAGACGCTCGCCGCGCAGCTCTGCAACGAGTTCCGGGAGTTCCTGCCCGGGAACGCCGTCGAGTACTTCGTCTCCTACTACGACTACTACCAGCCCGAGGCCTACGTGCCCCAGGCGGACCTCTACATCGAGAAGGATGCGTCGATCAACGACGACATCGACCGGCTGCGGCACGCGGCCACCGCCGCGCTGCTCGCGCGGAAGGACGTCGTCATCGTCGCGTCGGTCTCGTGCATCTACGGGATCGGCTCGCCGATCGAGTACGAGGACAAGACCGTCGTCCTCGGCGTCGGGATGGAGGTCGACCGCGACGTCATGCTCCGGAAGCTCGTCGACATCCAGTACTCGCGAAACGACTCCTTCCTCGGACGCGGCCGGTTCCGGGTGCGGGGCGACGTCGTCGAGGTGCAGCCGGCGCACATGGAGTCCGCCTACCGCATCTCCCTCTTCGGGGACGAGGTCGAGCAGATCACGCACTTCGATCCGCTCTCGGGCGAGATCTACGCCCGCCTTGAGCATCTGGCCATCTTCCCGGCCACCCAGTACGTGACCTCTAAGGACACGATCGAGCGGTCCGTGGGCGAGATCCGCCACGAGCTCGAGGAGCAGGTCAAGCTCTTCGAGTCCCAGGGGAAGCTCCTCGAAGCGCACCGGATCCGGCAGCGGACCGAGTACGACCTCGAGATGCTGCAGGAGCTCGGCTACTGCAACGGGATCGAGAACTACTCGAGGATCCTCGACGGACGCGCGCCGGGAACCGCTCCGAACACCCTTCTCGACTACTTTCGGGGCGACTTCGTCGTCATGGTGGACGAATCGCACCAGACCGTGCCGCAGATCGGCGGCATGTACGAGGGTGACCGCTCGCGCAAGGAGACGTTGGTCGACTTCGGCTTCCGGCTCCCCTCGGCGCTCGACAACCGGCCGCTCCGCTTCGATGAGTTCCTCGAAAACGTGCCGCAGCTTCTCTTCGTCTCGGCGACGCCGGGGCCGTTCGAGCTGCGCAACTCGACGAACATCGCCGAGCAGATCATCCGTCCGACCGGGATCGTCGACCCGGAGGTGGAGCTGCGGACGACGAAGAACCAGATCGACGACCTGCTCAACGAGATCCGCAGGCGCGAGGAGGTGGGCGAGCGCGTCCTCGTCACGACGCTGACGAAGAAGATGGCCGAGGACCTCACTGACTACCTGCTCGAGTCGGCCGTGAAGGCGCGCTATCTCCACTCCGAGATCGACACGCTCGAGCGGATCCAGATCATCCGCGAGCTTCGCCTCGGCGAGTACGACGTCCTCGTCGGCGTGAACCTCTTGCGCGAGGGCCTCGACCTGCCCGAGGTTTCGCTCGTCGCGATTCTCGACGCCGACAAGGAGGGCTTCCTCCGCGGCCAGACCGCCCTCATCCAGACGATCGGCCGCGCGGCGCGAAACGTCAACGGCAAGGTCGTCATGTACGCGGACAAGATGACCGAGGCGATCAAGGGCGCGCTCGAGGAGACGCACCGTAGGCGCGACATCCAGCTCCGCTACAACGAGGAGCACGGGATCACCCCGGAGTCGATCGTCAAGGGCGTCTCCGACATCGCCGAGTTCCTCGCGCTGGAATCGCCGACGGTGCCGGGCCGCCGGCGCCGGGGGCACAAGGTCGAGGGCATGCAGCCGGACGAGCTCGAGAAGCTCGTGGTCACCCTCGAAGAGGAGATGTTCGCGGCCGCGGAGGAGCTCCGCTTCGAATACGCAGCCAAGCTCCGCGACGAGATCAAGGAGCTCCGGCGCGAGCTCCGCGCCGCGACCCCCGAGCCAGCGGCCTAAGCAGCCGACCGGAACGGCAGGCTGCAGGCGACTTGGCGCAGCGCGACAACATCCTGGGGATCGACGCCAAGCGCGCGCTGATCACGCTCGTCCTCGCGGTCGTCCTCGTCGTCGGCGCATTCAGCCTCATCGGGAAGGCCGCCGACTTCGACGAGATTCTCGAGGCGCTCGAGTCCGCGAACCGCCAGTGGTTCCCCATCTGCCTCGCCGGCCTCGTCTGCGCGTACGCTGGCTACATCGCCGGCTACCGCGAGATCGCCCGGATGCACGGCGGCCCGAACCTCCCGCTCCGGACGGTCTTCCGAATCGTCGGAATCGGCTTCGGCGCCAACGTCCTCGGCTCCGCCGCAGGCGGGCTCGCGGTCGACTTCTGGGCGCTCCGGCGCGCCGGTGCGAGCACGCACGACTCGGCGCGACGCGTCCTCGGCTTCAACACGCTGGAATGGACGCTCCTCGGCACCTTCGCCGCCGTCGCGTCTATGTTCGTCCTCGCGGGGCGCGGCTCGGGCGCGCCGCTCGGAATGACGCTCGGATGGATCATCGTCGTGCCCGTCTGCATCGTGCTCGCCGCGTTCGTCAGCTCGCCCAAGCGCGCCGAGAGGCTCAGCCGGGCCGAGGAGGGGGTGAAGAGGGGAGAGGGGAGGAGGGCATTCGCGTGGACGTCGCTGAAGAAAGGCATCGCGGACGGCATCGGCGGGGTCGTCGTCGTCCGCCACCTCGTCCTCAGCCCCCGCACGCATCCGTCGGCGATTCTCGGCTTCGCCGTCTACTGGTTCGGCCACCTGCTGACCCTCTACGCGGCTCTGCGCGCGTTCACGCAGTCGGGCATCGTGCTCGCCGCGCTCGTGCTCGCCTTCGCGACGGGCTACGTGGCGACGGCGCTCCCGCTCCCGGGCGGCGGATCGGGCGGGATCGAGGCAGCGCTCGCATTCAGTCTGCACGCGGTCGGCGTACCGCTCGCGCCGGCTCTCCTGGCCGCCCTCGTCTACCGCTTCTTCACGTTCTGGCTGCCACTCCTGCCCGCGCTCCTCCTACTCCCGTCGATCAAGCAGCTGAGCGACGACCTGCCCCGCTTCGCCCGGCAGGGGTCGCCGGCCAACGAGCCCGCCGCCCAGAGCGGCTAGGAGCAGGCGGTTGCGGCAGCCTGGAGGGTGGCGGCCAGGTCAGCGGACATCTGCTCGCCCTCGCGGAGCGACTCGTCGGCGGCCTTGAACTCCTCGAAGCTCATACGTGCCTTGAGCTCGTCGTACATGCAGCCGCAGATCCGCTCGGCGTCCGTCTCGGCGGCGGGCGTGGAGCCCGCGGTTGCGGAGTCGATGCAGGAGGAGACGAAGTTGTGCTCTACCTCGTCGTTGAAGGTCGTCGGCTCGCTGCCGCCGCAGCCCGTGTCCCGGCGACGAATGCCGTCGCCAGCCCGGCGAATACCTTGCCCGCCATGCTGCCATGGCCTACCGCCCGCCATTGCCCCGAAACCCTAAGCCAACCCCCGGATGCCGCGCGGGAACCGGCGCTCGGCGACCCGGCACCAGTCGCTTCCGGTCCACGAGTACGTGATCACGGTCAGAGAGCCTTCCTCCGCTTCGAAGAAATGGAGCCCGCGCGCCTCGCCCCGTCTCTTCGGGCGCGGCTGGCCGAGGCCGGGAGCCGTCACGACGGTCGTTCCTCTGACCTCGCCCTCCACGACCTCGAACTCGTGCCGCTCCGAGATCGCGCTCTGGTGGACGTGGCCCGAGACGATGAGCTCGGCGCCGGCGTCCACGAGCGCGCCGAGCACGGTCGACCGGTTGGCGATCGTCCGCTTCACGGTGCGCCAGGGCGCGCCGAGGAGATGGTGGTGCAGCGCCACCATTCGGAGCGCCCCGTCCGGTGCCTCGGCGAACGTCTTCGCGACGTGGTCGAGCTGGGACGCGCGCAGCGCGCCGCCCTGCTGCTTCCACGGGCGCACCGAGTTCAGGCCGCAGACGACGATCCGCTCGGAGCGGTGCACGGGCTCCGTCTCGGGCCACATCCGCAGGAACTCGTCGAAGGTCCGCGTGAACCGCCACGGCGGCCAGCGGGGGATGTCGTGGTTGCCTGGGATGACGAGGAGGGGAGGGCCGAGGGAGTGCAGAAGCGCTGCGGCGCGCTGGTGCTGCCCCGGGGCATTGCGGTGGGTCAGATCGCCGCTCGCGACGACGAGTTCGGGGGCGAGCTCGGCGACGAGGGCCCGCAGGTCGTTCTCCACCTCGGGCTCCTCACGCGTGCCCGCATGGAGGTCGGAAACCTGCAGCACGCGTAAGAGCGCCATCGGGCGGGGACACTATAGTTTGGTCATGGTCGACGAACCCGCCGAGATCTTCGACGACATGTACCTCGGCCTTCGGGCCGGGGCTGCCGGGCGCAAGAAGCGCCGCGGCGAGCCGCTTTCCGCCGAGGAGCAGGAGGCGCTCGGCCGCTGGCAGCGTCTGTCCACGTGGCGGAAGTCGCTCGCGGTCGGAAGCTTCGCCGTCGGGACCTTCGGCCTCGGGTTCACGCTCGGTGGCCTCGTTTTCGGCCGCTGGCGCAAGGCGTAGCGCCCGTCTGGCCTAGCTCTCGTTCTCCTTGGCGGGGAACAGAACCGCAGGGGTGTCTTCCTCCGCGGGATTGCGGTGGCGCACGACGACGTCCACGAGCGTCGCGAGCACGGCGGCGAACGGAATTGCGAGAAAGACGGCGAAGCCGCCGAAGAGCAGGCCGACCGACGTCACCGCGACGAGCACGGAGAGCGGCGTGAGCCCGACCGCGTGGCCGAGCACGCGCGGGATGACGACGTAGTCCTCGAACAGGCGCACGCCGAGCACGGCGAGCCCTGCGGCGAGCGCGAGCTGCCACGAGTCGGTCAGCCCCACGCCGATCGCCACGGCGCCGGCGGCAATCGGCCCGAGCACCGGGACGATCTCGACTATCCCGGCGAAGATCCCGATCAGGAGCCAGAACGGGAGCCCGATCAAGTAGAAGATCAACGAGAGCAACGAGGCGACGAACGTGATCAGGATCAGGAGGCCGCGGACGTAGGCGCCGAGCTTCGCGTCGATCAGGTTCCAGGTGTCGCGCACGACCCGTCGCTTCTCGCGCGGGAGCAGTGACATGACCAGGATCTCGGCCCGGTCGCGCTCGAAGATCCAGTACGCCGCGCAGGCGAATGTGAAGAAGATTCCCACGAAAACCTCGAAGGCCGTGAAGGTGAGGGAGAGGGAAGAGTCGACCAGCTCGGTCCCCGACGGAAGCTCGTCGAGCCCGTCCTGCACCCGCGCCAGGATCTCGTGCTTGAAGCCCGTCGACTGGCTCGTTTGGCGCTCGAGCTCGGAGCTCGAGGTCGGGATGCCGCCGAGGGCGTTGTCCACCTGGTCGATGGCGCGCGGGACGATCGCCCAGAGGAGGAGGCCGATGAGGCAGGCCAGGAGCGCGTAATGCAGGAGGATCCCGATTCCGCGCGGGATGCGGCGTTGCGCCATCCATTCGACGCTCGGGCGCATCGCCGCAGCGATGATGAGCGCGAGGAACAGCCCCGCCAGAAGGATGCGCAGCTTCCAGAGCGCGAGCGCGGAAGCGACGACCGCGACCACGATCAGCGAAGCGACAAGAGCCTTGCGCGCGGTGTCCTGCATGCGTCTGTCTTCCCAGGATAGTCCTCCGGGGAACGAGGACTTCCACGCGCCTGCGCAGAAATCCTCCGTATGCGCGGGTATCTCAACCCCGGTGAGACGGTGCGCTTCCAGGCGCGTCCCCACACCGCTGCGCTTTTTCGCCCGCTGAGCCGCTCGATCCTGTTGGCGCTGGGCGGTGGGGTCCTGGTCGGCCTCTCGCCACCGTGGCTCGGCGTCGTCGGGGCGATTCTGCTCGGCGTCGGCGCGTTGCTGGCGCTCCGCGCCGTCCTGCGTTGGGACCGTACGTCGCTCGTCGTGACGACCGAGAAGCTCCTCGTCGTCCATGGCGTCGCCCGGCGCCGGGCCGCCGCCGTGCGCTTCGCGCGCATCGGTCCGGTCGAGGTGGAGCAGGGTCTCGTCGGCCGCGTGCTCGGCTACGGCACGGTGATCGCGGGAGACCTCGAGGTTCCCTACGTGCCCGATCCCCGTCGCGTCGGCCGTCTGGCGTCATAGCGCTACGCTCAGGGCGGGATGCGCCCGCTCGCGACGTGGCTCTTGATCGGTGCCCTGCTCGTTCTCGGGCTGCTCGCGGCGCGCGATGCATTCCAGTCGGAGGGAAGCGCCGCGCCCGCGCCGACCACAGAGCACGCGGTCCAGGCCACGGCGGGGCCGCCCGACATTCCCGGGCGCACGGAACTCGCCACGCTGTTGAAGGAGATCGGCGCCCACGGTGTGCTGTACGTGACGGACGTGTCATGCAGACGCTTCGTGCTCCGATTGCCGACCCTCGAGTGGACGACGAACCGCGAGCCCGGCTCCGACTGCGGCTTCTGGACGCGGCAGCCCAGTGACGCGGATACCGGCTTCGCCGCCCGCCAGGTCAACGCCGACACTATCGAGGTCACCTCGGGCGGCTGGAGCTTTGGATTCGAGGGCACATCGCCCGCGTTCAAGCCGGACGGCATCCTCACGTTCGTCAGAGACGGCAGGCTCCGCGAGTGGACCGGGCGTTGCCCGGAGACTGCGCAGCGGGTCGTTTTCCAAGGGCTGCACGACGTGGCGCGCTGCGATCAGCCTGTCACGGGAGCGCCCGACGGCATCCGCGAAGTCGCGTGGCTCGGCTTGCGCGATTACGCGGTCATCTCAGGCCCCGACGGAGCCACCTCGCTTGAAGTCGTCCGCGGCGGGCACAGGGAGCGCTTGTTCAACTCGGTCGGGGCACGGATGGGCGCCGTCGAAGCGAGCCCGAGCGGCCGGTACCTGGTCGTCCGGATCGACGGCGCGCTCACGCTCTTCCGGACCGACACCTCACCCGGCGTAAGGCCGCTCCCGGCGAACGACGATCTGGCTCGCTCGATCACGTGGTCGCATGACGAGCGCCTTGCAGCGCTTGCGACCGACAGTGCCGTGACGGTCTTCCCGAGCGACGCGGCCGGTCGGGCAGTGCGCATCCCTCTCTCTGTCGTGACCGTCCAGTGGCGGTAGAAGAGGGCTGTAAGCGAACACATGTTCGTCCGAACGCCAGGGCTACACTGGGGGTGATGGCGGCTGCCGACCACCTCGTCGTCCACGGCGCCCGGGAGCACAATCTCAAGGACGTCACCGTCAGCCTGCCAAGAAACTCCCTGATCTGCGTGACCGGCCTCTCGGGCTCGGGGAAGTCCTCGCTCGCCTTCGACACAATCTACGCCGAGGGCCAGCGCCGCTACGTCGAGTCGCTCTCGGCGTATGCGCGCCAGTTCCTGCAGATGATGGAGAAGCCCGATGTGGACTCGATCGACGGACTTTCGCCGGCGATCTCGATCGATCAGAAGACGACCTCGCGGAATCCGCGCTCGACCGTGGGCACGGTCACCGAGATCTACGACTACCTGCGCCTGCTGTACGCGCGCGTCGGGCGGCCGCACTGTCCGATCTGCGGTCGGCCGATCGCCGGGCAGAGCATCGAGTCGATCGTCGACCAGGTGCTCCGGCTCCCGGAAGGGACGAAGTTCACGGTCAACGCGCCGGTCGTGCGCGACCGCAAGGGCGAGTACAAGGATCTCCTCGAGCAGCTGCGCGGCGAGGGCTTCACGCGCGTGAAGGTGGACGGAGAGGAGCGGCTCCTCGAGGAAGAGATCGAGCTCGACAAGAAGTTCAAGCACACGATCGAGGTCGTAGTCGACCGCCTCTCGATGAAGTCCGACCTCCGCCACCGTCTCACCGATTCCGTCGAGACTGCCCTGGCGCTCGCCGAGGGCCTCGTGACCGTCGCCGTCGCGGACGGGGAGGAGCTCACGTTCTCCGAGCGTTTCGCGTGCCCCGAGCACGGCGTCGGCCTTCCCGAGCTCCAGCCGCGCATCTTCAGCTTCAACTCGCCGCACGGCGCCTGTCCGCGCTGCACCGGGCTCGGCGCCCAGCAGGAGATCGACCCCGACCTCCTCGTCCCCGATCCGGAGCTCTCGATCGCCGAGGGCGCGCTCGTGCCCTGGTCGGTCGGCAACTCCACGTATTACGAGTCGGTGATTCAGGCGATCGCGGACCGCTACGAGATCGACATCGACAAGCCGTGGCGCGACCTCACTGAAGAACAGCAGAACCTCTTCCTCTACGGGACGAGCGGCGACAAGGTCTACGTCACCTACCGAAACCGCATGGGACGCAGGCGCGCGTACATGCTTGCCTTCGAGGGGATCGTCCCGAGCCTCGAGCGACGCTACAAGGAAACCGACTCGGCCGGCCAGCGCGAGCGGATCGAGGAATACATGAGCTTCCGCCCGTGCCCGGTCTGCAAGGGCGCTCGCCTGAAGCCCGAAGTGCTCGCCGTTACCGTCGGCAGCCGCAACATCCACGAGTTCACGCAGATGTCCGTCACGCGGGCGATCGAGTTCCTCGACCGCCTCGAGCTGTCGGAGACCGAGCAACTGATTGGGAACCGCATCATCAAGGAGATCCGGGAGCGGCTCACGTTCCTCTCCGATGTCGGCGTCGGCTACCTGCAGCTCGACCGCGCCGCGGCGACGCTCTCGGGGGGCGAGGCGCAACGCCTGCGGCTCGCGACGCAGATCGGCTCGCAGCTCGTCGGCGTCCTCTACATCCTCGACGAGCCGTCGATCGGGCTGCACCAGCGCGACAACGCGAAGCTGATCGGCACGCTCGAGCGCTTGCAGTCTCTCGGCAACACCGTGCTGGTCGTCGAGCACGACGAGCAGATGATGCGTTCGGCCGACTGGCTCGTCGACATGGGGCCCGGGGCCGGCGAGCACGGCGGCAACGTCGTCGCCGAGGGGCCTGCGGACGAGGTGGAGAAGGTGAAGGGCTCGGTCACCGGGCAATTCCTCTCCGGGAAGCGTGCGATTGCGGTTCCGGACCGTCGCACAGAGGACCTCGGCTCCTTCTGGGTGCGCGGGGCGAGCCAGCACAACCTGAAGTCGATCGACGTCGAGTTCCCCGTCGGGAAGCTCGTCTGCGTCACGGGCGTGTCGGGCTCGGGCAAGTCCACGCTGGTCAACGACATCGTCTACAAGGCGCTCGCCAACCGGCTGCACCGGATGCGCGTGAAGCCCGGCGAGCACCTGGGGTGCGAGGGGATCGAGTGCTACGACAAGGTCATCGACATCGACCAGTCGCCGATCGGGCGCACGCCGAGGTCGAATCCGGCTACCTACACCGACCTCTTCACGCCGATCCGCGAGCTCTACGCCCAGACGCCCGACGCGAAGGTGCGCGGCTACAAGCAGGGCCGCTTCTCCTTCAACGTGCGCGGCGGCCGCTGCGAGACCTGCAAGGGCGACGGCACGATCAAGATCGAGATGCATTTCCTCCCCGACGTCTACGTTCCATGCGAGACCTGCGGCGGCAAGCGCTACAACCGCGAGACGCTCGAGGTGCGCTTCAAGGGCAAGTCGATCGCCGAGGTGCTCGAGATGTCGGTCGAGGAGGCGCTGAAGTTCTTCTCCAAGATCCCGAAGATCCGGCGGCGGCTGCAGACCCTCCACGATGTCGGGCTCGACTACATCAAGCTCGGCCAGCCGGCGACGACCCTCTCCGGCGGCGAGGCGCAGCGCGTGAAGCTTGCCAAGGAGCTTTCCAAGATCGCCACGGGCAAGACGCTCTACATCCTCGACGAGCCGACGACCGGGCTCCACTTCGCCGACATCGAGAAGCTGCTGGAGGTCCTGCAGCGGCTCGTGGACGCGGGCAACACGGTGCTCGTCATCGAGCACAACCTCGATGTGATCAAGCAGGCGGACTGGATCGTCGACCTCGGGCCCGAAGGCGGCGAGGCCGGTGGCGAGGTGATCGCGACCGGGACACCGGAGCAGGTCGCCGACGTCGAAGGGAGCTACACGGGCCGCTTCCTGCGCGAGCTCTTGCCGAGCGCCGCGACCGTGGCAGCCTAGGTCGACGCGGCGTCGAATAGCCTGACGCCCATGGAGGCGCCTCCTCGAGAGACACCGGACCGCGACTCGCTGGACCGCGAGTGGTGGCTGCGCACGCTCGCGATCTTCCAGGCGCCGCGGGCGGTGTTCGCCGCGCTGCGAAACGACGCGCCCGAGGACGCCGAGGCCCGGCAGGAACCGGTGCTGGCGCTCGTCCTCCTGGCCGGCATGGCGGGCGTCCTCCTCGCGCCGTCCACCGGTCGGCTGCTCGACGAGTCCCTGGTGGACAACAGCATGACCGTCGTTGCGGTACTGATCTTCGTCACGGGTGCGCTCTACGGGACGGCCACGTACTGGATCGGCGGTGCCGCGCTCTACGTCGGCCTTCGCGGTGCGGGCAGCAAGGGGAGCTACCTTCGCGCTCGGCACCTCCTCGCGTTTGCGGCCGCGCCGCTCGTCCTCGGCCTTCTCTTCGTCTGGCCCGTCCGGATCGCCGTCTACGGGTCGGACCTCTTTCGGGGCGGCGGCGGGGACGATGGCATTGGCGACCTCGTCCTCGAGGCAATACTGGGTGCGATCGGCCTCTGGGCGTTCGGCCTGCTCGTCTACGGAATCTCGGTGGTCGAGCGCTGGACCGCGCTGCGGGCGCTCGTTGCGGTCGGCCTCGTCGTGCTCGGGCTCCTGATCGTCACGTTTCCGTTCCTGATTCCGCTCGCGAGCCGCTGAGCGCCTCCTCGAAGGCGGCGAGCTCGTCCTCAGGGATGGAGTACGTGTGCTCGTTGCCGGGGAACGCCCGCGAACGCACATCGGCGGCGTAGCGCTCGAGGGCGGTTCGCGTCTCGGCCGCGAGGTCGGCGTAGCGCTTCACGAACCGCGGTGCCTTGCCGTCGTAGAGCCCGAGCAGGTCGTGGAAGACGAGCACCTGGCCGTCGCAGCTGCGGCCCGAGCCGATGCCGATGGTGGGTACGGTGAGCGACTCGGTGATGTGGGCGGCCACCTGAGCGGGAACCGCCTCGAGGACGATCGCGAAGCAGCCCGCAGCCTCGAGGGCCCGCGCATCCTGCAGGAGCGCTCGCGCCTTTTCCGCGGTGCGGCCCTGCGCGCGGAACCCGCCGAGCATCGTCGCGGACTGGGGGGTCAGACCGACGTGGCCCATGACGGGGATGCCGGCGCCGACGAGGGCGAGCGCGCGCGAGAGCGTCGGACCCGCACCTTCGAGCTTGACCGCGTCCGCACCCGCTTCCTTCACGAAACGGATGCCGTTCCGAACCGCCTCCTCGTCGGACACCTGGAAGGAGCCGAACGGCATGTCGGCCACGACGAGCGGGCGCTCCGCTCCGCGCGCAGCCGCGCGCGTCAGCATGAGCATCTCGTCCATCGTGGCCGGAACCGTCGAGTCGTTGCCGAGGACGGTCATCGCGGCCGAGTCGCCGACGAGGACGACTTCGATCCCGGCGGCGTCGGCGATCCGCCCGCTCGGGTAGTCGTAGGCCGTCACCATCACGATCGGCTCTCCGCGGCTCTTCATGGCGCCGAGCTCGGTGAGCGGAAGCTTTCCGTCCGTTCGCGGGCGGCTGGTCACAGCGGATCTCCTTCCAGAACGACGTTGTCGATGAGGCGGGTACGTCCTGCTCGAGCGGCGGCGAGCAGGTAGACGCGGCTGTCGAGACGCGCGACCTCGACGTACTCGGGCTCCACGCCCGGCTGCGAGGCGAGAACCGCCCTCGCCGCTTCGACGGGGTCGGCGCCGCGGCCCTGTGCCTCCTCGCCGGCGCGGAGGGCCTTCGGGAGAGCAGCGGCGGCCTCGCGCTCCTGGGCGGAGAGGTAGGAGTTGCGGGAGCTGACGGCGAGTCCGTCCTCTTCCCGCACGGTCGGGACGACCCGGATTTCGAGCTCGAGATCGAGGTCCGCGACGAGCCGCTCGACGACCGCCGCCTGCTGAGCGTCCTTCTGCCCGAAATAGGCGCGGTCGGGGCGCACGATGTTGAAGAGCTTCACGCAGACGGTCGCGACCCCGCGGAAATGTCCGGGCCGCGCATCGCCCTCGAGGCCTGTGGAGAGACTCTCGACCTCGACCCACGTGCCGAAGCCATCGGGATACATCTCGGTGGCCGTCGGAACGAAGAGGAAGTCGACGCCCGCCCCCTCGGCGACGGCGGCGTCCGCCTTCTCGTCGCGCGGGTAGCGCTCGAAGTCCTCCGCCTCCCCGAACTGGGCCGGGTTGACGAAGATCGAGGCCACCACCAGGTCGTTCTCGCGGCGCGCGGCATCGAAGAGCGCGATGTGCCCCGCGTGGAGGGCGCCCATCGTGGGTACGAGCCCGACGCCCTCCGGTGGAAGGTCCTCGCGAGCTTCGGCGATCGTGCGCAGCGTCCTCACGGCGTGTTCGCTCCGACGAGCGCCGCTTCCGTCTCGGCGAGCGCGCGGTACAGAGGCAGGAGCTGGGGTCTCCGCGCGGCGATCGCCTCGGCATGGCGTTCGACCGTCTCCCAATCGTCGCGGACGAGCGGGCCCGTGTGCTGGAACCCGTTCTCGATCGTCCTTCGCATCAGGGGCTCGAGCGCCTCGGGCGGGGCGCCCGCGGCGTCCATGAGCTCGCCGGCGACGTCGTGCAGCGTGACGAGAAATGCCGAGACGAAGCTCGCGGCCGCGTGGTAGAGCGGGCGCATCTCGTCATCCAGCTCGAAGGGCTTGAGCCCGAGCGTCCCGGCGAGCTCGGTGCCGGCGGCGAGCGCCTCGGCGCTCTCCCCGGACACCCCCGCCCACGCGCCGTCGAGCTGCTCGGGGCCGCGGTCGAGCGTGAAGGTCTGTAGCGGATGGAGACTGAAGCGACGCTCGTGCGAGGCGAGTGCCTCGAGCCTGCAGGCGCCGCTCGTGTGCGCGACCCAGGGACCCGGCGGGATCGCCACGGCGACCTCTGCGATGGCGCGGTCAGGCACGCAGAGAAGGACGAGCTCGGGATCGCCGCACTCGAGGTCGCGGCCCGTGACCTGGGTCGGAATCCGCTCGCCGAGGCGTGCGGCCATCGCCTTGCCGACGCGTCCAGCGCCGACGACACATGCTGATTCGAACACGGCTCCAGTTCCGTAGGGGATACCGGGCACCAGAAGTCTAGCCATTGCCGAAAGGCAAACGGCCCTCCTAAGATGCCGCGTGACGCAGGCGTCCGAAGGGGGTTCTCGATCGAGGGGGACGAACCGAGGGAGACGAGCGAGGCGCGGGTGACGCGCGAGCCCACCGACGACGACATCGGGCTCGTTGCGGAGCAGATGCGCGGCGGGACCGACCAGGAGACGATCGCGGCCATGCTCGAAGACCGGGGGCTCGACCGCGTGCAGGCACGGGGCTTCGTCGACACCGTCTACCCCCAGCTCGCCCGCGTCGCCGAGGAAGAGCGTTACACCGGCTCGGCGCTCGGTCCGGGGATCGCGGGCGGCCTCGCCGCCGCCGTCGTCGGAGGCTTTCTCTGGGGCCTGATCGTGATCTTGAGCGAGTACGAGATCGGCATCGCCGCGTGGGGCATCGGGTTCCTCGCCGGCTTCGGAGTCGTCCGTTTCGCCGGTGGAGCGAAGGGCACGCCACTCCAGGTCGTCGCCGTGGTCTCGAGCCTGCTCGGGATCGTCATCGGCAAGTACATCTCGTACGCCTATTTCTTCAAGCAGGCGGTGTCGGACCGCTTCGACGTCGACATCTCCTACTTCGACTCGGAGATCCTCCGTGCCTTTCGCGAGAACCTCGGCGACGTCTTCGGGGGCTTCGACCTGATCTGGGCCGGCCTGGCCGTCGTCACCGCGTGGAAGCTGACCCGCCCCTCTGGGTTCACGTCACGGGGTAGGCTTGGGGTGTGAGCGAGAAGGTCGAGAAGACCGATCAGGAGTGGAAGGCCGAGCTGACTCCCGAGCAGTACGGCGTGCTGCGCGAGAAGGGGACGGAGCGCGCCTTCACGGGCCGGTACCACGCGACCAAGGACCCGGGCACCTACCGCTGTGCCGGCTGCGGCGCGGAGCTCTTTTCCTCGGAGACGAAGTACGAGTCCGGCACCGGGTGGCCGAGCTTCTGGGAGCCGGCGAGCGACGGCGCGGTCGAGACCGAGCGCGACTGGGGCCTCCTCGGAATGCGCACCGAGGTGCACTGCACCTCGTGCGGCGGCCACCTCGGGCACGTCTTTCCGGACGGCCCGCACCCGACCGGCCTTCGCTTCTGCATCAACTCCTGCGCGCTCGACCTCGAGCCCGACGAGCGCTCCTAGCTTCTCCCGCAGTCGTTTGCAGACTGTCCGGGAAGCTGCCTAGACTGCCTCGGCAATGCCGATCTACGAGTTCGTGTGCATGTCGTGCGAGAGCCACTTCGAGGAGCTCTTGCGGCTGGACGACGGCGACCCCGACTGCCCGGACTGCGGGTCACCGAAGACGCGCCGCCAGCTTTCCGTGTTCGCGGCTCACGGCACCCCCGGGCAACCGAGCTTCGGCGGATCCTCCGGAGGCGGATGCTGCGGCGGGGGCTGTGGCTGCGGATCCTGACGCACTGAGCCGCCGCTCCGAGCTCGCGGCCTACGCGACGGAAACGTCGGCCTGCACGCGCTGCCGGCTCTCTTCGGGGCGGACGCAGGTCGTCTTCGGCGTCGGCGATCCAGCCGCCGACCTCATGTTCGTGGGCGAGGCGCCCGGCTTTCACGAGGACAAGCAGGGCTATCCGTTCGTCGGGCAGGCCGGGAAGCTCCTCGACAAGCTGCTCGCCGGAATCGGTCTCACGCGCGAGAACGTCTACATCGCCAACGTGATCAAGTGTCGCCCCCCCGGCAATCGCGACCCGCAACCTGACGAGATCGAGGCCTGCGAGCGCCACCTCTTCAAGCAGATCGAGCTCATCGAGCCGAAGCTGATCGCCACGCTCGGCAACTTCGCCACGAAGCTCCTCTCGGGGAAGCCCCACGGCATCACGCGGGTGCACGGCCATCCGCAGGAGACCACGCTCGGCGGGAGGGCCGTCACGCTCTACCCGATCTACCACCCGGCGGCCGCTCTCTACACCCCGGCGATGTTGCGGACGCTTGAGGACGACTTCCGTCGCATTCCCGGCTTGCTCACGGAGCGGTCGGGCGCCCCGGCCCGGGTGATCCAGTTCCCGGTCGCCTCTCAGGCAGTCCCGCCTGCGCCGACCGAGCAGCTCGGCCTCTTCTAGCCCCGGGGCCTGATCGTCGACGACGACTCGCCCGCGCGGCCACTACGCTGCGCCCGTGACCGAGCTCGAGTCGGACTCGCCCGATGAGACCGAGCGCCTCGCGGGGCGGCTGGCCGCCGAGCTCGTTCCGGGCGACATCGTCCTCGTCCAGGGGGAGCTCGGCTCCGGCAAGACGACCTTCGTCCGCGGGGCCGCGCGCGCGCTCGGCGTCGAAGGGCCGGTGACCAGCCCGACGTACACGATCGGGCACCGGTACAGGGGGAGCGTTGATGTCTCGCACCTCGACCTCTATCGGTTCGAGGGTATGTCCCACGCGGAGTGGGGAGACCTGGAGGAGTACTTCGAGGGCGCCGTCGTCTTCGTCGAGTGGCCCCAGGCCGGAGCCGGGTTCCTGCCGGCCGAAAAGGCACGCGTGAGTTTGCAGCACGCGGGGGAGACGCGTAGACTGATCGTGCTGGAAAGCGACGAAAAATCCCTGGAAAATAGCGTTTTTACAGGTGCTGATCCTCGCGTTTGACACCGCCACGGACGTGGCGACGAGCGCTCTTGTACGGGACGGGAAGATCGTCGGCGAGCGCGCGTCCAAGCCTGTACGGGTCCTGGAGGACGCGCAGGCCCTCATCGCCGAGGCCGGGCTCGAGCCGGCCGCCGTGGACGCGATCGCGGTCGGCACCGGGCCGGGGAGCTACACCGGCCTTCGCATCGGGCTCGTCACTGCACGGGCACTCTCGCTCTCGCTCGGCGCACCCGTCGCCGGTGTCTCCACGCTGGACGCACTCGCCGCGGGCGCCGCCGGCGCCGTTCCGGTGATCGACGGTCGGCGAAGTGAGGTTTTCACGCTGGAGAGCGGAGCGCCGGTCGTCAAGAGGCCGGAGGCGTTGGTCGTCGAGGCGGGCCGAACCTACCTGGGCGACGGCGCGGTGCTTCACCGCGCCGCGCTCGAGGCACGCGGGGCCGAGATTCCCGTGGACGACGACCCGCGCCACATTCCCTGGGCGCGGCACACCGCCGCTCTCGCTCGAGACTTCGGGCCTGCGGAGGCCGCCGAGCCGATCTACCTCCGCGTGCCGGACGCCGAGAAAGCGCTCGAACGCTGATGGAGATCCGCCGGCTCAGCATTCCGGATCTCGAGCCCATCGTCGAGATCGAGAACGCGGTCTATCCGACGCCCTGGTCGCGATCGATGTTCGCCGGCGAGCTCGCCAAGCCGTCCTCTGTATCGCTGGGTGCGTTCGACGAGGAAGCCGGCGGGCTGGTCGCGTACCTGATCGTCTCCCGCTACGTGGACGCGTGGCACATCATGAACGTCGCGGTCCACCCGGGCTACCGCCGCCAAGGAGTCGCGAGCCGTCTCCTCGACGAGCTGTTCGAGCTCACGGCGGGCGATCCTCGCCGCGGGTACACACTCGAAGTGCGCGTCTCGAACACGACTGCGATCGCTCTCTACGAGCGCTTCGGCTTCGAGCCGAGCGGGATCCGCCGCGGGTACTACACGGACAACCGTGAAGATGCACTGATCATGTGGAAGGACCCGCTCCGCCAGGTCGCCGCCCGCGAGGGCTAGATGGTCCTCCTCGGGGTCGAAACGTCCTGTGACGAGACCGCGGCGGCCATCATCACGGACGAAGGGCGCATTCTCGCGAATGTCGTCTCCTCCCAGGCGGATCTCCACGCGCGCTTCGGCGGCGTCGTCCCCGAGGTCGCCTCGCGCCGGCATCTCGAGCTCGTCGCGCCTGTGGTCGAAGAGGCCCTCGTCCAGGCGGGCACGCCGCTCGACGGGATCGACGCAGTCGCGGTCACACGCGGGCCGGGCCTCATCGGCGCGCTCCTCGTCGGCATCTCGGCAGCGAAGGCGATTGCCTGGTCGCGGCGGCTTCCGCTCATCCCCGTCGACCATCTCCACGGTCATGTCTCCTCGCTCTACCTCCAGCCCCAGGACGAGCACCCGCCGTTCCTCTGCCTGCTCGCGAGCGGCGGCCACACGCTGCTGCTCGACGTGCGCGACCGGGCGGGCTTCAGGGTTCTCGGGACGACGCTCGACGATGCGGCGGGTGAGGCCTTCGACAAGGGCGCGCGGCTCCTCGGGCTCGGCTACCCGGGTGGAGCCGCGATCGACCGGCTCGCCCACGAGGGCGATCCGAAGGCCTACCGCTTCCCCGTTGCCCGCGTTCCCGGCCTGGACTTCTCCTTCTCAGGCCTGAAGACCGCGTTGCTCTACGCAGTGCGCGACCTGGGCGCGGGAGAGCTCGAGACGCGCCGCGCGGATCTCGCTGCGAGCTACCAGCGCGCGATCGTGCGCGCCCTCGTCGAGCGCACGACCCAGGCCGCAGAGCAAGAGGGGCATTCCCGCGTCGCGGTCGTCGGCGGCGTCGCCGCGAACTCGGAGCTTCGCGCGGCCTTTCCGGATGGCGCGCTCGCGCCTTTCTCGCTCTGCACCGACAACGCGGCGATGATCGCCTCGGCGGCCAGGTATGCAACGGCCGTCCCCTTTCCGGAGTATCTTGCGCTCGATGCCTACGCGACGGCGGCCTGAGCTCGCGCGCGCATGGGTGCTCGCAGCTGTCGCGGGGGTCGCGGCGTTCATGCTCGTCGGCAACGTCCAGGGGGCCCGGCAGACCGTGACGGACGCGGCCGCCCGGGCGTGGTACTCCATCTTCGGCGACCGGCCTCAGGCCGACATGGGGTCACGGACGATCGTCGTCTTCTCCTCGCCTTCGCTCGCCGATCGCATGCAGGCGGCCGGCGGAAAGGTCGGGGCGGCGAAGCAGCGCCAGTGGATCGCCGACATCGAGGCCGAGCAGGACGCGTTGCTCGCCTCGCTCCGCGAGCGCGGCGTCACCATCGAGCCGGAGCAGATCTTCACGAAGACGTTGAACGGCTTCTCGGCAACCCTCGACGCACGCGCCGTCGCCGAGCTCGACCGTAACCCGTCCGTGATCGGGGTCTATCCCGTGCGGCCGGTGTACCTCGCGGAGGCCGAAGCCTTGCGCGCGCCGGCGGTCGGCGCCCAACCCGGAGTCAGCCTGCCCGGGTTCGACGGCCAGGGCACCAAGGTCGCCCTCCTCGACACGGGCGTCGATGTCAAGCAGTCCGCGGTCGCCAGCCGTCTGCGCCGGGGCTTCGACGTCGTCGGCGGCGACAGGAAGCCGGTGCCCGAGGCGGACCCCTCGGGCCAGGGTCGGGTCGAGGCACACGGGACGCGGATGGCCGGGCTCGTCGCCGCCGTGGCGCCGGGCGCGAAGGTCGTCCCCATCCGCGTCGTCGGCTGGCAGCAGGGCAACGACGGGAGCTTCGCGCTGATCGGGCGCGGCGACCAGCTGATCGCCGGGCTCGAGCGCGCGGTCGACCCCAACGGTGACGGAGCCGTGACTGATGGCGCGACGGTCGCGCTCGCGCCGCTCGTCGAGCCGTTCGCCGCCTTCACGGACAGCCCCGAGTCGCGCGCGGTCGAGGGTGCGACCACGCTCGGCACGCTCGTTGTCGCGTCCGCCGGGAACGACGGGAGCTCGGGAGTCGGGTTCGGCAGCATTGGCGCACCGGGCGGAGCCGCGGATGCGCTCACTGTCGGTGCCGCCGACTCGCGCGCCCGGGTTTCGGTGGCGACCGCTTGGGTCCGCGCGGGCGGCGACACGATCTCCGCGCAGCCGGTTCGCGTCCTGGGCAAGACGACGCTTTCCGACGAATCGACCTTGGACGTCGCAGGCCTCCTGGGGCCCTCGCTCTCGAGCCCGGCGCAAGCGCCTCAGGCCGAGTCCGGCGGCTCGACCCTCGGAGATTTCTTCGACACCAGCGGTGTGAGCCGGGTCGCAGGACGAGCCGCGCTCGTCCCTGCTGACGGGAGCTCGCTCGACGCCAAGGCGCGGAACGCCAAGGCCGCCGGAGCCGCGGCGCTCCTCATCTACGGAACGGCTCTGCCGGCAGGCGCGCTCGACGCCGACCAGGCGACGGCGCTCCCGGTCCTCGCCCTGCCCGGGGACACCGGGGCGGAAGCGATGGACGCGCTCCGGGAGGGCCGGCGGGTGTCCGCAGTTCTTGCGCCCGCCGGCACGGTCGTCAACCCGGGGCTGGACGCAGTCGCCGGGTTCTCCTCCGGTGGGCTTTCATTCGACGGCCGCGTGAAGCCGGACGTCGTTGCGCCGGGAGTCGGCCTCGCCACGTTCGATCCTTCCGGGGACGGCGCCCCGCGGTACTCGACGGTCAGCGGCTCGAGCGCCGCGGCCGCAGTCGCAGCCGGCGCGGCTGCGCTCGTCTCGCAGGCTCGCACCGGGCTGACTGCATCCGAGCTTCGCGCAGTCCTCGTTGGGAGCGCCCAGCCTCTCGGCGGCGTCCAGCCGGTCACGCGAGAGGGAGCGGGCGGCATCGACCCAGCCGCCGCGTCGACCACGGAGCTCTCGGTCGCGCCCGCGACTGTGGCCTTCGGCCGGGCGGGCGGCAGCGGCTGGTCGTCCTCCCGGACGCTCACCGTGAAGAACCTCTCCAGCAGACCGCTAGAGGTCGGGTTCGGCCTCGTTCCGGACCAAGCCGGCCCGGCGAAAGTCTCGTTCACCGCGCAGCCGGCTCACCTCAGTCTCGGGCCCGGCGCGTCCTCGAGCGTGCAGCTCAACGTCTCCGCGACGGATGAGCTCGGAGACGGCGCGAGCGGCGTCGTCGTCGTCTCGGCTCGAGGCGCGCGCGCTGCACGGATCCCGTGGGCGATCGCGCCGCGGCCGGCAGACCTCGCGCTCGTCGATTCCGTCAGCCTGTCCAACTGGGAGTTCGCGCCGTCGAAGTCAGCTCCCGCCGTGCTCGCGTTCCGCGCCGGCCGCGCCGTGCCCGGTTCCGGAGGCGAGCAGATCGAACCAGTCGGCCTCCTCGATCTCGAGCTCTGGACGCCCAAGGGCAAGCGTCTTGGCGTCATCGCGCGCATGCGTGACCTGCTGCCCGGCCGCTACGCGTTCGGCCTGACCGGTCGCGGTCCGGACGGCAAGGTCCTCGAACCGGGCACGTATGTCCTCCGGCTGCGCGCCCAGCCCGTGGACGCGGCCGACGGGACGCCGCCGTCTACCGCCGACACCGTCTTCCGGATCACCGACCAGTAAAGGAGCGTTGGGTGACCACTGTCGAAGCCCCGTCCTCGCACCTGAAGGAAAACCCCTGGGAGATGGCGCGCAGCCAGCTGCGGCAGACGGCCGCTCTGATCGGGATGGAGGACAGCATGTTGAACGTCCTCCTCGAGTGCAAGAAGTGCGTGGCCGTCTCGGTTCCGACCCGGATGGACGACCGCTCGGTGCGCGTCTTCGAAGGGTTCCGCTGCACGCATAACGTCGCCCGCGGGCCCTCCAAGGGCGGGATCCGCTACCACCACCAGGTCACGCTCGAGGAGACGAAGGCGCTCGCCATGTGGATGACGTGGAAGTGCGCGCTCATGGGACTCCCGTTCGGCGGCGCCAAGGGCGGCGTCGTTGTCAATCCGAAGGAGCTCTCCGTCTCCGAGCTGGAGCGGATGACCCGCCGCTACACGACCGAGATCATCAACTTCATCGGGCCGGAGGCCGACATTCCCGCGCCCGACGTGGGCACGAGCCCGCGCGAGATGGCATGGATCTTCGACACGTACTCGATGAACAAGGGCTACTCGGTGCTTGGCGTCGTCACCGGCAAGCCGCTCGAGGTGGGCGGATCGGTGGGGCGGGTCGAGGCAACCGCGCGCGGCGCGGCGTTCTGCATTCGCGAGGCACTGCGGAAACAGGACCTGTCGATCGAGAACCAGAGAGTCGCCGTGCAGGGCTTCGGCAACGTCGGCTCCAACCTCGCGGTCATCCTCGCCGGGCAGGGCGCGACCATCGTCGCGCTCTCCGACTCGCATGGAGGCGTCCACAACGCGGATGGCATCGACGTGCAGGCCGCGCTCGCGCACAAGAAGGACTCAGGGTCGCTGGAGGGGCTCTCGGGAGCCGAGACGATCACCAATGACGAGCTTCTCCTCGTCGATTGCGACGTGCTCGCGCCGTGCGCGCTCGAGCAGGTGATCACGGACGAGAACGCCGAGCAGATCAAGGCGAGCATCGTCTGCGAGGGCGCGAACGGCCCGGTCACGCCGGACGCCGACGTGATCCTCGACGACCGCGGCGTCCTCGTCCTCCCCGACGTGCTCGCGAACGCGGGCGGAGTGGTCGTCTCGTACTTCGAGTGGGTGCAGGGCCTCCAGGAGTACTTCTGGAAGGAGTCCGAGGTGAACGCGAAGCTGAACGACATCATCACCCGCGCGTTCGCCGAGACCTGGCGCGCACACGAGGAACGCTCCCTGCCGATGCGCCAGGCCGCCTACGCGCTCGCGGTCGGACGCGTCGCCGAGGCGACGACGACCCGTGGCCTCTACCCCTAGAGGCAAGCACGTCGTCACGCTGGTCTACGCCGAGGGCTGCCACCTGTGCGAGAGCGCGCGACGGGTGATCAAAGGGGTCCGCGCGGAGATCGCATTCGAGCTCGAGGAGGTCGACATCACAGGCGACTCGGAGCTCGAGCCGCGCTATCGCGAGCGGATCCCGGTCGTCCTCGTGGACGGCCAGGAGGCGTTCACCTACTTCGTCACGCCCGACGGCCTGCGCCGCCGCGTCGAGGCCTAGGCGCACAAAGTTCGGCCGCGCCGCGCGGTTTCTTCCCTACGCAGCAGGGTTGGCCGTGTCGGTATCGTGTTACAAGCATGACGACGGCGGGGCTCATGACTGAGAGCGAGGGGCGGGTCGGCGAACGGCTCACCGTCGGTGTCGCCGCGCGCCTCAGCCAGTACCTCCGGGTGCTCACCCAGGCCAAAAAGATGGGCCAGGATCGCATCTCCTCCCAGGAGATGAGCGAGTACACGAACATCAACGCGACGCAGATCCGGCGCGATCTCTCCACATTCGGGAAGTTCGGGAAGCGGGGCGTCGGCTACAACATCGACGGCCTCATCTCCGAGATCCGCAAGATCCTCCGGACGCAAGGCCAGCACAACATCGCTCTCTTCGGCGCGGGCCGCCTCGGCCAGGCGATCGCGAGCTCGACGGTCTTCGCCGACCACGGCTTCAACATCGCCGCCGCGTTCGACACCGACCTGAGCAAGGTGGGCCACCCGATCGGCGACTCGGTCATCCGCGACTACGGCGAGCTGAAGGACGCGATCCGCGAGAAGAACATCATCGTCGCAGTCCTCGCCACTCCCCCGGAAGAGGCTCAGCGCGTGGCCGACGACGTCGTCGACGCGGGCGTCAAGATCATTTTCAACTACACCGAGGCGCTCCTGCACGCTCCCGGCGACGTGACGGTGCACACGACGAGCCCGGCAGTCGAGCTCCTCTACGCGCTCTACTTCCACCTGACCTAACCGCGGCGAGAGCCGCCTACGGAGAAAGTCCAGGATTCGCCAGTTTCCGTGCCTGCCGAGGGTCGGCGAGTCCCTCGAATGAGCTAAAGGGCGGCACGGCTCCGGCCGATCACTGCACCAACAGGGGGGAAGACGGGACATCCTCGGAGGAGGCCGCAACCTTCGAGGTGAGAGATCCCGTCCTCCCCTCTTTTCGTTTGGTCCGAGAAGGGTCTAGGAGAAGCGGCGGCGCAAGCTGAGGACGTTCGCGACGAACTTGCGCGTCTTCGGATAGAGCCCGTGCGCCCGGACCGCGGCGGGGCCCTCGTTATATGCGCCGACCGCGAGCCGGACGTTGAAATGGAACTCGTGCAGGAGCTGGCGAAGGTAGGCGACGCCGACGTGGATGTTCCCGTCCTTCCCGTGCCGCACGTTGTGCCCGAGCAGGACCATCTCCACGTACGACCATGTCTGTCGCGTCAACTGCATGATCCCGCGCGCGCCCACGCTCGAGCGGACGTCCTGCTGGAAGCCGGACTCCTGCCAGGCGAGCGCCTTCACGAGACTCGGACTGAGCCCGTAGTAGTGCGCCCAGTACGTGAGGAGCGCGCGGACGCCCTTGCCCGAGCGGCGCGTCGTCGAGTGGGTGGGCTGCGGCACCGCTCGGCGCACGCCGAACGTGGCGAGCGTCTGCGGACCGACCAGGCCGTCGACCGCGAGGTGCCGGTTGCGCTGGTAGCGCATCACGGCGCGCCTTGTCCTCTCGGTGAAATGCCCGTCCACCCGGCCCGGCCAGAAGCCCCGGCGCTTGAGGAAGAACTCGAGGACCGAGACGTCCCAGCCGGTGTTGCCGCTCACGATCAGATGCCGCTTGCCGAAAAGCGGGCGTCCGAGCCGGCCGAGCTTGCCGCGCGTGATCGGGCCGGCGACCCCGTCGACGACGATGCCGACGTGACGCTGGAAGCGCCGGACACCGCTGGCCGTCATGGGCCCGGCGATGCCGTCGATGGGGCCCGCGTAGAAGCCGCGCGACTTGAGCGCGACCTGGAGACCCGGGATTTGCGGGTTCGTGACGGCGTGCGCTGCGGCCGGCAGCGCGAGCACTGTGGCCACGGCGAGGCACGCGAAAGGAGCCTTTGGCCGCATCGGACCGATCGTCTTCGTCGGTCCAGCCGCGTTCCCTGCGCGGTTTACGGGTTCTTAACCACGACCTCGATGTCGCCGGGGCCGCGGTCTGCGAGGGCTTCGTGCACCTGATCCTTCGTCGCCCCGTGTACGACGACGCGATCCTGGTGCACGGAGGCGTCGAATCCCTTGCGCTGCAAGTCGTCTGCCACATCCTCGGGGGAAAGGCCGGCGAAAAGGCCCGCCGAGTGAGCATCCGTTGCATTGACGCCCCCTCCGCTGGTCGCGGTCGCTTCGGCCGCGCCGCCGGCGGTCCCGCCCGCGCTGCTCTCCATGCCCGAGTTGCCGCCCGTCTTGACGAGGACGGCAGCCAGTGCCGCGACGACGAGGAGCGCGGCGATCCCCGCGAGTAGCTGCTTCGAGAAGAATTCGCGCCGCTCGCCTGGGGCCGGCTCGGGCGTGGGGAGGCTACTCAGAATCTGTTCGCGCCGGTCTTGCGGGAGCTCGAGCAGCGTGGTCTCGCGTAGAGCATCGCGTCCTGACGCTGCCTGCCGCACGTGCTCGGCGCAGACGCCGCACGTCGCCAGGTGCGCCGCGATCTCGTCGCGCCGCGCCTTCGGGAGCTCGTCCTCGACGTACTCGAAGAGCTCGGTGTCGTCTGGGTGTGTCTCGGCCACCATGCCTTGGACTATTCCTCGGCCGTCCTTGTTCCCAGGAGCTCCGCCAGCCGGCTTCGGCCGCGGAAGATCCGCGACTTCACCGTACCTTCGGCGACCTCGGTCAGCTCGGCGATCTCGGCGTAGGAGCGGCCGAGGATGTCGAACAGGACGACGGCGACCCGGTAGTCCTGGTCGAGCTGGTTCAGCGCCTCCTGGAGCGCGCTCGAGAGCTCGCTCACCTCGAAGGAGTCTCGCGGGTCGGCGGGCTCGCGCATTTCGTCGAGCGGCTCGGCACGTCGCTTCAGCCGCTGGTCGTGGGCCGCGTTGACGCCGATCCGGTAGAGCCACGTCGAGAAGAGAGAGCCGCCGCGGAAGCGCGGCAGGCCGAGCCAGGCCCGGATGAAGGTCTCCTGGACGGCGTCAGCCGCCTCGTCCGCCGAGCCGAGCGTTCGCGCCGCGAGGGTGAAGAGGCGGTTCTGGTGCCGCTCGACGAGCTGCTCGAACGCCCAGCGGTCGCCTCGCTGCGCCCGCTCGACCAACGGTGCGTCAGGATCTTCCACGAATGAAGGTTCTCATCTGGCACGGCTACCTCCTGGGCGGGACCGGATCGAACGTCTACACCCGGGCGCTCGCGAGGGCGTGGAGCCGGGCCGGGCACCAGGTCGTCGTCTTCTGCCAGGAGCCCAATCCGGAGGAGTACGACCTCGGCGGCGCCACGGTCGTCAGGCCGCCGCTCGACGGGCCGCTCCCGGTTTTTGTGCTCGACCGCTACGAGGACATGGACGCCCGCTATCTCCAGGATCTGAGCCAGGCGGAGCGGGAGCACTTCGTCGAGCAGAACGCGGCCGCCGTGCGGGAGCACCTGCCGGCCGACTTCCTCCTCGCGAACCACATTCTCCTCGGCGCGCCCGTCGGTGCCGCGGCCGGCATGCCGTTCACCGTCAAGGCTCACGGTTCGGAGCTCGAGTTCTCGATGCGCGGGAACGAGGAGCTCTGCGCCTGGGCGCGTGAGGGCCTGGCCGCCGCGGCCGAGGTTCTCGCCGGATCCGAGCACATCCGCGGCGTCCTCGCAGAGGTCGTCGGCTGGACCGAGCGTGTGCGTGTCGTCCCGCCCGGCGTGGATGTCGAGGAGTTCCGGCCTTGTCCCCGCGACGAGGCGCTGTCCGCGCTTCTCGAGGAGGCGGGACGGGACCCGGCGCCCGCCTCGGAGCGAGACCCGGACGCCGGCAACGCCGGGCGGCTCGAGGAGTTTCTCGCCGCGGAGGCGTCGACCGTCGTCTACGTGGGGAAGCTCAGCGAGGAAAAGGGCGTGCACCTGCTCATCGAGGCGCTCGCGCACGTCGACGCCCGAGCCGTCGTCGTCGGCTTCGGGCCGGCGCGCGAGGAGCTGGAGCGAGCCGCGGGCGAACGCGTGCTCTTCACGGGCGCGCTCGAGCACCGCCACCTTCGCCATCTCTGGCCGCTCGCTGACGTCAGCGTCACGCCGTCGGTCTTTCCGGAGGCCTTCGGCATGGTCGCCGCCGAGGCGGCCGCGTGTGGGTCACCGCCGCTCGTCGCGCGCCACTCGGGCCTTGCCGAGGTCGCCGATGGGCTCGAGGCGGCCTATCCCGAGGAGCACCGGGCCCTGGCTTCGTTCAAGCCTGGAGACGCCGCAGACCTTGCCGCGAAGCTCGACGCGATCCTCGCGCTTCCCCGCCCGGAATGGGCTCGGCTGTCATCGGCCGCCCGCGCCGCCGCTGTCGAACGCTGGAGCTGGGAGACGATTGCCGCTCTGATACTTTCGCCGCGTGGGTGAGGCGCAGAAGCTCAGTCCCGAGGAGCAGATCCGCTCCGCCCGCGAGGGCTTCGACGCGGGCAAGGACTTCACCATCGCGGTCGAAGAGGAGTTCGCGATCCTCGACCCTGAGAGCCGCGGCCTCGCCAACCGGTTCGAGGACTTCCAGGAGGCCGCGAAAGGGACGGAGGTCGAAGAGCATCTCGTCGGCGAGCTGATCGCCTCCGAGGTGGAGGTCCGCACAGGCCGCTGCGAGACCTTCGCCCACGCCGCCACGGTCATGGTGGAGCGGCGCCGGCAGCTGCTCGAGCTCGCAGGGCGGCTCGACCTCGGGCTCTGCGCCGCGGGGACGCATCCGTGGAGCCCCTGGCAGGAGCAGCGAATCATCGACACTCCGCACTACCGGCGCAACGACGAGGTCCTCCGCTACGTCGTGTGGCGCAACAACACCTTCGGCCTCCACGTGCACGTGGGGATCAAGGGAGCAGACCGGGCGATCCTCGTCACGAACGCGTTGCGGGGGTTCCTTCCCGACCTGCTCGCCTACTCGGGGAGCTCGCCGTTCGTCGAAGGCGTCTTCACCTACCTGCACTCCGCGCGGACCGAGGTCTTCACGCGCATGTTCCCTCGCTGCGGCGTGCCGGATGCCTTCCGCGACTGGGCCGAGTACGAGCAGTACGTTCGCTTCCTCTACCGCACCGGGTCGATCACCGAGCACACGCAGCTCTGGTGGAGCGTGCGCCCGCACCTCGCGTTCCCGACGGTCGAGCTGCGGATCTGCGACGGTCAGCCGGAGCTCGGCGAGTCTCAGGCGCTCGCCGCGTTCATGTACGCGCTGACGGCGCGGATCGCACGCGCGATCGACGAGGGCGAGGAGCTGCCGGACCATCCACACCGTCTGATCGAGGAGAACCTCTGGCGGGCCATTCGGCACGGGCTCTCCGGCGAGCTGATCGACCTGCGAAGCGGCGACGTCATGCCGGCGCGCGCGCGGATCGAGCAGCTGCTCGAGTGGACGATGCCGGTGGCCGAGGAGCTCGGCGTCGCGTCCTTCCTCACCGTGCCGGCCGCGACGCCCGCGGAGCGGCAGATCGCCAAGCACGAGGCGGGGCAGAGCATGGAGGAGATCTACGCCGAGGAGGTGCTGGAGGTGGTGCGTGTCTGAGCATCTGAACGAGGAGGAGCAGCTCGCACGCGAGCTGGCCGAGGAGCTGCGCCGCCTGCGCGTCGAGGACGTCGTCATCCAGACGCTGATCACGATCTCCTCGATCGGCTATCGCCGACTCGGGCTGACCGAGGACACGAGGGACGACCGCGACCTCGAGCAGGCGAAGCTCGCCATCGACACGATTGTCGCGCTGACGCCCATCCTCGAGAACGTCGTCCCGGACGAGCTCATCCGCGACTTCCACCAGTCCGTCGCCAGCCTGCAGCTCGCCTACGCGCAGGCTGCCGGCGAGGGGGCGGATGGCGAGGGCTGAGATCGGGGTCTTCGGCGGCTCGGGCTTCTATTCGTTCCTCGAAGACGTCGAGCAGGTGGAGGTCGAGACGCCGTACGGGAAGCCGTCTGCCCCCTTCACGATCGGCGACGTCGGCGGGAAGAGCGTCGCGTTCCTGCCGCGCCACGGCCTGAACCACGAGCTCCCTCCGCACGCGATCCCGTACCCGGCGAACGTCTGGGCGATGAGGGAGCTCGGCGTTCGCCGGATCATCGGGCCGAACGCCTCCGGCGCGCTCAAGGCCGAGCTCGAGCTCGGTGAGTTCGTGGTCTGCGACCAGTTCGTCGACCGGACGAGCGGGCGAGGAGACACCTTTTACGACGGGCCCGACACGACCCACGTCTCGGCTGCCGACCCGTTCTGCCCGGACCTCCGGACGCTCCTCGTCGAGACGGCGGGCGAGCTCGGGATCAAGGCTCGCGACGGCGGCACTGTCGTCGTCATCCAGGGCCCGCGCTTCTCGACGCGTGCCGAATCGATGTGGTTCCAGGACATGGGCTGGGACACGATCAACATGACCGCCTATCCCGAGGGCTACCTCGCTCGCGAGCTCGAGCTCTGTTACGCGAACATCTCCATGGTCACCGACCACGACGTCGGGGTCGAAGGCGCCGAGCCTGTCTCCCACGAACAGGTCGTGGCCGTGTTCAACGAGAACAACGAGCGCCTGCGGAAGCTTCTCTTCGCGGTCATCCCGAAGATTCCGCCGCAGCCTGAGGAGCATCTCTGCGCGACGGCGCTCCGCGGCGCGCGGATATGAACTTGTGATAGAAATGCCGCGGCCGGATCCGGCATCAGTTGCCGGATCTGCGCGGTTCAGGCCTCGAGTTCGTGACTGACTTCTTCCAGAATCACAGCGTCCTGTTCGCCCTGCTCTGCGCGGGCGTCGGCATCGGCTGGGGAGCGGTGCTCACCGTCCGCATCCTCAAGCTTCCGGCCGGAACGGAACGGATGCAGGAGATCGCGCGGGCCGTGCAGGAGGGCGCCTCGGCGTACCTTCGACGCCAGTACCTGACCATCGCCGGGGTCGCCGCTGCCATCTTCCTCGGAATCGGGCTCTGGAACGATCTCGGCTGGTTCACGGCCTTCGGCTTCCTCATCGGCGCCGTGCTCTCGGCGGCGGCCGGCTTCATCGGCATGAACGTGGCAGTCCGCGCCAACGTCCGTACTGCCGAAGCTGCGAGGGGCGGCGTCAAGCCGGCTCTGGCTGTCGCCTTCGGCGCCGGCTCGGTGACGGGCCTGCTCGTCGTCGGGCTCGGCCTACTCGGCGTCGCTGCCTACTACGGGATCCTCACGTCCTGGTTCGACCAGGCTCCCGACGAGGCGACGAAGAACCTCATCGGCCTCGCTTTCGGCGGCTCCCTCATTTCGGTCTTCGCCCGTCTCGGCGGTGGCATCTACACGAAGGCCGCCGACGTGGGCGCCGACCTCGTCGGCAAGGTCGAGGCGGGAATCCCCGAGGACGACCCGCGCAACCCGGCCGTGATCGCCGACAACGTCGGCGACAACGTCGGGGACTGCGCCGGAATGGCAGCCGACCTCTTCGAGACCTACGCGGTGACTGCGGTCGCCGTCATGTTCCTCGGCGCGATCAACTTCCCGTCGTCGGGAGTCGTCGTCTATCCACTCGCGCTCGGCGGCGTCGGCGTGATCGCCTCGGTGATCGGCACGTTCTTTGCCCGCATCGGGCGCACCGGCTCGATCATGAATGCGCTCTACAAGGCGGTCGCAGTCTCGACGGTTGTCTCGGCGATCGGCTTCATCCCGGTGACGCTCGCCTTCGACGGCGGCAAGTACAACTACTGGGAGCTCTACGGCTGCGCGCTGATCGGCCTCGCCGTCACCTTCTTGCTCGTGGCGATCACGGAGTTCTACACGGGCACGCGCTGGCTGCCGGTGAAGGGCATCTCCCGTGCCTCGACGACCGGGCACGCGACCAACATCATCGAAGGCCTGGCCATCGGAATGCAGGCGACTGCGCTTCCCATCCTCGTCATCGCGGCGGGGATCGTGGGGTCAGCGGGCCTCGCCGGCCTGTACGGCATCGGCGTCGCCGTGATGGCTCAGCTCTCGATGACCGGCATGATCGTCGCCCTCGACGCCTATGGCCCCGTGACCGACAACGCGGGCGGGATCGCCGAGATGGCCGATCTGCCGGAGGAAGTGCGCGGCGTCACCGACCCGCTCGATGCGGTCGGCAACACGACGAAGGCCGTCACGAAGGGCTACGCGATCGGCTCGGCCGGGCTCGCGGCCCTCGTCCTCTTCGACGGCTTCACCTCGGAGCTCTCCAACCAGGGCATCAATCCGACGTTCGACCTCTCGGACTCGTGGGTGATCGCGGGCCTCTTCATCGGCGGCCTCATGCCGTTCCTTTTCGCATCGCTCGCCATGCAGGCCGTCGGCCGCGTCGGCGGACAGGTCGTGGAGGAGGTGCGGCGGCAGTTCCGCGAGATCCCAGGGATCATGGAAGGCACCGGCAGGCCCGAATACGGGCGCACGGTCAACATCGTCACGGCCGAGGCAATCAAGAAGATGATGCTGCCCGCGGCGATCCCGATCTTCTTCCCGATCGTGGCGGGGATCATCAAGCCGGAACTCCTCGGCGGCCTCCTCATCGGGACGATCGTCACGGGGATCTTCCTCGCAATCGCCATGACCTCCGGCGGCGGAGCCTGGGACAACGCGAAGAAGCTGATCGAGGACGGCGCGTACGGCGGCAAGGGCTCAGAGGCTCACGCAGCGGCCGTCACGGGCGACACCGTCGGCGATCCCTACAAGGACACCGCCGGCCCGGCGATCAACCCGATGATCAAGATCACGAACATCGTCGCGATCCTGATGATTCCTCTGATCGCCGCGATCCACGGCTAGCGCGAGCTGGGCTAACCGGTGCGGCGCCGGCGGACCTGGGGCCCCTGGTGGCCGAGCGCCGCGTAGGCGAGCGCCTGCAGGGAGTCGTTCAGCGTCGAGAGCTCGTGCGCGATCCGGAGGAGGCCCTCGCCGTGCTCGAGGCGCTTGTTCAAGGCGTGCAGCTCGGCGGTCAGGCCGTCGAGCCGCTCGAGGATCGCGTCCAGCTGGCGGTCGTCAAGATTCTTCGCTTCCACTCTCACTGATCCTAACGAGGTCCGCGCGGCTCGCCGCGACGGCAGTGCCGGGGCCTAGCTCCGCGACTAGCCGCTCACGGGCGCCCGCACCGGACTCGACGAGCTCGACGCGGCGGCCGGCTCCGAGGTGGGCCAGCGCGACAGCGGCGAGCTCGGCCGGCGCGTCCGTGTACACGCCGAGACGCCGGCCGGTCGCGGCCAGTGAGCGGAGGGCCGTTGCGGCATCGGCGCTCGGGCGGAAGTGCACGGGCGCCCGGTCCTCCGCGAAGCGCTCGAGAGCGCCCCGCCAGTCGCCGACCCCCTGCTCGGCCCAGCGGTCGAGCTCCTGGGCCGCGGCGCCACGATCCTCGGGAAGCGTCGAAGGATCCAGCGGCGCGATCGACGCGTAGCGCCGGGCCGCGTCGACCAGGAAGTCGTCCCAGAGCGGCCGCGTGTCGCCGAGCGCGCCGTCGAGGTCGATTGCGACCGGGCTCAGCGCCATACGCGTGCCGCAACGGCGACGCCGATGGCGGCGCCAGCGGTGTCGATGAGCCAATCCACGGGCGAGCCGTGGCGTCCCGCGACGAAGGTCTGGTGGAGCTCGTCGGTGACCGCGTAGGCGGAGGCGAGGAGAAGCGCTGCAGGCGCGTGGCGAACGGCGCGAAAGAGAAGCGCGCCGAGCAGTGCGTATTCCGCCGTGTGCGCGATCTTCCGTAGGACCAAGTCCCAGGTGCCGAGTCCGGTGCCGAGATCCGGCACCGAGGAGAGCGTGAAGATGACTGCGGCCCAGAGAACGACCGGGACCCAAGGGCTGATGCGGGTTGCGGTCACGCCCAGAGCGTAGTGCCCCGACGGGGGGATGGCCGGAAGTGGCGTTCCAGCCGATCCATCTGGCAGGTTCTTCCACCAGCGTCATGGCATATGCGGCCCACAACCAGGAGCGGGACCTCCCGCTCGGCGAGCTGATCGTCCGCGCCGGACTTCTCTCGTCCGTGCAGCTCGACGCTGCGCTTGCAGCCGCGCGGGCCAGCAGACGCCGGCTGGGCGAGGTGCTCGTCGAGGACGAGCTCGTGGACGAGCGGGAGCTCGCCCAGATCGTCGCCCAACAAGAGGGGCTCGAGTTCGTCGACCTCGGCAAGCACGATCTCGACCACGAGGCCCTCGACCTGCTCTCGGAGTCCTCGGCGCGGCGGCACCTGGCTCTTCCGTACAGGCTCGAAGGCACCGCAGTCTGTGTCGTGATCGCCGACCCGTCCGACGACGCCGCTCTCGACGCCGTCCTCGGCGAGTTGGAGCGCCCGGTGCGCTTCGTCGTCGCGACGCGCACGGAGGTCGAGGCCGCCCTCCGCGAAGCGTTCGGCGAGCCTTTCACGGCCGCCTGATAGCCTCCCGCCACACATAAGGCGAGCGGAAAGGGAAGCCGGTGCAAGTCCGGCACGGTCCCGCCGCTGTAAGGGGAGACGCTCTCCGCCCGAGTGCCACTGGCCGCGAGCCGGGAAGGCGGCGCGAGAGGGAGCCCCAAGTCAGAAGACCTGCCGTCGCCTTCAAATCCGTTCCCCTCGCGGAAGGAGGAAACGTGCGTCGTCGATCCTTTGCAGCACTGCTGTTCGCCTGCGCGCTTGCGGCGTGCGGTGGCACCGACAGCTCGCCGCCGGCCACGCAGGCAGGCAGCGCGACGCAGGCCGAGCCGGGTGCCGCGGTCTTGATCACCACCGATTGCGGCGCCACCGTCGTCACGCCCAAGACACCGGTAGACGCCGGCGAGACGGCTATGCGCTCGCTCGACCGTGTGGCAGACATCGAGTCCGACTCCGGCCTCGTCACTGCCATCGAGGGCGTTGAGCAGGTTCCCGACAAGAACCTCTTCTGGCTCTACTACGTGAACGGCAAGCTTGCTGAGAAGGGTGCCGCCGAGGTGAAGCTCGAGGCGGGCGACGTCGAGTGGTGGGATCTCCACAACTGGAAGAAAGAGTGCGCCTCGGTACCGCCAGACGCGCAGTAAGGCTTGCGCCGGTCCCCGCGGCGGCTTTGCTTGCGGCCGCCGCGGTGGCAGCGCTCCTAATGGATCACGTGCTGCCGCTCGCGCTCCTCACGGCAGCGCTGCTCGTTCTAATCCTTCAGGCGCAGACGCGGGTTCGTCCGTACCTCTTCGGAACCGGCACTGCCGCGCTCGGGGTGTTCCTGGTCTGGCCCTTCCTGCAGTCGACCGGAATCGACGTCATCTGGGAAGGGCCGGTCGTCCCGGTGCTGGGCCAGCTCGACGTGACCTGGGAGGAGATCTCACTCGCGGCCGTCTCCGCGCTTCGGCTCGCGGCCGTGGGGCTCGCGTTCTCCGCCTACGCGCTCCTGCTCGACCACGACCGCCTCGTCGCGAGCGCTTCGTTTGCCCGGCGCTCGGCTCTCGCAGTCGCACTTGCGACGCGACTCGTCCCCACGCTCGAGCGCGACGCGGCCGGGCTCGCCGAGGCCGTGCGGGGGAGGGGGGTAGAGGTCGCAGGCGTTCGCGGGCACGCACGCCTCCTCTCGCCGCTCGTTGCCGGATCCCTCGAGCGGGCCGCCAATCTCGCCGAGGCCATGGAGGCGCGCGGGTTCGGTGGCGGCGCTCCCACCCGGGCCCCGAGCCCGGACTGGAGATTTGCCGATTACGCGGGGCTTGCAGCCGGAGCTGCACTCGTCGCAGCGGCGGTGCTGTGGCTCTAGTCGACGTCACGGGCCTCGAGTTCAGCTATCCCGGCGCGGCGCAGCCGGCTCTGGAGGACATCTCGCTTCGGCTCGAGCCGGGCGAGGTCGTCGCGCTGCTCGGGCCTTCCGGCTCAGGGAAGTCGACGCTTCTACGCGCGCTCGCCGGCCTTGTCCCTCATTTTCACGGCGGGCGCTTCGCCGGCAGCGTGCTCGTCGCCGGAGTGGACACCCGCCGCTCGCGGCCGGCGGTGCTCGCCGGAACGACGGCGGCCGTCTTCCAGGATCCCGAGGACCAGGTCGTGATGGCCCTCGTCCGTAACGAGGTCGCCTTCGGGCTCGAGAACCTTGGCGTGCCGTCCGTGGAGATCTGGCCGCGGACGGACAAGGCGCTCGAGGCCGTCGGCGCTCTCCACCTGGCCGAGCGGCGGACAGCGGAGCTCTCGGGTGGCGAGCTCCAGCGCGTCTGCCTCGCCTCAGCCCTTGCGCTTCGCCCGAAGCTTTTGCTCCTCGACGAGCCGACGTCGCAGCTCGATCCCGAGGCCGCCGAACGCTTCCTCGCGCTGATCGGAGAACTCGGCGCAACGACCGTTCTTTCCGAGCAGCGCACGGGGCGAGCTCTGTCCCTGGCCGACCGGGTCCTCTTTATGGAGGGCGGCCGGATCCTCGCCGATGCCGTGCGCGACGACGGCCTCGCCTGGCTCGCGGAGCACCGCGCCCATTACCTGCCTCGGCACGCTGAGTCTCCAGAGGGCGCTTCGACGGGCGAAACAGTCTGCCGGCTCGACGGCGTCCGATTCGCGTACCGGGGCGGGGCAGATGTGCTCGGCGGCGCTTCTCTCGAGATGAGCCGCGGGGAAATCGTCGCGCTGGAGGGCCCGAACGGCTCGGGAAAGACGACGCTGGCAAAGATCGCCGCCGGACTCCTCGAGCCCGATGCCGGCGCCGCCTGGCGCGACGGACGGGCCTGCTATCTGAGCCAGGACCCCGGCCGCTACCTTGTCCGCGACCGCGTTGTCGACGAGGTCGGCCTCGGAGTCGGCGGGGACCGGGCGCGGGCGCTCGCGGCCCTGGAGCGCGTCGGGCTTGCCTGGGCGGCCGAGCGCCATCCGCGGGACCTTTCCAGTGGTGAGCGCGAGCGGCTGGGGCTTGCTGCGGTGGCCGTTGCCGAGCCTGACCTCCTCGTCCTCGACGAGCCGACGCGCGGCATCGACCCGGACCGCAAGGCGGAGATCGCCGACTGGCTCTCGGAGTACGCAGCCGCGGGACGAGGCGTCCTGGTGGCCACCCACGACCGCACTTTTCCCGTCGACCGGCACGTGTCGCTCGAGAGGGAGACGCTCCTTGCCGCGTAGGGTCACTCTTCTCGCAGCTGCGGCCGCCCTGGGGGCCGGCGCCTGGGCCGCCCTCGACCCGGACCGCGGTGGCCTCGCCGTGCTGCTCGCCGGGATCGCCGTCCTGATCGCGGGCGCCGGTTGGCTCGAAGGCGGGACCGAATCCGCCAAGGACCTGACCCTGATCGCGACGATCGCAGGCGTCGCGGCGGCCTCCCGGGTCCTTTTCGCTCCAGTCCCGGGCGTTCAGCCGGTGACGGTGGTCGCGGTCGTTGCGGGGACCGCGCTCGGACCGCGGCGCGGCTTCGCGGTCGGCGCGCTCGCCGCGCTCGCCTCGAACTTCTTCCTCGGCCAAGGCGTCTGGACGCCGTGGCAGATGCTCGCGTGGGGCGCCTGCGGGGTCGTCGGCGGGCTGCTGCCCAGAGCGCTGCGAGGCCGCTTCGCGCTCGCGGGCGTCTGCTTCGTGGTCGGGCTCGGTTTCAGTTTCTTCATGGACGTGTGGGAGTGGTACGCGTTCTTTCCGCATACGTGGGCGGCCCTCACGCTGCAGATCGCCCGCGGCTTCCCGTTCGACATGGCGCACGCCGTCGGCAACGTGATTCTCGTTCTCGCGGCCGGGCCGGAGCTCCGCCGCGTGCTGGAGCGCTACGAACGGCGAACGCGGGTCGAAATCGCCTGGGCCTAAAATTGGGCGCGTGGTGCGCGCCGTCATCCTGACCGTCGGCAACGAGATCGTCTCCGGTGACACCGAGAACACGAACGCGTCCTGGCTTGCCCGGCGGCTTGCCGGCCTCGGCGTGGAAGTGCGGCTGATCGCCGCGGTTCGCGACGAGATCGAGCAGATCGCCGGCTTCCTCCGCGCCGAGGCGCCGAAGGTCCAGCACGTCTTCGTGACGGGCGGCCTCGGAGGGACTCCCGACGACATCACCCGCGAAGGCGTCGCAGCGGCATTCGGGCGCGAATGCGAGGAGATCGCCGAGGTGGCGGCCGTCCTGCGCGAGCGGTTCGAGCCACGCGGGCTCGGCGACTACGCCGCGCGCTGGGCCTGCCTTCCTCATGGCGCCGAGCCGCTCATGAACCCTCTGGGCGGCGCTCCCGGCTTCGTCGTCGAGAACGTCGTCGTGCTGCCCGGCCTGCCGAGCGAGATGGAGGCGATGTTTGAGACCGTCGCGGACCGGTTCGCCGGCCGGCCAATCGAGACGTGGCGCCGCAGCTACCGCACCGGGGAGGGCCAGATCGTCGGGATCCTCGAGGAGGCGACGCGCCGCCACCCGGAAGTCATGGTCGGGAGCTACCCGCGCTTCCTCGACGACGGGCCGGAGGTCACCGTCGTCCTCAAGTCGGCGGACGAAGACGCGCTCGCCGCCGCGACCGCGTGGGTCGAGTTCGCCTTGGCCGATCACTCGGCTCGCTAGGCTGGGGTCGTGGCCGTCACGTCGCCCGATCAGTACCTCGCGGACCTGAATCCCGCCCAGCGGGAGGCGGTGCTCGCGACCGAAGGCCCCGTGCTCGTCGTCGCCGGCGCGGGCTCGGGGAAGACTCGGGTGCTCACGTACCGGATCGCCCATCTCGTCTCGGCGGTGGGCGTGAAGCCGCAGGAAATCCTCGCGATCACCTTCACGAACAAGGCGGCGGGGGAGATGCGGGAGCGGCTCGAAGGCGTCCTCGGCGGGATCGCGCGGACGATGTGGGTGATGACGTTCCACTCGGCCTGCGGACGAATCCTGAGGACCGAGGCGCCGAAGCTCGGCTACCGCTCGAACTTCACGATCTACGACCAGGCCGACCAGGTGCGCGTCGTGAAGATCTGCCTCGAGGAGCTCGAGCGGGACCCCAAGCGCTTCGTCCCGCGCGGGATCCACTCGCAGATCTCCAACGCCAAGAACCTGCTGATCACTCCGGACGACTACAAGTCGCGCGTCTCGTCCTTTTACGATCAGACGGTCGCGGACGTCTACGAGCTCTACCAGGGGCGGCTCTTCACCTCGAACGCGGTGGACTTCGACGACCTCCTCATGCTCACCGTGCAGGTGCTGGAGAACTTCCCCGAGGCGCGCAAGCGCTGGCAGAACGCCTTCCGCTACGTCCTCGTGGACGAGTACCAGGACACGAACCACGCCCAGTACCGGTTGCTGCAGCTACTCGCCGGCGAGCACCAGAACGTGTTTGCCGTCGGCGATCCCGATCAGTCCATCTACGCCTTCCGCGGCGCGGACATCCGCAACATCATGGAGTTCGAGCGCGACTTCGGCGGGGCGAAGCAGATCGCCCTCGAGCAGAACTACCGCTCGACGAACGCGATCCTGCGCGCGGCAAACGCCGTCATCTCGGAGAACCGCGAGCGCAAGCCGAAGAACCTCTGGAGCGAGCTCGGCGAGGGCGATCCCATCCGCGTGATCGAGGTCGAGGACGAGCACGCCGAAGCGCGCTTCGTCGCCGCCGAGATCGCCGGCCTCGTCGACGAGGGCTTCGCGGGCTCCGAGATCGCGATCTTCTACCGGACGAACGCGCAGTCGCGGGTGCTCGAGGACGTGCTCGTGCGCCAGGACATCCCGTACCAGGTGATCGGCGGGCCGAAGTTCTACGAGCGCGCGGAGATCAAAGACTCGATCGCCTACCTGCAAGTGATCGACAACCCGTCCGACGCGATCTCACTCATCCGGATCGCGAACCGGCCGCGCCGTGGGATCGGCGACGCGTCGCTCGCCCGCGTGCGGGCCTACGCGGACGTGCACGGCCTCTCGCTCTGGGAGGCGCTCGAGCACCCCGAGGAGGCGGGGTGTGGAGGCGCTCCGCTCAAGGCGATCGACAAGTTCCGAACGCTCATGCAGTCGTCCATGTCCGGCGCGCTCGAGCTGCCGGTGCCCGAGCTCCTCGAGCGCGTCCTTGACCAGAGCGGCTACCTCGAGGCCCTCGAGGCCGAGCGGACGATCGAGGCGCAGGGACGCATGGAAAACCTGATGGAGCTCGTCGGCGTCGCCCGCGAGTACCAGGAGAGCGCCGAGAATCCGAGTCTCTCCGAATTCTTGCAGCAGATCTCCCTGTTCTCGGACCAGGACGCGATCGAAGAGGAGCGCAGTCTCGTCACGCTCATGACGCTGCACAACGCGAAGGGTCTCGAGTTCCGCGCAGTCTTCCTCATCGGGATGGAGGAGGGCGTCTTCCCGCACTCTCGCTCCATCGAGGAACAGGGGCTCGAGGAGGAGCGGCGGCTCTGCTACGTGGGCCTCACCCGTGCCCAGGAGCGGCTCGTCCTCACACACGCCGCCGCCCGCTCGCTCTGGGGGTCTCGCGGCTACAACCTGCCGAGCCGCTTCCTCGACGAGCTTCCGCAGGAGGAGATCGAGCGCGACCGGCTGCGGCCGTCGTCGTGGACCGGCTACGGCGCGCCAACGGTCACGGTGCGCCGCGACGTCCCGTCCCTCTCCACCGGCGACTCCGTGCGCCACTCCACTCTCGGTGAGGGCGTCGTCACGGCGATCGCGTCTGACGGGATCGTCACCGTCCGTTTCGCCGACGACGGGGTCGAGCGGCGCCTGATGCTCGAATACGCACCGCTCGAGAAGGTCTGAGCATGGAGATCCGGCGGGCACAGAGCGGTGAGTTTCTGGCCGGCCTCACGCCGGTCTCCCACTATTTCGGGAGCGTCCCTGCCGACGAGAACGTCCGCCGCTTCGAGCGCGTTCTTCGGTCGGAGCGCATGCACGTGGCCGAAGAGGACGGGAAGATCGTCGGCGGCGCGAGCGCGTTCGAGTTCCAGTTCACGGTTCCCGGCGCGATCGTCCCGGCGGCGGGGGTGACGATCGTCGGCGTGCTGCCGACCCACCGCCGCCAGGGGATCCTCACCCAGCTCATGCGCGCGCAGCTCGACGACGTCCACGAGCGCGGCGAGCCGGTCGCGTGCCTGTGGGCCTCGGAGGAGACGATCTACGGCCGGTACGGGTACGGGATGGCCGCGCTCTGCGGCGAGATCGAGCTCCAGCGCGTCTACGGGAACTTCCGGATGCCCGTCGAGCACGGAGGCACCTTCCGGCTGCTTTCCTACGAGGAGGCGCTCGAGGCGATCCCACCTGTCTACGCGCGCGTCGCCGCCGAGACGCCGGGGATGTTCGCGCGCCCGCGGGAGTGGTGGGAGGTCCGTGCACTGCACGACTCCGAGGCCAGGCGCGACGGCGCGGGCGAGATGGTGCGCGTCGTCCTCGAGCGCGAGGGCCAAGGCATCGCCTACGCCATCTACAGGCTGAAAATGGGCTTCGAGGCCGGCAGCTCGACCGGCGAGGTGCGCGTGCTCGAAGCGATGGGCGTTTCGCCCGAAGCGACCGCCGGGATCTGGCGTTTCCTGCTCGACGTCGACTGGATGGACAGCGTGCAGGCGGAGATCCTGCCGGTCGACCACCCGCTCTTCCTGCTGCTCGAGCATCCGCGTCGTCTTCGCTTCCGGCTCGCCGACTCGCTCTGGCTTCGGCTCGTGGATGTCGGCGCGGCCTTGGCCGCTCGTTCCCTCGAGGGCGATGTCGTGCTCGAGGTCGAAGACGCTTTCTGTCCCTGGAACGACGCGCGCTACGCGCTGGACGGCTCGAAGACGATGGAGGATGCCGACCTTCGCCTCGGCGTCGCCGACCTTGCGACCGTCTATCTGGGCGGCTTCACGTTCGCGCAGCTTCAGCGGGCCGGGCTCGTCGACGAAGTCACGCCGGGCGCCGTCGCGCGCGCGGACGCGGCCTTCCGCACCGACCGGGCCCCTTGGTGCCCCGAGATCTTCTAGCCCCAAAATTCCTGCAATCCGCTAACATCTGCCGCCGTGTTCGTGCGAATGGCCCTATCGGGCCTTTTTATTTGCGCTCTTCTCGCCGGCCCGGCCGCAGCCCAGCTCCCCGAGCCGGTGGAGCGCGTGCCCGACCGCCAGCTCTTCTACGTGCCGCTGAACGGGAACCTCGGCTCGCCATTCGGCTACCGCTGGGGGCGCATGCACGAGGGAATCGACATCGAGGGCTGGGCGCACACCGAAGTGCACGCCGCCATGGCGGGAACCGTCACCAGGGTCGGCTGGTTGAACAACTACGGCGGCTTCGGGCTCGTGATCAAGCTGCGCCACGACGGCGGCATCGTGACCATGTACGCCCATCTGGCGAAGGCCCTCGTCCGCCCCGGCGAGCGCGTCTCCGAAGGCCAGCTGATCGCCAAGGCGGGCTGCACGGGCTCCTGCACGGGAGTCCACCTGCACTTCCAGGTCTGGGTCGACGGGAAGCTGACCGACCCGCAGCGGTTCCTCGGGAACCGCGTCCGTCTGCGCTAGCGGTTGTGAGCGACGATCTCGACATTCGAACCGTCGGGGTCGAGCACGAAAGCCCCGTAGTAGCCCGGGTGGTAGATCGCTCGCTCCCCGGGGCCGCCGTTGTCTCGGTAGCCGGCCTCGACCAGCGTGCGGTGGAACTCGTCGACGGTGCCGTTGTCGTCAGCGGGAAAGGCGAGGTGCAGGTTCGTCGTCGGCGGCCCGGCGACGACCGAGAACGACGCGGTTCCGCCGGCGAACATCGCCCGCTCCCGCGAGTCGAAGCGCTGCTCGAAACGGCCAAAGGGCGCGACCAGCTCGTAGAAGCGCTTCGAGGCGGCCACGTCGCGCACCCGAATCCACAGGTGGTCGACCGTACCGTCGTCCCGGAGTTCCTCCGCGTAGTGGACGGCCTCAGCGCTGTTCCCGTCCGGGTCGAGCAGGAAGCCGCCGTAGTAGTCGTCGCCATACTCGGGACGTGGCCCGGGCTCGCCGTCGCCCCTGTAGCCGGCATCTATCCCGACGCGCCAGAACTCGTCGACCTTCTCTCGTGATGCAGCCGGGAAGCCGACGTGCAGGCCCCGCGTAACCGTCGACACGTCCTCGGCCGCCATGATCGAGAAGTCGTCCCACTCGTCGTAGAGCTCGCTCGAGTGATCCAGGCGGATCCCCAGCACAGACAACACGGTCTCGTAGAAGCGTCGAGACGCTTCGCGGTCGGAGACCCGCATGCCGACGTGGTCGAACATGGATCGACTATGCCCGAACGTGCCCGTCGGTAGTCTGGAGACGATGGAGAGGAGAACGCTCGGCCAGGGGCTCGAGGTCTCCGCAGTCGGGCTCGGCTGCATGGGGATGTCGGAGTTCTACGGCGCCCGCGACGAGGAAGAAGCGCTCGCGACCATCCGGAAAGCACTGGACATCGGCGTCACCTTCCTGGACACGGCCGACATGTACGGGCCTTTCACGAACGAGAAGCTCATCGCCCGCGCGATCGTCGGGCGCCGTCACGAGGTCCAGCTGGCCACGAAGTTCGGCAACGTGCGCGGCGAGAACGGCGAGCGGCTGGGGATCAGAGGGGACGCGGACTACGTCCGGCAGGCGTGCGAGGCGTCACTCGAGCGCTTGGGCGTCGATCACATCGACCTCTACTACCAGCACCGGGTCGACAAGGAGACCGAAATCGAGGAGACGGTCGGTGCGATGGCCGAGCTCGTCCAGGCCGGGAAGGTTCGCCACTTGGGTCTGTCCGAGGCCTCACCGGACACCATTCGGCGGGCGCACGCCGTCCACCCGCTCGCGGCGCTTCAGACCGAGTACTCGCTGTGGACGCGTGACCCGGAGGACGAGGTCCTCCCGACGATCCGGGAGCTCGGGATCGGCTTCGTCGCCTACAGCCCGCTCGGGCGCGGCTTTCTCTCCGGGCGCATCCGGTCGGCTGATGACCTCGATCCGGACGACTTCAGGAGGACTAACCCGCGCTTCCAGGGCGAGAACTTCTCCCGCAACCTCGAGCTCGTCGACCGCGTGCGTGAGATCGCCGACGAGAAGGGCGCCACTCCGGCGCAGCTCGCGCTTGCCTGGGTGCTGCGCCAGGGCGAGGACATCGTCCCGATCCCCGGGACGAAGCGCGTGCGCTACCTGGATGAAAACGCGGGCGCTTCCGAGATCGAGCTCGCCGACGACGATCTCGAGCGGATCGAGGAGGCGTTCCCCAAGGGCGCCACGTCCGGGGACCGCTATCCGGACATGTCCTCGGTCAATCGCTAGCCCTTCGTGAAGGAGACGAGCACATTGCGTTCGCTCCCGCCGCGCACCGTCTGCTCGAGCACGGTTCCGAGGCCCTGGACGTAGTACTTGTGGTCGAGGACGTGCGGCTCGAGCGGCGTCCACTCCTTGGTCAGGAGCGCCTCGCTGCTCGACACCCCGGGCACGTGAACGGTCTGGGCAAGCGCGACGACCGCATAGTGGTCCTCCGCGTGGCCCTTCAGATACTCCTGCCGGTGCGACTCGCCGACCTGGGGATTCGCGGTCATGAAGATCCCCGCGCTGGCTCCGTCCTCGCCCGAATGCCATGTGCCTTCGCGGCTCGTGACCTCGTCCTTGGCGTTCAGCTCGGCGGTGTCCTCGCCGAAGTACCAGACGGTTCCGTCCGTGTCCTGCGCGTAGTAGTCGTCCGTCCGCTCGGCCACGTGTCCTCGTTGGTAGAGAACGTCGTGGACGACGGTGCAGTGGACGCCCTGGATCGTCTTGGTCTCGCCCGTGACGGTCACGACCTCGTGGGAGGCGATTCCGTCCTTCTCGCCGCGATACGTCCACTTCGCGCCCGAGGGAAGCGGGAACCACGGGTTGTCGACGGCCGTGACGAACTTCGCCGGGTCGATCGCGCCTGTCGAAGTCGAGGCCGGGGTGCTGGAGGCCGGCGACGACCCCGTCGGGGCGGCTTGCTGGCTCGATCCGCCGCAGGCGGCGAGCGGGAGTACGAGGAGAAGGAGCACGAGTCTGCGCATGGCGGGGCCCTAGTCCCTCGGCCTGACGTCGACCACGATGCCCGAGCTCGCATCCACCCGGACTTCCTGTCCGCCGACGTCGACGGCGTAGACGATGCGGTCGCGGAAGTGCTCGAGGTCTACCTGGCCCAGCGCGCCGGTGGCGACGCGCTGCGCAGTGGCATCGGCATCCGCGAGGGAAACAGTCGTCTGGGGAAGAAGATCCTTGCCGTCGTCCAGGGAGCCGGGCTGGTAGTAGGCGCCGTCGTCGAAGATCAGCGCGCGCACGCCGCCGATCGCGCCGGTCGCGGCCGTGAGGACGAGCGCCGTCGCCGCGCCGAGGGCGGCGATGAGCGGGAGCAGTCGTCGTTTCATCTCTTCCTCCTTGGTTGCCGAACCGGCCCCACGCTAGTCCGGGTCAGGTGAAGCGACCATGAGCGCCTCTCCGCGGCCTCTCATCTTTCTCTCATGCGATCAGAATGAGACTGAGAGCCATGCGCGTCCTCATGGTCGAAGACGATCTGAAGATGGCCGGTCTCGTTCGGCGAGGGCTGGTCGAGGAGGGGCATGCGGCCGACGTGGCCTCCTCGGGTGAGGACGCTGTCTGGATGGCGCAGGCCCACGCCTACGACGCGATCGTCCTCGACGTCATGCTGCCCGGGCTCTCGGGGTTCGAGACCTGCAGGCGTCTGCGCAACGCGGGTGTCTGGTCCCCCGTGCTCATGCTCACCGCGCGGGACGGGGTCGACGACCGGGTCGCGGGGCTCGACGCCGGCGCGGACGACTACCTGACGAAGCCCTTCTCCTTCGCGGAGCTGCTCGCCCGCCTGCGCGCGCTCGCCCGCCGCGGAAGTGCGGAGCGGCCCGTCGAGCTCGCGGTCGGGGATATCCGCCTCGACCCGGCGACGAGGCGGGTTTGGCGGGCCGAGACCGAGGTCGCCCTCTCGCCGAAGGAGTTCGCGCTCCTCGAGACCTTCATGCGGCGGCCCGGCGAGGTGCTCTCCCGGCTGCAGCTGCTTGAGCACGCCTGGGACTTCGCCTACGAGAACCGCTCCAACGTCGTGGACGTCTACATGCGCTACCTGCGCGAGAAACTCGACCGCCCGTTCGGGAGAAGCTCGTTCGAGACGGTGCGCGGGGTCGGCTACCGCCTGCGGGAGGACGGGTCGTGAGACGGATTCCGATCAGGGTCCGGCTGGCGCTGGTCTTCGCGGTCGCGATGGCCGTCGTGCTCGCCGGGGCGGGCTGGTTCGCCTACTCGCGGGTCAGCTCCGATCTGAGCCGCGCGCTCGACCAGGATCTCCGCGGCCGCGGCCAGGACATCTCCGCGCTCGTCGCGGGCGGCGGATCGGTGCGTACGACCGAAGGCTCGCTGATCGAGAACGGCGAGTCTTTCGCCGAGGTGCTGAATCCCCGGGGAAGCGTGCTCGACGCGACCCGTCCCATCGAAACGAGCCTGCTCGCTTCCTCGGAGCTCGCTGCCGCGCGGAGTGGGCCTCTCTTCGCGAACCGCCCGTCGGTTCCGGGCCTCGACGAGCCCGCGCGGCTCCTGGCGCTTCCGGTGACTCGCGACGGCGCGGCGGCCGTCCTCGTCGTCGGCGCGACACGGGAGAACAGAGCGGAGACGCTGAGCAGCCTCCGCACCGCGTTCCTGATCGGAGGGCCGATCGCTCTCTTGCTGGCTGCGTTCGGCGGGTACTTGCTCGCGGGCGCTGCGCTTCGGCCGATCGAGTCGATGCGCCGGCGGGCAGCCGAGATCTCGGCGACGTCCCTGGACGAGCGCCTTCCGGTGCCGGATGCGAACGACGAGGTCGCTCGCCTGGGCGAAACGCTGAACGCGATGCTTGCGCGCCTCGAGGACGGGCTCGAGCGCGAGCGGCGTTTTCTTGCCGATGCGAGCCACGAGCTGCGCACGCCGCTCGCGCTGCTCAAGACGGAGCTCGGGCTCGCGTCCAAGCCGGGCCGCTCGGAAGAAGAGCTTCGGACGGCGATCGCCTCCGCCGCCCACCAGACGGACCGCCTGGCGCGCATCGCCGACGACCTGCTGCTCCTCGCAAGCGCCGAGCAGGGCGAGCTGCGGCTCAAGACCGAGCAGGTGGACGTGGCCGATGTGATGGAAGGGGTGGCCGGCCGCTTTCGAACCGAGCGGGAGATCGTCGTGGAGCCGGGCGAGCCGGTGGTCGTCACGGCCGACCGACTGCGGCTCGAGCAGGCCCTGACGAACCTCCTCGACAACGCGCTCCGTCACGGGAACGGGAAGATCACGCTTTCCGCGATTGCCCAGAACGGCACCGCTGAGCTGCACGTGCGGGACGAGGGCAAGGGCTTCTCGAAGGACTTCCTCCCGCGGGCGTTCGAGCGCTTCACCCGTCCGGACGAGGCGCGCGAAGGGGACGGGGGCGGGCTGGGCCTCGCCATCGTCGAGTCGATCGCGCGCGCCCATCGCGGTGAGGCACGGGCGGCGAATCGTCCGGCCGGCGGGGCGGACGTCTGGATCTCGCTGCCCATTCGCTGAGCGCTACAGCAGGGGCCGCTGGCGCGCTTAGCTCTGTTGACAGGATCGGAAGCGCGCCAGGATTGCAATGACCCCGCACGAGATGGGAAGATCGGCGCCCTGCGCATCGTCCAGTTGGCGTCATCCGAAGGAAGGAGTGCGTATGGACGAAGTGCGCAGAGGCGAAGCTCGCCGGCGGGGATGTGGCGTCACCCCTCGTCGTGTCTGTGCCTCGGCTCGAGATGCAGCGTGCCATCGACGAGAAGCAGGAGGCTGACCTCCTGCTCGACGTCGTGCGCACGAATGGGCAGCGGGAGGAGCGGCGTGTGCTCCTTGCCCTCGATGGGGAGACGCTCCGACAACTGATCGCCGATCAGGAGGGGGAGCAGATCCACGTCGCGATCGACCCCGAGTCGCTCGCGACCAGCTTCGACGACGTGGAGGCCCACGGCCTGCGCGAAGCCGGGGCAGCACTCGCAATCGCGGTCACAGCGGTGGCGGGTGGTGCGGGGATGGCGGCGGCTGCCGTCGATCGGGGCGGTGCCCAGGCCGATCCCCCCAACGTGCAGGCGGGCATGCCTCGGGCAATGCCTTCCGACTACGCCCAGTCGCGGGCGGGAGAGCAGCAGATGCCTCGTGCCATGCCCTCCGACTACGCGGCAGCAGCAGGCGACGAGTCCGTCACTCGCGGGACCGAGAACGTCCGTGCGTCACAGCCTCCCCCCGCTGCGGCACCCGACCCGACATCCCGGATCGAGTCCGTGCGGGTAGGGGGCACGGCGATCCCGGATGCGTCGACGACGATCGAGAACGTCCGCGCCGAGCGTGCTCCCGTTGACGCGGGAGACGGCGGCGCGGCCATCGCCGCCCCCAGCACGGGTGTCGCGGTGGCGATCGCCGGCGGAGCCATGCTGACGATCGCAGCGGCTGCCTTCGCGGTTCGCCGCAAGCGCGAGCCCGGGCTCGCGTAGGAATACGACAGATGGGCAGGCGCCACGGCCCATCTGCTCCTTTTCGCCGTGCGGTTGCGCGGCCTGACCTCGGCTACACTGGCCCTGCAGGGGCGGTTAGCTCAGTTGGGAGAGCACCAGCTCGACAAGCTGGGGGTCACTGGTTCGAGCCCAGTACCGCCCACCTTTCAAAAGGCCCGCTTAGGCGGGCTTTTTGATGGCTTCGAATTGTTGGCGCGCCGGGCTTGAAAGGCGGTATTTGGTAACGAATTGGTAACTCGGCCTTCGATAAGCTCCCTTCAATGGCTCGCGGCAGCTATCCCGGTGGAGCCGACAACGCCGAATTGGACGCCGGCCTACTGACGCTGACGCTTGAACAGATGCAGCCGTGGCCCGAGAACGAGCCGAGGAGCGAGCTCATCCCCCGTATCGCTGCCTGCCTCGGCCCGAAGGCCTATCTTCGCTGCCCCGCGGTCCTACCGTACGCTCGGTCGCCCGAACGGGATTCCGCTGGAGCCCCGGAGTTCGAGCAAGCCGGGGGGAGTCGCCGCCCCAGTCACCGGAACTGGCGGTCTGGGCAAAAGACCCCGCACGTGGGCTGCGGATGGCTCGCCCACGATGTGCTCGTGTCCCCAGATCGGGCTCGGCGAGCGGCTTCAAGCGGCGATGCTCAGGGTTCGGCAGTTGCCCCCTGCGTCGATCTCGGCGTGGTTTCGTACGTGAGGTGGTTGCGCGAGACGCTCCGAGGTGAGACGGAGACGTGACGTGATCCTCGAAGAGACACTTGTCTGACGTCTCAAAGAGGCGTACAGTCGGTCGTCCGTTTGTCATTGTCCCGATGGAGGAGACATCGTGCGTAAGGCCTTCCTACTCCCTCTGATCGCGGCGGCTCTCGTACCAACGAACGCGCTCGGTGCAGCGAGCCCGGCCGCGAACTGCCTCGGAGAAGACCGCAGTACCGGCGGCGGCTTTGCTACGGGCGAAGAGTTCGGCCAAGCGATCAAGGCTCAGCTTGAGTTTGACCGAGCGAACGACGCTGCCGGAAGCTTCGGTCGCAGCCTCGCTGTGATTGCCGAAACGGACTGCTTCACTCGATAGTCCATCGCTGGCCATCCGCGCCAGGTCTTAGAGGGCGACCGATCAGGAGGAAGGTCGAACTTGTGAGACGCCGAGCATGAAGGCGGAGGTCGGTATCTTCGACGAGAGCACGCGCGCCGATTTGGCCACCTACTCTGGTTGCGACAAGATCGTCGACAAGCCTGGCACTCCAACTTGCGATCATCGAGTCGAGGAGGAAGCGTTCCATTCCGCCATCGCAATTCGGACACTGGTCGTCCGGCCGCGTCACGGCCCACGCCTGGGCGTCCAGGGCCCTGCCACGGCGATCACGGCCGCGAGTTCGAGCAATAAGGACATCTAGGTCGGCTTTCCTCTTAGTGCAGATTGGTCGGGCTCGATTCGAGGCACTGACGTGGTATCGGCCACGAGCATGCGCTAGAAACTAGGAGCGCGTTCATGGCGGACGAGAAGCAGACCCCACCGAAGACCTCCCTGACCCCGGAGCAGGCGGGTACCCCCTCCCAGTGGTATGCCGCTTCTATACGCGCGCGCGAGCAGGTGAGGTGACGTGAAGGCGTGGTCGCAAGTCTCTAGGAGTCCCACGCCTCTTTACGGAATCAGGGGGTACCCATCCCCGGGTGCCGCCAATGAGCCTTGACGGGTACTGCGGCGTGCAAGAATTGAGAGGGCCGGAGTACTTCGCTCAGTCCCGGGGTGAAGATCCTTTGACCGGCGCTCCCCTAAGTCGGTCATGGGCACTCCGGCCCCCATATATAGAGATGCGCGAATCGGACTACACCTTGCGCTGACGATTCAAAGGCATTACGTCGTCCTTACAGAGTTGCTCAACATCAGGGTGCTGCACGGGCCGGCGTCGAGTCCCTAGGCCGCGTACAAGCCTGAACGGATCGCTACAGCGCGACGGAAGCTCCTGCTAGGGCAAAACCTTAGCCCAGGCTGTCTCGGCCTCTACGCGCGCGTGGTGACGGGCGACGCTTTGGAATGTCGACCGACATTCCGGGAGAAGTGCATCCCATAAGACGGGCCGTGACGGTGCGAAGCTCGCACTCTAGACTCGGCTCGTGAGGCGGGACTTGCGTACATCCTCTTTGGGGTCGTGGTCGAATGGGGTCCGGGGATGGTCGCGAGTGGCTTCGAGTTTGTTGTGGGGCTCGCGCTCTTCTGCGTGTTCGTCGCGGTCGTCGGCGTGCTGTTACTCAGCGCACAGTGGGTCTGGGAGTGGCTGGAACGCGTTCGTGTGGATAAGTTCCGGATAGGGCCATTGTGCCCCTCCCCGCTTCCGCGCCTCCCCGCGCTCGGCCTGTTCCAGCCACTCGTCGCCTCGAGGCGAAGCGTCCGGCGTTGCGGGTCAGGAGCAGGTGCGGCTGCCGGAGTGCAATACGGTGCCGTCGGTGGCAGTGAAGCTCCACGACATGCTGTTGGGCGTTCCGCCGAGGGCGGCGCCGTCGAGCGTCAGTTGGACCGTCCCAGCCCTCTTCCCGAGTGACCAGGCCATGAGCGGATCGCCCGTAAAGGTTGCCCCCAGAGCGTGCCCGCCCGCGCCGTTGATCAGCTCGACCATGGTCGCCTGCCCCTCGACCGGAGCCTGGAGCTGGTCGTTGAGTGGCTGGTACTCCGCCATGACGTGGTTGTCGCCGCTGAGGACGAGGTCGCCGCCGTTGTCTGTCAGCAGCTTCCAGATAGCCGTCCGCCCGCTCTTGATCGTTGACTTCACGTACGCGGGCGAGTGCCAGTACGAGATGATGCACGGCGGCGGGGGGTTCGTCGTGCTCGTGAGGATCTGCTTCACGTAGTTGTACTGCGCTTTCCCTGCCGCCATCGAAACGGTCGACGCAAGGTCGAAGAAGAGGACGTTCCCGTACCGAAACGAGGTGTAGAGCGGCCGCCCGTGGAAGTAGTCCTGCCAGGCGGCCAAGTTCGTCTTCGCCTCGTGGTTCCCGATGGTCGGTTGCGTGACCGGCGCGAAGCGGCCCCAGAGCGTGCCCGCCCCACCGTCCATCGCATTGGCGCCGTAGTGGTTCAAATGCTCGGTGAACGTGCCCTGGTCGTAGACGTCCCCGAGGTAGAGGAAGAGATCGGGCCCGACGCCGAAAATCGAGTCCGTGAGCGCGTCCGACGCTAGTTCGTCGCTCGCCCCGTCGCCGACCGCCGCCACGACCGGATCACTCGCCTCACTCCAAAACGGCGAGGGGAGAAACGAGGCCCAGTCGCTCACAGAGTGCTGAAAGTCGCTCGTGTTCCCGTTCGCGAGCGTGACCGGAACCGTGATCGCGGTGCTGGACGTCGACCCTGCCTGCACCTGGAGCACGCCGGACCCGTCGAGGTACTTCTGCGTCGGCCACAGGAACGAATAGGTGCCCGTCGAGGGCGACGGCGCGAAATCGGTGATCAAGGGGATTGCCGCCCTCCCGTCCGGCACCCAGGTCGCAATCACGACCCCCTTGTTCGTCTGATTCGTCACCTGCACCGACACCACCCCGGCGACCGGGCCATCCGGCACCGTGACGCAAAGCGTGTGACCACCGGACGCGCCGCAACTCGAAGCGGCAGACGCATCAGCGGCCGAAAGCCCGGCGACACAAACAAGAACGGGCAGCAGGACGAGCGCCCGCCACAACCCTGTCATCAAGACCCCCACCAATCCTCGAAGCCGCAGAAACGCTCCCAAGGAGCGCGAAGCATCCACGATAGCGCGGCTCGCCCAATTGTCAAATGGCCCGTTCGAACCTTCGGCCGCGTTGACGACTGGGTTTCCTCCGGCCCTGGAGGAGGCGAGCCATGAACCACCGCCGGGCGACCCGCGCGAGGAGCAACGGAATCAGGATCCAGGCAATTTTTCGCATTCGAGGTGAGGATGTCGAGACTTCGGACCAGCGTGCGGAGGTTCCACTCCTCCCGGGGCCATCGGGCATTTCGGCCCGATCAGCAGCACTTCAGAATCTTCGCCTGGGACCGCGTCCTTAGGCGCTAAGCGGGCTCGCCTTTCCACACATACAACACCCCTAGTCACGTAGATGCCGACGAGAGCCCGATGCCTTGCCTTTACACGGCACTGGCCCAAGACTGGCCCGCAGCTCTGTGATGGCACAGGAAGAGGGCGGTCCGCAGGGCGCCAGCGGTCATCAAAACCGCTGCTGGCGCTTGAGTCCCACGCACCCTCCTCGAATCAGGGGGGTACCCTCGGGCCGGCAAAAGCTCTCATGCTGGTTCGCTCCGGCTTCAGAGACGTGCTAGGAGCCGTAACAGATGCGCAGGAGGCGACGCAAGCATTCGACTGACCATCTGACCACCCTGAACATGAGAGAGCGCCTACGGGCGCTCTCTCATTCAGAACCAATCTTTAGGACGACTTCGGCTTGCGACCTCTCCGAGCTACCGGGCGACCTTTCGCCCCCATGGCGCGAGCTTCCTCAGCCGTCACGTCCATCTCAATCGAACCACTGCGAGCGTCATCGAACGTGATTCTGACTTTCGCACCCTTGCCGTCCTGAATCTGCTCGCCGCTCATATCGCTAACTACCACGGTTTTGCGTGCCACGGATTTCCTTCTCAAATGAATGAACGGCGAGAGAGCGTAACGGGCCAGACGGTTCTCCACACGACGCTGCGAGACACTTGTTTGCTCGATGCTCGGGGCATCCATACGCGACCCGGGCTTCCCACGGAAGGGCAGTGTAGTCTGCGACCCAGGAAGCGATCATCGTGGCCGACCGCCACCTAACCGTGCAACGACAAGTGGCCGCGTCTTGCCCTTCGGTCTGGGCTGTATTCGCGGATTTTCCGAACCTGGCGGACCACTGGAACGGCCTCAAGGCCTCTCGACCTATCGGCGACCAGACCCACGGTGTGGGTGCCCGTCGCAAGGTGGACCTGAAGCCGGTTGGCGCATTGGTTGAAACGGTCACCGCTTGGGAGGAAGGGCGTACGATCGCCACCACGAATCAGCCATCCGCTCTCGTCCGTTCAAGCAGGCCGAGTCCAGGCTCACCCTTGAACCCAACGGCGACGCGACGGCCATCACATTCGACTACCTGCACGTGCCCAGGGGTGGCCCGATGGGTCGACTGACCGGTCCAGTGATCGACAGGATGCTGCGGAGAGACTTTGAGAGCATGCTGGCTGCCATCGAGGAGGCCGCCCAAAAGGCGGGCTGACAGGCAGCTCCAAAGCTGGTTCGTCTAGTGAAGGCGTCGCTCGGCTGCTCGCGCGAAAGCCGAATCAGTAACGCCGGGGCTCGTCCTACCGATAGAAAGAGTGCGGAGTCGGACCGACCCGCGTTGCCTAACGGGACGCGACGCGGGGATCGCCGAGCACGATCAGGGGAACGGCTGTCTGGCCCCACAACTGACTGGAGAGGCTATAAGAGAGGCCGGGGCGTG
>JBKPPF010000046.1:0-58805 GCA_046733475.1 Actinomycetota bacterium
CAGAAGCAGTACTTCGAGTCGCTTCTGGAGATCAGCCCGACGGCGATCGTTACGGTCGCCCTCGACGACAAGGTGACGTCGTGGAACCCCGCCGCAGAGAAGCTGTTCGGTTACACGCCTGACGAGGCGGTGGGGCGGGACGTCGATGATCTCATCGCCGCCTCCGCGGATCTCCGCGCCGAGGCGCGCGAGGTCAACCGGCAAGGCTCACAGCAGGAGTACCAGCTGATCACACGTCGGACCCGCAAAGACGGCTCGCTGGTCGATGTCCAACTGCTCGTCGCCCCCGTCCTCGTGGAGGGCGAGCTAGTAGGCCGCTACGGGATCTACCACGACGTCGGTGAGCTTCAGCGAGCACGCCAAGCGGCCGAGGAGGCGACCGAGGCGAAGAGCACCTTCCTCGCCACCATGAGCCACGAGATCCGCACGCCGATGAACGCGGTCATCGGAATGACCGGACTTCTGCTCGATACGGACCTAACGCCGGAGCAGCGAGGGTTCGCTGAGGTGATCCGCACGAGCGGCGATGCCCTGCTCGGGATCATCAACGACATCCTCGATCTGTCCAAAATCGAGGCCGAGAAGCTCGATCTCGAACGCCGTCCCTTCGTTCTCCGCGACTCCGTAGAGGCGGCTCTAGACCTCGTGGCCGCAAGCGCAGCGGCGAAGGGAATCGACCTGGTTTTCCTGCTCGATCCCAGAGCGCCCATAGCGCTTGTCGGCGACGCCACGCGCCTGGGTCAGATCCTCGGCAACCTCCTTACGAACGCGGTCAAGTTCACTGATGAAGGCGAAGTGGTGCTCTCGGTTGAGTCTGAGCGAGTCGCCGAGGGCGAGGACTGGGGCGCGGAGACATACAAGCTGCACTTCGCCGTCCGGGACACGGGGATTGGCGTCCCGAAGGAGCGAATCGACCGGCTCTTCCAATCCTTCAGCCAGGTGGACGCCTCGACGACCCGCCGTTATGGTGGCACCGGTCTGGGCCTCGCCATCAGCAAGCGCCTAAGCGAGATGATGGGCGGGAAGATGTGGGTCGAGAGCGAGGCGGGGAAGGGATCGATCTTCCACTTCACCGTCAAGGCGGACGCTGCAGCAGCTCCCGAATCCATTGACCCGCCGCGGGAGCACGTCCAGCTCGGGGGCAAGCGGCTCCTTGTCGTCGACGACAACACCGCCAACCGCGAGGTGGTCAGGCGGCAGGCGTCCTCGTGGGGGATGGTGCCGCGCGATACGGGGTCCCCGACGGAGGCGCTCGAGTGGATCCGTCGCGGGGATCCCTTCGACGCCGCGATCCTTGACATGCAGATGCCGGACATGGATGGCCTCGCACTCGCTCGCGAGATCCGCAGCTATCGCGATGGGCGTGTCCTCCCGCTGGTGATGTTGACGTCCCTCGGGCGACGAAGGGAGGATGTCGCCGCAGGTGTCGACTTCGCCGCGCATCTAACGAAGCCCATCAAGGCGTCCCAGCTCTATGAGGCGCTGATGAAAGCGTTCGGCGAGATCTCTGAGGAGTTGAGGCCGGTCGGAGCTGGCGTCGACGGCGGTGCCTCGTCGGCCGAGCGAGCGCCTCTGCGGATCCTGCTCGCCGACGACAATGCGGTGAACCAGCAGGTCGCTCTCGCGCTGTTGGAAAAGATGGGCGGCCGCGCGGACGTCGTCTCTAACGGCGCGGAGGTTCTCGAGGCGCTCGCCCGCCAGCGGTATGACGTCGTGCTTATGGATGTGGAGATGCCGGTGATGGATGGGCTCGAAGCATCGCGCCGCATCAATCGGGGGTGGCCCGCTGCGCAACGGCCCCGCATCATCGCCATGACCGCCAACGCAATGCAGGGTGACCGCGAGACATGTCTTGCTGCCGGGATGGACGATTACTTAAGCAAGCCGATTCGCAGGGAAGAGCTCGCCGCTGCGCTCGCCCGCTCCGAGTCAGTGGGCATCATCTCGGCAGACGACTCGCCGACGGCGGAGGAGGTAGACGATGCCGAACCAGTTGACCTGGCGCAGATCGAGGCAGCTGTCGGCGATCCGGTCTTCGTCCGCGAGCTGATTTCGACATTCCTGAACGATGCTCCCGGTCTCGTTGGGACGCTTCGAAGCTCGCTCGAGCAACGCAACTCCGAACAGCTGCGCCGGGCCGCTCACACGCTGAAGTCGAACGGGAGGACGTTCGGCGCAATCGCGCTTGCTTCGCTGAGCGAAGAGCTCGAGCTCAGTGCTCACAGGGGGTCGCTTGCAAACGCGGACGACCTCGTCACACAAATCGAGAACGAGTACGCCCGTGTCGCACGGGCACTCGGAGCATTGGCTGGCAGGGCCTGACGTGGCGCCGGTGGAGGCATACGTGCTTGTCGTCGACGACGACTCGGTCAACCGCTTGCTGCTTTCTCGTAGCCTTGAGCGAGAAGGGCATCGGTCCGCGACCGCGGAGGATGGCCGTAGGGCATTGGAGATTCTGCGTGCGGAATCCTTTGACGTCGTCCTCCTCGACGTCGTCATGCCGGAGATCGACGGCTTCGAGGTACTCGCGCAGATGCAGGCAGACAGCGAGCTGCGCCACGTCCCGGTCATCATGATCTCGGCGCTCGAGGACATGGAGAGCGTCGCGCGCGGAATCGAGTTGGGAGCCGAGGACTACTTGCCGAAGCCCTTCAATCCGGTACTTTTGCGAGCTCGGATCAACGGCTGTTTGACGCGAAAGCGGCTGGACGACCTGGAGCGCGAGCGCGTCCGCGATATCTTCTCCCGCTTCGTCCCCGAGCACGTGGTCGGCGAGGTCCTCAGGCGGGCAGATGACGACCTCCGGCTCAGCGGCGTCACGCTCGACGGGACAGTGATGTTCGGCGATTTGCGCGACTTCACGGCCTTTGCTGAGAGTTTGCCCGCGGACATCGTCATCGAGGTGCTGAATCGCTATGTCAGCGAGATGAGCGATGCGATCCTCGACAACGGAGGGACGCTCGTTACATATATGGGTGACGGAATCATGGCGGTCTTCGGAGCGCCGATCGAGATGGCGGGCCACGCCGATTGCGCCTTGGCCGCAGCCCGCGAGATGCTCCATTCGCGCCTGCCGGCGTTCAACCGATGGCTGAGGGAGAAGGATCTCGGCGACGGCTTCGGGTTCGGCATCGGCCTCAGCAGTGGGCCGATCGTGTCGGGAACAGTCGGATCAGAGCGGCGGCTCGAATACACGACCGTCGGCGACACGACGAACACGGCCGCCCGCCTGGAAGCGATGACGAAGAACACTCCATACTCCATCTTTATCGCTGACTCGACGCGACGATCTCTGCGGCGGCCGGCTGAAGACCTCGTGTTTGTGGACGAATTGGATGTGCGTGGGAAGCGCTCGAAGGTTCTGCTCTGGACGCTTGCCGAGCGTGGCGCGCATGAGACCGAGATCAACGCAGTACGAACCGCAGCCTTACCACGAGCGTAAATCTCCGTTCTTTCCAACCGAGTTCCCCGCTGCGTGTCAGCAACGTGTCAGCAACTTGCGTCAAAACGAGGACAACCGTGTCCAACCGGCTGAGCTGCAATCAGGCTGCCTTCCGCAGGGTGTCCATCCTGGTCGAATCAAGTCCGTCGCACTGGCAGGCTCGACAAGCTGGGGTCACTGGTTCGAGCCCAGTACCGCCCACCTCGAAAAGCCCCGCTCAGGCGGGGTTTTTTGGGCCTGATTCCTGGAGCGAGCACCCGCGCTCCCAATGTCACACGATGTCGGCCGTCCCTGAAGGCGCCGAACCTGCCTTTCGATGCGGGCCTGCAGATCATGTCGGTGCATCGCCTTTAGCGAACTCCTCCATAGCCTCCAAGGAACTACAGGAGACAAGAAGCGCGCCGGTTGGCCCCAGCCTGAAATAAGCGTTGAGAAGGCCCGCAAGTGCGGGCCTTCTCTCGTGCGTCGAGCTGTCTATCCGGGACGGTTACGCCCAGGCCTTCATCTCGTCGACGAGGACCTTGCCGCCCGTGATCTTGGGCGGATTCGGAAGGACGGTGTCGAGCTTCTCCTCGCGTAGCCACTCGGCCACGACGCGCGTCGACTCGTCGGCGTGTGCCGAAGTGTCGTAGAAGTTGACGGAACTCATGACGCCGTTGTCGGCCTCGATGAGGAAGTAGCCGTTGAAGCCGTCGAGCTTCTTGAGGCGCGGGGTCAGGCTCTCGCCGACCTTGCGGGTGAGCTCGTCGGTGCGCTTCGTGTCGATTCCTTCGTAGCGTCTCACGATGGCATGCATGTAGTGCTCCAATCAGTGGATCTAAGGGCGGAGCGCTCGGACGAGCGCCCCTGAGGCACTTGGGCCAGATGAGACAGTCGAAAAGGAGTGTTGGAGCCCTAACGGCTTCCGCGCCAGGCCTTCTGCGCACATCCAACATAGCCGCGATTTCGTGCCACCGTTGGCAACTGACCTCTGGCGTGGAAACGAATAGGAGGTCGCTACAATGTAGTCATCGATCGCTCACCGACCTCTCTGTCCGTCCTGGCCAGCCTGGCCGCGAGGGCAGCAAGGAGAGAGGATGGAGAGCAAGGGCCTCCCAAAGCTTCTTAGGCGCGTCAATGAGCGCATCTGTGAGCTTCGAGCCGACGCGTTGGACGCTGACACCGAGTTCTTCTGCGAATGCGGTCAGCGAGGCTGCAAAGAGCCGATTCAGCTCAGCCCGAGGGCATATCTGCTCAGGGCGGGGCTCTTCCTTCTCGCGCCCGGTCACGAAAGCCCACGAGTCCCTCTGCCGACGTGACCATCTCTCGTTCGATGCGAGGAGTGAGAAAATGACTCTCACTGACGGCCGGCCATGGACGACGTACGAGGTTACGAGTCATGGTGACGGCTCTGCGAGCGTTCATATGGAGACCAGGACGGTATTCGCTGAAGGCGTCCCCGGCCGGCACGACGGGGCGACCTTGGAATTCGACTCACTCGAGCAGGCGCTTGTTTTGACCGGCACATCAAGAATCAACGCCGCAGGGGTCATCGTGACGGTCAAGCTCGACGGAGAAGAGCTGATCGGCTGAAGCGTGATCACGCTGGCTCGCGAGGCAAGGAGCTCTAGGCGAACAGATTCGCCGGGAGGGCCAGCCCTCGCTCGCCCTAGCGGCCCGACGCGCTGGATAAGCCCGAAAATCCTGTGCCGTGCGGGTGGTAGACTTGGTGTGCGCTTCTGTTGAAGAGTCTCCTCGTCTACAGGCGAGCGTGACCGCCGGACGAAACCAGTCCTTCTACTTACTTGTAGCGGCTCGCTCAGCAGGGCACTCACGAAGGAGGCCGCGATGGCCACCACCGTTCCCGATCTGCCGACCTCAGTTTCTAATGGCGGCGTGACGACGCGGAAGGCGCCCGATGACCGAAAAGAAGCCCTTGGGCGGGCCGTGCAGAGGCAGGTTTCTCTAGGTGCTCGAGTCGAATCCCAGGCTGACTACCAGGCCGTCCTCGTGATCGGGCGTCGACCGAATCACCTTCTCCGTCTCGTGACCTTGGGTCTCTGGGGCGGTGAACACCGGACATCGGTCAGCGTGGACGAGTCGGGGAACACGAGCCTCCAGAAGCTTTCGCGGTAACGGGTTTCTGAGATGGTCGCAGCCCGTCCCAGGGGCAGTGTGAGCCGACCAGCAATCGACTGGCGCGGCGTTGACCTTAGCTCGCATCGTTGGAGGGTTCTCGGTGGTCTCGGGCTCTCTCTTGGCTCGCTGGCGGCGTGCGTGCTCCTCGCTCGGCACCTGACCGATGCGAGTTGGCCCCTGGACGGCGCACGTGTCTACCTGGTCTTCCTCGCCGGAGGCTTGTATCTGGCCAGCTTCGGCTTCCGTGCGTTCGGGTGGCGACAACTGTTCCCTCGCCGCGAGCGCCCCGACGGGGCACGGTGTCTCGCGTCTTGTGGGGCGGCCGCTGCCAGTGGGTTCGTCCTGCCATTTCGGCTCGACTACGTCGTGAAGATCTTCACTCTGCGCAGGCTGGGCGGAGTGACGCTGGGTCTTAAGACGATTGGCGTCTCGATCGTCGCTCTCGGCATGGTCGACGCGGTGGCGATGCTCCCCTTGGCTACCTACTCCCTCGCGGCGTCTGGGCCGGTTCTCCGCGCGCCGATGATCGTCGTCGTCCTCTTCTGCATCGGCTGTCTTGCCATCCTCGCGCTGGGGCAGCGGGTTTCCCGGCTCCCGCTCGTCGGACGCTCTGACCGCCTCCACGCCGTCTACCGGCGCGTTGCGGAAAGTACGCGCTTCTCGCGGCCGACGCTCGTCGCGGGGCTACTCCTTCTCGGCTGCTGGACGTCACGCGCTCTCGGTAGCACCTTTCTGCTGAACGCTCTCGGCCTCCGCTTCTCGCCGACACTCGCACTGGTCGTCGTGTGCGTGAGCGCCGCGACCGCGATCCTTCCCATCACCGCCGGCGGCGCCGTCGCCGGCATGGGTACGACGGCCGGCGTGCTGTTCGCGCTCGGCGTCTCGAAGAATGTCGCGCTCAACTTCTCGCTTGCGTCCGGGCTTCTGCTCACCAGCGCGGCGCTCACCGCGGCAGCTCTGGGACTGACCGGTTCGCTCCTTCTCACGCTCCGCGCGCGGTGGGCGCTCGGACCCCGCGACCTGGGAAGCGAAACCGCTCCAGCATGAGGCCCTGAACGCCTCGTAAGGCTTGCGGTCACGCTTGGCTCTGAGGGAGGTCGAGCACGACCGATGCCGATCCCTTGTCGAGAAGCTTCTCGATGAGCTCCACGAACGCGTGCGGATCCTCAAAGCGTGTCCCTGGGTCGAGCCCAGCGATCTTGAGGAATTCTCTATCGCCTTGGACGCCCCCATCTATCCACCTCGCCCATACCTCCTGGCCTTCTCGTCTGCCTCCGATTTCCACTCTGGCCACGCCGGGCCTCTCCTTTACGTTCGCTGGAAGTCTGCCTTCTCGGCGTAGAATCGGGCTGAGGTGACGGCAAGGGAGGACATAGCCACCGTCGCCCGCCAGTTGGCGGCGCTCACGCAGACCGTCGAGGAGATGGCAGCTCAACTCAAAGAGGTTCGCGAACGCGCTGAGAACGAGCGAGAGCGCACGGACGTCCAGCAAGAGCGCATCGACCTCGCGGCGCGGGAACTGTCTGATGTCAGTGACCGTCTGCAGGCTGCCGCAAACGCGCTCCGCGAGTCAATTTGATTGCGCGGCGGGCCGAAAACCGTGACGCTGCAAATCGCCTAGTTCACTGGTTCGAGCCCAGTACCGCCCACCTCGATCATCTTGGTGACGCGATGGATGTGATATCCAATGGGAACGAATTGCGCGGCGTCGTGGTCGTCGAAGGGGAGAGCGACCAGGTCGCGATCGAAGCGCTCGCCGAGCGGCGCGGCGTCGACCTTGCGGCCGCGGGCGTACGGGTCGAGCGCCTTGGAGGCGCGCATCGCATAGGAAAGTTTCTCCAGCAGTTCGGCGCACGTACGGACGGCCCCCGGCTCGGCGGTCTTTGCGACGCAGGCGAGGAGTCGGTCTTCCGGCGGGCGCTTGAGGGCGCCGGATTCGGCTCGGAGCTCACGCGGACGGACATGGAGCGGCTCGGCTTCTACGTCTGCGTCGCGGATCTGGAGGAGGAGCTGATTCGCGCGCTCGGGGCGCCACGCGTCGAGGAGATCCTCGCGGCGAACGACGATCTCCATCGTTTCCGGACACTCCAGCAGATGCCGGCGTGGCGCGACCGCGGCACCGAGGAGCAGCTTCGGAGGTTCATGGGCAGCGGCGGACGGCGCAAGATCCGGTACGCCCGGTCCCTGGTCGAGGCGCTCGACCTCGACCGCGTGCCCCGGCCACTCGACGGCGTCCTTGCCCATTCGGCGGAGGGCTAGCAGATATACCTAAGACGTGAGACAGACGAAGCACCGCGTCCTGGTCGTCTTCAACGCCGGCCCGGCCTGGCAGAGCGGGCCGCCCGAGGACCAGTCCGACTGGGATGCGCACGCAGACTGGGTGGACGACCTGATCGCGAAGGGCATTTTCGTCATGGGAGGGCCGTTGAGCGACAACTCGGGCTCGGTCAGCCTGCTCGAGGGCCTCACCGCCGCGGAGGCAAAGAAGCTGCTGGCGACGGATCCCTTCGTCGCAAACGGCGTTTTCGTGCTCGACTCGGTCCGCGACTGGACGGTCTATGTGGACGAGCTGAGCGCCAAGGGCATCGTCTAGCGCTCGTCGCTCGGTGGCTTGTCGCCGCCGAACATGCCCTTCAGCCAACCGAGCAGGCGCTGTTTCGTGAGGTCGACGACCTCCGCGTCCTCGTCCTGCACCTCATCAGCGGGCTCGTCCGAGGCATCGTCAGGGGGCTGAGCTCGCCAAGCCAATTGCGCCACGCGCAGACTAAAGCAAATTCGACGAAATCTTTCTAGACCTCGTCGAAACGAATGTCCTGGGCGCCTCCCCACAGGACGCGGCGTCCAAGCTCGCCGAGGTGCTCTTGGCCCGCCTGGACAGTGGCGAAATGGTTGCCTGCGAGCTGACCCATCTTGCTCGCAAAGCAGGTGGCGCCGTAGGGGAAGAGGATCTCGACCTCGGACAGACCGCCCGGGTAGAGGAGGAGCTCACCCGCGGCCGGGTACGAGTTCGCGTTTTCGGGGCCGAGCCCGAGGTCGAGCTCGAAGCCCATCGGCACCCAGGCCGCCTCGCCGCTCCAGCGGGCCTGCACGAGGCGGCTTTCGAGCGGAAGCAGCGCTCGCAGAACCGCGACCGTCTTCGGCGCTGCCTCCTCCTCGAGGCGCGCCTCGAGCTCGAATTCGCCGACGGTGATCTTGAGCATCGGGCGGGAGCCTACCGTGCGGCACAATGAGATCACTGCCCGATGGCCAAGACCCTCTTCGACAAGATCTGGGAGAGCCACCTCGTCGCCGAGCCGCCCGGCGAGCCCGCGCTGCTCTTCGTCGACCTCCATCTCATCCACGAGGTGACCTCTCCGCAGGCCTTCGACGGTCTCCGGCTGGCGGGCCGGAAGCTGCGGCGGCCCGATCTCTCCATCGCGACCATGGATCACAACGTGCCGACGGAGGATGGGCCGATCACGGATCCGCTCGCGAAGGCGCAGCTCGAGGCCCTCGAGCGGAACTGCGCCGAGTTCGGGGTCCCTCTCTACGCGACCGGTAGCGGCCGGGAGGGCATCGTGCACGTCATCGGCCCCGAGCTCGGCCTCACCCAGCCGGGCATGACCGTCGTCTGCGGCGACAGCCACACGTCTACGCACGGGGCGTTCGGCACGCTGGCTTTCGGGATCGGCACCTCGGAGGTCGAGCATGTGCTCGCGACGCAGACCCTCCCGCAGCGGAAGCCGGCTTCCATGCGGCTCCTGTTCACGGGGGAGCTGCCCTTCGGCGTCACCGCGAAGGACGTCATCCTCGGCGCCATCGGGCAAATCGGCGTCTCGGGCGGCGCCGGGCACGTGGTCGAGTACGCCGGTGAGGTGATCGAGGGGCTCTCGATGGATAGCCGCATGACGATCTGCAACATGTCCATCGAGGCCGGCGCGCGCGCCGGGATGGTCGCGCCCGACGAGACGACCTTCGCCTACCTCGAGGGGCGCGCGGCTGCCCCCCGGGGCGCCGAGTGGGAGGAGGCGCTCGACCGCTGGCGTGCGCTCTCGACGGACGAAGGCGCCTCCTATGACCGAGACGTTGAGATCGACGTCCGAGAACTCGCTCCGCAGGTCACCTGGGGAACGAATCCCGGGATGGTCACGTCCGTCGACGGCGCGGTGCCCGACCCCGCCGACTTTGCAGACCCGGACGAGCGCGAGGCCGTCGAGCGCGCCCTCGTCTACATGGCGCTCGAGCCCGGCACGGCGATCGGCGACATCCAGGTCGATCGCGTCTTCATCGGCTCGTGCACGAACGCCCGCATCGAGGACCTCCACACGGCGGCAGCGGTCGTCGTCGGGAAGCGCGTCCATCCTGAGGTGCGCGCCATGGTCGTGCCCGGATCAGCCACGGTGAAGCGGCAGGCAGAGGAGGAGGGTCTCGACCGCGTCTTCGAGGAGGCCGGATTCGAGTGGCGGCGTGCCGGCTGCTCGATGTGCCTCGGCATGAACCCGGACATCCTCGCGCCCGGAGAGCGCTGTGCGTCGACCTCGAACCGGAACTTCGAGGGGCGCCAGGGCGCCGGCGGCCGAACGCATCTCGTCAGCCCGGCGATGGCCGCGGCAACCGCGATCGAGGGCCACTTCGTCGACATCCGGGAGTATCCGCTGGAGCCGGTGGCGTGAGGCCCTTTCGCTCCGTCACCTCGCGCGCCGCGGTGCTCGACCGCCCAGACGTCGACACCGATCAGATCATGCCGAAGCAGTTCCTGAAGCGGATCGAGCGCACGGGCTTCTCCGAGTTCCTCTTCTTCGACTGGGCGAAGGACCCGGACTTCGAGCTCAACCGACCGGAGGCGCAGGGCGCGAGGATCCTGCTCACCGGGCGGAACTTCGGCTGTGGCTCATCTCGCGAGCACGCGCCCTGGGGCCTGCAGGAGTACGGGTTCGAGGCGATCGTGGCGCCTTCGTTCGGCGACATCTTCCGCACGAACTGCGTCAAGATCGGCCTCGCCCCCGTCGTCCTGCCGCAGGAAGAGGTGAAGGCGCTCATGGAGGAGCATGGGGAGATCACGGTCGACCTCGAGGCCCAGACCGCCGGCCCGTATTCCTTCGAGTTCGACGCCTTCGAGCGTGAGTGCCTTCTGCAGGGCCTGGATGACATCGGCCGCGCCCTCCGGCACGAGGACGAGATCGCGGCCTTCGAGGCGGCGCACCCGCCGCGCGTCGCTACGACAGCTCTCTGAGCACAGCGTCGCCGAATTCGGCGGTGCGGAGCTCGCCGTCCGCGTCGAAGGTCGTCCACACGGCGGCGCGCAGGCGCTTGGCCGCGTCGGCCCGCCCGAGGCCGTGCTCGAGCATGAGCGCGGCGGAGAGCAGCATCCCGACGGGGTTGGCGATTCCCTGGCCCGCGATGTCCGGCGCCGAGCCATGGACGGGCTCGAAGAGGCCGGGCCCAGTGTCCGAGAGGCTTGCCGACGGCGCAAGCCCGATGCCGCCGGTGAGCGACGCGGCGAGGTCGCTGAGGATGTCCCCGAACATGTTCTCGGTGACGATTACATCGAACCGGTCGGTGGCGAGCACTAGCTGCATCGCCGCGTTGTCGACGAGCATGTGTTCGAGGCCGATGTCTTCGTACTCGGCCGCGACCTCGGTCACGACGCGCCGCCACATGCGCGACGTCTCGAGGACGTTCGCCTTGTCGACGGACACGACCCTCTTGCGCCGTCCACGCGCGAGCTCGAAGGCACGGCGGGCGATCCGTTCGACCTGGTCCGGGTGGTACTCCATCGTGTCGTAGACCGTTCGGTCCTCCCGCACGCCGCGCTCCCCGAAGTAGAGCCCGCCCACGAGCTCGCGCACGATGAGGATGTCTATCCGCCCGTGCTCCGAGGGGCGGAGGTTCGCGTAGACGTCCAGCTCGGCGCGCAGGCGGAGCATGCCTTGCTCCGGACGGACCTCTGCCGCGTCGAACTCGGGATCGCCGATCGGCCCCTTCAGCACGGCATCAGACGCCTTGCAGGCGGCGAGCGTCTCCCGCGGCAGCGAGTCGCCGGTTTCGCGGATGGCCTGCGCCCCGAACGGATGCTCTTCGAGCGTCAGGTCGGGTGCGAGCGCGTCGAGGGCACGGAGTGCCGCCTGCATGACCTCCGGGCCGATCCCGTCGCCGGGAAGGACGACGACGGTCACGAGGAGACAGGCGCCCGAGTGATCGCGCCCTCCGATGCGGACGAGACGAGCGCCGCGTACTTCGCAAAGACGCCGTTCTCGTCCCGCGGAGGAGGTGGGCTCCACTTCGCCAGGCGAGCCTGGAGCTCGTCGTCGGAAAGCTCGACCGAGAGCGTCCGCGCCTCGACGTCGATGACGACCGTGTCACCGTCCTCGACCACGGCAATGGGCCCGCCGCGCGCCGCCTCCGGCGAGATGTGCCCTGCCATCAGCCCGTGGGTCGCGCCGGAGAAGCGCCCATCGGTGATGAGCGCGATCTTGTCTCCGAGCCCCTCGCCGACGAGCGCGGCCGTGACGTGCAGCATCTCCCGCATCCCCGGCCCGCCTGCGGGCCCTTCGTAGCGGATGACCACCACGTCGCCCTCCTTGATCCCCTGTTCCTTCACGGCCGCGAAACACACCTCCTCCGAGTCGAAGACCCGCGCAGGCCCGCGGTGGGAGAGGCGCTCGTGCCCGGCGAGCTTGACGACGCACCCTTCGGGCGCGAGGTTCCCGCGCAGGACGGCCAGCCCGCCGATCGGCTTGATCGGGGTCTCGATCGGCACGACGACCTCCTGGCCGGGCTTCTCCTCGACCGCGGCGGCGATTTCGCCGAGCGAGCGGCCGTCGACGTTCGGCGCGTCGGCGTGCACGAGCTCCTTCTTCAGTAGCTCCCGCGCGACGAGCGCAACTCCCCCGGCCTCGTGGACGTCCGTGGCGACGTACTGCCCGCCCGGCTTGAGGCTCGCGACGATCGGCGTCTCCGCTGCGATCCGGTCGAAGTCGTCCAGCTCGAAGGGGACGCCGAGCTCACGCGCGATGGCGAGCAGGTGGAGGACGCCGTTCGTCGAGCCGCCGGTGGCGACGATCGAAGCGGCCGCGTTCTCGAGCGCATCGCGCGTGATGATCTCGGACGGCCGCAGTTCGCGGCGCAGGAGGCCCATGGCCAGGCGGCCGGCCGCCTCGGCCGCCTCCACCTTGGAGGGATGCAGCGCGGGAATCCCGTTGAGGCCGGCGGGGCTGATCCCGAGGAAGTCGAGCGCGGTGGACATCGTGTTCGCGGTGAACTGTCCGCCGCACGCGCCTGCGCCCGGGCATGCGGCGCCCTCGAGCTCGTGCAGGTCATCGTCGCTCATCTTCCCGACGGCGTGGGCGCCGACGGCCTCGAAGACGTCCTGGATGGTGACGTCGCGCCCGCGGAAGCGCCCGGGCGCGATCGAGCCGTTGTAGAGCGCCAGACCGGGAAGGTCGAGCCGCGCGAGCGCCATGACCGCGGCGGGAATCGTCTTGTCGCAGCCGACGAGGCAGACGAGGCCGTCGAAGAGGTGCCCTCGCGCCACGAGCTCGATCGAGTCGGCGATCACCTCGCGTGAGACGAGCGAGGCGCGCATGCCCTCGGTGCCCATCGAGACGCCGTCCGAGACGGCGATGGTGTTGAACTCCATCGGAGTGCCCCCGGCCGCGCGAATGCCGCGTTTCACGTGCTGGGCGAGCTCGCGCTGGTTCCAGTTGCACGGCATCGTCTCGATCCACGTCGTGGCGACTCCGATGAGCGGGCGGGCGAGGTCTTCGTCCGTGAAGCCGATTCCCTTCAGCATCGCGCGCGCGGCGGCGCGGTCGGGGCCGTCGGTGAGGGCCGCGCTCTTCTGTTTGTCGGGGTCGCTCATGCCTCGTGGGCTCCTTGGTTCGAGACTGTGAAGCGAAGCACACTCGCGTCCGCAAAGCAGCGGGCGAGCTTCTCCTCGCAGGAATCGGCGCCGTCTTCGCGCACCCAGACGATCACGCTCGGGCCCGAGCCGGAGAGCGTCGCGCCGAGGGCGCCTTCCGGGAGATCCGCGCGCACCCTCTCGAGGAGCGGCGCGTTCTCGGCGCGGTAAGGCTCGTGCAGCCGGTCCTGAATCGCCTCGGAGAAGAGCTCGGCAGAGCCCTGCGCGAGGGCTGCGCCCAGAAGTGCGGCGCGGCCTGCGGTGAAGGCAGCGTCTGCGTGCGGCACCGAGTCGGGAAGGGAGTTCCGCGCTTCGGCGGTGGACACGGTTGCCTCGGGGACGATCGCGAAGGGAACGGCGGGAAGCGAGTCGGCGACGCGGACGATTCGGTTCTCCCACGTCAGGCAGACGCCGCCGGCGAGCGCCGCGGCGAGGTTGTCGGCGTGGCCCTCGAGCTCGACCCCCATCGCAAGAAGCATCTCTGGGTCCGGCTCCTCGTCCGCCGCGAGGGCGCCCGCGACCAGGCCGAGCGCGATCACTGCGGCGCTCGAGCCGAGGCCGCGCTCACGAGGGATCCGGCTCGTGAACTCGAAGCGCTTGCCCGCGACGGGGGCGAGCTTCGCAAAGGCCTGGACGCCGAGGTGGGTCTCGTCGATCTCCCCGTCGCCCTTCTCGACCTCGAGCTCGTTCCAGAGATCGAGCGCGGCGGCGACGCAGTCGAAGCCGGGGCCGATGTTTGCCGTCGTCGCGGGCGCGCGCACGTGGATCTTCATGCGACCGCGTCCGGGTCCTTGAGGCCGTGCCCAGTGATCACGCAGACGACCCTGTCCGCTCGCGGCGGATCGGCGAGGAGAGCAGCCAGGCCGGCGGCCGACGAGGGCTCGCAGAAGAGCCCCTCTTCGCGGGCGAGAACGCGCCAGGCGTCCAGGATCGCCTCATCGGCGATGGAAGGTGCCGCCCCGCCCGAGTCGGCCAGCGCGCGCTGCGCTTCCGCCTCGTGTGCGGGCTCGACGATGCGGATCGCTGAGGCTGCCGTCCCTGCCCGGTTCTCCGCCTGCGCAGCGACGAAGCGGGGTAGCGGGCCCAGCTCTCCGAAGCCGAGCGCGTAGGCGCAGAGGTTCCCCCCGCCTCCGTACGGGAGCGCGAGGACGTCCGGTGCCGTGCCGAGCTCCTCAACGATCTCGAAGGCGGCAGTCTTCTGGCCTTGGAGCCGTAGCGGGTTGAGCGAGTTGACGAGGACATGCGTTCCCGCGGCCTCGAGCTCTCTCGCTTCGGCGAACGCCTCCTCGAAGTTGGTGCGCGTCTCGATCTTCGCGCCGACTGCGCGTGCCTGGGCCACCTTGCCGCGCGCGACGGCGCCTTCCGGCTGGAGGATGACCGCCTCGAGGCCCGCGCGGGCCGCGTATGCGGCGGCAGAGGCGGCTGTGTTCCCCGTCGAGGCGCAGACCACGGACCGCGCACCGTCCGCGAGCGCCTGGGTGACCGCTACGGTCATGCCGCGATCCTTGAAGCTCCCGGTCGGGTTCGCGCCTTCCCACTTCAGCCAGAGCTCGGCACCTATGCGTTCGGAGAGCCGCGGAGCGCGGAGGAGGGGGGTAGAGCCCTCGCCGAGCGAGACGATCTTCGCGTCGGCCGCCAGGGGCAGCCGGTCGCGGTAACGCTCTGCGAGCGGGACGGTCACGCCCTCGGAGATTAACGTCACGCCCAGCCGAGGCCGGGAACGCCGCGGTCGGAGATGACCGCAAGCGCGGAGGGGGGAGCCGTCGACTCCTCGAGCTCGGCGATCTCCTCGAGGGCCGCGTCGAGGTCGCCGCCGGGCGCCTCGTGGGTGACGATGTGAAGAGTTGCCGACCCGTTGTCCTGTTTCTGAACGAGGCGTGCGATGGAGACGCCGTGCGTAGCGAGGCGGAGCGCGACATGAGCAAGCACGCCGGCCCGGTCCTCGACCTCGATCCGGATGTAAAAGGGCGAGCGGAGCTTGCCGGGGTCGAGGCGCTCGACGGTGCGCCAGCAGGCGTCGTTCTGAAGAAAGCCGGTGCCCGTCGTGCCGATGATCGAGACCATGTCGGCGACGACGGCGGAGGCCGTCTCGATGCCGCCGGCGCCCGGGCCCTCGAGAGTGATCTCGCGGATGGCGTCGCCCTGGAGCATGACTGCGTTGAAGGCGCCCGCGACCGCGGCCAGCGGATGCTGCCGGTCGACGAGAGCAGGCTGCACGCGGACATCGAGGCGGCCGTCGACGAAAGTTGCAGCCCCGACGAGCCGGACGGTCATTCCCATCTCGCCGGCAGCCTCTATGTCGTCCGCCGCGAGCTCCTGGATGCCCTCGTAGTCGACGTCGGCGAGGGTGACACGCGAACCGAAGGCGACCGTCGCGAGGATGGCCATCTTCGCCGCCGCGTCCGCGCCCGAGACGTCGTCGGTCGGGTCGGCCTCGGCGAACCCGCGCGACTGCGCCTCGGAGAGCGCCTCGTCATAGCTGGCGCCGCGCTCCATCTCCGTGAGGATGAAGTTGGTCGTGCCGTTCACGATCCCGAGGACGCGGTGGACGTTCGTGACGACCAGCGCCTCCCGCAGCACCTTGATCACCGGGATCGCGGCGCAGACGCTCGCCTCGAAACGCAGCTGGACGCCGCCGGTTGACGCGGCCTCGAAGAGCTCGGCGCCGCGCTGTGCGACGAGCTGCTTGTTGGCGGAGACGACCGGCTTGCCCGCCCGGAGCAGATCGAGGACATACTCCCCGGTCGGCTCGATGCCGCCCATGACCTCGGCAACGAGCGCGATCGACTTGTCCTCGATAATCGAAGCGAAGTCGGTCGTCAGGACCTCCGGATCGGGCCGGTACGCACGCTCTTTCTCCGGGTCGCGGACGAGTGCCTTGACCACGCGCAAGCGGTGGCCGGTCGCGCGCTCGATGTCGTCGGCGTTTTCGTGAAGGAGTCGGTTTACCGCCGACCCGACGGTCCCGTAGCCCAGAAGGGCGACGGGCACGTCAACGGACGCCATGAGCCTCCGCGCCGAGAAGCCCTTCCCTGCCTGCGAGGTCGCGGAGCTCCTGTCCGACCTGCTCGACCGGATGCTTGGCGGCCATGCGCCTGAGGGCAGTGAAGCGCGGCCGCCCAGCATCCTCCTCCGCGATCAGCTCACGGGCGAACGAGCCGTTGCGGATGTCCTCGAGCAGTTTCTTCATCGTCGTCTTCACGTGCTCGTCGACGATGACCTGGCCACGGGTGAGGTCGCCGTACTCGGCGACGTCGGAGATCGAGTGGCGCATGTACGAGAAGCCGCCTTCGTAGATCAGGTCCACGATCAGCTTCATCTCGTTGATGCATTCGTAATAGGCGATCTCGGGCTGGTAGCCGGCGTCCACGAGTGTCTCGAAGCCGGCCTGCATGAGCGCGCAGACGCCGCCGCAGAGAACGGCCTGCTCGCCGAAGAGGTCGCTCTCGGTCTCCTCTGCAAACGTCGTCGCGAGCATGCCCGCGCGGCCGCAGCCGATGGCGGCGCCGTAGGCCAGAGCGAGGTCGAAGGCGTTGCCGCTCGCGTCCTGCGCGACGGCCACGAGGCCGGGAGTGCCCGCGCCGGCCTCGAAGAGCTGGCGCACGCGGTGGCCGGGGCCCTTGGGAGCGACCATGACCACGTCGTGACCCGCGCCGGGCTTGATCTCGCCGAAGTGGACGTTGAAGCCGTGCGCGAAGAGGACTGCGGCACCGGACGCGAGATTCGGTTCGATCTCGCGCTCGAACACGCCCTTCTGCACGTGGTCGGGCAGGAGGATCGCGACGAGCTGGGCGCCCTGAACGGCGGCGGGAATCTCCTTCACGTTGAGCCCGGCCTCCTCTACGGCCGACCACGAGTCGCTTCCGAGGCGGAGGCCGACCTCGACGTCGACGCCCGAGTCGCGCAGGTTCAGCGCGTGCGCGTGCCCCTGGCTGCCGTAGCCGATGACGGCGACCTTGCCGTTCAGGAGATCGACGTTGCCTTCGCGGTAGACCGTTGCTGCCATGACTTCCTTTCGTTAGCGGAGAACGTGTTGGCGCCTGGGTGCGCGCGCCGTGGACGCACGGGCGAGGCCAATGCGGCCGGTGCGCGCAAGTTCCTTGAGCCCGTGCGGGCGGACGAGCTCCTCGAAGGAGTCCAGCTCCTCCGGCGAGCCGACCACCTCGAAGATGATCGCGTTCGGCCCGAGGTCCGCGACCCGGGCGTTGAAGACCTCGGCGAGGGCGAGCAGCTCGCCGCGCCGGTCGGCGGGCGCGTTGACCTTGAGAAGGGCGAGCTCGCGCTCGATGGCTTCGCCCGGCTCGAGCTCGTTCACGCGCAGGACGTTGACGAGCTTGTGCATCTGCTTCTCGATCTGCTCGATCGACTCCTGGGCGCAGTCGACTCTCAGGGTGATGCGCGAGACGTTCGGGCGCTCGGTCGGGCCGACCGCGAGGCTCTCGATGTTGAACCCGCGGCGGGCGAACATGTTCGAGACGCGGGCAAGTGCGCCTGGGCGATTTTCGACGAGGACGGAGAGCGTGTGCGTCATGCCTCGACCCGCTCTTCGTCGGCGTCGAACTCGAGCACGTCGAGCGCGGCGGCGCCCGCCGGGATCATCGGGAAGCATTTCTCCTCGGAATCGACCCGGGCGTCCACCACCGCCGTGCGGCCGCAAGCGAGAGCCTCCTCGAGCGCGGGCTCGAGCTCGTCCTCGGAGGAGACGGTGAAGCCGGCGGCGCCGTAGGCCTCGGCGAGCTGTGCGTAGTCGGGCACCTGGTGGGTCAGGTGCGTCTGTGCGAAGCGCTCGTCGTAGAACATCTCCTGCCACTGGCGCACCATCCCGAGCCAGCCGTTGTTCACGATCACGACGACGATCGGAAGGCCTTCGAGGGCGGAAGTCGCGAGCTCCTGGCACGTCATCTGGAAGCAGCCGTCGCCGTCCACGCAGACCACCGTCGTGTCGGGGCGCGCAGCCTTCGCGCCGACCGCGGCGGGGACGCCGTAGCCCATGGTCCCGAGCCCTCCGGAGGTGATGAAGGAGCGCGGTGTGTCACAGACGAGGTACTGCATCGCCCACATCTGGTGCTGGCCCACGCCGGTCGTCCAGACGACGTCGTCGCGCCCGGCGGTGAGGTCGCGCAGGGACTCGAGCACGGTCTGGGGCTTGAGCGCGTCGCTCTTCGCGTAGCGGTACGGGAACTCCTCGCGCCAGCCGTCGATCTGCCGGCGCCAGGCCTCGGGCCCCTTGCCGTTCGAGGCGCGCAGCTTCCGCACCTGGCTGGCGAGCTCGCTCAGTGCGACTTTCAGTGGGCCGACGACGGGGATGTCCGCGCGGCGGAGCTTGCCGATCTCCGCCGAGTCGATGTCGAGGTGGATGACCTTTGCGCCGGCCGCGAACGCGGAGAGCTTTCCGGTGACCCGGTCGTCGAAGCGCGAGCCGACGGCGACGAGGAGATCGCACTTGTTGATCGCCCAGTTCGCCCACTTGGAGCCGTGCATCCCGGGCGCCCCGTATGCGAGCGGATGCGAGTCGGGGAAGGCGCCCTTCGCCATGAGGGTCGTGATGACGGGGATGCCGCCGGCTTCGGCGAGCTCGCGGAGCTCCACGCAGGCGTCGGCGTTGATCGTCCCGCCGCCCACGTAGAGGACGGGCTTCTCGGCGGCGGCGAGCGCCTCCGCGGCCGCTGCGATCTGGCGCGGGTGCACGCGGACCGGGGGCTTCCAACCGGGGAGGTCGACGTCGTCCGGGTAGCGGAAGTCGAACTCGGTCTCCTGGACGTCCTTGGCGATGTCGACGTGGACCGGGCCGCTCCGCCCGGTCTGCGCGACGTGGAAGGCCGCCTTGAGGACTCCGGGCAGCTCCTCCACGTTCTGGACGAGCCAGGAGTGCTTGACGATCGGGAGCGTGATGCCGACGGCGTCCGTCTCCTGGAACGCGTCGGTGCCGATGAGGTTCGTGCGCACCTGGCCGGTGATGGCGACGAGCGGCGTCGAGTCCATCCACGCGTCGGCGATCGGAGTGACCAGGTTCGTGGCGCCGGGGCCGGACGTGGCGATTGCGACGCCGACCTTGCCCGACGCGCGGGCATAACCCTCGGCCATGTGCCCGGCGCCCTGCTCGTGTCGCGCGAGGACGTGGCGGACGTTCGAGCCGCGTGCGAACGCGTCGTAGAGCGGAAGGATCGCGCCTCCCGGGATGCCGAAGGCGATGTCGACGCCCTCGGCTTCGAGCGAGCGCAGGATCGCGTCGGAGCCGAGCATCTTCATGCGGCGAACTCCGTGTCTCTCCGCGCCGAAGGCAGGCCGGCTAGGAGGACGTCCATGAACTGGCGGGTCGTGGCGGCAGCTCCGGTCACGACGATGTCCGCCGTTCGCACGCCGTCTCCGATCGCCCGGGAGACGCCGCGCTCGAGGGTTTCCGCGGCGGCGCGTTCGCCGAGCCCTTCGCCGAGCATGACCGAGGCGGCAAGGAGCATCGCCATCGGGTTGGCCACGCCCTGGCCCGCGATCTCGGGCGCCGAGCCGTGGGTCGGGCCGAAGATCCCCATGCCCTTCGCAGACATGCGGCCGGAGGCGACCATGCGCACGTCCTCGTGCGCGAAAGCGGCCATGTTGGAGAGGGCTTCTGCGAAGACTTCCTGCGTCGCGATGACGTCGAAACGCCCCGGATCGGCCGCGAGGACGGGGAGGACGAGCTCGACGGGAACGTGCTCCACGATCACGCCCTCATGCCGTTCGGTGGCGGCCTGCACGGCTGCGAACCACTCCTGGCTCGTGCCGACGGAGGTCACCTTCGCCCGCCGCTCGCGTGCGAGCCGGAAGGCCCGCTCGATGGCGAGCTGCTCGGCGTCATCGACAACCGGGCTGACGAGCGCGACATCGCCTTCTGGGGCGAGGCGCACGCGCGTCACGCGCCACGTGAGGTCGAGCTCCGCCTTCACGCCCTCGAGGGCGGGCTCGCGGGTGGCGGCGATCAGTACCGCATCCGCCTCGCGGCATGCGGCACGCGTGGCGGGAGGGAGGGGGTGCCCGAAGCGGCGGACGGCGTCTCCTCCGAACGGGACGTGCGCCTCGTCGACGGCGAACCCGTGCAGGCGCGAAACGGCCTCGACTGCGCGGCTGGCCTCGGCCATCAGCTCAGGGCCGATTCCGTCGCCGGCGAGACAGGCGATCTTGTAGCGACGGGCTCTCATGGGACGGCGGCCTCCCGTTCGAAGACGTCGTAAAGCGTGACCTGCCTACGTTGGTCGGCAAGCTGCTTGAAGCGCTTGAACGCTTCCTCCAGCTCGTCGCCTTCGATCTGGATGCCGGCCTCCGCGCACGCGAGCGCAAACGCGTGCCGGCCGGAGTGCTTTCCGAGCGGCAGCGTCATCACGAGCCCGAGCTCGGTCGGGTCCATGATCTGGTACGTGTCGGCGTCCTTCAGCATGCCGTCCTGGTGGATGCCGGCCTCGTGGGCGAACGCGTTCGCGCCCACGATCGCCTTGCAGCGCTGAACGCTGTAGCCCGTCAGCCTCTCGACGAGATGCGAGGTCCTGCCGATCTCGCCGACGACGATGCCGGTCTCGGTCTCAAAGGAGTCGCGTCGAACACGAAGCGCCATGACGATCTCCTCGAGGGCCGCGTTCCCGGCTCGCTCGCCGAGCCCGTTGATGGTCGCCTCGATCTGGGTCGCGCCCGCTCGCACGGCCGCGAGCGAGTTGGCGACGGCGAGCCCGAGGTCGTTGTGGCAGTGGACGGAGAGGGAGACCTCCTCGAGTTCGGGGCAGAGGTGCTGGACCTCGAGCAGAAAGCTCGCGTACTCCTCCGGGAGGCAGTAGCCGACCGTGTCGGGGAGGTTGATCGTGGTCGCGCCGGCCTCGATCGCGTCGCGGCACACCTTGGCCACGAAGCGCGGGTCGGAGCGGGTCGCGTCCTCGCACGAGAACTCGACCTCGTCCGCCTTCGCGTTCGCGTAGCCGACGGCCCAGCGGGCCTGCTCGACCACCTCGGCGGGCTCGAGGCGGAGCTTCTTCTCCATGTGGATGGGGCTCGTCGCGATGAAAACGTGGATACGGGACCGGTTCGCGTCGGCGAGCGCCTCCGCGCTGGCGTCGATGTCTTCCTTGCGGGTGCGGGCGAGAGATGCCACCGCGGGTCGGTCGACCGCGGCCGCCACGGCCCTCACGCCCTCGAAGTCGCCCGGCGAGGAGACCGCGAAGCCGGCCTCGACGACGTCGACTCCGAGGCGCTCGAGCTGCGTGGCGATCTCCGCCTTCTCATGCGGCTGCAGCGCGATCCCCGGGGACTGCTCCCCGTCCCGCAGCGTCGTATCGAAGATGGTGATCCTGCGTGCTGCCACTGCTCCTCCTTCGGCGTCCCCGAAACGGAGACGCACCTCGGGTGTCGTTTCGGTCGGCGTGTGCGCCACTAAAGGGCGCGTGGTCGCGTGCTCCCCCTTAGCGGGGGAGAATGGCGATAAGGAGAATGGCGATGAAGCCGAGCGACGCCAGGCCAACCAAACCGGTGGCGGGGAATGCTGTGGCGCGTGACCTCGACTGCACGATTGGCCAAGTCTGCGCAAACCTCATGGGGCTGTCAACCCCCTAAGGTGCGAGCTCGTGTTCCAACTGGCGCGCGAGATCGTCCACCCAAGGCGCCCTTTCCTGTACGTCCGACGCCCGCGCGACGGCCGAGCGCAGGTCGCGCGAGGCAGCCCGGCGGCCGCTCCCGAGCCGCCGCGCGCAGTAGACAGTGGCGCCGCGCCACGGCCCCCACGCGACGAGCGCGGCCCTGACCTCGAGCTTCTCCCCAGTCGCCGGCACCTCGACGACCATGGACCCGCGCGGGGCCACTGGATCGATTCCCGGGGTCGCGTCGGCAGGCCGCGAGCCGAAGGCGAGGATCATGGCGAGCGGGTTGCCGGGGAAGTTGGCCGGACGCTTGCGGTCTCCGACCGAGAGGCGCCGCTGGTGTTCGCAGCGTAGACAGCGCGCGTACGCGCGCCAGCGGCCGGAAACCGCGTCGCGGTACGTGACCGATTCGTAGAGGTGGCCCGGCGGCCAGCCGAGCCAGCAGCCCATCTTTTGCATCGTCACTCCATTAGACGTCGTCGCCTTCAGTTAGTGTGGCCGATCGGCCAGTGAGCGCCTTCGAGCGACAGCGAGGCGTCATCCGCCGGCGGCGACGTTCGCAGGGCCTGGAGCGGGTGCTCGGGACCCCGGCGCTCTTCTCGACGGCCTACGGCAACGTCGGCTCGTCCATCTACTACGCACTTGGCGTCACGGCAGCGTTCGCCCTCGGCCTGACCCCGCTCGTCTTCATCCTCGCCGGGATCATCTTCGCCGCGACCGCTGCGACCTACGCGGAGGGGACGGTCCGGTACCCGGAGGCCGGCGGGTCGTCGAGCTTCGCGCGCCACGCCTTCAACGAGCTCGTCAGCTTCGGCGCCGCGTGGGCCCAGATGCTGAACTACATCATCACGATCGCCATCTCGGCGTTCTTCGTCCCGCACTACCTCTCGATCTTCTGGCCGTCGCTTCGGGACAATCCCTGGGACATCGTCGTCGGCGCCGTCGTGATCGCCGCGCTCGTGCTCCTCAACATCATCGGGATCCAGGAGTCCGCGCGGATCAACATCCTGCTCGCGCTCGTCGACTTCGCCACGCAGCTTCTGCTCGTGGTCATCGGCTTCGTCCTCATCTTCAGCCCGACGGTCCTGAAGGAAAACGTCCACTGGGGCGTGGCGCCGACCTGGAGCCAGTTCTTCCTCGCGATCCCGGTGGCGATGATCGCCTACACGGGGATCGAGACGGTCTCCAACCTCGCGGAGGAGGCCCGCGACCCGCCGCGCTCGATTCCGGCCTCCATCCGCTTCGTCGCGCTGGCCGTCTTCGCCATCTACTTCACGCTGCCCGCGATCGCGCTCTCGGCGTTGCCCGTCAGGCTCGTGGACGGCGAGTACCAGACGCTTCTCGGGCTTCCCCCGGAGGAGGGCGGCTTCGCCAACGACCCCGTGCTCGGTCTCGTCGAGAACCTCGGCATCTCCGGAACGGTGCTCGACGTCCTGAAGGTCTACGTCGGCATTCTCGCCGCGACGATCCTGTTCATCGCCACGAACGCAGGCGTGATCGGCGCGTCCCGCATCACGTACGCGATGTCGCACTACCGGCAGCTCCCTGAGGTCTTTCGCCGGCTCCACCCGCGCTTCAAGACACCGTGGCTTTCGCTGGTCGTCTTCGCGGGCATCGCCCCGATCGTCGTCCTCATCCCCGGGCAGCTCGACTTCCTCGGGACGATGTACTCGTTCGGCGCGATGCTCTCGTTCACGGTCGCGCACGCGTCGATCGTGGCGCTGCGCTACCGGCGCCGGGACGAGGAACTCGTCTACCGCGCGCGGCCGAATCTCCGGGTGCGTGGGGTCGAGTGGCCGCTCTTCGCGATCTTCGGCGGGATCGCCACCGCGCTCGCGTGGCTGACCGTGGTCATACAGACGCCTTTGACGCGCTATGCCGGCCTTGGCTGGCTCGTCCTCGGGTTCATCGTCTACTTCTTCTACCGCCGTACGATCGTGCGGGCGCCGCTGCTCGAGACGGTCCGCGCGCCGGCGCTGATCCTCGGCCCCTCCCTCGAGCTCCACTTCCGCACGATCCTCGTCCCGGTCGTGCGCAATGCCGAGTCGGAGGAGGCGCTCGTGGCCGCCGCACGGCTCGCGGCCGAGCGCCGCGCGACGATCGCGATCGTGCACGTCCTCGAGGTGCCGATGAACCTCTCGCTCGACGCCGAGCTCCCGGAGGACGAGGAACGTGCCTTCGAGCTTCTCGAGGAGGCACGCGCCTTCGTCGATGCCTACGGCGTGCGCGCAGTGACCAGGCTCGCCCGCGCACGGCGGGCCGGCCCCGCCATCGTCGAGGAGGCCGTGCGCCGCCAGGCGGAGCTCATCGTCATCGGCGCCCGGCGGCGAGTCGCCCGCGGCCGAACGCCCATCTTCGGCCGCACGGTCGACCACGTCCTGAAGGAAAGCCCCTGCCGCGTCCTCCTCGCGGCGGGGCGGAAGGCCGCGTGACCCCCGAGCTGCGCCGGCGGACGACGGCGGTCCTCTCGAGCCTCATGGTGGTGCTCGGGATCGCTCTCTGCGTGGAGACCGCGCTCGCCGGTGGTGGGATCGGCTTCCTCTTCGGCGCCCTGCTCGCCCTTGCCGGCGCCGGCCGTCTGTACGTTTCGTTTCGGTAATGGCGAAGAAGCTCGGTCTGGCGCGGGTGCTCGGTGCGGGCTCGCTCGCGTCGGTCGCCTACGGCGAGATCGGATCGTCGATCTACTTCGCGCTCGGCGTCGTCGCGCTCTACGCGCTCGGTGCCACCCCCTGGGTGCTGCTCGGCGTCGGGGCGCTCTTCCTCCTCGTCGCGCTCTCGTACGCGGAGGGAACCGCTGCTCTGCCGGAGACCGGCGGCGCCGCGACCTTCGTGCGCCGCGCGTTCAACGATCCGGCGGGGTTCATCACCGGCTGGGCGCTATTCCTCGATTACCTGATCGTCATCGCGCTGGCCGGGCTCTTCGTGCCGCACTATCTCGGCACGGCACTCGGCTGGGACGCTCTCACAGACTCGCCCTGGGACATTGTCTTCGGCGTGGTGGCGATTCTCGGTGTCGCGGGGATCCGCCTCGTGCGCCGTGCGCGGATGTACACGGCCGCCATCTTCATCGCAGTCCTCGCCTTTCTCGCGCACCTGCTCCTGATCGGCCTCGGATTTGCCTTTCTCCTCTCGCGGGAGGGCTTCGGCGAGGGAATCGACCTCGGCACCGCGCCCACCTGGCACGCGCTCGTCTTCTCGCTCTCGCTCGCGATGCTCGCCTTCACCGGGCTCGAGACCGTCGCGAACCTGGCGGCCGAGGTGCGCGAGCCGGGGAGAGCGCTGCCGCGGAGCCTCTTCGCGGGGATCGGCGCGGTCGTGATCGTCTCTTTCACGATCGCGGCGATCGGCCTCTCCGCGTATCCGCCGCACCCGGATTCCGCAGGGCCGGACGGGTGGGCGACCGACCTAGGCACGACCTGGATCCGCGCGCCGCTCGTCGGGATCTCCGAAGCCTTCGGCGGGTCGCTGCCCGACGCTGCGGTCGACACGGTCAAGATCTTTATCGGCGTCACGGGCGCGATCATCCTCGTCTCGGCGATCGCGACGTCGCTCTCGGGGGCGGGCCGGCTCGCCTACTCGCTCGGGCAGCGGGCGATGCTGCCGCGGTCGTTCGGCCGCCTGAACCAGAGGACGTTCATCGCTCCGGCCTCGATCGTGAGCGGCGCCGTCATCGCCGCCACGCTCCTCGTGATCGCCGACTCCGTGGGCCGCGAGGTCACGTTTCTCGCAAGCCTCTACAGCTTCGGCGCCCTCACCGCCTTCACCGCCGCGCAGCTCGCCGTCATACGACTTCGCTTCAAGGAGCCGGATCTTGCCCGCCCGTACCGCGTGCCCGTGAACATCCGCATCCGCGGCGTTCCCGTTCCGGTCGCGCCCCTGATCGGGGCTCCACTTACGTTTGCGCTCTGGATCGCTGCGCTCTACACGCACGACGCAGCGAGGATCGCGGGCCCGATCTGGCTCGTCCTCGGCGCCATCCTCTTCGTGGCGGTGCGGAAGGCGCGCCACGAGCGGCTGCTCGAGCACGTGGAGCCCGCGGTCGCCGACCTGGTGCCTGAGGAGGAGGGGATCTATGAGCGCATCCTCGTCCCGGTGAAGCTCGGCCTGATCGGCGAGGAGATGCTTGCGACCGCGATTCGCCTCGCGGAGGAGCGCGGCTGTGCGGTGAGGGCGTTGCACGTGATCAAGGTCCCCCTCGACCTCCCGCTCGACGCCGAGCTGAGCGACGACGAGGAGAAGGCCGAGGCCTCGCTCGCCGAGGCGAAGCTGCTCGCGGCCGAGCACGGGGTGGACGTCGAGGGCGAGATCGTGCGCGGGCGCGGGATCGGCGAGGCGATCGTCGCGCAGGCCGAGGGCGACGCCGTCGACCTCATCCTCATGGGCTCCGCGCCCCGCTGGCGGCGCCAGTCGCGCTTCTTCAGCCCGACCGTGGACTACGTGCTCCGCCGCGCGCCCTGCGAGGTCATGGTCGTCACGTATCCCCAGGGTGTTCTCGAGGAATAGGCTTGCGCGCGTGAAAGCCCTCATCATCGGCGTCGGACGAGTGGGCTCGGCCGTGGCCGGACGGCTGCGGGTTGAGGGCTGGGAGGTCGTCGTCGTCGACGAGAGCGAGGAAGCGCTCGCGCGCTTGGGGCCGAACTGGCCAGGGGAGTTCCACCTCGGGCACGGGATGGACACGTCCGTCCTCGAAAGCGCCGGAATCGAGGACGCCGACGCATGCGTGGCCTCCACGGACGGGGACAACACGAACATCGTCGTCGCGCAGGTCGCCAAGCTGCGCTACGAAGTCCCCTTCGTCGCTGTGCGCATCCTCGATCCCGCGCGGGCCGACTTCTACTCCGGTCGCGGCTTCGACGTCGTCTCGCCGACGAAGACGGCGATCGCCGAGCTCAGCCACAGCGTGCTTTCGGCAGGGGGGAGCTGATGTTCGTCGTCGTCGTGGGAGGGGGGAAGGTCGGGGTGAGCGTCACCCGGACGCTGCTCGCGCTCGGACACGAGCTCGTGCTCGTCGAGCAGGAGCAGCCGCGCTACGAGCGGCTCGAGGAGGAGTTCCAGCACCGTGCGATCCACGGCGACGCCACCGAGATCTTCGTCCTCGAGCAGGCGGGCCTCGGCCGGCCGCCGGACATCGTCGTCGCGGTCACCGGCGACGACGAGGACAACATCGTCATCTGCCAGCTCGCGAGGGAGAAGTACGGCGTCCCGAAGGTGATCGCGCGTGTGAACGACCCCCGCAACGAGCCGCATTTCGACCTTCTCGGCATCTCGCCGACCGTGTCGGCGACGTCGATGGTCCTCGCCCTCGTCGAGCACGAGGTTCCCCAGCACGAGCTCGTCCACCTACTGGAGCTGCGCAAGGAGAATCTCGAGATCGTCGAGGTCGAGATCAAGCCGACCTCGTCGGCGGCGGGGAAGAAGGTGGAGGACCTGCACCTGCCGCCGACGGCGCGTCTCATCTCCGTCGTGCGCGACGGGCGGGCCGAGATCGCGGTAGGCTCGACCGAGCTCCACGCGGGCGATCAGGTGCTGGCGATCCTCGAACCGGGCAGCGAGGACGACCTGAAGTCCGTGCTGCTGTCCCGCTAAGGCGCGCACCGCCGCTGCCCCAGGACGCCTAGGTGGGGTCGTCGGGGCCGCCGGGCCCGAAGAACTCCTGGTCCGGCGCCTCGCGAACGACCTCGCTCGTCGTCGTCTTAGAGCCTGCGAGGGCGAAGAACCAAACGAGCCCGCCGATGATAACGGCGGCTGCGAGGATTACTCCGAGGAGCGGGCCTCCGAATGCTGTGCCGAGACCGATGACGACGGCCGCGAGCACGACGATGATGATCATCGCGATCACGGGGTCATGGTCCCGCAATCGGGCCGACGTCAAACGCCGGGGTGGTGGCGGCCGTGGTAGGCGATGAGCGTGCAGAGGAGACCAACGAGGCCGATCCCGGGGCCGACCTCGTAGACGAGGCGCTGGTCGTCGGTCCGCACGACGTCGAGCAGGAGGCCGCCGACCCCGATCCACACGGAGGCCAGGATGGCGGGCAGGAGGGTGAGGATCACGGCCCAGTCGTGCCAGGGCCGTCCGTGCCGCTCCCAGTGGACGTACGAGACGATCGCGAGCAGCACGACGAGCGTCGCGGGGAGGATTCCGGTCCAGACCTCGCCGGAGCGGATCGCGACCCAGAGGGCGAGCACGACGGCGCCCGCGGTCAAGTATTTGGGCACTACTTGGTCCGCGAGAAGCGGTGGACGGCCTCGAGGAGCTCTCGGCTCTTCTCGGCCGCGACGTCGGCGTCGCCCGACTCGAGCGCGCCCGCGACGCAGTGGTTCACGTGCTCGTCGAGGATCTTGAACGCGACCGTCTCGAGAGCGGTCGTGGCGGCCGCGATCTGCGTGAGGATGTCGATGCAGTAGCGCTCGTCCTCGACCATCCGCTCGATTCCGCGCACCTGCCCCTCGATCCGGTGCAGCCGCTTGACGAGCGCATCCTTCTCTTCGACGTATCCGTACGTCATGTCCCCTCCCTCGGACTCGAAAAGCGGCGGAGCCGCAGGCTGTTCGTGACGACGAAGACGCTCGAGAAGGCCATTGCCGCCGCCGCGACGATCGGGTTGAGAAGCCCAGCCACCGCGAGCGGGATCGCCGCGACGTTGTAGGCGAACGCCCAGAAAAGGTTGCGCTTGATCGTGCCGAGGACGCGGCGCGAGAGCCGGATCGCGTCCGCGGCTGCCCGCAGGTCGCCGGAGACGAGCGTGAGATCGCTCGCCTCGACGGCGATGTCTGTCCCCGTGCCGATCGCGAGGCCGAGGTCGGCGGTGGCCAGCGCGGGCGCGTCGTTGATCCCGTCCCCTACCATCGCGACAACTTCGCCGGACTCCTGCAGGCGGCGCACCTCGTCCGCCTTCTCGCCAGGCAGAAGCCCGGCGACCACGCGCTCGACCCCGACTTGCTTCGCGACTCTTCGTGCCGCCTCCTCGGAGTCGCCCGTGAGGAGGACAGGAGTGAGGCCCAGGGCCCGGAGCTGGGCGACAGCTTCAGCGCTCGTCGGTTTGACCGTGTCGACGACGGACAACCGGCCTGCGACAACCCCGTCGATGGACACCGTCCCGCGGTCGACCGCGACCCGGTGGCCCTCGACGACACCGCTGACGCCGCGGCCCGCGACGTTCGTGAACGCCTCCACCGGCGGCAGAGAGCCGAAGCGCGCCCGCGCCACCTCGGCGACGGCGCGCCCGATCGGATGCTCGCTTGCGTCCTCGACAGCTCCGGCGAGGCGCAGCGCCTCCGGAGCCAGGCCGTTCTCCACGAGGCGGACGCGGCCTTCGGTGACCGTGCCTGTCTTGTCGAGGATGACCGTGGTGACCTCGCGAGTCCGCTCCAGAACCTCGGGGCCGCGAATGAGGATTCCGAGCTGGGCCCCGCGACCCGTTCCGACCATGAGCGCCGTCGGCGTGGCCAGTCCAAGTGCGCATGGGCAGGCGATGATGAGCACCGCCACTGCGGCCGTGAACGCATCCGCCGGATCGCCGGTTGCGAGAAGCCACCCGGCGAGCGTCGCGACCGAGATCGCCATCACGACCGGGACGAAGATCGCGGAAACACGGTCTGCGAGCCGCTGCACGGGTGCTTTGCCGGTCTGCGCCTGGGCGACGAGGCGTGCGATCTGGGCGAGCGTCGTGTCGGCGCCGACCCTGGTTGCCCGGACGACGAGTCGCCCTGAGACGTTGATCGTCGCGCCGACGACTTCGTCCCCCGGCACCGTGTCTTCCGGCAAGGGCTCCCCGGTGAGCATCGAGCGGTCGACGGCCGATTCGCCCCTGATGACGATTCCGTCGGTGGGGATCCGCTCGCCCGGTCTCACCACGAACTCTTCGCCGACCTGGATCCCGCGGTCCGGAACGGATAGGTCTGCGAGCGCGCGGATGGCCTCGCCAGCGCGGCGGCGCGCCCGGGATTCGAGGAAGCGCCCGAGAAGGATGAGCGTCGTGATCACGCCGGCGACTTCGAAGTACGTGTCCGCTCCCTCGGCGAAGAGGAGCGCTGCGGTCGACCAGGTCCAGGCGGAAAGGGTTCCCAAGGAGACGAGTGTGTCCATGGTCACCGCGCCGTGCCGGAGGTTGCGGACGGCGGCCCGGTGGAATGGCCAGCCGGCGACGAAGACCACCGGCGTAGCGAGCGCAAAAGCGAGCCATTCCCACCCGTCGAACTGAAGCGGCGGCACCATCGCGACGAGCGCGAGCGGAACCGTCAATGAGGTCGCGACCGCCAGCCGCGTGCGCACCGTTTCCCGCGGCTCGCGCTCCGTCTCGCCCGCGGGGGAGGCGCGATACCCGGAGGCCTCGACCACGGCGACGAGCGCGTCCACGTCCAGGTTCGACTCGTCGTAGCGGACGGCCGCTTTCTCCGTCGCGAGGTTGACTGATGCCTGCACGCCCTCGAGTTCGTTCAACCCGCGCTCGATGCGCGCCGCACAGCCCGCGCAGGTCATGCCCTCGAGCTCGAGCGTGATCTCGGTCACGCTCCGATTGTATACCCCCTAGGGGTTTAGACCACCTAGGCCGCGGTGGGAGGAAAGTCCCTGCATGGCCGGGGGTTCCTCTCCCATCAGGCGAGGCGTGAGCGTCCAGTGAGCGTCCTCAAGCCTCCTTCGCGGCCGCGCGCCTCTCGTCGCCCGCGTCCATGAGCGAGCGGACGTATTCGTCGGAGTCGGGCACGAGGTGCCCGTTAAGTCGCGTCGATCTGGGCGATGCTGGTGCCCATCACCCGGCTCAGGTAGAACAGGCTCACCCCGTCGCGGATCGACCACGAGGCGAAGGTGTGTCGCATGTCGTAGGGCCTCCGCTGATCCACGCCGGCTCCCTTCAGCGCGGGAATCCAATGCCGGTGGCTGAACTGGTTTCCCTCGATGTAGCCTCCCTTCGCAGCCGGGAAGAGCAACGGGGTGTCGAGGCGAGGCGGGAGGATGTCGAGGGCGTCGAGCACCTTCCGGCGAAGGTGGACGCGTCGCCTCTGGCGAGAGGTCTTGGTGCACTCCTTCAGCCTTCCGTGCGTGAACACCCGCCTGACGTGGACGACTCCCTCCGCGCGGTCGAGGTCTCGCCTCTCCAGGGCGGTCCACTCCTCCGGTCGGAGCCCCGTCCCGGTGGCGAAGATGGGGATGACGGCGAAGCGGGGGTCAAGCTCGTCCGCGATCGCTTCGATCTCCTCCCAGGAGACGAACGGGACGATCTCGGGTGCCTTCGGCTTCGGGTTCGTGATGTGCCTTGCGGGAGACTTCTCGATCCACTCCCACCGCTCGGCCTGCCGCAGCACCTGCTTGACGGCGCGGAAGGCGTAGTGAGCGTTGGCTAGAAGATTCCTCCTCCAGGCTGCCAACTCGTCGGGTCGCAGGCTCTCGATGGGGCGATGCCCGAAGTCGGGCTCGCGACCTCTTCAGCTGAGCCCTCAGCTTCTCGATGGTGAGGGGGTCGGCATCGTGCGCCGCGAGGAATCGCTCGCAGAGCTCGTCGAAGGTCACCTCCTCGCGAGCGGGACTTTTCTCCAGGGTGGCGAGCACGCGTGCGAGCTCCGCGTTGGCCTCGGCCTTCGTCTTGAAGCCTCCTCGCTGCGGTCGCTTGCCCGTTCGGGGGTCGCGCCAGCGGAAGGCCCACGTCCCGTCCTCCAGGCGGACGAAGCTGCCTCGTTGGACGTTAGCCATGATCCTCTCTCCTCTTCGCTCGTGCGGAATGCAACAAGCCTCTTGGTGGCACTCTAAAGCGGGAGGTGGCATCAGGAGTCCTCACCCCTCTGGCGCTTCTCCTCCAGCCACTGCTCGACCTCGGACTCGCGAAAGCGCAGCTGACGCGGAAGCCGGGGAGGAGGCCGCGCTCGTACCAGCTCTGGATGGTGGCCGGCCTGAAGCCGAGCATGTCCGCGACCTCCCTCGTCTTGAGCAGGCGCTCCGTCAAAACGGGGCGTCGTCCTGGTTGCGCCGCTCGGCCTCCTTCAGCTCCCTGAGGAAGTCGTCCTTCTCCAGACCGAGGAAGTCGTCCTTCTCGGGGACGAGGTCGGGCCACGTGCCCTCCTGCTCCGTCTTCCCGAAGCCGGGTAGCCACTGCCATGCGCGCTTGTGCTTCGACTGTCGCACCATCAGCCCGAACCGCGTCAGCTCCTCGATCGCGTCGCGGGCCTGATCCTCGGTGACCGTGCACCACCTCATGGCGAACTCGCGCGAGAACACGACCGGTGCTCCCGGGACGGCGGCCCATCGGCATTGAACGAGGAGCAGAAAGTCCTCCCACACCTGCCGCACTGAAGGCCGAATGTCTGGCGGGAGGTCTTCGGCGGGCACGAGTGGGGGAACCTCGAACCCTGCTCGAATGCAAGCCTCCGGGCTACGAGCGCAAGCAGTTCGTTCGACCACGGCCTTTCGAAGCCAAGCTCGCGGGCGCGTCTGCGTACCGCAGGCGTCGATGGGTGAGCACGGGCTCGATGCTCTGGAGCCCGCCTCCTCTCCTCACCTGCCCGGCTTTTCTCGTCCGCCTCCCTGCTCGCGTGCGACGTCTCTCCTGAAGCCGGATTTTCTTCTCGGGTCTCTTCTTGGTTTTCTTCTTGCGTTTGGTTTTCTTCTGGGGTTTGTCTCTCTTCTAGGGTTTGTTTCTCTTCTAGTTCTCTTCTGTGGGGGAACCCAAAGAAGCAGTTCTTCAGTGGGGGACGTTGTCGGACGAACGGCCGTCGAAACTCATCGCGGCTCCCTTGGCAGGCTGAGCATCCAGGCTCCGAAGTCGCCGTGGTCGTCGCGGATCACGTCGGCGTCCTCGGGCTCGTGCTCGTCGGAGTTGCGCCCGCAGAGAGGGCACCCGTAGAGGGCGACCGCCTCGCGGGTCGCGGGGCACGTGGCCACGGGCGAGAACAGGTTCACGGCGCCTGCTCCCGTTCAAGATCGGCCACCTTCTTGTCCCAGTAGGCGTGCGCGGCCGTCCTCGACCGGCCGGTGGCCTTGCCGATCTCTGCCCACGTGGCGCGCTTCGGGCGCATCGAAATCGCCTCCGCGACGGTGGCGAGCATCCAGCGGTCGACTTCCGCCCGGAGGTCGGAGAGTGCCTTCAGGCGGGCGACGGGGTGCGGGTTGTTGAGGTTGCGGAGCCCGAGCAGGACGACGGCCATGTCCGGACCTTTGGACCGGTCCTCGCTCGGAGGGCTAAAGGGTTCGGGGGGCCGGGGTGTCTGGTCCTTAGGACACGGGCTCTGCGGGAGCTCGCTCATCGCGACCTCACGAGCACGCAGCCGCGCGGGCAGGCTGAAGTCCGCGGCCATGAGGCCCCGGCCCGGATGGAGCCGGTTGTTACGGGCGCAAGTTCAGGATTCAGCCACTCATCCAGGAGCACCGGGCTTGAACTACCTCGCCGGTGAGACCTCCCTTGAGCGGAAGAGAAGCGAAGTGGTAGAGGAGCCGACTAGCGGCGGGCTCGATCACGATGGCGGGTGAAGAGACGACGGACGTGAGTCACGAGGAAAATCTACTACGGGCTCTCGCGGCAAGCCAGAGAAATGCAAACGACCCCAGGAGGGGCCGTCTGCCAATCGTGACTCTCCGTCGACCGTCCCGCCAAGTCGGGTCGAGAAGTTGACCTCACTCTAGAGCGACCTGCGGCTCCAGGCTAGTCGATCTGCGAGCGCGCTTGGACCTCGCGGTGAAGCTCCGCTCGAAATCGGCTGATGTCGGCTCGGCGCACTCCCAAGCTGCGAGCCAAGTCGCCGTAGTTCCGGCGCTCGAAGACGACCGGTACCTCGACGTTCGTGAGAATCCAGGCGCTGCGATCCGAGAGCTCGCCCACGGAACGTGGATGGAGCCCGAGGCCGTCGTGTTCGCCACGAGTGCAGCCTAGAGCGACACGGCGAGGTCGCCGTAGCCGATAGGGGAGGCATGACCGCGCCTGTCCACGAGGATTCCCTCCTGACCGTCAACGAGGTCGCCGCACGGCTGACGGTCTCCCCGAAGACGGTGCGCAGGCTCGTGGAGCGAGGCGAACTGCCCGCGTTGAAGATCGGGGCGAGCGTACGTGTCGATCCGGGCGAGTTGCAGGCGTGGTTGTACGCCGTGCCCGGCCACCTTCCCCGGCACGAAGGGGCGACCGGCGAGACGGGGCCTCCCTCGCCGGCCGCCCCGGCTCCTCCGAAGAGGTGGGAGATTTGACCGACGAAGAGTTCGAGACCCTGCGGAAGCTGGGGGAGCGACACGGCCGCACGGCCACCGTGAACGGCACCACGTATCGCTTTGGCTTGAACGGCCTGAGGATGTCGGTCGCCCCCTCGGCGCTCGACAACCCGGCCCTCGGCTTCTGGCGAGAAGAGAGCACCGGCCCCTCGAAGGTGCGCCGCACCTGGATCGAACCGGGCACCGCCGAGTACCGCAAAGTCGACCACGCCATGAGGGCGAGGCCGACCGCCACCATGGAGCTCAGCCCCGGCCCGAAGAAGCGACACACGCCCTCGCCGAAGATCGTCATCACCGACGCCGCGCTGGAGGACATGTCGCAGCAGATGTTCTGGACGACCCGCGAGGACGCGCTCGAGATCGGCGGATTCCTCTTCGGCACCGTGAAGGGGAGCACAGTCACTCTCACGAGGGCGACCGGGCCAGGCAGGAGCGCGGAGCGCGAGCCCTGCCGGCTCAAGATCGACATCGGGCAGACCAGCGGGTGGGAGCTTGGCGAGGACGCGCCGACGCTGATCGGAATCTGGCATTCGCATCCCGACGGCGACATGGAGCCTTCCCCGGAGGACAAGCGAGCGTGGCTGGGAGGTCTCGCACGGGTTCGCCAGCACGCGTGCGAGTACGTGGGCCTGATCTTCGCCGACCCGCAGGAGACGAACTGGATGAACCCGCACGTTCGCGGCTGGATCGCCTCCGTCGACGAGAACGGAGACCCGCGCCTGACCGAAGCGAAGCTGAAGGCGTCCCTCTGATGCCCCGAGTGGTCCCCAAGCCCAGCTATCCAGGCGACGAACTAGTCATCCGCCAATGCCGCTCCCGGCGCAAGCTCCTACGCGCCGTCGTCGCTCGGCTGCTCGGGCGGAAGCCCCCTGAGAACGGCTCACGCGCTCCAGCGCCGCCCGTGCAACGTCCTTCTCGAGTTCGAGTTGCTCTACGGGAGCGGAAGGCTCTGTACCCTCGATCTCGACGCTGACGATCCGCTCGCCGGCCACAACATTGAGGCTGTTGTACCGGGGGTCGACGTTCGCCTCGTTCCCGAAACCCTCGACAGTGACCAACTCGGGGAGCTTGACGCCGCTGCTTTCGAAGCGGTCCCGCTCGGCATCGAACTGCTCGCGCGTCTTCACGGACACGGAGACGAGCGCCTGGCCGTCCGACGCATAGATGCAGCGTCCGTGATCTTGTGGGACTGCGGAGACGTGGTCGCGGTTCAGGATCTCAGCCATCTCGCCCTCGGGAACGATGCACGGAAGCTGGGCGACCTTCCTGGTCGCTGCCGCCGCAACTGGGGAGTGCAAGGAGAACGAGGACTGGGATGATCAACCAAGCGCGCACTTCCCGATGAAGATTATTTACGTACGCCCCTCCGCGCCGTCGTAGCTCGGCTGCTCGGGCGGAAGCCCTAGCCTACGGAAGTTCTCAGCAACGGCTGGGCGGCCACTCCACTACAAATAGCGTAGCTGAGGGGGCTCGCCGGAAGACCTGGAGAGCTTCATCGCACAGGGCCGAGATGACGCCAGCAGCGCAGCAGATAAATCGGTCTACTCGACTTCTGCGACGAGCTCGTAGGTGGAGGACTGGAAGTCCTCGCAATGGCTCCGGGCCCGCCCGATGTATTCGCGGAACTCGGGTTTTGCCAGCCAGGCGGCCTGTGCTTCGACGCTCTCCCAGGGCGCGAAGCTCAAGTAGGTGTTCGGGTTATCGAGGTCGCGAACGAGCCGAAATGTGCCCGAGCCGGGCATCTCGCTCGCCCAAGTCACGAACGCCTTCCACGCTTCGACGAACTCGTCGTCCTCGCCGGGCTTCACGACCCACCTGCCGCTTGTGTACGTATCGCTCATCAGTCGCCCGAGTCTACGACCGCGCTCCTCGGGTGTCCATGCGGCGGCTCCTCCGTGCCGTCGTCGCTCGGCTGCTCGGGCGGAAGCGCTAGGAGAAGCGGAGAAGGCTGCGTGGGGCTGCGGTTTCCCCTGGGGCTTCTTATTTGCGGGAGGGACAGCCTTCTCCGCCGGGAGACCCCGAACATAGCTCGGTAAGTCTCGCCGTCCAGGGTGCCGCCGGACGTCTTTACAGAAGATTCACGGCGTCCGATCGCTCGCGGCAGGTTTGCTCGGCTGCTCGCGCGGAAGCCCTAGATGCCGCTTCCGTGTCTTAGACGAGACGAGCAACCGCTCTGGTCTACTCAGGGTCCCTTGACCAACGTTCGCTCGTATTCCAACATGACGCAGTTTCTTAAGTGAGGAGAAAAATGCGGCGACGATTCATGCCTCACTCTGAGCGCGCTACTCGGGGCAGCCGTCGCGGCGTCGGGCGCGAGCGCATCCGGGAATGCAGGAACGACCTTTGTTGCGAGCGTCGATGTGACGGGGGCGGTTTTTACCTGCCCGGGCACGGAGTACATGGTGGTCGAGGGGACGCTCCGCTTCGTCTTCCACGACAGCATCGCCGCTGATGGCAGCGAGCACCTGACGAGCAAGCGCGTGCCCACCGAGGTCACGCTGACTGATGGGTCGACGACGACGGTCTACCGCCTCGTCGGCGCAAACGCTGCGGGCGGAAACGTCAACCTCGAAGGCAGCGATAGCTCCGAGTTCACTGACGTCACAATGTTCAACATCCTCGCGCCGGGCGGCGGCATCGTCGACCAGGTCGCCAGCGTGACGCATGTCGGTCCCACGGGGAGCGGGTTCTCCTTCACGTTCGGCGAGTGCGAGGCGCCACAGGGATAAGAACAACCGGGAACTGCCCCGAATCACGAACTCCAGGCGGGCATCTCTGACGGGCCGTCGTCGCTCGGCTGCTCGGGCGGAAACCTCGAATCAGTAACGCCGGGCGTGGCCTGGAGCGTCTCTGTGAGAGCCTTGTCGCGTGGGCGCCGGGAGCGTAGAACTTTTCGAACGCGGGCAAAGCCGCAAGAGGAGCTATCAGTGGGAGTAGGGGACAAACTGAAGAGCATCGGTACGTACGTCCGCAAGCAGTGGCGATCCGCGGACCCTGGCAGCTACGACCGCTACAGGCGGGGGCGTGAGCGCACGCGTAAGCACGCTGAGCACACGCGAGAAGCGGCCGAGCGCCAGGGTGAGCAGGAGCGTGAGAACGCAGAGCGGGGGCGTGAGTACGAAGAGCGTTATGAGGCCGAACGAGCAGCGGCTGAGAAGGAAGAGGAATGATGCTCTTAGCAGCCTCCACAGTCGCCGTCGTCGCTATCGCGGCGGCGATCATCGTGGTTGCCCTCGTGGTGTGGTACGTCTTACCGCGAGGCGGGCGGCGGAAGCCTCCTCCGCCCGCTTAGCGCGCTCGCTGATAGGTCGTAGGCTCCGCGCTCGACAACGGCCGCCGCTCAACGCGCAACTTCCTCCGCGCCGGCGTCGCTCGGCTGCTGGGGCGGAAGCTCTAACCCCTACGCGAAGGCAAACGCGAGTCCGCTTAGCCAGAGCACATGCGGCGGGCAAGCGGCGTCGGCACCGACGGAGAGGTCTCAGCGAGACACTTGTCAGATGGGCGATCAGGGCCTACAACTAGTGCAACTGCGGCGGCCAGGTTGCTCTTCCTGAACGAGTTGAACCTGGCCAAGGAAGGGTGGGGTCATGAACCAATGGGAACAGCTAGGCCGGGTCAGCCCGGCGTGGCCGGGTTGGCACCTGCCTGACGTTCATACTGTCTATCTCAGGCGAGAGACCGAAACTGACGGCCTCGGACGTAAGCTGCCGCCGCCAGAGGTGGCGACGGCGGGGGGCGTCTACATCTGGCCGAACGGGTACATCACCTGCTACACCGACGAGGACGGGAATCAGAACGAGGGTGTGATCTATCCGCCGGACGCGATCGAGCGCTTGGAGTTCGGAGCCCTCTGAGCGAGTCGCAATCGACCAACGTCGCCGCGCAAGCAACGTCGCCGCACAAGCTCCTCCGCGCCGTCGTCGCTCGGCTGCTCGGCGGATGCCCTAGAAGTCCTAGATGCGCTCAAGCGCGGCCCGTGCGACGTCCTTCTCAAGTTCCAGCTGCTCTTCGGGATCGGAAGGCTCTGTACCCACGATCTCGACGCTGATGATCCGCTCGCCGGCCACAACATTGAGGCTGTTGTACCGGGGGTCGACGTTCGCCTCGTCCTGGAAGCCCTCGACGGGGATCAACTCGGGGAGCTTGACGCCACCGTTTTCGAAGCGGTCCCGCGCGGCGTCGAACTGCTCGCGCGTCCTCACGGACACGGAGAGGAGCGCTTGACCGTCCGAGGCATAGATACAGCGTGCGTGGTCTTGTTGTGGAACTGCGGCGACGTCCTCGCGGTCGAGAATCTCAGCCATCTCGCCCTCGGGAACGACGCACGGAAGCTGGGCGGAAGCGGCCTCCTCGCCACTTTCGCGGCAACCCGGGAGTGCAAGAAGAGCGAGGACAGGGATGATCACCAAGCAAGGGCGCACTTCCGATCAAGATTATTGCCGCAAGCTCCCTCCGCGCCGTCGTCGCTCGGCTGCTCGGGCGGAAGCCGTAACGGCGACCCGCGCCCCGCCGTTCTAAGGAGTGCGGGGTCGGATCGAATCCCGCGCTGCCGACCAAGCGCGCGCGACGTCGGCAGCGCGTTTGGGGGGAACCGGCCCCGCGTTACTCAGAGAGGTGGGCGGAGGAGGCCGGGCGAACGTCGGGGTTGCGGTCCCGAGGCGGCTCTCGCGGGAGTGGAGAGATTCAACCTCCTCCGCCGCAGGACGACCAACGGAGTACGCCCGCACCAAAGCGTGAAGACCCAAGCTTCGATCCTTACTAAGAGTTGACAAGCAGAACCGCGCCGTCGTCGCTCGGCCGGACGTAACAAGACGCTGCGTTCTGCCGGTCTAATGGGTGCGGGGTCTACCGACCCGCATTGCTCTCACGGGACACGCGGGAATCGCCCAGCACGATCGGGGGGACGGCCGGTCGGCCCCGCATCGCCCTTCTGGCTGGGCGGCGGAGGCGCGGTCAACCTCGGGGGTTGCGGTGCCGAGGCTGCTTTCTCGGAAGTATGGAATCGGCCTTGGTCCGCGTCGGGGCCAGATTCCGGCCGCCCCTTGAAGGGGCTCTGGCGCCGTGTGATCATGCGTGTCACGATTCGCACGACTCCGAGGAAAGGGGACAGACATGCGGCGGATCTGGTTACTAGTCGTCGTGGCTGCGGCAATGATCGTTCCGGCGGCACGGGCGGACAGCCCAACCTTCACGCCTTTGCCGGCGTTCACTTTCACTGACACCACATGCGGCTTCGACGTGATCGTGGAGGCGAGCGCTGGGGAAACGCTGAAGGAGTTCAGCAATGGCACGGTCATCGTCAGCGGCCCGCTGAGTGCAACGTTGTCGGCCAACGGAAAGACGGTCACGGTGAATATCCCCGGGCCGTTTATCGCCATCAGCGGCCACACCGCTACCGCGTACGGGCTTGGCGCTGGTGCGTTTCAGCTCCCGGACGGCCGCGTGACGCTCGCGTACGTTGCTGGCGTGGTCGACGAATCCGGCTTCCCAACGCTCGTGCACGGGAAGGTGCTGCTCGACCTCTGCGAAGCACTCGCGCCGTAGACGCCGCCTCTGGCGGGGGAGGGCGCTAACCGTCCTCCCCCGCCCTGCGAGTCAACACGATCACTCCCTGACGAGTCGGGTAGCTCCGAGACTCATAAGGGCCGGCGGGGAGTTACGGTGAGGGGTTAGGGGGTGCGTTTCACGCTGAAGACGCTATTCGCCGCCTTCGTCATTTTCGTCATCTTCGGCGTCTGGCTCTGGTTCTGGCTCGGAGCGAACGCGAGCTAGTCGGCGAAGCGGAGCCGGAGGGTTGCCGAAGGGCGGCGGCGGGCTACGGTGAGTAGGCGTGCCATCCGATCTCATCTATCGCTGGCTCGTCCAGATCATTTTTGGGAACGGCCTCGATTTGAACGAGGCGTGGCTCGGGATGAGCCGCGACGTTCGCGAAATGACGTCCGGCTTCAACGCAGGCTGGGTGAGGAGGAGGCTCGCACGATGGTCGGCCTCCCAGGCCTCGATCGCCGTGCCCGTTCCGGCCTCCGTCGAGCCCCCGACCCCGAAATCACCGACCGCCAGGATGTGCGTCGCCGCGCCGGCCGGAGCGGCGACGACCAGGGTGAGCGCGATCGCCGCCATTGCAGTCACCCGACGCACCCGGTCGGTTGTAGCATGCCGCGCGCTCATGCGACTCAGCCTGGTTCCGCGTCCCGCCGAGTTTTACGTGCTCTTCACAGAGGCCGGCGCCAACGCCCTCGAGGCGGCGCAAAAAGCGGAGACACGCTTCCGCGAGTTTCCGAACTCCACGGTCACACAGGCCGACGTCAAGGCGACGGAGCACGAGGGCGACCGGATCACGCGCGACCTCATCAGGCTCCTGAACACCCAGTACGTGACGCCGTTCGACCGCGAGGACATCTTCGCCCTCGCAACGGCGATCGACGACGTCGTCGACCACATCGAGGAGGCGACCGACCTGCTCGAGCTCTACGGCGTCGAGTCCCCGACCCGCCAGTCCCTCGAGCAGGCGCGGATCCTCACGGCCGCGGTCGGCCATCTCTCCGCCGCGCTCGGCGCGCTGAAGTCGCAGCGTGGCGTCCAGGACGAGCTCATCAAGCTGAAGGAGCTCGAGGACGAAGGCGACCGCGTCCTCCGCGACGCCATCGCCGACCTCTTCCGCGACGAGCGGATCGACCCGCTGACCGTCATCCGCTGGAAGGACATCTTCGAGGCGCTCGAGGACGCCCTCGACGCGGCCGAGACCGCGGCCAATGTCGTCGGCAACATCGTCGTGAAAAACGCCTAGCGGGTCATGGACGACCTCACGCTCGTCGCAGTCGTCGCCGTCGCGCTCTTCTTCGACTTCACGAACGGCTTCCACGACACGGCGAACTCGATCGCGACGAGCGTCTCGACTCGCGCGGTCTCCCCGCGGCTGGCCGTCCTCATGTCGGCAGTCCTCAACTTCGCCGGCGCCTTTGTCTCCTTCAAGGTTGCGGCGACCATCGCGAGCGGCCTGGTCGACTCGGACGCGATCACGCTCGACATCATCCTTGCCGGCCTCGTCGGCGCAATCACCTGGAACCTGGTCACGTGGTACATCGGCCTGCCCTCGAGCTCGAGCCATGCGCTTATCGGCGGGGTGATCGGGTCCGCGATCGCGGCGGCGGGCTTCGACGTGGTCAACTGGGACGGGCTCGTCGACAAGGTGCTCGTCCCGTCGCTCTTGGCACCGTTCCTCGGGATTGTCCTCGCGGCGGCGATCATGCTCGTGCTCCTCTGGATCATCCGCAGGCGCCACCCCGGCGTCGTGAATCGCGTCTTCCGGCGACTCCAGATCGTCTCCGGCGGCTTCGTCGCCTTCACCCACGGGACGAACGACGCCCAGAAGACGATGGGAATCATCTCGCTCGCCCTCGTCGTCTCAGGCCATCTCGACGAGGATTTCTCCCGCCCGCCCAACTGGGTCATCTTCAGCGCCGCGACGGCGATGGCGATGGGCACGTACGCCGGCGGCTGGCGGATCATCAAGACGCTCGGCACGCGCATTGCGAAGCTCGACCCGCCGCAGGGCTTCGCCGCCCAGACCTCTTGCGCATCAATCCTCTGGCTGACGGCCCACTTCGGCTTTCCGGTCTCGACGACTCACACGATCTCCGGCTCCGTCCTCGGCGCGGGAGCGACGCGGAGGCTCTCGGCGGTCCGGTGGGGAGTCGCCGGCAACATTCTCGTCGCCTGGGTGATGACGATCCCGTGCGCAGGGCTCGTCGGGGCGGGCATGGAGGCGCTGACGCGGCTGCCCGGAGGAACCGCACTCGTCTTCGTCCTGACCGGCCTCATCGCGGCGGCCGCATTCCTCGGCCGCTCGTTTCAGGGACGCCGGCTGGCCGCCGAGGCGACCGCGTAACCAACCGGGTCTTCGAAGGTAAAACCCCTGTAAATCGGGCCTCGGCTTGGTTCACGGGCAGCTACGGTGGAGCCATGCGAACTAACGACGACATCTGGCTCCTGGAGCACGAGGCGTGGGGAGCAGACAAGCTGGCCTGGGAAGACGACGAGGAACCCCGGGAAGAGCAGGAAGACGAAGAGCCCGTCCCCGAGGACCCCCGCTACTGAGACGCATATAGTCGCTCCGTGGCGACGCGGGCTCCGCTTCCTCAGCTCGACGGCCGCACGTTCATCACGGACGGCGGCATGGAGACGACCCTGATCTTCCGCGACAGGCTCGAGCTTCCCGACTTCGCCTCCTTCGTCCTTCTCGACGACCCGGACGGAGTCGCAGCATTGCGGTCGTACTACGCGGCCTACGTCGCGATCGCGAAGCGTCACGGCGTCGGCATCGTGCTCGACACGCCGACCTGGCGCGCGAATCCCGACTGGGGCGCCCGACTGGGCTATTCCGCCGAGGCGCTCGACGACATCAACCGCCGGGGAGTCATTCTGCTGGACGACGTTCGCGCCGAGGCAGGCGACGGCGTGGACATGGTCATCAGCGGCTGCATCGGGCCTCGTGGAGACGGCTACGTCGTCGGCGAGGCAATGAGCCCGGACGAGGCTGAGGCCTACCACTCTGCGCAGGTCTCCACCTTCGCGGGGACGGACGCGGATCTCGTCAGCGCGCTGACGCTCAACTACGCCGACGAGGCGACGGGGATCGCGCGCGCCGCGACGGATGCGGGGATCCCGTCCGTAATCTCCTTCACCGTCGAGACGGACGGACGGTTGCCGTGCGGCCAGGAGCTACGCGACGCGGTCGCCGAGGTCGACGCCGCCACAGGCGCCGCGCCGGCCTACTACATGGTCAACTGCGCGCATCCGACGGATTTCGAGGACGTGCTCTCCGAGGGCGGCCTCGAAAGGGTCCGCGGCCTGCGGGCCAACGCCTCGACGAAGAGCCACGCCGAGCTCGACGAGGCCGAGGAGCTCGACCAGGGGGACCCGGACGACCTCGCCGCCCGATACCGCGAGCTCAGGCCGCTGCTCCCGGGCCTCAACGTCGTCGGCGGATGCTGCGGCACCGACGAGCGCCACATCGAGACGATCTGCGCGGCGTTCAGTTAGCCGGTCGCTAGTGCGAGGCGTCGGTGAACTCGCGGAACTGCCCGCTGACGAGGAACGCCGTCTGCTCACCGATGTCGACCGCGTGGTCGCCGATCCGCTCCAGGCAGCGTGAGACGAGCAGCATCCTGAGGCCCCATTCGCGTAGGTCGGGGTCGGCGGAGATGGAGAGGATCTGGTGGACGACGCGGCGGTTGGCGGCGTCGATGAGCTCGTCCATGTCCACGAGCGACTCCGCGCTCTCGACGTCGCGGTTAGCGAACGAGTCGAGCGCGGCCTGGATCATCTCCTCGGCGCGGGTGCCCATGTCCTCGAGCGCCTCGGCGAGGGTCTCGTCGGGCGGCGTGTCGTGGACGAGCTTCGTGAGCTTCGCGACCGTCACGCAGTAGTCCGCCATTCGCTCGAGGTGGAGGTTGATGTGCAACACCGCGAGGACGTTGCGCAGGTCGATCGCGACCGGCGTCTGGCGCGCGAGAAGCGACTGGATCCCCTCCTCGACCGCGACGTAGGTCTGGTCCACCTCGTCGTCGAAGGCGATCACCTCGTCCGCCAATTCGGCGTCCTGGCGCGCGAGGGCGTTGAGGCAGCCGCGGAGAGCGCGGAGAACGAGGGCGCCCTCCTCCTGGAGCGCGGCTTCGAGCTGGTCGAGCTCCTCCTGCAGCGAGATCCGCATCAGCCGAACCGACCCGTGACGTAATCCTCGGTGCGTTTGTCGGCGGGCTTCGTGAAGATTGTCGGCGTTGCGTCGTACTCGACGAGCACACCGCTTCGGTGGCCGTTTTCGATCTGGACGCTGAAGAACGCTGTCATGTCCGCGATTCGCGCGGCCTGCTGCATGTTGTGCGTCACGATCACGATGGTGTAGTCACGCTTGAGATCGTGCATGAGGTCCTCGATGCGGGTTGTCGAGATGGGGTCAAGAGCGGATGCCGGCTCATCCATGAGTAGGACGTCGGGCTCGACGGCGAGACACCGCGCGATGCAGAGCCGCTGCTGCTGGCCGCCTGAGAGGCCCAGAGCGCCGTCCTTGAGCCGATCCTTGACCTCGTCCCAGAGTGCCGCTTGGTGGAGCGCCCGCTCGACGCGGCCGTCGAGGTCGTCGGTCATTCCAAGGACGCGCGGACCGAAGGCGACGTTGTCGTAAATCGATTTCGGGAACGGGTTCGGCTTCTGGAAGACCATTCCGATCCGCCTCCGCACCTCCACCGCGTCCACATTTGGCCCGTAGAGGTCTTGGTCGTGGTAGAGGATCGTCCCCTGCACGACGGCAGTTGGGATGAGGTCGTTCATCCGATTGAAGCAGCGGATGAACGTGCTCTTTCCGCAACCGGAGGGACCGATGAAGGCGGTAACGAAGTTCTTGTAGACATCGAGCGAGACGTTCTTCAGAGCCGGGCTATCGCCGTAGGAAACGGTGAGATCCGACACGTCGAAGACGACCTTGCGTTGCTCGGGCGGAGGTAGCTCGCGCGTCTGCTGTTGGGCCACTTGCACCGGAGACTCGATGATAGTCACCACCTCTTCTGATAGCGATTGCGGAGCCAAATTGCCCCCGCGTTCAGGAGCAAAACCATGATCAGGAGGACGATGATCGCCGCGGCAGCAAGGGACTTGAACTGCGGATCCGGAAGCTTCGTCCAGTTGTAGATCTGAACCGGTAGCGCGGTGAAGGGCCCCATTACCGTCGGGTTGAACGTGATGTAGGTGAGGGCTCCGATGAGGATCAGCGGCGCGGTCTCGCCGATCGCCCGCGCGAGAGCGAGGATCGAGCCGGTGGCGATGCCCGGGATCGCGGCAGGAAGCACCTGGCGCGAGACCACCTGCCATTGCGTAGCGCCGAGTGCGTACGCGCCCTCCCGGATAGAGCTGGGCACCGCGCGGATCGCCTCACGCGCAGCGATGATCACGGTCGGGAGGACGAGGAGCGTGAGGATGAGCGCTCCGGCCAGCAGCACCCTCCCGAGACCGAGGCCACGAACGAGAAACGCGAGCCCCAGAATTCCGTAGACGATCGACGGTACCGCGGCGAGGTTCTGGATGTTCAGCTCGAGCAGGCGGTTGTACCAACGGTTTCGATCCGCGTACTCCTCGAGGTAGACGGCGGTGCCCACGCCGATCGGCACCGTGAAGAGGATGAGGAGCACGCCCAGATAGAGAGTGGCGAGAATCGCGGGGCGGGCGCCCGCGATGTCGGGATCGCTCGACGGCGGATTTGTGAGAAGTACGGGGTCGACGTAAGCGAGGCCCTTGGTGAGGACGTCGAAGAAAAGCGTTCCGAGGGCGACGAAGCCGACAGCCATCGAGAGCAGTAGCAGCGCAACGAAGATCCGTCCGCGCCAGACGCCGCGCCTGCGGCCGCTACCGACTGGCGCATCCGACGCCGCGACGCTCACTCGTACACCTCGCGGTACTTGCGCACGAGGCGGATGGAAACGGCATTGACGATCAACGTCATGACGAAGAGGGTGGCGCCGACTGCGAAGATCGTCTTGTATTCGACGGAGCCGGTCGGCACGTCGCCTGCCCCTGTCGCGGCGATGAAGGCAGACATCGTCTCCACCGCTTCACGCGGGTCGAAGGAGAGATTCGGCTGCTGCCCGGCGGCGAGAAGCACGATCATCGTCTCGCCGATCGCGCGCGAGATGCCGAGGACGAACGCGGCGACGATGCCCGACACGGCTGCCGGCACGACGATCCGCGTCGAGACCTGGAGCTTGCTCGACCCCAGGGCGTACGCGCCGTAGCGAAGGTCACGCGGCACCGCCGACATCGCGTCCTCGGAGAGGGATGCCACCGTCGGGATGATCATCACGCCCATGACGAGGCCAGCGCTGAGCGCGTTGAAGACGCCGACGTCGAGCCCGGTGTCCTGCAGGTGCGGCGTCACCCAGGTGAGCGCGAAGTAGCCGTAGACGACGGTCGGGATGCCAGCCAGGAGCTCGAGGGCTGGCTTGAGCGTGGCCCGAAGCCGTGGACGCGCGTACTCGCTCAGGAAGATCGCCGCGCCGAGCCCGAGCGGGATCGCGATCAGCGAGGCCCAGATCGTGACCGAGAGGGTCCCGACGATCAGGGGGATCACACCGAAGGACTGCTGTAGGAAGAGCGGGGCCCATTCGGTTCCGGTTATGTAGTCCCAGAAGCTCACTTCCTGGAAGAACTCGAACGCCGGGAGAAAGAGGGCGACGACGATGCCGACCGTGGTCGCCACCGACACGAGCGCGCAAAGGCCCAGAAGGGCCTTGATGACGACTTCGCCCCGCCGCTTGCGCGGTGGGGCGAGCGATAGCGATTCGGCTCGGGTCGCCAAGCTGCTAGCTCGTGGCAGCCTCGAACGTGGACTGCGACTTCTGCAACTGCTCGTCGGTGAGCGGGACGAACAGTGCGTTCTCGGCGATCGTCTGCTCACTGTCGAGCAGGTACTGGACGAACGCCTTGACCTCCGGCTTCTGCAGTGACTCGTTCTTCACGTAAATGAAGAGCGGGCGAGACAGGGGGGTGTACGAGCCGTCCTGGACGGTCTCGGTCGAGGGCGCGACGCAGCCGTCGCCGCCGTCGATCTCGACGTCGTTGAGCTGCTCCTGGTTCTGCTCGAAGTAACTGAGCCCGAAGTACCCGAGCCCGCCCTTGTCGCCTTCGACGGCCTGCACGGTGACGTTGTCGTCCTCCGTGGCCTGGTAATCGGTGCGACTCGCATCTTCCTCACCGTTGATAACGCCGGTGAAGAAGTCGAACGTGCCGGAGTCCGTGCCCGGCCCGGCCAGGGTCATCTTCTGGTCCGGGAAGCTCGGGTCGACCTGGTTCCAGTTGTCCACCTCGGAGTCGGGCCCCCAGATCTTGTTCAGCTGCTCGACGGTGAGACAAGTGGCCCAGTTGTTCTCCTTGTTGGTGACGACAGCGATCCCGTCGTTCGCGATCTGAATCTGGGTGTACTCGATGCCGTTCTTCTTGCAGACCGGCACCTCTTCGTCGTCCTTGATGGGGCGGGAGGCATCGGAGATGTCGGTCTCGCCGGCGCAGAAGCGCTCGAAGCCACCGCCGGTGCCGGAGATGCCGACCGTCACCTGGACGCCGGAATTCTGGGCTTGAAACTGCTCAGCGCCGGCCGTGACAAACGGGCCAACGGTGCTGGAGCCGTCGACCTCGATGCGGCCTGAAAGGTCTTGACCGCCGGCAGCGGTCGTGCCCGACGCTCCGGTGTCTGTTGAGTCGCTCCGGCCGCAGGCCGCCACCGCAGTAGCGAGCAGCCCGGCCGCAAAAACGAGCAGGAGGATCCTGCCCTGAGGGCGAATACCCACGGTTCTCCTTTCGGTTCGTGTCATGCCCGGAGTGTCCGGGGGGCGCTCGGACGCGTGGGCTGAAAGGCCGTGAAGAAGTGGTTACGGGCTGGTGAACGCGATCCGGATCGTGAGTCCGGAGCCCCGCTTGCTCTCCGCTTCGATCGTGCCGCCGGCCGAGTTCGTGATGTGCTTGACGATGGCCAGGCCGAGGCCCGTCCCGCGCGAAGCACGGGCGCGGTCGGCGCGGTAGAAGCGCTCGAACAGGCGCGGCAGATCGTCCTCCGACACGCCCACCCCGTCGTCGGAAGCGGTCAGCTCGCCGGATTCGAGCGTGAGCGTGAACGTCGAGCCTGGACCCGCATAGCGGATCGCGTTCTCGGCGAGGTTGCCCGCGATCACCCGGATCATCCGCGGCCGCAGGGGCAGTTCCGCCTCCGGGTCGCCCTCGGCGCGAAGTGTGAGCCCGGATCGCGCCGCATGCTCGCCGAGGCTCTCCACGACCTCCTCGAGGATCGGCAGGGCAGCCGTCGAGCCTAGCGCGACGAGCTCCCGACCCGACTCGAGCTCGCTGAGGAAGAGGACGTCGTCGATCAGCTCGCCGATCTGGCGCACCTCGGCCTGCGCCTGTTCGATGAGGTCGTGAGGGTTCGCATCCGGAAGGGTCGCGGTCTCGAGGAGCGCGAGCAGCCGGGCGAGCGGGGTCCGGAGTTCGTGCGAGACGGACGCCGTGAAGCCCGCGCGGAGCTCCTCGTAGGCAGCGAGGTCACCCGGGTCGCGGACATAGATCAGCTTCTCGCTTCGTCCGGCGACGGTGTAGGGAACGACGAGGGAGTCGCGGAGGACGGCTTCCGGCGGCGCCTCGCCCTCGGGGAGCCCCTGGAAGAGCTCGCGCGCCCGCCTGCTCGCCGTGACGACCCGCCCCTCGGCGTCGAGGACCACCACGATCTCCCGGCTCTCCTCGACGAGGATTCGGCCACGCTCGGCGTCGAGGCTCGCCTCCGCTCGCGCGGGCGGGGGGTCGCGCTGAAACAATCTCTTCACCATTCGTTCACCACTCCTACACCTCTGTTCGAGGCATGATTGACGCGGTCGTGCCCAAGGTTCTCATCATCGAGGACGACGACGTCATCGCGCGCGGGATGGCGAGCCATCTCAACGCGGCGGGCTTCGATCCGCTCTGGGTGAACAAGGGCGAAGCAGGGCTGGCACGGCTCCGCTACGAGAAGCCGGATGTCTGCGTGCTCGACCTCATGCTGCCCGGCGTCGACGGCTGGCGGGTGATCGAGACAGCGCGCGCGGAGGGAATCGGCACCCCGATCGTCGTCGTCAGCGCGCGCGGCACCGAGCACGACCGGGTGCACGCGCTCGAGATCGGCGCCGACGACTATCTCGTCAAGCCGTTTTCCATGAAGGAGCTCGTGGCCCGCGTCCGGGCGGCTGCCCGGCGCGGAGTCCGCGTCCAGGACGAGAGCCGAGGCGATCCGATCGAGATTGCCGAGCTGCGGATCGATCCGCTCAACGTGCAGGCGTACGTGAACGGAAGGAGCGCCGAGCTGACTCCGACGGAGTTCCGTCTCCTTTACGCCCTCGCGCTCGACCGCGGCCGCGTCGTCACCCGGGACGAGGTCCTGCAGAAGGTCTGGGGCCGCCGCCAGACGCATCGCGACCGCACCGTGGACGTGTTCGTCCGCAAGCTGCGCGACAAGATCGACTCTTTCCAGCCGAAGCACACCTTCATCCAGACACGCTACGGCGTCGGCTACAAGCTCGAGGCCGTCCGCAAGCAGACGTAGACACGAGCCTCGACGCGCCGCCCGAGGGGCTTTAGGATCGCTTTCTTCGATGGCGGTCGTCTCCAACCACATGTCGAGCGACATCCTCACCGCCTCCGCGGAGGATCGGCTGGCCGACGCGGCGAAGCGGATGGTGGAGCGTGGGGTGGGGGCGGTGCTGATCCTCGCCGGGGAGCGGCTCGAGGGTATCCTCACCGAGCGAGACCTGATGAAGGCGGTTGCGGCCGGTTACAACGAGGACGCCAAGGTCGGAGACTGGATGACCCGCCATCCGGAGACCATCGAGGCGGACGACTCGACCGGCCACGCCGCCGCGCTCATGATCCACGGCGGCTTCCGGCACCTGCCGGTCCTGGACGAGGGCCGCGTGGCGGGGATCGTGTCGATTCGCGACCTGATGCGGGTCGCGCTCGAGGATTCCGCTCCGAGAGGGGTCTAGAAAGTCCTCGAAAGAGTGTGGTTAGCCGTATTCCGGCGTAATCACCGGTCCGACACACTCTGGTCGTGGCCACCATATTGATCGTCGATGATCACCCCAGCTTCCGCGCGACCGCGCGCGCGATTCTCGAAGCTGACGGGTTCGAGGTCGTCGGCGAGGCGGAGGACGGGACCTCGGCTCTCGATGCCGTCCACCGCCTGCGCCCGGATGTGGTCCTGCTCGACGTGCAGCTCCCCGACATGGATGGCTTCACCGTGGCGACGACCCTGGGAGCAAACGGCTACATGCCGACGATCGTGCTGACGTCCAGCCGTGACGCGGCCGACTTCGGCCCGCTCGTCACCGAGTGCGGGGCGCGCGGTTTCGTGCCCAAGGCCGAGCTCTCCGGTGCGGCCCTGCACGCTGTGCTTCGATAGAGCGATGCGCACCCGGATCTTGGCGGTCTCGACGCTTGCGCTCGCCGCGACGGCGGGTGCTCTCTACCTCACGCTCACGAGCGACCACGAGGAGAACCCCGTGTTCCTCGCGGCGGTCTATCTCGTCGTCGTCTGGGCCTTCATCGCGACCGGTCTCATCGCCTGGGCGCGCCGGCCGGGGAACAGGTTCGGGCCGCTCATGGCCACGGTCGGGTTCGCGTTCATGCTCGGCGCGCTCTCGGAATCGAGCAACGAATATCTCTTCGCGCTCGGGGAGATCGTCGGCGGGCTCGGCATCGCGGTGTTCGTCCACGCCCTGCTCGCCTTCCCGCGCGGATATCTGGAGACCAGGCTCGTCCATGCAATCGTCGGCACGGCGTACTTTCTCGTGCTCGGCGTCCAGACGCTGTACAACGTCGTCGGAGCCGAGAACTGCGACGGGTGCCCGGACAACGTCCTGGCCGCCTGGGACTCCCAGGCCGCCCGTAACGTGCTTGGCGCCGTCGCGGTGCTCGGTGCCGGCTTTGTGCTCTTCGGGACTGCCTGGGTCCTCTTCAGACGCTGGCGCGCGGCCTCGCCGCCTCTCCGGCGCACGCTCGCGCCGATCTTCGCCACGTCCGCGGCGACGCTCTTCTTCATCGGCCTCGCGATCGTGGTGTCGTTCTTCTCGTCGGGTGCTTCCGACGTCATCTGGTGGTTCGTCATCTTCTCCTTCGCGCTCGTGCCGCTCGCGTTCCTGGCCGGGCTTCTGCAGATCCGTCTCGCGCGCGCCTCGGTTGCGATTCTCGTGGTCGAGCTCCTCAGCGCCAACGGTCTGCGCGAGCTTCGCGACGCGATTGCGCGCACCCTCAACGACCCCGATCTCGACCTGGCCCTCTGGCTTCCGGACACCTACGAGTGGATCGGCTCCGACGGGCGTCCGTTCGACCTCGGCAAGGAAGCCGCCAGGGAAGGAAAGGCGACGACCTTCGTCGAGCACGATGGCGAGGTCGTCGCGACGATCGTCCACGACGCGACCCTCTCCGAGGAGCGCGACCTGGTCGAGGCGGTCAGCGCGGCGGCGAGCCTCGCGCTCGCCCGCGAACGGACCGTCGAGGCTCTGCGGCAGAGCGAGAGCCGCTACCGAGCCCTTCTCGACGCGGCACCCGACCTCATGTTCCGCTTCGACCGCGAAGGCACGTACCTCGACTTCAACGGCCACCCGGAGGACCTGATCACCAGGCCTGAGCAGCTTCTCGGCAGCAGGGCGCACGACGTCCTTCCGCAAGAAGTGGCCGACAAGATCGTGAACGGCGTACGCGAGGCGATCGACACGGGCCGCCTCGTCACCGGGGACTACAAGGTCGAGATCGACGGCGTGGAGCGCGACTTCGAGGCCCGGATCGTGAAGGACGGGGAGGAGGCGATCCTCATCGCGCGCGAGTTCACGGAACTCAAGCACCTCGCCGCCGCTCTCGAGCGCGAGCGCGACTTCATTCGCACGGTGGTCGACAACACGCCGAGCCTCTTCTGCATGATCGACCCTGAGGGGAAGATCGTCCGCTTCAACGAGACCCTCGAGCAGCTCGCGGGCGTCCCGGACGAGCCGGCCGCCCGGGAGAAGAAGTTCTGGGAAGTCTTCATCGTCCCCGAGGAGGCCGAGGACGTGCACCGCGAGCTCGCCTCGCTGGCGGCCGAGGGCGCAGCCGGCGAGCACGAGAACCACTGGCGCGCAGCCGGCGGCGGCGAGGCGGTGGTCGCCTGGTCGACGACGCCGCTCCTCGACGAGCACGGACGCCCCAACTTTCTCATCTCCGGGATGGAGATCACCGAGCGCAAGCGGCAGGAGGAGGAGCTGCGCGATTCGCGCAAGCGCCTTCTGCAGGCGGGTGACGCCGAGCGCCGCCGGCTCGAGCGCAACCTCCACGACGGCGCGCAGCAGCGCCTCGTCTCCCTCTCGCTGGCCCTGCGACTTGCCCAAGCGAAGCTGAAGGCGGATCCCGATGAGGCGTCCAAGCTCCTGAACGGCGCCTCGGAGGAGCTGGCCCAGGCGCTCGAGGAGCTTCGCGAGCTGGCGCGCGGGATTCACCCGGCCGTACTCTCAGACCGTGGACTCTCGGCTGCGCTCGAGGCTCTCGCGGGCCGGGCGCCCCTTCCGGTCGAGGTGCTCGCTCCGGAGGAGCGCCTGCCTCCGCCCGTCGAGGCTGCCGCCTACTACGTCGTCTCGGAAGCGCTGGCCAACGTGGCCAAGTACGCGCAGGCATCCGCTGTCGGCGTCCGCGTGACACGCCTGAACGGCAGCGCGGTGGTCGAGGTCGCCGACGACGGCGTCGGAGGAGCCGATCCGCTGAACGGCTCCGGCCTGCGCGGCCTGGCCGACCGGGTCGAGGCCCTGGACGGGCGCCTGCACGTCGAGAGCGCTCCGGGGCGGGGGACGCTGATCCGCGCGGAGATCCCGTGCGGGTAGTCCTCGCAGAGGACTCCGTCCTCCTTCGCGAGGGCGTCGCGCGCATCCTCGACGAGGCCGGGTTCGAGGTCGTCGGCCAGGCCGGGAACGCGGACGAGCTCATGCTCAAAGTGCGCAGCTACTCCCCGGACGTGGCCATCGTGGACATCCGCATGCCGCCGACCCATACCGACGAGGGCCTCCGCGCGGCCCAGGAGATCCGCGAGAAGTACCCCACGTGCGGCGTGCTCGTTCTCTCGCAGTACGTCGAGGCGACGTACGCGATGGAGCTCCTCGCCGACAGCGCCGAAGGCGTCGGCTATCTGCTCAAGGACCGCGTATCGGACGTGAACGAGTTCGCAGACGCGGTCCGCCGTGTGGGCGAGGGCGGGTCGGCCCTCGACCCGACGATCGTCTCGCAGCTCGTCGGGAGGCGGCGGCGGGACGATCCGATCGACCAGCTCACGCCGCGGGAGCGTGAGGTCCTTGGCCTCATGGCCGAGGGCCGCTCCAACTCCGGGATCGCCGAGCAGCTCGTCGTCACCGACCGCGCCGTCGAGAAGCACGTGACGAGCATCTTCTCGAAGCTTCGCCTGCCCGCCGCGTCCGAGGATCACCGCCGCGTGCTCGCCGTTCTCGCCTACCTGCGCTCGTAGGGGTAACCGCACCTGCACATCCCGGGAAGCCGCATCGTGGCGATGCCCGCACCCCGTCATCCTGCTCTTCATGAGTTTCAAGCTCTTCATCGGCACGGTCGCATTCGCAATGCTCGTCCTCGCAGTCGCGGGCTGGGCGGTCGACGGCCTCCGCTGGGCGCTCCCCGCTCGTGCTTAGCCCTGTACCTTTGGGCCTCGACCCCAGGACGGCTATGAAGCGACCGACGAGCGGCACAGTCACCTTTCTGTTCACGGACATTGAAGGATCGACGCGTCTGGCCCACCGCCTCAGCGAACGCTGGAGCGAGGTTCTCGTCGAGCACCGCAGGCTGATCCGCGAGCCCGCGTTCTCCGCGGGAGGGCACGAGATCGACTGTCGGGGCGACGAGCTCTTCGTCGCCTTCGAGGACGCCGCCGCAGCAGCCCAATGCGCCATCGACGCGCAGCTCGCGTTCGCGGACAGTGAGTGGCCGGACGAGGAGCAGGTGCGCGTGCGGATCGGCATGCACACGGGGGAGGCGATCTTCGCCGACTCGGACTACCTGGGCGTCGAGGTGCACAAGGCGGCCCGCATCTGCTTCGCGGGTCACGGGAGCCAGGTGCTCCTCTCCGCCTCGACCGCCGAGCTCCTACCCGAGGAGCACGCGACCCGTGAGCTCGGCGAGTACTGGCTCCGCGGGCTCCCCGAGCCACAGCGCATCTTCCAGCTCGACGTTCCGGGTCTCGAGCGGGAATTCCCGCCGCTTCGCTTCGCCAACGACGCGTCGCAGCCGCTCTCCGGAACCACGCTCACGGTCGTCCTCGCGGACGACTCCGTGTTGCTCAGGGAGGGAATCGCTTCGCTCCTGGAAGGCCACGGCTTCGAGGTGGTCGGCCAGTCCGACGACGCCGACGATCTGATGGTGAAGGTGGAGGAGGAGAGGCCGGACGTCGTCATCGCCGACATCCGCATGCCGCCCGGCCTCGCCGACGACGGCGTTCGTGCCGCCCAGGAGATCCGCCGCCGCTACCCGGGAACGGGTGTCCTGCTGCTCTCGCAGTACGTGGAGCCCGCCTACGCGCGCGACCTCCTGGAGGCCGGGGAGGAAGGCGTCGGCTACCTCCTCAAGGATCGCGTCGCCGACATGGACGGCTTCAGGGACGCGGTGCGCCGAATCGCCGCCGGCGAGCTCGTCCTCGATCCCGAGATTCGCCTCCAGGGCCGCTAGCGGGCGGGGTTGACTCGGGCCGGGATCCGACGGAAGATCCCTCGCCTGGTGCCGAGCCCGGCGAGCAAGAAGAAGGCCGCAGCGCCTCTGGCGAAACCGGCCATGGGCGCTGCGCTCGCTTCCAGCTTCCGCCGCTTCCCGGCGGCCAACCTGCACCAGCGTCTCGCCTCCGCCGCCAAGCGATAAGCTCGGCCGCGTGGCCAAACCGGACGATCTCGCCGAGGAGCTCCGCCGGCTGGCGCTCTCCCTCCCCGAGACCTACGAGGACGAGCCGTGGGGCCACCCGGTCTTCAAGGTCGCCGACAACAAGATGTTCGCCTCCATGTCCGTCGCCTCGGACTGCGTCCAGCTGACGGTGAAGCTGACCGCCGAGGAGCGGGAGATCGCCCAGCTCCTCCCGTATGTCTCGACCGCGCGCTGGGTGGGGCGCTACGGCTGGGTCACCGCGCAGGTGACCGACGATGAATCCCTCGACGCAGCGCTGGAGTGGATGCGCGAGAGCTACTGGCTCAAGTGCCCGCCGCACCTCAAAGGCGCGGTGGAAGAGCCCGAGCTGTAGAGCTACGCTGAGTCTGCGATGACGCTTTTCGCTTACGCGGTCAGACGGACGATCGGCGCGGTGATCGTCTTCCTGGTGGTCGTGATGCTGACGATGTTCGCCGTTGGAAGGGTGGGGCTTCCGCTCTGGTCGCGGTCTGAGAGAGGCCCATTTCCCGATTTCGTCAACCCGTGGTACGAACCGTGGGGAAGCTTCCCCGGCTACGCGCTCACAGGGCTCGGATTGGGCGTGGTCGCAGCGCTCGCCTGGCGCCTGGCTGCGCGCCGACGCTAGAGCTCTTCGGGCTTCGCGATGCGATAGAAGAACGGGCCACTCTGGCCTGCGACGGCGAAGATGACGCCGAGGAAGTCCTCGACCGCACGTGCGCTCTCGAGGCCGCCGGCGAAGGTGGGCTCGAAGCCCGCGTCGCGGATGAGCGTCTCGGTCACCTCGCGGGCCGCGTCGTCGGCGGCGTAGACCATGCTCGGCGCTGCGCGCGCCTCGCCGATCTGGTCGTAGAGCGTCGCGAAGTTCGCGTTGAACGCCTTTGCGACCGGCCCGCCGGTCAGCGACTTCACGTACTCGGCCAGGGACTCGAAGCCCTCAGGCCTCCGGCCGCGCACGGCGTTGACCGCGTCGATCACAGGCACCCCGTCCAGGCCGGTGACGGAGCCGAGCGCATCCGCGATCGCCGTCTGGGGGACGGCGAGCAGAACCGCGCCCGAGCCCGATGCGTCGCCGCCTTCTCGGCCCATCTCGACAACCTCGTGGCCGGCTCGGCGCCAGAGCTCTCCGAGCCCGCCGCCCACGTTGCCCCGGCCGATCGTCGTGATTCGCACCGACTTAGTCTGCCTGCGGGTCGTCCTCCGCGTCGCCCTGCTCTTCCTCCGGGTCGGGCACGGGAGTCCCTTCCTCGGTGGGCTCGGGTTCTTGTGGCGAAGGTGCCTGAGTATCCTCTGCGTTCATGGTGAAGGTCGTTCTTCCCGATGAGTCAGAGCTCGAACTTCCGGACGGCGCGACGGGCCTCGACGCGGCCCGCGCGATCGGCCCGAAGCTGGCCGAGCAGGCGGTTCTGCTGCGCTCGAACGGTGCTGTCCGGGACCTGCGGCTGCCCGTCGAGGACGGCGAGCGGATCCAAATCCTGACCACGCGGGACAAGGACGATCCCGACGCCCTCTACGTCCTGCGCCACTCGGCCGCTCATCTCCTCGCCGAGGCCGCACGCCGGCTCTTCCCGGGAACCAAGGTCGCGATCGGGCCGCCGATCGAGAACGGCTTCTACTACGACTTCGAGTTCCCCGAGCCCGTCACCGAGCCCGATTTGCAGCGGCTCGAGGACGAGGTCGTGCGGGAGATTCGGGAGGGGCGCGTCTGGGAGCGCGAGGAGATCGCCCGGGGCGACGCGCGCACGCGCTTCGAGAAGGAGGGGGAGCCCTACAAGGTCGAGCTCGTGGACACGGCCGAGGGGGACATCTCGCTCTACAAGCAGGGCGACTTCGTCGACCTCTGCCGCGGGCCGCATCTCCAGGACGCGAAGCCGATCAAGGCGGTGAAGCTCCTCTCGCTTGCGGGCGCGTACTGGCGGGGCGACGAGACGAAGCCGCAACTGACCCGTGTGTACGGGACGGCGTTCTACGACCCGAAGGACCTGGAGGACTACCTCCACCGGATCGAGGAGGCCAAGCGCCGCGACCACAGGAGGCTGGGCAAGGACCTCGATCTGTTCGAGTTCTCGGAGCTCTCCCCGGGCATGCCCTTCTGGCATCCGCGCGGGATGGTGATCTGGAACGTCCTCGAGGATCTGCGCCGGCGCGAGAACACGAAGCGCGGCTACCAGGAGGTGCGCACGCCGCTCCTCTACGACTCCGACCTCTGGCGCACCTCCGGCCACTGGGAGAAGTACCAGGAGGACATGTTCCGGCTGGAGGTCGAGGGCCGCGACTTCGCCCTCAAACCGATGAACTGCCCGGGGCACTGCCTTCTCTATTCGCTCTCGCCGCATTCCTATCGCGAGCTGCCGCTCCGCCTCGCGGAGGCCGGCAACCTGCACCGGAACGAGCTCTCCGGTGTCCTGCACGGGCTTCTACGCGTCCGCCATTTCGTCCAGGACGACGCGCACATCTACTGCACGCACGAGCAGATCCAGGACGAGCTCATCGGGTGCCTCGACTACGCGTACTACCTCTACGACCTCTTCGAGCTGAACATGCGCGTGGAGCTCTCGCTCCGGCCCGACAACAAACTCGGCACGGACGAGGAGTGGGACATGGCGGAAGCGGAGCTCCGCAAGGCGCTCGCCACGCAGGGGCTCGAGTACGTCGAAAGCCAGGGCGAGGGCTCGTTCTACGGGCCCAAGATCGACCTGCACATGAACGACTCGCTGGGCCGCAGCTGGCAGATCGGCACCGTCCAGCTCGACCTGCAGATGCCGAAGCGCTTCAGGCTCACCTACCAGGGCGACGACAACGCCGAGCACACGCCGGCGATGATCCACCGCGCGCTCCTCGGCTCGCTCGAGCGCTTCGTCGGCATCTACCTCGAGCACACGGGCGGCGACCTCCCGCTCGTCCTCGCTCCCGAGCAGGTGCGGGTCCTCGCGATCTCGGAGCGCTTCGCGGCGGACGCCGAGTCGCTCGCCGACGACCTGCGCGTGCACGGGTTCCGTGCCGCGGTGGACGAGCGCGAGGAGACGCTCGGGCGCAAGATCCGGGACGCCGAGCTCACCAAGATCCCGTATGTCGTCGTCTGGGGCGAGCGCGAGTCGCTCGACGCGCTCGCCGTTCGCCGCCGCGGCGGTGAGCAGTCCACGGTCGGCTGGGAAGCCCTTCTGAGCGAGCTCCAGGCGGCTGCTAAGCTGTAGGCCTGCAAGCAGGAGCCTCGTTCCTCACCTCCCAAGCCGCTGGCTTCGCGGAGGTTCAACCGAAAACGGTGAGTTGACGAAGCTGCTGCGCGCAGCTTTTGTTTTGTCTAGGAGGAGGAAGCAGCACAACTTGGTGACGTTTCAGTGAGGCCGCGCCGCAGATTCGACCAGGCCCGGCCGGTTCAGGATCAGACCCGGATCAACGAGGCCATCCGCGCCACGAAGGTGCGCCTGGTGGACGAGGACGGCTCACAGGTAGGCCTGAAGACGCGAGACGAAGCGCTCGAGTACGCGTATTCCAAGGACCTCGACCTCGTCGAGGTCGCTTCGGGCGCGGATCCGCCGGTCGCCCGGATCATGGATTACGGCAAATACAAGTACGAGCAGGAGCAGAAGGCAAAGACGGCCCGCAAGCACCAGTCACAGATTCACGTCAAGGAAATCAAGATGCGGCCGAAGATCGGCGTCCACGACTACGAGACGAAGAAGGGGCATGTGGTCCGCTTCCTCAACGCGAAGGCGAAGGTCAAGGTCACGATCATGTTCCGCGGACGCGAGCAGAGCCACCCGGAGCGCGGGCGAGACCTACTGATGCGCCTCGCCGAGGACGTCAAGGAGATCGGCCAGATCGAATCGCCTCCGCTCCAGGACGGGCGCAACATGGTCATGTTGCTCGGGCCGACGAGAGCCGCAGGACAACAAGTGGAGACAGCAAGTGCCTAAGCAGAAGACGAACAAAGCAGCGAAGAAGCGCTTCAAGGTGACCGGCGGCGGCAAGCTGCTGCGCCGTCATGCGATGCAGAGCCATAACCTCGAGAAGAAGAGCGCCAAGCGCAAGCGCGCGTTCCGGAGCGACCAGCCGGTCGCCGGCCAGGACGAGCGCGAGGTGCGGCGGCTGCTCGGCCGGTAAGGGGGAGAGATGCCTCGCGTCAAG
>JBKPPF010000047.1:0-35865 GCA_046733475.1 Actinomycetota bacterium
CCTCGGCCTCGCTCACCCAGTAGCTCTTGTAGTTGACGTCGTGGTCGCCCTGAATGGCGACGTCCTTGGCGTGAGCGTCGCGGACGGCGTCGCAGGAAACGCCCCCGTCCATGTTGTGTACGTCCATGAAAAGCGGCATGCACTACCTCCTAGAAGAGACGCGCCGATGCTATCGCAGTGCCGCCTTCGGGCAACGGACATCCGCGTGCCTTCGTCGCCATCCCCGCGCATTGCGCGCGCCACCTTCGCGTGTTTGCGGATTACGCTCGAAAGCGGGTGGTGGTCTGGGGTGGCCCCGACTAGAAGCCGAGACCCCGGGCGATGACGAGGCGCTGGATCTCGTTGGTGCCCTCGCCGATCTCCAGCACCTTCTGGTCGCGGTAGAGCCGCGAGATCGCGTACTCGTCCATGAACCCGTACCCGCCGTGGATCTGAAGCGCCGCGTTCACCGCACGGTTCGCCAGCTCGCCGGTGTAGAGCTTCGCGATCGCCGCCGCCTGCGCGAACGGGCGCCTCTTGTCCTTCAGCCACGCCGCTTTGTAGACGAGGTTGCGGCCCGCCTCGATCTCCGTCGCCATGTCGGCGAGCTGAAACTGGATCGCCTGGAACTTCCCGATCGGCTGCCCGAACTGCTTCCGCTCGCGGGCGTACGACGACGCCAGGTCGAACGCGCCCTGTGCCAGGCCGAGCCCCATCGCGGCCACTGAGATCCGGCCGCCGTCGAGGATCTCGAGGAACTGCTTCAGCCCCGCGCCGCGCTCCCCCAGGAGATGGTCCTCCGGAACGGCGCAGTCGCGGAAAGAGAGCTCCCGCGTGTCTGATGCCCGCCAGCCCATCTTTCTCATCGGGGCCGAGTGCTCGTAGCCCTCCGTCCCGTTCGGGACGACGATATTCGAGATCTGTTCGTCGCCCGTCCGGGCGGTGATCGTCACGAACGCCGAGATCTCGGTGCCCGCGTTCGTGATGAAGATCTTCGAGCCGTTGACGACCCAGCTCCCGTCGCGGAGCTCGGCCGTTGTCCGCGTTGCGCCCGCATCGGAGCCGGCCTCCGGCTCGGTCAGGCCGAACGCCGCGAGCCGCCGGCCCGAGGCCAGGTCCGGCAGCCAGCGCTTCTTTTGCTCATCGGTGCCGAAGAGGAGGATCGGCATCGTGCCGAGCGACGTGTGCGCGGCGACCGTGATCGCGACGGACGAGTCGATGCGTGTCAGCTCCTCGACAGCGATGGCATAGGCGAGCGTGTCGCCGCCTCCGCCTCCATGTTCCTCCGGGATTGGGATCCCCATGAGCTCGAGCTCGGCAAGCGCCTCGACGATCTCGTAGGGGAACCGGTGCTCGCGGTCGAGCTCCTCCGCCACCGGCGCGATCCGCTCCTCGGCGAAGTCGCGAACCGTCTGCCGCAGCAGCTGGTGGGCGTCGGAGAGCTCGAAGTCCACTAGTGCCCCTGCCAGTGATGCTGCCCCGCTTCTGGGCCGCGAGCACCGAGCATGAGGTGGCACTCGATCGCGGGCAAGGCCGGGAGCCTTGTCAAGAGCGAGGGCCACTCTGGCGACGAGTGATCATGAGCCAGAAGCAGGCGTGTATTGCTGGCAGAGGCACTTAAGAAAACCGGCTGGCGAGCTCCGCGAGGAGCCGGACGCCGTACCCGGTTGCGCCGGGGGCACCGTAGTAGTCCTCGCGCGTGCGTTCGAGGTACGCCGTTCCTGCGATGTCGAGGTGGGCCCACGGGCCCTCTCCCACGAACTCCTGCAGGAAGCGCGCGGCGAGGATGGGGGAGCCCTGGCGGTACTCGGAGGAATTCTTCATGTCGGCGTACGGCGACTCGATGTAGCGGCGGTAGGTCTCGTGCAGCGGCATGATCCAGGCGTGGTCGCCGCTCTCCTCCGCGGCGGCCCGGATCTCCTGCGCCCACTCGTCGTCGTTTGCGAAGAGGCCCGCGTAGTAGTCGCCCATGGCGATGACGATGGCGCCCGTCAGCGTGGCCAGGTCGAGGATGTGCGTCGCCCCGGAGCGCCGCGCGTGCGTGAGCGCGTCCGCGAGGATGAGGCGTCCTTCCGCATCGGTGTTCGTCACCTCGATCGTCTTGCCGTTCAGCGCCGTGATGATGTCGCCGGGCCGGTACGAGCGGCCGCCGGGCATGTTCTCGCAGGACGGCACCACGGCCAGCACCCTGACCGGCAGTCCGAGCTCGGCGATCGCGCCCATTGCGGCGAGGACGGCGCCGCCGCCGCCCATGTCCGTCTTCATCTCCTCCATGCGGCTGGCCGGCTTCAGCGAGAGGCCGCCGGAGTCGAAGGTGATCGCCTTGCCGACGAGGCCGAGGACGACCTCGCTGCGCGTGGCGGAAGGCGGCTCGTAGGAGAGTGTGATCAAGCGCGGTGGGTTCTCGCTCCCCTGGCTGACCGCGGTGAGCGCGCCCATGCCTGCCTCGCGAATCTCGTCCGGACCGAGGGCGGAGAAGCTCATGTGGTCGAAGCGGCTCGCGGTGTCCTCGGCGAACTCGGCGAGGGTAGTCGGAGTGCAGACGTTGGGCGGCGCGTTGACGAGGTCGCGGCAGCGGTTCGTCCACGAAGCGACGACGTTGGCGTGCTGCGCCTCCTCGGCGACCTGGGCCGCGCCCGATCCGCAGAGGACGAGGCGCTCGATCGCCGCGTTCTCGTCCTTCGTCTTCCAGATGCCCGCGTCGTAGGGGCCGAGCGCCATGCCGTCGACGACGGCGCGCGCCTGCTCGGCCGCGGGCAGCCCGTTTTCGCTCAGGATCCAGGCGACGGTCTTGCCGCCGACCTCGCCCGCGCGCGTGGCGACTGCTGCGGCCGCCGTGCGCAGGCTGTCGGAATCTCCGTCCGCACCCATGCCGCCGACGGCGACCCGGTGGGCTTTGAGCTTGTTTCGCGTGTGCAGGAGGGTGACTCGGCCGCGCTCGCCCTTGAGCTCCCCGTCCTCGATCAGGTGCTTGATCCCCCCGTCGACCAGCCGGTCGAGCTCGTGGCCGGCCGACTGGAGCTCGATCGGCTCCGGGACGGCGAAGGCCAGGACGTCCGCGGCAACCTCCGCCGGCGATGCTTCGACGACGTCGATCTCCATGGGCGCGCGCGGATGCTATCCGAACAGGTTCGTACCGTGTTCCTCGAATGAGGGATATAGACGAAATCCCTCAGGTCGATGAGAGGGATGCGCAATGAGCGCAGCTCTACCCTCTCCGCCCGCCCCCTCCCCTCGCGGGCGATACCCTCTCCCGGTAGAAGCCCTCCAGAGTCATCTCGGAGGGCTTCTGCGTGAGCGGGAGGACCTCCATCTCGCCGCGTCGCCACCCGCGCTCGAGCGAAACCGCCGCGAGATCGTGCGTACGCAGTGGGAGCTCACGTACGCGCTGCTCGCAGAGCACGCGTCCGGGTAGCGCTCGGCGGGTATTCTCGCGCCGGTGCGCGGGGTGGACAGAAAGGCGATGGCCGCGCTCTCGTCCGGTCATCTCGCAACGGACCTCGCGCAGGGGTCCCTCCCTGCGCTGCTGCCGTTCCTCAAAGCCGAATTCGACCTCACCTACACGATGGCCTCCGCGCTCGTCCTCGCCGCGACCATCAGCTCGTCGCTGATCCAGCCGCTGTTCGGGCTCTGGTCGGACGTGCGGGGCGCGCTCTGGCTCCTTCCCGCGGGGGTTGGCCTTGCGGGAGTGGGCATGGCGCTCGCCGCTGCAGCACCCTCGTATCCGCTCACGCTCCTCGCCGTCCTCGCCGCCGGAGTCGGAGTGGCCGCCTACCACCCTGAAGGATCGAAGTTCGCGAGCTATGCGAGCGGCTCGCGGCGGGCGAGCGGGATGTCGTTCTTCTCGGTAGGAGGGAACATCGGTTTCGCGCTCGGGCCCGTGTACGCCTCGGCACTCATCCTCACGCTCGGCTTGAAGGGTGGGCTGCTGATCGCCCTGCCGGGGCTCGCAGTCGCCACCGGCCTCGTGCTCGTGCTGCGTTACCTCGCGAGCTTCGCGCCGGACGAGTCGCCGGGGGAGCAGCGCGCGGCGGCAGCAAAGACCGAGACTCGAGGCCTGGTCCTGCTGCTCGTCGTCGTCGGCCTGCGGAGCGTCGCGCACATGGGCCTCTTCACGTTCATCCCGCTGTGGGAGATTCACAACGGCCATGGCGAGGCGTACGGGACTTTCGTGCTTGCGCTCTTCCTCTTTGCCGGGGCCGTGGGAACGCTGCTCGGCGGGCCGCTCGCCGACCGCTTCGGGCGCCGGCCGGTGCTGCGCGGGAGCTTCATCGCCGCGACGCCGCTCATCCTCGTCTACGTGCTGGTGGGCGGGCCGATCGGCGTGGCGGCCGTTACGCTTTCGGGCGCCTGTGTCATCGGAACCTTCGGGGTCAGCCTCGTGATGAGCCAGGAGTACATGCCGGGCCGCGTCGGCATGGCCTCGGGACTCTCCATCGGTCTGGCGATCGGACTCGGAGGCGTCGCGGCGCTCGTCCTCGGCGCCCTCGCCGACACCGTCGACCTCGAGACCGCGGTGCTCGCCACTGCGATCGGGCCGACGCTCGCCCTCGGGGTCAGCTTCCTCCTGCCACAGGCCCCTGCGCGGCACATGGTCGGGCGGGAGCCCGCCCCCGCGACGCTGTGACATACGAGTCGGCTCGGCAGTTCTTCGAAGACCTGCAGGGGCGGGCCGACCGCGGGCGCGCTGCCGACCTGAGCGCCTCCTACCGCTTCGACATCGAGGGCGCAGGGAGCTGGCACGTCGAGGTCGAGAGCGGCGCGGTCACCGTCACCGAGTCGCAGGACCCGGCCGACTGCGTCATCGCGACCGACGAGGAGACCTTGCTGGCCGTCGTCGGGAACGAGCAGAGCCCCATGGGCGCCTTCATGACGGGGAAGATCCGCGTCGAGGGCGACATGGGGCTCGCGCTACGGCTCAAAGACCTCGTGGGCTAGCGGACGGCCTCGGCCGTCTTCTCGGCCTGCTCCGCGTGCTCGCCCTCAGCGAACTCCTCGACGATCTTGGCGCAGAATGCGGGCAAGTCGTCCGGCTTACGGCTCGAGACGAGGCCCCCGTCGACGACGACGTCCTCGTCGACCCAGTTGCCGCCCGCGTTCTGGATGTCGGTGCGCAGAGTCGGCCACGACGTGATCGTGCGGCCCTTCACGACTCCCGCCTCGACGATTGTCCACGGGCCGTGACAGATGACTCCGACCGGCTTCCCCTGGTCGAAGAAGCCGCGGACAAAGCCGACCGCCTTCTCGTCCCCGCGCAGGAAGTCGGGATTTGCGACTCCGCCGGGCAGGACAAGGCCGTCGTAATCGGTGGCGTCGGCCTGGGCAACTTCCCTGTCCACGGAGAACGTGTCGCCGTGGACGAGGTGATTGAAGGCCTGGATCTCGCCGGACGCAATGGAGAGAAGCTCCGGCTTCCCGCCCGCTTCCTCGACGGCCCTCCAGGGTTCCGTTAGCTCGACCTGCTCGACCCCGTCAGCGGCGAGAAATGCAATTTTCTTCCCCTCTAGCTCGTTCGCCATTAAATCCCCCTCGGGTGGTTTCCAGCCTCGGCTACCCGGGCCGGAGGCGGGGAAACATCAGGGCGAAAGCAGCGTGGCCTGCCACGAGCCGTCGTCTTCGCGGCTGTAGCGGACACGCTCGTGGAGACGGTTCGGCCGGCTTTCCCAGAATTCGATCGTCTCCGGGTGGAGCACATAGCCGCCCCACCAGTCGGGCAGGGGCACGTCGTCGCCGAATCTGCCCTCGGCTTCGGCGAAGGCGGCGTCGAGTTCGGCCTTGCTCTCGAGCGGGGAGCTCTGTCGCGATGCCCACGCGCCGAGGCGGCTGCCCGGGTCGCGCGTCGCGAAGTACGCCTCCGACTCGGCGCGTGGGACCTTCTCCACGATGCCTGTTACGAGCACCTGCCGGCGGGGCTCCGTGTGCCAGAGGAAGGTGAGCGCGGCATGCGGGTTGACAGCCAGCTGGCGGCCCTTGCGGCTTTCGTAGTTCGTGAAGAAGACGAAGCCTCGCTGGTCCACGCCCTTGAGAAGGACCGTGCGGGCCGACGGCCGACCGGCGTCATCCGCGGTCGCGAGCGTCATCGCCTCGGGCAAAGTCATGCCTGCCGCGGCGGCTTCGTCCTGCCACTCCCGGAAGCGGGTCAGAGGATCCGTCATTCCTCGAGCTCCACCAGGAGCGCGCCGCCGTTCACGCGCTGGCCCTCGGCGACATGCACCTTGCGCACGACCGCTTCGTACGGGGAGACGAGCGGCGTCTCCATCTTCATCGCCTCGAGGACGACGAGCGGCTGGCGCGGCTCGACGCGGTCTCCTTCGGAGGCGAGCACTTTTATCACCACGCCGGGCATCGGGGCGGTCAGCGTGCTCTGCCCACCGAGAAGGTCGCCGTGGCCGGTCGCCTCGACCGTGGGCGCCGCCGTGCGGCCCGGGGCGGGGCCGTTGAGCCGCCACGAGCCCTGCCAGGGACGGAAAACGCGGCGAGGCCGTGAGAGCGGTGGATTCTCGTCCAGGAAGGCGGTCGTCGCCTCCCCCGCGCGGAGCTCCGGGTGGGCGAGGAGCCAGCGGAGGAAAGGCAGGTTCGTCTCCACCCCGCGAACCTCCGTCTCGCGCAGCGAGTCGGCGAGTGCATCCAGCGCATCGTCCCGCGTCTCCTCGTGCGCGATCAGCTTCGCGATCAGCGGGTCGTAGGCGACCGGGATCCCGTCCCCTTCCTCGATCCCCTGGTCGACGCGGATCCCCTCCGGAAGGCGCAGCCGCGTGATCGTGCCGGCGCGGGGGAGAAAGGTACGCGGATCCTCGGCGTAGAGCCTCGCCTCCACCGCGTGGCCCTCGGGCTCTCGCGCTTGGATCTCGAGGGGCTCTTCCGAGGCGACCACCAGCTGCTTCTCGACGAGGTCGAGACCGGTGACGAGCTCGGTGACCGGGTGCTCGACCTGGATGCGTGCGTTCAGCTCGAGGAAGAAGAACTCCCCGCCCGCGAGCATGAACTCGGCCGTGCCCACGCTCTCGTAGTCGACCGCCCGCGCGAAGGCCACGGCGGCCTCGCCCATCTCCGCGCGCAGGTCGGCCCCGACGGCCGGAGACGGGCTCTCCTCGAGGATCTTCTGGTGCCGGCGTTGCACTGAGCAGTCGCGCTCGCCGAGGTGGACGGTCGTTCCGTGGGCGTCCGCAAGAAGCTGAATCTCGACGTGGCGGGGACGCTCGACGTAACGCTCGCAAAAGACCCGGTCGTCGCCGAAGCCGGACGCGGCCTCGCGGCGGGCGGATTCGAGCGCCTCTCCGAGTTCCTCCGGGGAGCGCACGAGCCGCATACCCCGCCCGCCCCCGCCTGCCGCCGCCTTGACCATGAGGGGGAAGCCGACCTCCTCGGGATCGCCGCTTCGGACGACCGGAACGCCGGCCTCCGCCGCGAGACGCTTCGCCTCGAGCTTGTCCCCCGCCGCGCGGATCGCCGCCGGTGAGGGACCGACGAACCGGAGGCCGGCCGAGATGACCGCTTCGGCGAAGTCGGGGTTCTCCGCCAGGAACCCGTAGCCGGGGTGGACGGCATCCGCGCCGGCGCGCGCCGCGGCGGCGGCGACGCCCTCGATGTCGAGGTAGCTCGGCACCTCCGCGACCTCGGCGGCGCGCCGTGTGTGGAACGCGCCCGCGTCGTCGGGCGCGGCCACGGCCACGGTCGTGATCCCGAGTCGGTCGCAGGTGGAGAAGATCCGCGCGGCGATCTCGCCGCGGTTCGCTACGAGGACCTTTCGGATCTCCATGCGGGGCTGCGCTTCTCGAGGAAGGCGCGCAGTCCGTCCTGGCCCTCCGCGCTCGTGCGGCGCGCGGCCGCGATCTCGGCGGCCGCCTGTCCGTCCGGCCGGTCGCGCACGAGCTCCTTTGCCGTGCGTACCGCCTCGGGGCCGCCCGCGAGCAGGTGCCCGAGAATCGCGTCGACCCGCTCGTCGAGGTCGCCGTCCGTGACCTCGCTCACGAGCCCGATCCGAAGTGCGACGTCGGCCCCGAACCGCTCGCCGGTGAGGAAATAGCGGCGCGCGTGCGCGGCGATTCGCGGCAGGACGAAGGGGGAGATGACCGCGGGCACGATGCCGAGCCGTACCTCCGTGAAGCCGAAGATCGTCTCGGCGTCCGCGACGACGATGTCCGAGCATGCGACGAGCCCGCTGCCGCCCCCAAGCGCATAACCGTGCACGCGCGCAACGACCGGAGCGGGGCAGCGGTCGATCGCCTCGCACATCGCGTAGAGTCGGAGGGCGTCGGCGACGTTCTCCTCGTAGTTCAGGTCGATGGAAGCGCGCTGCCACTCGACGTCGGCGCCGGCGCAGAACGCCTCGCCCTCTCCGGCCAGGACGACCGCCCGCGCGTCACTGACGTCGGCGAACGCTTCGGTCAGCTCGGCGATCAGGGCAGCGTCGAACGCGTTCCGCCGCTCGGGGCGGGCGAGCGTGACGCGGAGGACGGGTCCGTCCCTCTCCAGGCGAAGCGCGCTCATCGCACGGGAGCTTACGAGGTACCCGGTTTCGGCCTCTAGAGTTGGTGTGTGATCCACGGTGCCCTGGCAGCAGCGGTGACGCCTCTTCGCGACGGCGGCGCGAGCCTGGACGAGGAGGCGTTCGGGCCCGTTGCGGACTTCCTGGCCGCGGGCGGGCTCGACGGGATCCTCGCACTGGGGACGACGGGGGAGGGGATCCTGCTCACTGCCGAGGAGCGGCGCCGGGCCGCCGAGCTCTACCTGGAGGCCTGTCGAAGGCGGCTCGAGGTCGCCGTCCATTGCGGTGCCCAGACGACCGCGGAGACCGTCGCCCTCGCCGAGCACGCTGCCTCGGCCGGGGCCTCGGCGGTGGCGGTCATCCCGCCGCCGTACTTCCCGCTTTCCGAGGACTCGCTTTTCGAGCACTTCCGCGCCGCCGCGGACGCCTGCGCGCCAGTGCCGTTCTTCCTCTACGAATTCGAAGCCAGGAGCGGCTACGCGATCCCGCAGCCGGTGATCGAGCGTCTGCGCGAGGCCGCGCCGAACCTCGCCGGCCTGAAAGTCTCCGACACGCCGTTCGAGCGCGTGCAGCCCTACCTGCTCGAGGGGCTCGACATCTTCATCGGGTCGGAGCCGCTCCTCCCGCGCGGCCTGGCCGAGGGCGCGGCGGGAACCGTCTCGGGGCTCGCTGCGGCGTTCCCGGAGTACGTCGCCGGTCTCAACCGCGACCCGATCGCAGACGGCGCGGTCGACATCGTTGCGGCGCTCCGCGACGCGTTGCAGCAATTTCAGTTCAACGCGGCGGTGAAGGCCGCGCTCGCGTGGCGCGGCTTGCCGGTCACGGGCGACGTGCGGGCGCCGCTGCTTCCCCTCGATCCCTCCGAGCGCGCGTCGCTCGAGGCGCGCCTCGAAGAGCTCACGGCCTAGCCTCTGGGGTCGAGGTCGTCGGCCTCTTCGGCGGCCTCGCCGACCTTCTCGACGACGACGTAGCGCTCGCTTCGCTCCACGACGCTTTCGACGCTCGTGTCCTCGTGACCGGGAAGGACGAAGAACCGCGTCGACGCTCGCCGAACGGTCTCGTACTCGTCGATCGAGATCGAAACCGCCTCTTTGCACTCCTCACGGCAGCATTCGCACAGGAACTCGGAGCGGCCCTCGATCTGGAAGGTTTGGTTGAGCTCGGCGATCCGCTCGTTGACCTCGCGGAAAAGCGATTCGTTCCGCCCCTGTCTCTCTGCGCGTGTCGTCATGACCCCATGAATGAATAAAACGCAGGCTAACACGCTTGAGAAGTGCGTTTGGGAGGCATAAGGCACCCGTGGACGCAGATCGCTCCTTCGAGCGGATCTATCGTCGGCACCGGCGCGAGGTATACGGTTCGGTGCTTCGCGACGTGCGCGATCCCGACGAGGCGGAAGACGTGACGCAGGTTGCGTTCCTGAACGCTTTTCGGGCAATGCGACGCGGCGACACGCCTGAGAAGCCGCGCGCGTGGCTCCTCACCATCGCCCGCAACGTCGTGCGCCGCCGCGCCCGGCTTCGTGCCGAGCGGCCGCAGGAGGTCGAGCTCGACTCGGAGCTCCTGCTCACGCTGGACGAAGACGAGGGCTCGGCGTCGGCGGACATCCATGCGGCTCTCGTGCGGCTCACCGACGCACAGCGAGAGGCGATCCTCCTCCGCGAGATCCAGGGGCGCTCCTACGCCGAGATCTCGTTCGAGCTCGGGTTGTCGCTTGCGGCCGTCGAGGCGCTGATCTTCCGGGCCCGCCGCGCGCTCGCGGAGGAGCTCGAGCTCATCGATCGCGTACCCGTCGTCCGCCCGCGCCGGCGCTACGGCTTCGTCGGACTTCCCGGCCTCGCGAAGGCGGCCTCGTTCGGCTTCTCATTCGGCCGGGTCGGGTTCGCCTGCCTCGTCGGCTGCGCGGTCCTGGGGACCGTGCCGGTCGGGGACGTTTCTGCCTCGGACGAGCCCGCCGCCGTGGCCCAGGCGCACACCCCGGCCGTCGTGGTGTCCCACGAGCTTCCCTCGGCGAACCCGGCTCACCCCGCCGCGCCGAAGGAGAAGAAGCGCAAGGACGGCTCGTCGGAGAACGGCAAGCCCGCGCATCATCAGGCACAGCCGGCCCACGAGGACAGCGAGGGCTCGCTCTTGCCCGTCGAGCTGCCGCCCGTGGAGCTGCCCACCGTGGAGCTGCCCCCCGTGGAGCTGACGGTTCCGCTCCCGTCCGTCGAGCTTCAGCCCCCGCCTCCGCTGCCGCAGGTGCCCGACCTGCCGCCGCCCCCGTCGCTTACATCCTGAAGACCCCGAACGTCGTCTCCGGGATGGGAGCGTTCAGGCTCGCGGCGATACCGAGCGCGAGCACGCGCCGGGTGTCGACGGGATCGATGATGCCGTCGTCCCAGAGCCGCGCGGTCGAGTAGTACGGATTGCCCTCCGCCTCGTATTTCGCACGGATCTCGTCCGGATTGGAGCGGCCAACAGTGGAGAGCACCGACGCGGCCTGCTCCCCGCCCATCACGCTGATGCGGGCGTTCGGCCACATCCAGAGCTGTCGCGGTTCGTACGCTCGTCCGCACATCCCGTAGTTTCCCGCCCCGAAGGAGCCGCCGATGATGACCGTGAACTTCGGCACCCGCGCGCAGGCGACCGCGGTCACGAGCTTGGCGCCGTCCTTGGCGATGCCGCCGGCCTCGTACTCCTTGCCGACCATGAAGCCGGTGATGTTCTGGAGGAAGACGAGCGGGACTCGCCGCTTGCAGGCGAGCTCGACGAAGTGCGCCCCCTTCAGCGCGCTTTCGGAGAAGAGCACGCCGTTATTGGCAAGAATCCCGACCGGGAAGCCCTCGATGTGGCCGAAGCCGCAGACGAGGGTCTCGCCGTAGAGCGCCTTGAACTCGTGGAAGTCGCTGCCGTCGACGATGCGGGCGATGACCTCTCGGACGTCGTAGCCCTTCGCGTAGTCGGCGGGGACGATCCCGTAGAGGTCGGCCGGGTCGTGCAGCGGCTCGGCCGGCGCCTCGCGCTCCCACGGAGCCTCGGGCGGGCCCGGGCTCAGGTTCGCGACGATCTCGCGGACGAGCGCGAGCGCGTGCTCGTCCGAGACGGCGTAGTGATCGGCCACGCCGGAAGTTCGCGCATGGACATCGGCACCGCCGAGCTCCTCCGCGGTCACCTCCTCGCCCGTGGCCGCTTTCACGAGTGGCGGCCCGCCGAGAAAGATCGTGCCGGTGCCCTTGACGATCACGGTCTCGTCGCTCATGGCCGGGACGTAGGCGCCTCCGGCGGTGCAGGAGCCCATGACCGCCGCGATCTGGGGAATTCCCGCCGCGGACATCACCGCCTGGTTGAAGAAGATGCGGCCAAAGTGCTCCCGGTCCGGAAAGACCTCGTCCTGCATCGGCAGGAAAGCGCCGCCGGAATCCACCAGGTAGATGCACGGGAGGTCGTTCTGCCGCGCGACCTCCTGGGCGCGGAGGTGCTTCTTGACCGTGAGCGGGTAATAGGTGCCGCCCTTCACCGTCGCATCGTTGGCGACAATCACGCACTGTCGTCCCTCGACGACGCCGATCCCGGTGACCATCCCTGCCGCGGGCGCGTCGTCGTCGTAGAGGCCGTTCGCCGCGAGCGCGTTCAGCTCGAGGAACGCCGACTCGGGGTCGAGGAGCCGGTCGACCCGCTCGCGGGCGAGAAGCTTCCTGCGAGAACGGTGCTTCTCGACCGCGTCGTCGCCTCCGCCGCGCGCAGCCTCGGCCGTGCGCTCGCGAAGCTCCGAGACGAGCGCCTCCATGCGCTCCCGGTTCGCGGCGAACTCAGGGGCGCCCGGGTCGGCTCTCGTCTCGAGAATCGCCACTAAGCGTCGGCGGAGGGCAGCTTGGCGAGGATCTCCTTGAGCCGGCGCAGCACGTCGGCTTCCTCGTGCCCGAAGTCGTCGAGATAGGAGTGCACGGCCGCGCGGACCAGGGTGAGTTCCTCTTCGGTGAGCTCGATTGTGTGCATGGCCCTAGCCTACGGCCGCACGCGGATTGACGAGAACTTTCGGACTCCGTATATCCTGCTCACGCCAGCGGTGTTGCCTCCCGTCACATCGGCTCCTGGGCCCGAACGTCGCCCGACTGCTCAGGGGCATGAGGAAGACGAGGCGAGCTGCCGGAGCCGGTCGTGGGGGAGCTCGTAGGCCGTCGCGCCACCCGCGCCGGTGAGCGTCTCCGCGGCGCAGAGTGCGTTCACGATCGCCTCTTCGGTGGCCTCGACGACGGCGTCGAAGAGCGCGGTGATGTAGTTGTTCGCCAGCATCTGGACGGGGATGGTCAGCGGCGCATCGGCGTCGACGTCGGCCGACGGGAGACCGCGGTTCCCGGAGGCGAAGGCCAAAAAGAGGTCGCCGCTCGAGTGCTCGCCGACTCCGCCGACCCGCGCGACCCCGAGCCCTGCGCGCTGGGCGAGGCGCTCGCACTGAATGGGGAGGAGGGCGGCGTCAGTGGCGACGATGGCGATGATGGAGCCCGCGCCCGGCGGCACTCGCCCGTAGGGATCGGGGACCTCCGTCACCGGGATCCCGTCGCCGACCGGGATCCCGTTCACGCGCAGGCGCTCCCGCCGTCCGTGGTTCGCCTGCACGAGCACGCCGACGACCGCCCCGCCGGCTCCCTCGACCACCCGGGACGACGTGCCGATCCCGCCCTTGAACCCGTGGCAGATCATCCCGGTGCCGCCGCCGACGTTGCCCTCCGCGACGGCGCCGTCGGAGGCCGATGCGAGCGCGGCCTCGACGTGCTCAGGGCGCACGTGCATCCCGTTGATGTCGTTGAGAAGGCCGTCCCAGGTCTCGCCGACGACGGGGAGGCTCCAGAACTCCCGCTCGTCCGACCGCGAGGCGATCTCGGCTGAGATGAGCGCGTCGCGAACGACGCCGACCGAGTGCGTGTTCGTGAGGGCGATCGGCGAGCAGAGCATCCCGGACTCGCGGATCCACTCGAGCCCGGTCAGCTCGCCGTTCCCGTTCAGGCGGTGCGCGCCGGCGAAGACGGGCTCGTACCACGGGCTCGCCTCGTGCGGCTGGATCACCGTCACGCCCGTGCGGACGTCGTCTCCCTCGATGAGGGTGCTGTGCCCGACCCGGACTCCAGGGACATCGGTGATCGCGTTCCGTTCGCCGGTCGCCAGCGTGCCGATGGCGATGCCGAGCTCCCGGGCCCGGGGTCGATCGTGAGCGTTCAGGCGGAGGTCTCCAGCGACTCGGCTGTCATGGTCAGGATCGCGCCGCGCGGTTCATTTCCGGCCCCGAGCAGCGGTGCGAACGAGACCGAGGCGATGATGGGCTTTCCGCGACGGTCGTGCGCAGGGACGGGGAGCGAGTCGATCTCCTGCCCGCCGAGCGCCGATCGCGCGGGTTCACGCAACTCGCCGACCGGTAGACCGATGTCGAGGTTGAGGAAGAACTGGCCCTCCGCCTCTTGGGCAGGCAGGCCCCAGATCTCGGCCGCGGCGCTGCTCCATGCGGTCACGACGAGATCGGGATCGAGAACGACCACGGCCTCGGGGATGCTCGTGAGGACGGACGAGAGGAAGGCGTTCGCGCTGACCGCCTCGTCCGTTCGGTCGCGGAGCTCGTCGTTCATCGTCAGAAGCTCCTCGTTCGTGGACTGGAGCTCCTCGTTCATCGTCTCGAGCTCCTCGTTCGTGGACTGGAGCTCCTCGTTCGTCGTCTCGAGCTCCTCGTTCGTGGACTGGAGCTCCTCGTTCGTCGTCTCGAGCTCCTCGACCGTCGACTGCAGCTCCTCGTAGGCGTTCTCGAGCTCCCTCTTGGCACCTTCGAGCTCGTTGTGGAGCGCTCGGGCGCCCGTGACGTCGTCGAACACGATGCTCACCCCGAACAGCTCGCCGCCCGTCGACTGGAGGGGGGTGAACTGGGCGTCGAGATGATGATCCGTTCCGTCGATCCTGAACTGGAAGTCGCGCTCGAAGAGGGGTCGGCGCTCGCTGATCGTCTGGTCGATCCGGGACCGGAGCTCGAGCGGTCGATACGAGACCTCGAGATCCTGCAGGGGACGGCCGACGTCCTTCGACGAAAGGCTGAAGAGAGCGCGCGCCTCGGTGTTGGCGAGCGCGAGGCGCCCTTCCGTGTCGATCACGAGCTGTGCCGAAGGGCCGCTTTCGAAGCTCGACTCGCGCAGCCTGCGGTTTTCCTCGGGAAGCGCGGTCGCCGGAGACAGCTCGCTCCCGCGGTACTCCGGCGCGATGCCGGGATTCCTCATGAAGACACGGTGCTTCAGGTCTACGGGCAGAAAGAGGCTCGTCCGGCCGTGGAGCGCCTCGGCCTTGCCGAGGAAGAGGAAGCCGCCGGGCCCGAGTCCGAAGTAGAAATTCGAGAGCACCGTGTGCTGCGCCTGCGCGCCGAAGTACATGAGCGTGTTGCGCGAGACGAGCAGGTCGACCTTCGAGATCGGCGGGTCGCTCAGAAGGTCGTTGCGGCCGAAGACGACGGAGCGGCGAATGTCGCCGCGCACGGTCGACCCGTTGTTGCCGTCTTCGAAGTACTCGGCCCGGAGGTTCTCCGCGACTGCATCGGTCGCCTTCGCGTCGTATCTCGCGAGCCTGGCCTTGGCAAGCGCATCGTCGTCGAGGTCGGTGGCGTAGATCTTGACTCGCTTCGCGTAGGCCTCCGCGCCGAGCGCCTCGGCGAAGAGCATGGCAATCGTGTACGCCTCTTCTCCCGTCGCACAGCCGGCCGACCACGCGCGGATTCTCTCGCCCTCGGGCTTGTGCTCGATGATCTTCGGAACGATCTGCTCGGCGACGTACTCCCAGGCGGCAGGGTCGCGAAAGAACCCTGTGACGTTGATCAGAATCGTGTCCAGGAGCTCGGCGAACTCCCGCGGTTCGGCTTCCAGGTAGCTGCGGTAGTCCTCATACGTGTCCACGCCTGCGGTCTGCATGCGCTTCTCGAAGCGGCGCATGAGGCTCGGGCGCTTGTACTGCGAATAGTCGAACCCCCTCGCCTCGTGGACGAAGTCGAGGAGCTCTTCGAAGCCGGGATCGAGCTCGGTGCTCATGGCGGTGCGCCCGGGGCGATCAGGAGGCTGAGGGCAGGGCCGATCTCGGCGGCCGGGAGAACGTGATCGACTGCGCCGGTCTCGATGGCCGCTTTCGGCATCCCGAAGAACTGCGCCGACGCTTCGTCCTGAGCCATCACTCTCCCGCCCGCTTCTTTCACTGCCACCACGCCCTCTGCGCCGTCGCGACCCATGCCCGAAAGCACGATCACGACCGCCGCCCCGTCGACGTACTCGGCAAGCGATTGGAAAAGGACGTTCGCAGACGGGCGCTGAAAGCGCTCGGGGGCCGAATCGAGGAGCTCGAGGCGCCGGCCCGCGCCGATGACCAGATGCAGGTCGGTGGGAGCGACGTAGACCGTCCCCCCTCGAGCCGTCTCGCCGTCCTCGGCTTGCTTCACGGTCAGAGCGGTGGAGCGGTCGAGGATCGAGGGCAGCAGGCTCTTGCTTCCCGGCAGCTGATGCTCCACGATCAGGATCGGCAGCGGAAAGTCGTGAGGAATGGACTCGAGCACGGCTGTCAGCGCCGCCAGTCCACCGGCTGAGGCCGCGATGCCGACGACTCCGGCCTCTACTTCGGCGGCTGCTGGGGCCTCGCCGCTCAGCTCCGCACTTCCTCGACGGGGCCAGCCCGATTCCCGAGCTCAGCGGGCTTCTTCAACGGGCTCTCGCTGGCTCGACCCCTGCTTGGATGCGGGAATGGGTCGATGGTCTTCATTCTAGCCCTGGGGGTGCGCGAGTAACCGTGCTAATTTCGGGTACTTCCGATGGAAGTCATGGGCGACGACGAGAGGCTGACGGAGCAGCAGGGGCGCTCCGTCGTGGGCGAAACGCGTGAACTTCGGGCGAGGCGCCTTCATCTGGTCGCCGAGGCCCGCGCGGAGAGGCGGCGGGGCCGAAGGCTCCGTGAGCTCGCGGCGGCCACGAGGGATCGAAATCTCGACCTCAGCTGGCGGCTCTGGAGCCTGACGGGGCTACCGGAGCCTCCGTCCACCATTCCCCTTTCCTGGGACGTGCCTCGAGCCGCGGCGGAGCGACTCGCGGCCGCGTGTGTGGCCGCCGAGGAATGCGCCGAGGCGTGCGCCGCGGCGCTGCCGGGAACCGACGGTGACGCGCGGAGGATGCTCGCCTCGATCAGTGGCGTCGCCAGCTTTGCTGCGGACTGCGCGCGCACCGGTGACCCTGACAACAGGAGGGCGCTGAGTCTCTGCGTACGGGTGATCCAGTCGAACTCCGTCCTGCTGGACGCGCTCGGCAAAACGACCGCCGGGGCCCTCGCGGCAAGCTCCTCGCGGCGCTGTGCTGAGTCGTGCACGCGCTCGCTTGCCGCGTCCTACCTGGAAGATGAGGGCTGATCGTGTCTGACGTCGACGTTGCGGGGAGGAGCGGGTTGCTCTTCCGAGCGGTCAACGAGCGGATCTTCGAGATCGGAGCGAACGACGTGGAAGGGCTCGAAATCCTCTGCGAGTGTGGGGACGAGTCGTGCATCAGCACCGTCGTCATCACAGTCCGCGATTACGAGCGGCTTCGGCGCGACTCCAGCCGGTTCGTCGTCTGCGGAGCCACGAGCGGGCCGACATCGAGCGCGTCACCCAGCGCACGCCGGAGTACCTCGTGGTCGAAAGGCCGGACGAGCGCCCGACGTGGTCGTGCGCGGCTTCGGCGACCGTACCGCTCCTTAGTCGGCGCGGCTAGGAGCCAGGTTGTCCACGGCTGCCCGCAGCGCCTTGACGTAGTGCTCGAGTCCTGAGGCGCCCTCCGACTCGGCCACCTCGACCGCGCGGCTTCCGACGACGACCCCGTCGGCGAGCTCTGCGGCGGCGACGGCCTGCTCAGGCGTCGAGATCCCGAAACCGGCGAGCAGCGGGAGATCGGTGACCAACCGCGACCGCTCCACGAGGCCGCCGAGCTGGCCCGAAACCGAGTCGCGCGCGCCGGTCGTCCCGGTGAGCGAGACGAGGTAGAGCCAGCCGTCGGTCCGTTCCGCGGCGAGGCGGATTCGTTCGTTGGGTGTCGTCGGGGCAACGAGCTGGACCCGGGGAAGGTCGGGCGCGGACTCGAGCGGGAGATCTGCGACGATGAAGCTCGTCGCCCCGGCCGCCACGGCGTCGTCCCGGAAGCGCTCATATCCGTAGGCCTCGAGGATGGAGGCGTAGGTCATGGGGATCAGCGGCACGTCGACCCTGGCTCTCGTCTCCGCCAGGCATTCGAGGCAGGCTTGCGTCCGCATCCCTTCGGCGAGCGCGCGCTCGCCAGCGAGCCTGATCACCGGGCCGTCCGCAAGGGGGTCGGAGAAGGGGAAGCCGATCTCGAGGAGGTCGGCGCCTCCGGCCACCGCCGCGGCGGCGAGCTCGGGCGTCTTCTTCCCGGCCATCAGGTAGATCGAGACCCGCTTCATCGCGAGAGCACGGTGGCGAGGTCCTTGTCGCCCCGGCCGGACAGGCCGACGAGAACCAGCTCCGCGTCGAGCTCGAGGGCGCGGGCGAGTGCGTGTGCAGGCTCGAGCGCGGGGATGAGCCCCTCCCGCTCGGCGAGGAGGTGGAACGCGGTGAGCGCCTCCTCGTCGGTCGCCGGCACGTAGTCGGCACGGCCGGAGTCCCGCAGGAATGCGTGCTCGGGGCCGACGCCCGGGTAGTCGAGCCCGGCCGAGATCGAATGGGCGTCGGCGATCTGGCCGTCCTCGTCGGCGAGGAGGGAGGAGCGGGCGCCGTGGAGGACACCGGCCTGTCCGGTGCCGAGACTCGCAGCTCCGGCCGCCTCGACTCCGATCAAGCGCACGTTGGTGTCGTCGACGAAGCCGGCGAAGAGGCCGATCGCGTTCGACCCGCCGCCGACGCAGGCGACGACCGCGTCCGGCAGCCGGCCCTCGGCGGCCAGGATTTGCTCACGCGCCTCGCGCCCGATCACGGCCTGGAGCTCGCCGACGAGCTCCGGATACGGGTGCGGGCCGACGCAGGAGCCGATCATGTAATGGGTCGTCTCGACGTTCGTGATCCAGTCGCGGATCGCCTCGCTCGTCGCCTCCTTGAGCGTGCGCGTGCCGAACTCGACCGGGGTCACCTCCGCGCCGAGCAGGCGCATGCGTTCGACGTTGGGTGCCTGGCGCGCCATGTCCTCGGACCCCATGTAGACGACGCAGTCCAGCCCGAAGCGCGCGCAGACCGTTGCCGCTGCCACGCCATGCTGGCCCGCGCCGGTCTCGGCGACGATCCGCTGCTTGCCGAGGCGGCGCGCGATGAGCGCCTGGCCGAGCGCGTTGTTGATCTTGTGTGCGCCGGTGTGGCAGAGGTCCTCGCGTTTCAGGTAGACGGACTTCCCCTGGGCAAGCCGCTCGGTGCGGTAGAGCGGCGTCGGGCGGCCGACGTAGTCGCGCTGCAGCCCTGCGAGCTCGAGGGCGAAGTCGGGGTCGTCCCTGATCTCCCGCCAGCCGCGCTCGAGCTCGTCGAGAGCGGGGACGAGGGTCTCGGGGACGTAGCGGCCCCCATATGGGCCGAAATAGCCAGCGTCCACAGAGGTCACTTGGCGGCTCCCACGAAGGCGCGCACTCGGTCTTGATCCTTGATCCCGGGGGAGATCTCGAGGCTGCGGCTCGCGTCGACGCACCACGGGTCGACCGCCCGGATCGCGGCGCGGACGTTCTCCGGGCCGAGGCCGCCCGCGAGGAGGACGCGGCCCTCGGCGTGGGCCGCCTGCTCCCAGTGGCCGTCGTCCTCCTCGAGCCACGGAAGGTCCTTCACGTGCGCGACCACCTCGTCCCCGCGGAGGAGGACGCCGTCCCGCGCACGGTGGCCGTTCTCCTGCGCGTAGAGCTGGGCGAGGTCGATGCCGGCCTCCTCGATCTCGCCGACGAAGACACCGACAGAGAGCATCGTGTCCGGGACCGGAAGCGGTGCGGCGGCGCGTCGCGGACTCTCCGCGAGGACGAAGCCCGCAAAGTCTGCGCCTGCCTCGGCGGCGACGGCGACGTCTTCTTCGCGTGTCAGGCCGCAGACCTTCACATACGGCCGTCGCAGGAGGTCGGCGAGTGTCGCGCCCGGGTCCGGCGCGCGCATGAGCGCCGAGCCGACCAGAACGGCGGCGGCACCGGCGAGCTCGGCGGCGGCTCCGTGCGCGCGGTTGAGGATGCCGCTCTCGGCGACGACGATCCGGTCGCGCGGGGCGGCGGCGACGAGCCCGAGCTGCTTGCTGCGGTCGATCTCGAACGTCGCTAGATTGCGGGCGTTTAGCCCGATCACGGGTGCGTCGAGCGCCGTCGCACGCGCGAGCTCTTCGCCGTCGTGGGCCTCGACGAGGGTGTCGAGGTCAAGCTCGCCGGCGACTCCCATCAGCTCGCGCGCTTGCCCATCGTCGAGGTCGCGGAGCAGGAGGAGCACCGCGTCGGCGCCGCACGCCTTCGCCGTCTCGAGGTGCTCTTTCGCCGAGAAGAACCCCTTGGCGATGAGCGGGAGCGACGCTCGCGCCCGCGCAGCGCGCAGGTCCTCCCAGCTGCCCGCGAAGCGCTCATCCACGAGGACCGAGACGGCGGAGGCGCCGGCGCCCTCGAAGGCGGCCGCGAGCTCGGCCGGGTCGGCATCGGGCCGGAGATCCCCGGCTGACGGCGAGCGGCGCTTCACCTCGGCGATGGCTCCCAGGCCGGGCTGCGAGAGGGCGTCGCGGAAACGGCCCATCAGGCGACCGCCTCCTTCTCCTGTGAGAACACGACGAGCTGCGCGAGCCGCTCCGCCGCCGCTCCCGAGTCGAGCGCTTTCTGCGCGATCTCGTATCCCTCGGCAAGATCCTCCGCGTGCCCCCCGGCCGCGACTGCGCCGCCGGCGTTGAGGAGAACGGCCTCGCGCTTCGCGCCCTTCGCGCCGGCGAAGATCTCGCGGATCGCCGCCGCGTTCTCCTCCGGGGAGCCCCCGGCGAGCTCGCCGGGCTTGCAGCGGGGGACTCCGAAGTCGAGCGGGTCGATCTCGCGCTGACGCACGTTCCCGTCGGCGACCTCGTAGACGAGGTTCGGACCGACTGGGGAGAGCTCGTCGACGCCGCCCGCTCCGTGGACCACGAACGCGCGGCGTGAGCCGAGCTGGGCGAGCACCTCGGCGATCGTGGGCACGAGCTCCGGCCCGTAGACGCCGACCACCTGCGCCCGCGCGCCCGCCGGGTTCGTGAGCGGGCCGAGCACGTTGAACACCGTGCGGGCCGCGAGCTCGCGCCGCACCGGAGCTGCGTGGCGCATCGCGGGATGATGGGAGGGGGCGAAGAGGAAGCCAAATCCGAGCTCGTCGATCGAGCGCTCGATGCGCTCGGCCGGCTGCTCGAGGTCGAAGCCGAGCGCCTCGAGGACGTCGGCCGAGCCCGACGAAGACGACACCGCGCGGTTGCCGTGCTTCGCCACGCCGGCTCCCGCGGCCGCCGCCACGAGCGCAGCCGCTGTCGAGATGTTGAAGGTGCCGGCCCCGTCGCCGCCCGTCCCCGCCGTGTCGACGAGGTCGTCGCGCTTCGGGCTGACCGAGAGCACGTGCTCCCGCATCGCCTCGGCGCAGCCGGCGATCTCGTCGGCGGTCTCGCCCTTGAGGCGAAGTGCGATGAGGAAGCCGCCGATCTGCGCCGGGGTGGCCGAGCCGCTCATGATCTCGCCCATCACCGCGCGCGCCTCGTCCCGGCTGAGATCGTGCCCGTCGAGGAGCCGGGCGAGCCCTTCCTGGATCGTCATCGCTTTCTCTCCAGGAAGTTCCGCGCCAGCGCGGGCCCGTCGGGCGTGAGGACGGACTCCGGATGGAACTGGATGCCGTCGACCGGCAGCTCGCGGTGGCGCACCGCCATCACCTCGCCGTCCTCCGTGGTCGCACAGACCTCGAGGGGCTCGGGAACGCGCGTCGCGGCGAGTGAGTGGTAGCGGCCGCTCTCGAGCGGATCGGGCAGGCCCGCGAAGAGACCTTGGCCGTCGTGGGCGACCGGACTTGCCTTTCCGTGCATCAGGCGCTTCGCCTGGCCGACCTCGCCGCCGTAGGCCTCCACGATCGCCTGATGCCCGAGGCACACGCCGAGCGTCGGTACTCGCTCGCCGAGTCTGCGGACGATCTCGAGGCTCGCGCCCGCGTCGGCCGGACGACCGGGTCCGGGGGAGATGACCAGGTGGCTCGGCTGGAGCTTTTCCGCGTCGTCGGCGTCGATCTTGTCGTTACGGACGACGGTCACCTCGGCGCCCAGCTCCTGAAAGAGATGCGCGAGGTTGTACGTGAACGAGTCGTAGTTGTCGATGAGGAGGATCACGCGCCCTCCGCCTGCTCGAGCGCCGCCTCGAGCGCGGCCAGCTTGCGCAGGCACTCCTCGTGCTCGGCCGCCGGGTCGGAATCCGCGACGATGCCCGCACCGGCCTGCAGCCGGGCGAGCCCGCTCTCGAGGACAACGGTGCGGATCGCGATGCACGTGTCGAAGGAGCCGCCGGGAAGCGCGTAGCCGACCGCCCCCGCGTACGGGCCGCGTCGGTAACCCTCGAGCTCCGAGATGATCTGCATCGCACGCACCTTCGGCGCCCCCGACACCGTGCCCGCGGGGAAGCAGGCGCGCAAGAGGTCGAACGGGCGGGTTCCGGGAAGGAGCTCGCCGGCGACCTCGGAGACGAGGTGCGTGACGTGCGAGTAGCGCTCGGGCTCGAGAAACTTGCCGACCCGGACCGTGCCCGGCTTGCACACGCGCGAGAGGTCGTTGCGGCCGAGGTCGACGAGCATGATGTGCTCCGCCCGGTCCTTCTCGGACGCGAGCAGCTCCTCGGCATCGCCCTCGCCCGGGCCTCTCGTCCCGGCGATCGGATTCAGGCTCGCGCGCGTCCCTTCCAGCTTCACGAGGGTCTCGGGAGAGGAACCGACGAGCGCGATGCCGTCCAGGTCGAGCAGGAAGTGGTACGGCGAGGGGTTGATGCGGCGGAGCGACCGGTAGAGCGCGAGGGCAGAGACGTCGGTCGGTCGCTCCGCTCGTTGTGAAACCACTATCTGGAACGCGTCGCCGTCGCGGATGTAGTCCTTCGCCTGACGGACGCTCCGCTCGTAGTTCTCCTTCGCCGGGTGCCGGGTCGTCTCGCCGTGCGTCGCAGCTTTCGGCTTCGGCTCGCTCCGCTCCCCCCAGAGCAGCCGAGCGACCGCGTCCAGGTCGCCGTGGAGGACCTCGGCCACGCTCGCCGCATGGTCGAAGCGCACAAGTGTGTCGGCGACGACGAAGCGGCTCTCCGGAAGGCCGGCGCCCTCGTCCGGGAGCGGCACGGTCGGCTCGAGCTTGGCAATGTGGTCATAGGCCAGGTAGCCGACCACCGGGCTTCCGGCTGCGAGCGCGCTCTCCGCGACGGCGAAGTCCACGACTCGCGTCCCGCGCCCGACGAGGCTGTAGCGCCCGAGGCGGCCCTTCTCGACGGATTCGAGCAGGAAGGCCGCGCCGCCTTCGGCGGCCAGCCGGAGGTACGCCCCGAGCGGGGTGATGAGGTCTGCGTGGATGTCGCTAGCGATCGTCATGGCAACCAAAAAGACCCTCCGAGGGAAGGTCTTCGAGCGGAACGGGGATGTCGACCCTTCTTCAGCAGGCGTCGCTCCCGCTCCGCTCACGGCGCCAGGCCCACCAGGTGCGGACGGGAGTCATGTCTTCAGAGGGTAGGACACGGATCCGGGGGCCGTCAACTGCTCTGGCATTAATGCGGCAGGATGGTCTTCGAACCGCCGCCCGTCGAACCGCCTTCGCTGGAGCCGGCCGACCAGCCGCCGCCCGATCCGAACCGCCATCCGATTCGGGTCGTCGTCACGGACGACTTGCATCGCTGGCGCCTCACGGTCGGCTTTCGCCTCCTTCTCTCGATCCCGCTTTGGATCTGGCTGTTCATCTGGTCGATCGGCGTCTTCTTCGCGGCGATCGTCAACTGGTTCCTGACGCTCATCAAGGGGCGCTCGCCGCTCAGCCTCCACGACTTCTTCGCCTCGTACATCCGCTTCACGACGCATCTGCACGCCTACTTCTTCTTCGCCGCGGATCCGTACCCCAGCTTCACGGGCAAGCCGGGATATCCCGTCGACGTCGTGATCGAACCGCCCGAGCGGCAGAACCGCTGGAAGACGCTTTTCCGCATCGTCCTCGTCATTCCCGCCGCGATGATCGCCGGGACCCTCGTTGGGGCTCCCGGCGGCGGGGGTAACAACTCGAGCTACGACGATCAAAGCTCGAATTCGTGGGAGTACGGCATCACCTTCGCCTCGGGCTTCTTTCTGATCTCCGTCCTCGCGTGGTTTGCGTGCCTCGCGCGCGGGCGGGCGCCGCACGGAATGCGTGATCTCTTCGCGTACGGGCTTCGCTACTCGGCCCAGACGTGGGGCTACTTCTTCCTTCTGACGGACCGCTATCCGAACTCGGACCCGGCGGAGCCGGCGGCCGACACGCCCGAGGAGCCGCGGCCGGTTCGGCTCGAGGTCGACGACGACCTGCGCCGCTCGCGCCTGACCGTCTTCTTTCGCGGCCTCTTGTATCTGCCGCAGCTCGTCTGGCTCATCCTGTGGGGCATCGCGGCCGTGGTGGCGCTGATCGCGAGCTGGTTCGCCACGCTCGCGATGGGCCGGACGCCGAGCGCGCTGCACCGCTTCCTCGCCGCCTACATCCAGTACATCGTGCACGTGACCGCGTACGTGACCATCGTCGCCAACCCGTTCCCTGGCTTCGTCGGGACGCCCGGGACGTATCCGGTCGAGGTCGAGATCGACGGGCCCGAGCGCCAGCACCGCCTGAAGACGCTCTTCCGCCTCTTCCTCGCCATTCCCGCATTCGTCATCCAGGCCACGCTCAGCGGGGTGCTGTTCTTCGTGGCCATCTTCGGCTGGTTCGTCGGGCTCTTCCTGGGGCGCATGCCGCTCGGGCTCCGGAATCTGGGCGCGTACGCCATCCGCTACGCCGCCGAGACGAACGCGTACCTCTTCTTCTTGACCGACGTCTATCCGTACAGCGGGCCGTGGGAGTTCGCTCCTCCTCGGCCGGCGCTTCCGCCACCCGAGCTCGAGCCGGAGCCCGCGTTCACATAGCCAGGCGCCTGGGGATCGGGGTCGCGCTCGCGGCGGCGCTCGCAGGGTGGCTCGTCGCGGCCTATTTCCTCTGGCAGAGCGTCATCCCGGACGGCCTGAAGCTCCCGGACGTCAAGGAAACGTCGCTCTTCCCGAGCTCGACGCTCTCCAAGGCGGAGAGCTACGAGCGCTTCGTCCGCTGGGACTTCGTCATCGCACAGGTCGTCGTGATCGCCGTGGTCGGCGTCTACGCGCGGATCGGCCCGAAGTTCGTGCGCGAGTCCGCCGCAGGCCCGATCGGGACCGCGATGCTCCTCGCCATGCTCGGTCTCGGGCTGGTCTGGCTTCTCCAGCTTCCGTTCGGCCTCGCCGAGCTCTGGTGGCAGCGCCGCCACGACGTCACGCTGGCCTCGTACCAGGAGTGGATCGTCAACGGCTGGTTCGGCCTCGGCGCGGAGTTCCTCTTCGTCTGTCTCGCGATCCTCATCGTGGTCGGGCTGGCCCAGGTCATCGGCGACTGGTGGTGGCTGCCGGGCGGCGCGGTGTTCGTCGCGCTGGCGGCCCTCTTCGCGTTCCTGCTCCCGTACCTGATCCCCGGACAGCAGCCGCTTCGGCGACCGGCGCTCCAGGCTTCGGCCAACTCCTACGAGCAACAGCTCGGCCTCGAGGACATCCCGATCAAGGTGCAGGACGTGGGCGGCGAGACGACCGCGCCGAACGCCGAGGCGGTGGGCCTCGGGCCCACGCGGCGCGTCATCCTCTGGAGCACCGTGCTGCGCCGGTCGTTCACGCTCGACGAACAGCGGGTCGTCGTCGCGCACGAGCTCGGCCACCACGCGCGCAAGCACATCTTCAAGGGCGTCGCCTGGTACGCGCTCTTCGCGATCCCGGGCGCGTTCCTGATCTCGCGGATCACCAGGAGCCGCGGCGGGATGCGGAATCCCGAGGCGGTCCCGCTGGGCCTGCTGGCGCTCGTGGTGCTCTCGACCCTCGCACTTCCGTTGCAGAACGTGATCACGCGCCACATGGAGGCCGAGGCCGACTGGGTCGCCCTCACGCTCACGCACGACCCCCAGGACGCCGAAGGCCTCTTCAAGCGGTTCACGTACGCGGCGCATGCGGATCCCAGCCCGCCGACCTGGTCGTACATCCTCCTGGAGACGCACCCGACGGGTCTGCAGCGCATCGAGATGGCCCGCGCCTGGCAAGCGCGCCAGCAGTCCACTCCCTGACAGGTACGCTCCTTCCATGGCCCGCGCAGTCATCGTTTCGGCGGTGAGAACGCCCTTCGGGAAGCTCGGAGGCGCCTTCAAGGACTACGAAGCGCCGCAGCTCGGCGCGGTCGCGATCCGCGCCGCGCTCGACCGCGCGGGCGTACCCGACGGCGATGTCGAGTACGTCACGATGGGCCAGGTGCTCCAAGGCGGCGCGGGCCAGGCGCCGGCCAGGCAAGCCGCCGTCGGAGCCGGGCTCCCGGTCGAGGTGCCCGCGGACACGATCAACAAGGTCTGCGCCTCGAGCATCCGCGCGGTCCAGATCGCCGACCAGATGATCCGCTCCGGCGACCACAGCGTCATCGTCGCCGGCGGCATGGAATCGATGACGAACGCTCCGTACATCCTCAAGAAGGCGCGCTTCGGTTACCGGCTCGGCGACGGAACCCTCATCGACCTCATGACTCACGACGGCCTGACGTCGACCTTCGACCAGAAGCACATGGTCGAGCAGGCGTCCTTCGTCTCCCGCGAGCTCGGCATCTCCCGCGAGGACCAGGACAGGTGGGCGCTGCGTTCGCACGAGCGCGCGGTGCACGCCATGGACAACCACCTCTTCGACGACGAGCTCGTCGCCGTCGGCGAAGTGACTGCGGATGAAGGCCCGCGGCGCGAGACGTCCTACGAGAAGCTCTCGTCCCTCAAGCCCGTGTTCGACCCTGAGGGCACGACGACGGCCGGGAACGCGCCCGGGGTGAACGACGGTGCAGGCGCGTTGGTGATTACGAGCGACGAGTACGCGAATGCGCGCGGGCTCGAGGTGCTCGCCACGATCGTCGCCCAGGCCTATGTCGCCGACGAGTTCGCCTACCTCGCACGCACGCCTGCGAAGGCCGGGACAAAGGCGCTCGACAAGGCAGGGAGGACGATCGCCGACGTCGAGCGGGTCGAGCTGAACGAGGCTTTCTCGTCCGTAGTGGTTCACTCGGCCGAGCTACTCGGCGCCGACCCCGAACGGGTGAACGTGAACGGGGGCGCAGTCGCCCTCGGCCATCCCATCGGAGCGTCCGGCGCCCGAATCCTCGCGACCATGGTGCACGAGCTGCGCCGGAACGGCGGCGGTCTCGGCCTCGCCGCGATCTGCTCGGGCGGCGGCGGGGGCGACGCCGTTCTCATCGAGGTCTAGGCGCTCCACGCGCGCAGCGTGTTCTTGCCCGCGCCCCGGGGTAGGGAACTCCCGTGGCGACGAGAGCAGACTCCATCCGCGCGAGCAACCTGCGTGGGACCGCGCACGACGTCGCCGAGTGCTTCGCCGAGCTCGGCCTTCTGACCTACGCGTCGGCCATCGCGTTCCGCGCGCTCGTGGCTCTCGTCCCGCTCACCCTGCTCGGCCTCGCCCTCCTCGGGGTATTCGGGCTCGAGGACGTCTGGACGGACACGATCGCCCCGGCGCTCAAGAGTCACCTGACCCAGCCCGTCTTCAACGGGATCGACTTCACCGTGTCGCGGATCTTCGCGACCGACAAGGCGTCGCTGATTGCGCTCTCGATAGCGCTCGTGATCTGGGACATGACCTGGGCCGTGAATGCGGTCATGCAGGCCCTGAACCGGATCCACGACGTCGAGGAAGACCGCTCGAAGCTGCGGCGTCCAGCGGTCGCCGCCGGCCTCGGCCTCGCGGTCGTTCTGTGCCTGATCGCCGCCGTGCTGGTCCAGTCGGTCGCCCCGTCGGTCACCGGCGGCGCGCTCGACACCCTGCTCAGCATCCTCCGTTGGCCGGTCTCGATCCTCTTCCTCTGGGCGGCGGTGGCGCTTCTCTTTCGCTTCGCGCCTGCCGAGAAGCCGGAGTTCCGCTGGGCGAGCGGTGGGTCGGTGCTCGTCATCGGCACCTGGCTGGTCGCCTCGGCCCTCTTCCGCGGGTGGGTCACCGAGGTGGCTGACTTCAAGAGCGCGACGGGAAGCCTGACCGTCTTCCTCGTCCTCACCTCGTACGTCCTCGTCTCGGCGACGATTTTCCTCATCGGCGCCGAGCTGGACGAGCTCGCGCGCAAGAAGAACGGGCGCTCGTAAGCTAGCCGGATGAAGTTCGAGCACGTCCTCGTCGTCGGCGCCGGCCAGATGGGCGGCGGCATCGCGCAGGTGCTCGCCGCATCGGGGCGGCAGGTTTCTCTCCACGATGCGGCCCCGGGCGCGGTGGAGCGCGGACTGGCGGCGATGGGGAAGAGCCTCGAGCGCCTCGCGGCGAAGGGTGCGGAGATCGACCCGGATGACGTCCTCGGTCGCGTCACGCCGGTAGACGGGATCGTGGCGGCGGACATGATGATCGAGGCGGTCGTCGAGGACCAGGCCGTCAAGGAGGCGATCTTCCGCGAGGCTGACTCGGCGCTCCCCGCGGAGGCGATCCTCGCCTCTAACACGTCGTCGATCCCGATCGCCTCGCTCGCCGCTGCGACGAGCCGGCCGGACAAGGTAATCGGCATGCACTTCTTCAACCCGGTCCCGGTGATGGCGCTAGTCGAGGTCGTGAGCACGAAGGAGACCTCGGCCGAGACGAGGGTGGCGGTGGTCGAGCTCGCGCAGAAGCTCGGCAAGACCCCCGCCGAGGCGAATGACTTCCCCGGCTTCGTCTCGAACAGAATTCTTCTGCCGTTCATCAACGAGGCCGTTTGGGCCCTCCAGGACGGCGTCGCCGAGCCGGAGGCCATCGACACGATCGCCAAGCTCGGGTTCAACCACCCGATGGGGCCGCTTGCTCTCGCCGACCTGATCGGCCTCGACACGTGCGTCGCGATCCTCGAGGTCCTGCGGGACGGTCTCGGCGAGCGCTACGAGCCGTGCCCGCTCCTTCGGGAGCACGTGGCGGCCGGGCGCCTGGGGCGGAAATCCGGCGCAGGCTTCTACTCGTACGAGTCACCCTAAAGAGGTAGGGCATCTCGCCCGATAGAGAGGGCTTAACTGGCGACAGAGGGGGATTTCCAGCGCGATGCGCATCCTGCTCGTTGACGATGACGCGGGCGTGAGTGCGCGCCGAGAGCATGCCCGAGCAGCTCCGGCTCTACGCGCGCGATCTCCGGCACCTGCTCGAGATCGAGCGCGGCCAGCAATTGCTGCTCGCGGAGGGCTACAGGGAGACGGTCACCGCGCTCGCGACCGCGCTCGAAACCAAGGACAGCGGGACGGCCATTCACTCGCAGCGGGCGCAGCACTACGCCTTCGAGCTCGCCCGCTCGCTCGGCAGTGAGCTCGTGGAAGACCCGAGCGCCGAGTTACGGCTTCCTGCTCCACGACGTGGGCAAGATCGGGATCCCGGACAGCATCCTCCAGAAGCCCGGGCCTCTGAGCCCCGAGGAGCGGACGCTGATGAAGACGCACACCATCCTCGGCGAGCAGATGCTCGGCGGGGTCGCCTTCCTGCGGGGCGCCGGGCTCGAGGTCGTCCGCTCGCACCACGAGCGTTGGGACGGGGAGGGCTACCCCGACGGGCTCGGCGGAGATGACATTCCGATCGGGGCGCGGGTCTTCGCGGTCGCGGACACCCTCGACGCGATGACGAGCGACCGCCCGTACCGGCGCGCGCTTCCCTGGGCCACGGCCGGGGCGGAGATCCTGCGCCAGCGCGGCGGCCAATTCGATCCCGCGGTCGTACGAGCCTTTCAGGACGCGGAGCCGCGGCTCAAAGCCATGTACGCAGATCTCAGCGCGGTCTGAGTCACCCCTGGGTATCCGTCGCCTGGCTCCCAGAGCCGATTTATGAAGGTATGCGGCGCTTGCTCGCCCTCGTGCTCGTCGTTTCGGCCGCCGGCATCGCCACCGGCTGCTCCGGCGTGGACGCGCAGAACGCGCAGGACATACTCGACCAGTCCACGACGGCCATAGGACGTCAAGTCGGTGTCCTTCGCGATGCGCATGTGGACGCCGGGCGGGCTCCCCCGGTGCCGACTTCGCGGTCCTCATGGCACGGGGAGCGGCTACCAGAAGGGCAAACGTGCCGGCGACTCGTGCGGCCCACACGATCGTCATGCACATCGATCCCGTCATCACCGGGGTCGACAAGCCGGTCGCCATTCCCTCGGTCGGCTAGGCCGGCGGCCGGCACGCGCGGCGGGCGTATCTATACTCGCCGCCCGATGAGCAGAAGCCGCGACGAGCCCGTCCGACTGACCAAGATCTACACCCGCGGAGGCGATACGGGGGAGACGAGCCGCGGGGACGGAAAGCGCGTGCCGAAGACCGACCTGCGCATCGCCGCGTACGGGACGGTCGACGAGCTCAACTCCCTCCTTGGCCTCGCACTGGCCTCGGACGATCTTCCGGACGAGTTCCGCGTGTGGCTCGAACAGGTGCAGAACGACCTCTTCGACGTCGGCGCCGATCTCGCGGTCCCCCTCTCTGACGAGCGCGAGCGGCTACGCGCGCGGCAGTCCCAGGTGGACAGGCTCGAGGAGCTCTGCGACCTCGTGAACGAGCGCCTCGAGCCGCTGAAGAGCTTCGTGCTTCCCGGCGGCGGGGAGGCGGCGGCTCGGCTCCACGTGGCCCGGACGGTCTGCCGTCGTGCCGAGCGCGAGGCGGTCGCCCTCGCGGAGGCCGAGGACGCGAGCCCGGTGGCGCTCGCCTATCTGAACCGGCTCTCCGACCTGCTGTTCATCCTCGCCCGGGCTGCGGTGAGCGGCGAGGAGCCGCTCTGGAAGCCTGGCGCCTCGCGCTAGCGGCCACGGCGTCGTTCGGGGCAGGCCTGCTCGGCGGCGCCGTCGGGCTCGTGCTCGGAAGCCTGCGGCTGCCGGCCGTGATCGTGGCGTCGGGGAGCGCGGCGACGGCCGCGGGGACGAACATCGCCGTCAGTGCTGTGTCTGCCCTAACGGGCGGGATCGCGCATGCCCGGGCCGGCCGCGTCGACTCGCGTATCGCCGCATGGATGACCCCGCCCTCGGTGGCGGCGGCGTTTCTGGGCGGGTATTCGGCGGGCGTGTTCCGGAGACGGTTCTCCTCACGGGCATCGCCGCCGCGCTCCTCTGGAACGGCATCCAGCTTCTCCTCGAGCTCCGCGCGCCGCCACGCGCCCGCAGCCCGAGAATGGCCGGCGGTCGCCGCGGGTTTCGTCATCGGCCTGATCGGTGGGGCGGTCGGCCTCATTCTCGGCACGCTTCGGATGCCGGCCCTACTGGGGCGCGTCGGGCTCCCGGCGGCGCGGGCCGTCGGGACCAATCTCGTCGTCGGCTTCTGTCTCGGCGTCGCAGGCTTCGCGGGTCACGCCGTGCAGCTTGAGGTGACTGGCCGATTCTGGCAGTCAGCGTTGCCGCTGCTGTCCCGGGAACGTTGCTCGGCGCGCGGCTGACCGGCCGGATGTCCGAGCGCACGTTAAAGCGGGCGATCGGAGCTGCGCTCGTCACGGTCGGTCTCGTGATCGCGGCTGAGGCCGTGCTCTAGCGGTCGGAAGGACCGAAGGCGCGGCGAAGTGCGGAGGCCGTGCCGCGGAGGAGGCGCTCGTCCCAGAAGAGGATCGGGCCGTCGACGTTCTCGGCAGTCGCCATCGGGGCGATCAGTCGCCGCCTCGCACGGAGCGCCATCGCGGCGGCTCCAAGGAAGAGACACGCCAAAAGGACGAGGCCCGCCGTGCGGCGGGCGCTCGAGACCTTCGTCGCGTTGAAGCTCTCGGGCTCCGGTTCGGCCTCGGCCTCGGGCTCGCCCGCCCCCGCCGTCGTTTCCGGATCGGCCTGGCCCGAATCGGTTAGCGGGGGGTTCGGCGGAAGCGTGGTGGGCGGGGGATACGTCGGCGGAGGAGTCGTCGAGGGCGGATACGCCGGCGGCGGAGCTGTCGTGTCGCGACTGGTCGAGCGGCTTGCCCGGCCCTTCGAGACCGTGAGCGGGACAGCCGAGCCGCGGATCACGAACCCGCTCTTACCGGCCGAGACGACGGAGCCCTTGGGGACACTCGTGGAGAACACGTAGCTGATCTTGCCGGCCTTCAGTCCGCGCTTGGAGAGGGCCGTTTTCGCCCTCGCGAGCGAGAGCTTGGCGACTTTGGGGATGACGACCAGGGTGAAGGTCCTGCCGCTCACGTTGCCGGCCGCATCGCGGGCCGCGACCTGGAACGAGCGCTTGTCCTTCTGTGAGAAGACGCCCATGTCGACCGAGAGACTCGAGGAGGGGACGGTCTGAGCGAGCGTGCCGTTCACGTACACCAGATACGCGTCCACGAGGCCGCTGTTATCGGTCGATGCCTTCCAGCTGAGGATGATCCGGCCCGCGACGTTCCTGCCCTGGAAGGACTTCGGCTTCGTCGGCTTGGCCAGGTCCCGGAGGAGGGTGAAGGTGCCCGAGCTCCTCGTGAGCAGGTGGATGGTGTCGCCGTCCTTGTAGAAGCCGCGCTGAGTCCCGCCGGGCAGGTTCGTGCCCGCGAGGCGCACGATCGGCTGCCAGGCGGAGCCGTTGAGGACGGCCGGGACGACGTTGCCCGCGCCGTTCGTGAGCGTCAGGTCGATCGGCTCGTCGAAGCTCGTCACCGCGCCGCCTGCGAGCGCCCAGTATGCCGAGACGGCGTAGACGTCGCCCTGGGCCGTGAAGCCCGAGGAGACCGAGCCGGCCGGGCTCGGGTCGACCTTCGCGACGAGCCAGTCGCCCACCGGCGCGCCGCTCCAGGCACCTGCGGGGATCCGCAACTGGCCGTCGCCGTTGGTCATAGCGACGGTCATGGCCGAAGAGGCGAAGGAGTTCTTCTCGATGTACGGATAGTCGCCGCCGGACGTGTTCCAGGCGGTGAAGTGGACGCGGATCGGCGTGCGGTTTCCGGCCAGGTCCTCGAGCTCGCCGCTCAACGTGTGCGGGCCGGCCGTGAAGGGCTGCGTGAACGTGACCGTGCTGCCGGACCCGGCGCCCGCGACCGCGCCGCCGTCGATGCTCGAGGCCAAGACGTTCGCGAGATCTTCGTTCGCGGTCACGGAGAGCGAGGCGGCCGACGTGACCGTCGCGCCATCCGAAGGATCCGAGGAGGAGAGAGTCGGCGCGGTGTTGTCCACGCGCCGGTCGACAACCGCGGACGACGTCGTGGAGTTGCCCGCGTTGTCCGTGACGCGGACGCGCAGGTCGTAGAGCCCGTCGGCGACACCGGTCGTGTTCCAGGTGGCGGAGACGTTCGTCCACGTGCCGACGCCTGCCGGGGAGCGCTCGTACGTGACGGTGGCGACGCCCGAGCCCGAGTCCCCGTTCGTCGAGGTCAAATTGACGGTTCCGCGCAGGTTCGCGCCCGGATCGTCTATGACCGCGCTCGGGTTCGTGTTGTCGACCAGGCGATCCTCAACCACCGTGGAGTCGAACGTGTTGCTCGCGTTGTCGGTGACGACGATGCGCAGGTCGTAGGGGCCGTCGGCGACTCCCGTCGTGTCCCAGGAAGTCGTGTACGGGGAGGTCGCGTCGGTCGAGATCGTGCTCCACGTTACGGCGTCCGCAGGCGACGACTGGAAGGCGACCTGCTGGACGCCCACGCCGGTGTCACTGGGCGAGGCGGAGAGGCTGATGGTGCCGCGGAGCGGGCTGCCCGGATCGGCGAGGCCGCCGCCCGGCGGCGTCGCGTCGACCGTCCACGTGAAGACCGCGGGGCTGGAATCGGTGTTCGTGGCCGCGTCGATCGCGCGCACACGGAAGGTGTGGCTGCCGTCGGCGAGGCCCGTGTATGAGGCCGTGCTGGTGCAGGAGGCGAACGAGCCGCCGTCGAGCCGGCACTCGAAGGACGAGCTGCTCTCGGTGGACGTGAAGCTGAAGTCGGCGCTCGCACTGCTCGGATCCGCGGGGCTGGCCGTGATCGACGTGTCGGGTGCGGTCGTGTCGACCGTCCAGGTGTACGTCTGCGGAGCCGCCTCGGCATTGCCGGCGGAGTCGGTCGCCTGGACGTCGAAGGTGTGGGCGCCCTCGGCCAGGGACGAGTAGCTCTTCGGACTTGAGCACGCCTCGAACGAGCCGACGTCGAGACGGCATTGGAAGGAGACGCCGGCCTCGCTTGCGCTGAAGTCGAAGCTCGCGCCGGTCGCGTTCGTCGGGTTGTCCGGCGCCGTGTCGATGGTGGTTACCGGGCGCGTCCGGTCGACGGTGACGTTCACGATGTCCTCGCCGGTGTTCGAGCCGACGTCGGTGGCGACCGCGCGCAGCGCTGCGTTCCCCTCGGCCGGGAGCGACCACGAGGCCGTGTAGGGCGCCGTCGTGTCAGTGCCGAGGGAGACCCAGTTGCCGGTGGAGCAGTCGTTGCTCGCGTCGTCGCACGTGAAGAACTCGACGCCGGAGACGTCGCCGTCGGGGCTTGAAGCGGTGACCGTGAACGGATCGGCGTCGCCGAGGTTGACGAATCTGGTCGGCGCGGTGATCGAGACGCTCGGCGCGCCCGCGTTCGCCGTCCACGTATGGGTGGCCGGCGTGCCGTCCGGGTTCCCGGCCTGGTCGGTCGCGCGCACCTTGAAGGTGTGGCTGCCTTCACCGAGGCCGGAGTAGCTCTTCGGGCTCGTGCAGCTCGAGAAGCCGCCGCCGTCGAGCTCGCACTCGAAGGTCGAGCCGGTCTCGGTCGCGGAGAACTGGAAGGCCGGGTTCGGGCTGGAGTCGGGATCCGGCGGGAAGACGTCGATCGTCGTGTTCGGTGCGGCTGTGTCCACCGTCCACGTGAACTGGGCCGGCGTACCGTCCGTGTTGGCCGCCTGATCGGTCGCGCGCACCTCGAAGGTGTGGCTGCCGTCACCGAGGCCGGAGTAGCTCTTCGGGCTCGTGCAGCTCGAGAAGCCGCCGCCGTCGAGCTCGCACTCGAAGGTCGAGCCGGCCTCGCTCGAGGAGAAGGTGAAACTCGCGCCGGTCGCGTTCGTCGGGTCGCTCGGGTTCGTGTCGGTCGTCGTATTCGGCGCCGTCGTATCCACCGTCCAGGTGAACTGGGCGGGTGAGGGGTCCGCGTTGCCCGCGACGTCCGTGGCGCGCACCTTGAAGGTGTGGCTGCCCTCGGGGAGCGGGCCGACATAGCTCTTCGGGCTGGTGCACGAAGAGAAGCCGCCGCCGTCGAGCTCGCACTCGAAGGTCGAGCCGGTCTCGGTCGCCGAGAACGCGAACGTGGCGCCGGTCGCGTTCGTCGGATCGCTCGGGTTCGTGCCGATGGAAGTGTTCGGCGCGGTCTGGTCGACCTTGACGATGTTGGCAGACGTGTAGACGGCCTCGTTCGAGACGTGGTCTGAGACGCGGTAGCGGTACTGCGCGCAGGTGTCGGTCGCGACGGGGTCAGGGCTCGTGACAGTCGTCCAGCCGCCGGCGAAAGCGGCGCACGTTCCGTCCGTGAGGGCGGACGTGCGGCGCTCGAGGGCTCCGGTGGCGGCGTCGACGCCGGAGAGCAGGTCGGTTCCGTTCGAGGTCGAGACGGTGACCTGCCCGTCCGCGTCGTAGCCGTTCGCGTAGGTGACCGAGCCGCCGGAGGGCGCGGCGTCGTCGGCGGTCACGTCGAAGGTGCTCGACGAGGTGTTGCCGGCGTTGTCGAAGGCCGTGACGGTCTGCGTGCCGGAGAGGTCGTCGAGCGCGTAGGTCGTCTGGAACGGTGAGACCGAGTCGTCGACGCCGCCAGGGAAGCGGATCTTGTCGATCGCGGAAAGCGGATCGTTCGAGGTCGCTGCGACGGTGTACGTGCCGGACTGCCCGCTCTTGACGTAGATCGTCGTGCCGGCCACGTGGGCGAACGCGCTCGACTCGGAGAGCATGAGCGCGGGAGCCGGCGGGTCGGTCAGGTCGATGCGGATCTGCGTGCCGGCGGTCTTGACGGCTTCGGCGTTGCCGACGCGATCCACCGAGAAGTACTTGATCGTGTAGACGCCGTCCGACGTCAGGTCGACGCTCGTGCCCTGCGACGAGCTCGTCGTCGGGGCGGAGCCGTCGGTCGTGTAATAGGTCGCCGCGACACCCGCGCCGCCGTCGCTCGGGCTGAGCGTGACGGTCACCGGCGCGTTCCGCCATGCGGAGCCAATCGTGCCCGTGTCGTCCGTCGTCGCCGGCCCGCTGGTGTCCGGCGTGACCGTGAACGTGTCGGAGGCGGTCAGCCCGGCGCCGTTGTAGGCGGTGACTGCCTGGGAGCCCGAGAGGGCGCCGAAGCCGTAGCTCGTGCTGTACGGGCTCGAAGAGACGTCCACCGG
>JBKPPF010000048.1:0-15741 GCA_046733475.1 Actinomycetota bacterium
GAATCTTCCGATACCGCCCATCGCCGTGGCCGATACATCGCTCTCCCTGCTCTGGGACACGACGCGCCTGCGCCTCCTCGTCGAGATCGAGCGGCAGGGCACCGTCTCCGCGGCCGCGCGGACCGTCGGGATCGGGCAGCCGACTGCGAGCGAGCATCTACGGCTGCTCGAGGCAGCGGCCGGGCAGAGGCTCGTGGAACGCAACGGCCGCGGCAGTCGCCTCACCGAGGCAGGCAGCCTGCTCGCAGCACGCGCGCGTGAGGCACTCGCGGCGCTGCATGCCGGTGAGGAGGAGCTCGGCGCGCTCGCCGGTCTCGAGGCGGGAACCATCCACATCGGAGCCTCGACGACGCCGGGTGTCTACCTGCTCCCCGACACGCTCGGCTGCTTCCGGCGCGACCATCCGCACGTCGACGTCGAGGTTGAGATCGCGTCGACGGACGAGATGATCGAGCGCTTGCTCGCGGGGCGGGTGCAACTCGCCCTCGTTGGGGAAACGGAGGTCGACGAGCGCGTCGAGCTCACGCCGTTTCTGGCGGACGAGATCATCGGAATCGCCAAGCCTGGCCTGCTCCCCATCAAGGGGGGGCGCATCAGCGTCAAGGCGCTCGTTGATCAGACGCTACTCGTGCGCGAAGGAGGCTCGAGCACGCGCCAGACGGCCGAGCGCGCTCTCGGCCAGGCGGGCGTACTTCCGAAGCGCGTTTGGGAGCTCGACTCAAGCGAGGCGATCAAGCGTGCGGCTCGCGAGGGGCTGGGGATCGCGTTCCTTTCTCGCTATGCCGTGGCCGAAGAGCTTGAGCGAGGCGAGCTCGAGAGCTTCCGGCTTCGAGGGGCGCCCAAGATCGAGCGACGCCTGTACGTGGCACGGCTTGTCAGACGACCTTTCAGCCCAAGCGAACGCGGTTTCATCGCAACCCTCATGCGTTGCTGCGCCAAGAACTCCGAGTTTGCGGAGGCATGTGTTGCCTAACACAAGGCGAGAACTCCGCGAGTTGTTCCCACCGTCTACGCGCTCGGGCTGGCGGTGATCGCCCCCATCTACATCGGTCTCGCAGTCGGCGGCGATGGGCGCTGGAAGGTCATCGCTGTCGAAACCGGCGTCGCCAGCGGATTCATCATCATCGCCGCCGCAGCGATCACCGGCACACCGTGGCTGCTTGTCGTCGGCCTCGCCGGTCATGGCTTGAAGGACCTCGGGCAGCACCGCACTCAGTTCGTGGCTAACACGAAGTGGTGGCCTCCGTTCTGCCTCGTGGTCGACTTCGTGGTCGCGGCGGTAATCGTCGTCGAGATCGTCGCCGGCGTTCACTTTCACAACTAGAGGCCCAGAGGCGTTCCCGAGCAGCCGAGCGACGACGGCCCTAGGAGCTTCTTGGCGAGCATCGCCTTGTTTGATCCTGCCCGGCCCATTCGCAGCCGCATCTCCCAACCCAACGGCATCGACGAGGTAAGGCACCGGGGTATGACTCTGGATGCCTCAGCTACTCGAGGTCTGCACCGAGGTCTGCACCAGGTGCGCATCGCTGGCATGAATGGCGCACCCTGACCACGTAGCTATGCGATTTCCACGCGTCTAAGCAGGCGAAGGAGGCGCATACGGGATTTGAACCTGCCGGAGCCGGAGCGGGAACAGGGGACGGAGGCGTACTGCCCCCATTGCTGGGAGGCAGTATGCCGTCTGCCGTCTGCGGTCTGCCGTCGCGGTTGACGGTAGGGACATCGGCGCGGAGCTCGAACGGGCCCAGGTAACGCTTTACCCCTCGCTCCGCCTGCCCTCGAGCGGATGCTCGACGTCGACGGGGGTTCTCGATGGATTCTGGGAAGTGAGCGACGGCGCATCCTTCTGCTTACGGGCGCGCAACCCCGGCGGGCACCATGACGCGGGGAAGGCGTGTCCGTTCGCCTTCTGGCCGCTTTGTCACGATGCGGCCGGCGTCTAGGCGTGGCCTCCCGCGCGAACCCTGACTAAACCCTGACTAGCGGCCTCTCCTGCGAAAGCGGCACGAGCGGTGACGTGGCAGAAACCCGCCGTTTCCAGCGGGTTTTGAGGAGCGGATGATGGGACTCGAACCCACGACCTTCTGCATGGCAAGCAGACGCTCTAGCCAACTGAGCTACATCCGCGAGCCCGCCGATTATAGCCGCTCGGCTTCCTGGTCCAGAGCGTCGTTGACGAGCCGGTCGGCGAGCTCGTTGTGCTCGCGCCGCACCGCCGTGTAGTGCACAGCGCCGATCTCCCGCTCGTGCCGCTTGGCCTCGAAAGACAGGTCGATCAGGGCGGCGTTCTTGATCTTGTACTCGCCGCGCATCTGCTTCACGAGGAGCTCCGAGTCGGAAACGACCTCGAGGTCGTCGACTCCGAGCTCGGCTGCCTTGGCGAGACCGGCGGTCAATGCGCGATACTCGGCCACGTTGTTCGTGGCAACGCCGATGGGCTCACCGCGGGCATCCAGCACGGTTCCGTCCTCCGCCTCGAGAACGTAGGCCGAGGCAGCGGGCCCAGGGTTGCCCCGCGAGCCGCCGTCCGTGAACAGGCGAGCCTTCACAGGAGCGGGTAGACGTCGAAGGAGGGCTCCTCGTAGGGGTGCGCGGCTCGCAGCGCGGCGATGACCTCCTCGTGGCGGTCTTCGGGAAAGACGGTCTCGAGCCGGAGCTCGGAAACGCGCTCCTCTCGCCCACTCTCGCCCACGGACGGCTTCGTGCCCGCTCCCCCTTTGAACGTGCCCGTCCCCGCCGTGTACCAAGAGCAGCGCTCGTAGTCGCCGATCTGACCGGCGCCCGCGGCAAAGAGGGCGTCTCGAACCGTGTCGAGCGACTCGCGGGGAACGAACACGATGAGCTTACGGTTCAGGTTTCCCTCCTCGACCGGCGGGAAGGACGGTCTCGTGGCTTCGCTTCAGGTCAGGCCGCGCCCGACGCCCGGGGAGCACGACGACGTCATCATGGATGTCGACGTCGACGAGCATCTTGCTGTCCTCGCGGCGACCCTCGAGGACTGGGTGACGCCGCGGCCGGGCTGGGAGCTCATGCTGCGCCAGGGCACGGAGTTCGACCGGCGCAACAACGTCGAGGCCGAGCTCGAGCTGGCTCTCGGGGAGCAGACATCCCGGCTTCTCTTCCGGCTCGACCAGCTCGAGGCCGTCGACGACACACCGGAGGAGCTCGTGTTGCGCTTCGAGGAGCGCGACGGGATCGCGAAGCTCGCGCGCCTCAACGGGAACGGGCTCGACGTCGAACTCTTCCACATCCTCACCTTTACATAGGCGTCGCACTGCGGCCGCGTCCTGGGCGGCGCGGTCACACACGGTTGCGTTCGCGCGGGCTACGCTCGAAAGCGGGTGGAGGCGTGGGGTGGCCCCGGACGCCTACGGTGCCGGACTCTCGAATTCGTCGATCTGCGCGCGCTGCAGCTTGCCCGAGTAATCGACGTAGATCGACTTCCACTCCGTGTAGAAGTCGAGCGCGGCCTGGCCTGCCTCGCGATGGCCGTTGCCCGTCGCCTTCGTGCCGCCGAACGGAAGATGAACCTCCGCCCCGGTCGTGCCGGCGTTGATGTACGTGATCCCGGTATTCAGGTCGCGCATCGCGCGGAACGCCTTGTTCACATCGCGCGTGAAGATCGAAGACGAGAGGCCGAACTCGACCGAGTTCGCAGCGCGGATGGCCTCATCGATGTCCGTCGCCCGGATGAGCGCGGTGGTCGGCCCGAAGATTTCCTCCTGGGCGATCCGCATCTGGGGATCGACGTCCCCGAAGATCGTCGGCCTGTAAAAGAAGCCTTTGTCGAGTCCATTGTCCGTCGCGATCTCGCCGCCGGTGAGGAGCTTCGCGCCCTCGTCCTGGCCGATCTTGGTATACGAGTGGATCTTCTCGAGCGCCGAGCGGTTGATGACCGGGCCGACATCCACATCCTCCTCGAGCCCGTACCCGAGCTTGAGCTGCTCCGTGCGCTCGACGAGCTTCGACCGCAGCGGCTCGTAGACCTTAGAGCCGACGATGACGCGGCTCGCCGCGGTGCAACGCTGGCCCGAGGTGCCGAACGCCGACCAGAGGATCCCGTCCACCGCGAGGTCCACGTCCGCGTCGTCCATGACGATGATGGCATTCTTGCCGCCGAGCTCGAGGTGGATGTGCTTGAGGAAAGGAGCCCCGTTCTCGGCCGTCTTGATCCCGACCTCGCGGGAGCCGGTGAGGGAGATGAGCGGCACCTCCGGGTGCTTGACGAGCCGCTCGCCCACGACGCTGCCGCCGCCGTGCACGATGTTGAGGACACCCGGCGGAAGCCCGGCTTCTTCAAAGATCTCGACGAAGCGCTCCGCCAGCGCGGGTGTGTCAGTCGCCGGCTTGAAGACGACTGTGTCCCCGCACACGAGCGCGGGCGCGATCTTCCAGCTCGGGATGGCGATCGGGAAGTTCCACGGCGTGATGGCGCCGACCACGCCGACCGGTAGGCGCACGCTCATCTGGAACTTGTCCGGCATCTCCGACGGCGTCGTCTGCCCGAACATCCGCCGGCCCTCGCCGGCCATGTAGTACGTCATGTCGATGGCTTCCTGGACGTCGCCGCCCGCCTCGGCGCGCACCTTGCCCATCTCCTGGACCATGAGCTCGGTCAGCTCGTCTTTGTGCTCGACGAACTGCTGCGCGACGCGAAAGAGGATCTCGGCGCGCTTCGGCGCCGGCACGAGGCGCCAGCTCTCGTAGGCGTCCTTGGCGGCCTCCACCGCCCGGTCGGTGTCCTCGACGGTGGACTTCGGGAAGACGCCGATCAGCTCGCCCGTCGCCGGGTTGGTCGACTCGAAGGTCTCGCCGCCCGTCGCGTCGACCCACTCGCCGCCGATGTAATTTCGGTACGTCTTTGTGCCCGTCGTCGCCATCGCTCCCCTTTGATCGTGTCGGAGAGCGATTCTACGCAGCCGGCTTCAGCGGGTGACCTTTACAAGTGAGCTAATCGCCTGAGACGTCCGTGGGCGGAAACGTCCCCGGGATGCGTCCACGCCGCCGGTCGCGCGTCTGCCGACGCTCCTTCATCTCGGCGCTCGGCTTTCCCTGCCGGCGGTCGGGCCCGGAGCGCCGGTCGACGATGACCTCGACGTTCGGATTGTCCTTGTAGTACTCGACGAGTCTCTCGAAGAGCTCGTCCTTGAGCTCGGGCGGAATGACGCAGTAGATCATCTCGCCGGAGTGTAGTGGCGGTTTGGACCTTGCTCTAGAGCCGGGGGATGTCCGGCGTCAGCCGGCCGTCGGGCCCGAGGTGGCCGTTCCAGTCCTTGAAGCGGTCGTCGAGCTCGTCGAGCTCGTAGCCGCGCTCTGCGAGACGAACCGGCTGGCCCGACTCGAAGACGACGCGGTACTGGTACCAGGAGATGTCCCAGGCGACAGTGACGACCACTTCCGCGTTCACCCCGGAAAGCGGCAGGAAGCTGACGCGCGCCTCGCCGAGGCTCTTCGCGATCCCGGCGATCGTCCGCCGGTAGGCGCTGTCGTTGAAGAGCTCCGCGGCCTCGACCATCGCCTGCTCCGTCGACGAGAGCCGGCGCAGCACGGGCTCCGGCATGACGGGCTCGGGCTCGATCTTGCGGTGCTGCTCGATGAGCCCCAGGCCCGGGAAGCGCCTGCGGCGCCGAGACGTGTCCGGCACGAGCGGCGTCGTCGGGCTCCCCTCCTTGATCCACCCGTGCTCATCGGCCTGGTCGGTGCAGAGCGCGCAGACGTCCACCCAGTCCTCGCCGCCGGGCGTGAAGCGGACCGACCGCTCCCCCATCAGAAGCGTGCGGTGGCACACCGCGCACTGGCGGTAGACGTCCTGTCTCCGGACGATCAGGATGCCTTCGCCTCCTCGCGCTCTTTCTGAGCGGTCTCGATGATCTTCTGTGCGATGTGCGTCGGCACTTCCTCGTAGCGAAGGAAGCCGAGTGCGTAGTCGCCGCGGCCACCGGTGAGCGAGGTGAGGGACTGCGAGTATGTGAGCACCTCCGCCATCGGCACCTCGGCCTTGATGCTCGTCATGCCGCCGCGCGGCTCCATCCCGTGCAGACGCCCACGGCGCGAGTTGAGGTCGCCGTTGACCGCGCCCACCGCATCGTCGGGAACCGTCGCCTCGAGCGTCATGATCGGCTCGAGGAGCACGGGGTCGGCCTTCTCATAAGCGGCCTTGAACGCCATCGAACCGGCGATCTTGAACGCCATCTCCGAGGAATCCACGTTGTGGTACGAGCCGTCCACGAGCAGAACGCGGACGCCCTGCACCGGCGCGCCTGCGAGCTCGCCGCGGGCCATCGCCTCCTGGATGCCCTTGTCGACCGCGGGCCGGAAGCCCTGCGGGATGACGCCGCCGACAATCTTGTCCACGAACTCGTAGCCCTCGTGGCCGGAGAGCGGCTCGAGCACGATGTGGCAGTCGCCGAACTGGCCGCGGCCGCCGGTCTGCTTCTTGTAGCGCCCCTGCGCGCGCGACTCCTTGCGGATGGTCTCGAGGTACGGCACGCGCGGCTGGTGGAGGTCGACGTCGACGCTGAAGCGCCGGTGGAGGCGGTCCACCGCGACCTCGACGTGCATCTGCGAGAGGCCGGCGAGGAGCTGCTCCCCTGTCTGGTCGTCGCGGCGCAGCACGAGGGTCGGATCCTCCTCGGCGAGGCGCCGGAGCGCGGTCGCCATCTTCTCCTCGTCGCCCTTGGCCTTCGGAGTGATCGCAAAGCTCATCACCGGTTGCGGGAAATCGAGAGCGGGCGCCTCGGACACGTCGTCCTTCTCGAGCAGGAGGTCGCCGGTCATGACGTCCTTCAGCTTGGCAACGGCGCCGATGTCACCGGCCTGGAGGACGTCGGCGGGCGAGTGCTCCTTCCCCTGGAGGATGAGAAGCTGGCTGAACCGCTCCTTGCCCCTCGTGCGCGGGTTGACGAGGTTCGAGTCGGAGCCGACCGAGCCCGAGAGGACACGGAAGACGTTGATGCGCCCCGCGAAGGGATCCGCGACAGTCTTCCAGACGAAGGCCGCGGCGCCGTTCGCTTCGATGCCGAGGTCGAGCGGCTTCTTCGCAGGCGAGGGCACGCCCTCCACGAGCAGGTCGAGGAGGCCGGTCGTGCCGAGGTTCTTCGTCGCCGAACCGCAGAGAACCGGGAAGAGATGGTCGTTCGAGACCGCGTTCTTCAGGGCGGCGGCGAGCTCCTCGCCCGACACCTCTCCCTCCTCGAGATAGCGCTCCATGAGCGCCTCGTCGGTCTCGACGACGGCGTCGACGAGCTGCTCGCGGTAGGACGCGGCCTGCGCGGCGATCTCGTCCGGGATGTCGACCGGGTCGCCCTCACGCCCGCCCTCCGGAGACATGTACGCGCGCATGTGGAAGAGGTCGACGATGCCCGTGAGCTCGTGCTCGTGGCCGATCGGGATCTGCACCGCCACGCACTTCTTGGAGAACTGCTCGCGCGCCTGGTCGAGCACGACGAAGAAGTCCGCGCGCTCGCGGTCGAGCATGTTGACGAAGAGGACGCGGGAGAGGCCGAGCTGCTCGGAGCGGTCCCAGAGCCTCGTCGTCTGCACCTCCACCCCGTTCACGCCGTTCAAGACGAAAAGGGCGCCTTCGACGACGCGGAGCGCGGCGATCGAGTCCGCCTGGAAGCCGGGATCGCCGGGCGCGTCGATGAGGTTCAGCTTGCGATCCTGCCACTCGGCGTGGCACACCGCCGCGGCCAGCGACATCTGGCGCTTTTGCTCGTCCTCGTCCCAGTCGGCGACGGTCGTACCCTGTTCGACTGCGCCGAGCCGGTTGGTCGCGCCGGACTGGAAGAGCATGGCTTCGACGAGGGACGTTTTGCCTGTCCCCCGATGGCCGACCACAACGACGTTACGGATCTTCCCCGGTTCCGAAGGAGCCACGGACGGTCGAGTCTATCGGCTTCGCGCCATGGGATTCGGGGTCTACGCGTCGAAACACCCGCCCGTGAGACGCGTCACAATCCTTGCGCTAGCCGCAGCGGCGGCCGCGCTTTTCCTCCCGGCCGGTGCGAGCGCGGATCTCGCCGATGAGCAGGCGCTCGCGGACCGGTTCGCGCCGGTTGTGCAGCTCGTCGCGCAAGACGAGGAATGCGGACCAGGCGAGCCCTTCGAGCCGATCGACGTCGACCTCCTCTTCGGCGAGAACACCGTGGCGCTTCGCGGCCCCTGGAACGCGTCCGACCTCGTGAAGATCGCACCAGAGGCCACTGACCTCGCACACCGATTCGAATACCACCTCGACTACCCGGGAAGCGCGCTCGACCCAGGCTGCGACTACGAGCTCTGGAATCGGCACCTGACCGAAGGAAGCCCGCCCACGGTCTACGCACACGCGGCGACCGATCCGGGCCATCCCGGCCAGCTGTCGCTGCAGTACTGGTTCTTCTACGTCTACAACCAGTTCAACAATCTCCACGAGGGCGACTGGGAGATGATCCAGCTCGACTTCGAGGCCGCCGATGCCGGCGAGGCGCTGTCGCAGCGGCCGGTCCGTGTCGGCTACAGCTCCCACGAGGGCGCCGAGAGCGCGGGTTGGGGCGACGACAAGCTCGAGATCGTCGACGGTACACACCCCGTCGTCTATCCTGCCGACGGCTCGCACGCGAACAAGTTCGGAGACGCGCTCTACCTCGGAAGCTCCGCCGAAGCCGGAGTCGGCTGCGACGACACCGAGGGCCCGCACCGCGAGATCCGTCCGGTCGTCAAGACGATCCCGAGCGACCCCACCGCGGCTGCGGAGGCCTATCCCTGGATCACCTTCGCGGGCCGGTGGGGCGAGCTTCAGAAGGCGTTCTTCAACGGCCCGACCGGCCCGAACCTGAAGACCCAATGGACGGAGCCGATCGAATGGTCGGGCGACTGGCGGGACCGAAGCTACGCGGTGCCCGCGGGCGGCCTGTTCGGGACCCACGCGACGGACTTCTTCTGCGTCGCGGTCGAGCAAGGCTCGCGCGGGCTCGTCCAGCTCCTGCGGAGCCCGCTTGCCTTCCTAATCGTCCTCGTCACCGTTCTTGCCCTCGCCATCTTCGTCATCACGCGCACCACCTGGAGCCCCGTGGCTCCCCTCCGCGTCGCCCGCAGGCGAAGCGCCGGACAGATCCTCCGGGCGTCGGCCCGGATGTACGTCCGGCACGCCCCCCTCTTCCTCGGGCTCGGGATCCTCTTCATCCCGCTCGGCATGGTCATCTCGCTCGTGCAGGCGACCGTCCTGGGCGGCTTCGGGCTCGTCGGCGTGAGCGTCTCGGGCGAATCAGCCGGAACGGTTGTCCTCTTCGTCACTGCATTGGGCGCGTCCCTTGCGCTCTTCGGCCTCGCCCTGCTCCAGGGTGCGACGAGCTGCGCCCTCGCTCGCCTCGACGCGGGCGAGCCGATCGGCTCGGTCGAGGCATACCGGCTGACCTTGGCGAAAGGTCGCGCGCTCTTCGGGTCTCTCTCGTTGGCCGTTTTCGGCGGGCTCGCGCTCGTCGGCACGGGGATCCTCATCCCGGTCGCCGCCTGGCTCGCCGTTCGCTGGGCGTTCCTCGCCCAGGCGATCGTGCTCGAGGACACCTCCGCCCTCGGGTCGCTCACGAGAAGCGGCCGGCTCGTGCGCCACCGCTGGCTCCGCGTCGCCGGTCTCGTCGGGGTCGGAGCGTTGCTCGCGCTCCTCGCGGGCCCATTCATCGGAGCGCTCCTAATCCTGCTCACGGACGCGCCGCTGGCCCTCATGAACGTGCTCGCCGGGATCGTCTACGCGCTCGCAATGCCCTTCGTCGCCCTTGTCACCACGTATCTCTATTTCGACGCGCGAGTCCGGCAGGAGCTGCCGGCCGAGCGCGATCGTGACGAGATCCCCGCAGAGATCGCGATCTAGCCTCTCATGCAGTTTTCGCTCAGGAGAGCGACCCCGGAGGACGCGCCCGCGATCGCGGATATCCACCTCCGCGCACGGCGGGAATGCATGTCCTACCTTCCCGATATCCACAGCGCCGAGGACGTGCTGGCGTGGATTCGCGAGATCATGCCCCAGCACGACGAGGTCTGGGTCGCCGAAGCCGATGGACACGTCGTGGGGTTCTTCGCGCTGAGCGACAACGTCCTCTTCCACCTCTACGTCTACCCCGAGCACCACGGCCAGGGCGCCGGCAGCCTCCTCTTCGACCGCGTCACGGAGCTCGCTCCGGACGGCTTCCGGCTCTGGGTCTTCCAGCGAAACACACAGGCCCGGCAGTTCTACGAGCACCGTGGAATGCGTGTCCTCGAGCTGACCGACGGCTCCAGGAATGAAGAACGTGAGCCCGACGCGCTCTACGAGTGGCTGCCGGGCCCCTGAACCTGCCTAGTCCTGCGACTGCCTGGTCATCGAGGACGAGAGCCGCGCCTTCAGGCGCAGGATCGCCTTCGTGTGCAGCTGGGAGACGCGCGACTCGGTGACACCGAGCACCTCGCCGATCTCCCGCAGAGTCAGCTCCTCGTAGTAGTAGAGCGTGACGACGAGCTTCTCGCGCTCGGGGAGGCGCGAGATCGCCTCGCCGAGCGCTTCGCGCACTTCGGTGTGCGCCATTGCCGACTGCGGCTCGGCGGCGGCCGGGTCCTCGATAGTGTCGATGAGCGCGACGGCGTCTCCGCTCGAGCCCGGGCTCGCCCAGAGCTCGTCAAGAGCGGCGATCGAGGAGCGGGAGATCTCGAGGAGCGAATCCTGAAACTCCTCCTCGGTGATGCCGAGCTTCGTGGCGATCTCCTCGTCGGTCGGCGCGCGCGTGAGACGCGACTCGAGGTCGGCGATCGCGCGCTCGATGTCGCGCGCCCGGGCCCGCACGGAACGGGGCACCCAGTCCATCGAGCGCAACTCGTCGATGATCGAGCCTTTGATGCGTGCGATCGCGTACGTCTCGAACTTGATGTCGCGGGCGGGGTCGAACCGCTCTATCGCGCCGATCAGGCCGAGGAGCCCGTACGAGACGAGGTCGCCTTCGTCGACATGAGCGGGCAGTCCACTCCCGAGCCGCCCGGCGACGTACTTGACGAGCGGCGCGTACGTGAGGATCAGCCGGTCGCGGAGCCCTCGGTCGGCCGTGCGTTTGAACTCCTGCCAGAGAACACGGGTGTCAGTCGCCTGGTCGGCCATCGCAGCGAAAGAATACGGTGCTTAGCGGAACGTCCTGTAGGCAAGCTCTCCCATCCACACCGCCAGCGCACCGGACGCGACCGCGATCACCCACGCTCCGCCGCCCGCGCTGCCCGCAAAGATTGCGATTGCGGCGAAGCCGACGGCCAGAATGAGGAAGAGAACGCCGAGGGGTCTGCGTCGCACCCGGGTATCATGCGCTTCGCCTAGGGCCGTAGCTCAACTGGCAGAGCACCGGTCTCCAAAACCGGGGGTTGAAGGTTCGAGTCCTTCCGGCCCTGTAAGGGAAAGCCCCGCATACGCGAGGCTTTCGTTCTCCGAGACGACAACGTATAGCCGTATTGGTACCGGCTTTTGGTACCGGAATGGCCCGGCTTAGCCCCGACGGGACGTACCTTCAATCGTTTGCTTCTCGCCGCCACCTCCAACGGCGATCCGTCTTGGCTTTGCCTGCTCAGCAATCGGGATCGAAAGGGTAAGGACGCCGTTCTCGTAGTTCGCCTCAATCCGGTCAGTATCGAGGCTCTCTCCGAGAAGAAGCTGTCGTGTGAACTGACCCTGTGGCCGCTCTCGGATGACTACTTGGTCCTCCTCCTCGGACTCGAACCGTCGCTCGGCCGACACCGTGAGCATGTTGTTCTCGGCGGTCAGCTCTATCGAATCAGAGTCCACACCGGGTAGGTCGAGGTGAACGAAGAACTCGTCGGCCCGACGATAAGCGTCCATAGGGAAGCTTCGAGGGCTCCCTCGGCCGCCTCCGAGCATCATTTGCTCAGTGAGCCGGTCGAGATCACGAAAAGGATCGAACCGGATGATTGACGACATCGAATCCTCCTTTCCGCTACTTCCGGTGAAAACTTACCCGACCAGCCACCAAAGCATTCGGTCCGAAAAGGCGCTGCTCGAGGACTTCGGCCTCGGCCCGGAACGTCTCGCCGGCCAAGTCGATGTAGCCCTGAGTTGTCTTGAAGTCCGAGTGTCCCGCCCTCGCCATGAGTGCGGCGGGTGAAACGCCGGCGGCGGCTGAGTTCGTGATGGATGTATGTCGCCCATCGTGGAAGGGCCGCATCCGCTTATCCACGGCCGCCCCTGTCATGGCTTCTCGGAGAGTTCTCGCGTAACGCTTGTGATCGAGCACCGACCCCTTTTCGGGGTGGCAGAAGACCCGCTCCTCGTCGCCTGAGAAAGCGGTGCGGCAACGTTGCTGCCAGAGTTCCTCGGCGAGCTTGGGCCCGAGCGACGACGGTTGACCCGCAGTGCGACTGACCTAGCGGGTAATTCCAAGTCCGCCTCGGTCACGGTCAAGATCGACAAGAACGCTCCGACGATCAACGGCTCGGCCAACCCTGCCGCGAATGCGAACGGGTTAGAACAACACCGACGTGGACGTGAACTTCACCTGCTCCGATGCCACTTCCGGTGTTGAGCGCCTGCGGTCCGGACGTGACCCTGTCCAGCGAAGGCGCTGGCCAGTCGGCAAGCGGCTCGGTCCAAGACGAGGCTGGTAACTCCGCCTCCACGACCGTCAGCAACGTCAACATCGATAAGACTGACCCGAGCGTCAGTCTCGTCGTCGCCTTAAGATCCCTCGGCGGTCACGAGTGAGCTCGTCGTCGCGCTCAGAAGAGAACAGCAGGTTGACTCCTTCAACGGGGACGTCCATGCCGCCGGCGTTTCCGTGCCGACTTACGGCTGCTGCTCCCTTCTTCCTCCGAGGCCCCCGTGGCGCCACTCACTGAGGTGCCTGGCGGCTCAGACACTGCATCAGGCGGGCCCGCGGTGATTTCGGCCGTGACCGCCTCGACAGCTCTCCCTGCTCTGGTCCTGAACGACTCGGTCGTTGCTTCTGCCGCTTCCTGGATGGCGGCTATCGTGAGGTCTTCGATCAATTCCGCTTCCGAACTCCCCTTCGGGCGCTCCGTTTGCTCGAGACGCGGCATCGAGGGGTCACCGCTTAAAGAGGTTGGGATCCCTTCCGTGCTCATCGCGGCGAGCGTTTCTTCGACCGTTACTTCGATCGACGCAATCGTGCGCTCGAGCTCGTCTTCCATGGCGGCTCGGGTGCGTATGATTTCGCCTTCCATCAGAGCTCTTGCATGCTCCACCCTTCGCCGTAGTTCCAGTTCGCTGGCGACGGCGGAGGTGTCAGCGTCAACGGTTTCCCGAATTTCGTCGACAAGGGCGCGCACGGTTTGGGCGGTCTCCTCTACCGTCTCTCTTATCGTGTGACAGGCGCGCTCGGTTTCCGCTTGAATCGAGGACCGCGCGCCTGCGGCTGCCGCCTCAGTTGTCGATCGCGCCTGCTCAGCGTGAGCGTCGATGGCCGCTGTCGCTCCCTCGACGTGTGTCCGGATCTGCCGCTCGAGAGTGGTCCTCGCGGCCGCCCCCACGGACTCCGACGGTGCGACCTGATCCTCATCTGAAAAACCCGCTTTTGTCCGAGCGGCTACGAGGGCGCTTGCGCTTTCCGCGTGGATGGCTGCCCGCGCCCGCTCGCTCGCGGCCTCTATCGAAGCAGCCGTCCGTTGGAGGCGCGAGTCCGTTAGTGCACGCATCTCGCCGGTTTGGGCACGAATCGCCATTACCGACTCATGGCCATCCGCACTCATCACGGCTCGCGCCCGGACAGCATGACTGTCGATTGAAAGCAAGGTGCGCTCACTCATTGATCTCGCCGAGCTCAAGCGAGTTGCGAGGCTCGTCCCCATCGCGGAGCGGTCCGCGAGTGTGCGATCCGCGTCCTCGAGCACGGCAAGCGCCTGCTCGACCATCTCGACCACATCGGCTTTGGCTTCCTCGCAACCGTTCTCGACGACGAGCCGCGACTTTTCGATTTCAGCCTCAACGATCGAGTTGGCTTCCCGCGCATGTTCCCCCAGGAGCTTGAGCGCCTCATCGGTGGCCTGCCTCGTCGAGTCTTTCGCCGTCTTCGCATATGACTTGACGCGCTCACATGCGCGTTCTTCCATGGTCACAATGCCAGGTGCGGCGTCCTCAGCAGTGGCTTGCAGCGGCTCCGCGTGTTGCTCGTTCATTTCCGGTTGCACCTCCTCGAGCACGTGCTCGGATTCTCGCTCCACTGACAGCGCCTCGGGCTCCTCCACTGCCTCTTGTAGACGGGGCGGTCGCGAGTTCGAAGTTTCATTCTCTTCCTGGTGTTGGGACGGGCTCTCGCCCTCCTCTTCTTGGGCGTTCCCTGGAGTCTTGGCCGCACCCTCAGTCGCGCTCTTTTGAATGGCCCCGTGCTTATGTCCATCGCCAGCTGACGCCGATGCCATAGAGCCCGTACCCGCATTGGAAATCACTCCGCCTGGTGATTGAACACTGCGGTGGCGCTTAGAAGGGCGCCGCGGGGTCGGCAGGCCAACTGAATACACGAGTAGTAGGAGCAGGCCGACCGCAAAAAGCCCGATACCAACGACAGTTACAACCAACTGCGTTCTACTCTCCGTCGACGGGGCGGCATCACGACGATCACCACCACTCCCGGTCTCGCTCGGTGCCACCCCAGCGGGCTGTTGCTGTTGCTTTGTCGGGGGTGCCGATGGTTCTTGCCTGGCTGGAACCTTGAGGGGATACAGTTTCCAGAGTTGATCCGGGGTGTTGTTTTCCGCAGTTCCTGTCGATGCGCCAATCAGCGCGACAACCACCACTAGCAAGCCTAAAAGGTACCGAGCGGCGTGCTCGTGGCTCAGGATGCGCCGCCCGGGCCGCACATACCGTCTGCCGTGGCCGCGGGCGGCGTCTCTCCAAGACTCGTCGTATTTCTTCATGCTGGCCATCCATCTACTTGATCGTCAGCGGAGTCCCGACGGGCATCAAGCGGGCCAATCGGACGATGTCCGAATTTCGCAGTCGAATACACCCGTGCGAAACTGGCCCCGGGATAAGGTCCGGTCTGTCCGTCCCGTGGATCCCGATGAACCCGCCCGCTGGCCAGTCGGTAAGAACAGAGCGGGCGCTCGTCCCGAATGCGAACGGGCCGTAAGACGGGCTACTGTACGAAACGAGTTTGTTTCTGATGTAGAACTCGCCTCGGGGGGTCGGCCAGGCTGCTTTACCTACGCCGACGTTCGCGTGGAACACGAGCCGTCCCTGGCGATATAGGGCCGCGGTCGTTCGGTCGAGGTCAATTACGAGATGCGTGTGGACGAAGTGATAGCCCCCTAGTGCGCCACGCGGAATCCACCCGGTCTTACCGTTGGGCAGCACAGGCAGCCGTGCCCTCACCCAAACGCCTCCGGAGCCGCGCGCCTGCGTACCAAGCACAAGAACTAAATTTGACGTTCCTTCTGGTGTCAGGCGGCCAAGGCGAATGACCACGGGTGCATCGAACATCGGCTGGGCTCGCGCCGCAACGGGGGATTCAACGACCGCCCACCGCGCCGTCTCTCCCTCAGAGAGCCGAAGCGGCGTTGGCGGAACGAAACCCGGCTCAATGGGCGAGGGCAGCGAAACCTCCAGGGCCGCCGAATCGAAGCGTTCTCCTGGGAGTTGACCCGCCGAGGTCGAGCGCCCGGACGCACCCAAAAGCAGCAGAACTGCCGCCACCGCAGCAGCCAGGACGGCGCTCACAAGCAGAACGCCTGGGCTGTGCACACCCCTCCGACCCGGAAGGATCATCCAGTGTACCTCGG
>JBKPPF010000049.1:0-53161 GCA_046733475.1 Actinomycetota bacterium
TCCCTCTGCCAGCTCGGGTGCCTCGAGCAGGAGGGCACAGCGCGCTACCGACCTCCCAGGGCTCGCCGACGACGGCGCCGGTTAAGTCCACGCCGGACACCGTCAGGTTCTCGTCGAAGTTCCCGTCCTCGAGCTCGCGCCCGACTCCCGCTCCCACCGGTCCAGGTCTTCTCGCGCATAGGCGTAGACCGCCTTGTCTGGCCCACCGTGCACCTCGCGGTCGGCCTGATCGTCTCCGGCCACGTTGATGCCCCGCACCGGGAGGCGCCCGTCGACCGGGGACTTCCAGATAGACCTCGCCTCCCGCCGACCGAGCCATTCGATCTCCCGCGGCGAGCCGACGTTGACCGAAAGCAGCTTTCCGCTCACGGGAAGGGCGCGAGGTCGTTGACGAAGCCGGGCTGGGAGTCGACGCGCGCGATCCAGGCAGCGATCGCCGGCCGCCCCGACATGTCGAGCACCTCGTGAGCCACGTGCGTATAGGCGTAGTTCGCGATGTCCGCGACCGTGTAGCGGCCGGCCGCCAGGAATTCGTGCTCTGCCAGCCAGGCCTCGAGCACGTCCAACTCGTCCTCCGCCCGCGCGATTCTGTCGGCCCACGCCTCGGGCTTCTCCGTGTCGCGGCCGCGCCATTTCCAGAAACGCGATGTCGCGATCCCGGGCTCGATCCCGTTCTGCTCGAAAAAGAGCCACTGGTGGACGTGGGCGCGCTCGACCGGGTCGTCGGGGAGGTACTGCGTGCCCTCGGCGAGATAGAGGAGGATTGCGCCCGACTGCGACACAAACTCGCCGCTTTCGAGCTCGAGCGTCGGCACCTCGCCCGAGGGGTTCCGGGCCAGGTGCTCGGCCTCGGTCGCCTCGCCTTCGAAGATGTCGAGGACGACGCTTTCGTACGGGATCTCGAGGTGCCTGAGCAGGATTCGGGCCTTCATGCAGTTCCCGGAGGCCGGATGCTCGTACAGTCTCAGCACCCTTTGAGCCTCACAGTTCTTATCGACGCGCGCAACGTCCTGCGCTCGCGCTGGCCGAACATCCCGGAGGACGAGCTCGTGCGGCTCGTCGGCGCGTGGGCTACCGAGGAAGGCGTCGAGCCGGAAATCGTCTTCGATGGCCGCGCGCCTGAGGGCGGGATCGGCACCGGAGGTGAGAGCGCCGACGACTGGATCGCGCGGCGCGCCGGCGAGCTCGAGGATCCGTACTGGCTCGTCACATCCGACCGGGAGATCCGCGAACGCGCGGGCGGGGGCGCCGAACGGGTGATCGGCGGCGGCGCGTTTGCGTCGCTTCTCCTCGGGGATCGCTAGAGAGTGAGCGCCGCTCCCGTCCCGGAAACGCGCAATCTGCGGAAACTTTGCGAAGCCGCCGCGGGATGCAAGGCATGCGATCTGTGGAAAACCGGGACGCAAACCGTGTTCGGCGAGGGGCTGAAGAGCGCGGAGATTGTCTTCGTCGGCGAGCAGCCCGGCGACAAGGAGGACCTCGCCGGCAAGCCCTTTGTCGGCCCTGCGGGACGCGTCTTCGACGAGGGCTTGGCGGCCGCCGGGATCGACCGCCGGCTCGCCTACGTCACGAACGCGGTCAAGCATTTCAAGTGGGAGGCGCGCGGCAAGCGGCGGATTCACCAGAAGCCGAACGCAGCCGAGCTCGCGGCGTGCAGGCCCTGGCTGGATGCCGAGCTGGGGGCCATCCAGCCGAACGTCCTCGTCCTCATGGGCGCAACCGCCGCGCAGGCTCTTCTCGGCCGCCAGTTCAGGGTGACGAAGGACCGTGGGCAGCCCGTCGACTCTGAGCTTGCGCCGTACGTCCTCGCAACCGTGCACCCGTCCTCGATCCTGCGCCAGCGCACGGATGAGGAGCGAAACGCAGCCATGGCCGACTTCGTCGCGGATCTGAAGATTGTCGCGCGACTCCTGGCCCAGGCCTGAGGGCCGGATTTCTCCACAGGGTTATCCGCAAAGGACGCTAATCCGGGTTTTTACAGCTATCAGTAGATTTCAGGTACCCCATCTGCCCGCCTCACTCCCTCGAATGAGGGTAAGGAATTGGGAAGAGGGTGCCGATTTTTGGCTCGATGGACGCTGCCCAGCGGAAAGACATCCTGTCCCGATACCTGGACCACTCCCGCCGCTTCGACGAGGCTGCCGCGCGCAGGTCTCCGGAGGATCAAGACGGCGAGGTCATCCCGTTCACGCCCCCGCTTCGAGAGCTCGAGCAGGAGCCGACGATGCGCGAGATCGAGGTTCTGCAGCTGATCTCGGACGGTCTCGTGAACCGCGAGATCGGCGTGCGTCTCTACCTCTCCGAGGAGACAGTCAAGTCGCACGTGCGGCACCTTTTGGCCAAGTTGCAGGCGCGCAGCCGCGCCCACGCGGTGGCCATCGGTTTCAGGCGCGGCCTGATCGCCTAAGCGATCAGGTTTTCCACACCTTCCACAACCTAGACCTCAAATCCCTCTAGCGAGGGATGCTGGCGGTTGTGGAAAAACTCAGACTAAGCGGGCTCTACCAGCTTCTGGCGCTGCCAGCCACCAGTGCGACCAAGGAAAGAGCTGAAAGAAGGCCCCCAATTCGAGCCGAGATCGTCAGCATTCAAACCTCCAAGCAGGGGATAACGGCTATGCGAGCTTATACCCCTTTTGGGGGATCTGCAAGAGGATGACCGAGGTTTCTGCAACTTATCCGGCCATCGCGGCCCGTTCACCGCGAGTAGAGGCGTACGCGGTCTGTCTCGCAGCGGGGGCATTGGTCACGTGGGTCGTCTTAATTGACAGACTTGGTCCGCCCGCGGCCGCGTGGTGGATCGTTGCTCTTCTGGCAGGCGTCGCCTTCCTGGCGGAGCGGCAGTGTGTCGCGATCGGCGCGAACACTGAAATGTCAATTTCGGTGCTGCCCATTCTCTTCGCAGCCGTCGTGTTCGGTCCGATCGCCGCGATGATTGTCAGTGCGTGCTCACTCGTGGGGGAGTTCGGACGGCCGTATACCAGGTGGATCGTTTGGACTTCATCCCGGGCTCTCATCGGCGCATTCGCCGGCGTATGTGCCTTGGGACTGGCGGACCGCGCGGAGTCCTTCGGTGGCGTGTTGCTCGCGGTTGCGGTTGCCGCTGCAGTGCAAGCGGTCGGCGACATCCTGCTCAACGGGCTAACAGTGGCGATCCGGCGAAGTGGTTCGGTCTTTGAGACGGCTCGAGCGATCGCGAGACTGACGGCGAGCACATTGCCGATGTACACGCCGGTGCTAGCGGTGTTGGTTTATGCATATCGAGAGCTCTCGCCCTGGACCGTCCTGCTGTTCTTCGTTCCCGCGGTTGCCGCTCAGCGACTTTTGGTTCTCTATCACGAGCAGCGTCAACTCGTCACGGAGCTGGCCACAGCCAACTCCAGGCTCGAGGCATCAGGTCTCTCATTCGCCAGTGCTCTGGTAGCTGCTCTGGATGCGCGAGACAAGTACACGGCGGGACACTCGGCTGCGGTTGCTGTCTACGCCCGCGACATCGCGCGTCGAATGGGGCTTTCAGAGGCGGACCAACAGCTGGCGCACCTCTCGGGCCTGCTGCATGACATCGGGAAGGTGGGCCTCCCCGCCGCAATTCTCGAAAAGACAGGCCCGCTGACCCTCGAAGAACGCCGGGTGATGGAAGAGCATTCGGTGATCGGAGACCGGATCTTGTCCAACGTTGCTCAATACGGAGAGCTGGCGAAGATTGTGCGCCACCATCACGAGCGCGTCGACGGCAACGGTTATCCAGATCGCCTCGAGGATGCACGGATCCCGCTCATTTCCAAGATCATCGCGGTCGCAGACGCTTACAACGCGATGACGTCGGGTCGTCCTTATCGTGACGCGATGCCGACCAGGATTGCGCGTCTTCGCCTGGCTCAGGCGGTTGATTCGCAGTTCGACACTTCAGTCGTGGCCGCATTCGAGGCCATCCTGGCCTCGTCGCCCGAGAGCTATCTGTCCGGCGACCGTGCAGACTTTGCTGTCGAGGCCCAACGGCAGCCAAGTCTCTCCCCGGAAGTCGCGATTCACGCTGCCTAGAGAGCTCCGTCACGCTCGTTCTTGGCAGCCTTGAGCACCGCCTGAAGTCTCGTCGATACGTTGAGCTTCCTGAGGATGTGACGTACATGGGCTTTCACGGTGCTCTCGGCGATCACAAGGCTTTCGGCAATCGCCGCATTGGACAGCCCGCGAGACATGAGCTGAAGGACCTCAATCTCTCGAGGTGTGAGGATGTCGTGGAGTCCGCCGGTTAGCGCGTGTTCCATCTCTTCGGCGATGAGGCCGGCCGGACGCGCGATCGCCTCATCGTTGGAGCGGAGAAGAGCATCCCGATACACAATCCTTGCTGTTGCGTCCGATGCGACGGTTGAAGCCACGCCAGGGTCAGCGCGGGCTGCCTGAACTAACGAGTCAAGCACCTCTGCATCAGCGCACTCCCGTGTGAGGCGGGCGATGGACTCATGAAACGATTGCTCCTCACCGCCTTTCATCCGATGAGCTATCGCGGAAGCAAGCTGAGAACTGAATCGTGCATCCGCGCCATCCGATAGCGCGCTCGCGCGCGCAGTGAAGCAAAGAGCCTCATCAGGTTCCCCTCGAGCGATAGCCGTCAGTGCCTTGAGGCCGAAGTATTCGGATTTCACGGCACTCGATGCATCGCTCCACGTTTGTTCCGGAAAGAGTGTTTCCGTGAAGCGGTGGCGCCGGTTCGCCAGCTTCATCCGCATGTGGAGGACCTGATTTTCCAACTCGAGGTAAGGATCCTTGTGTGAGAGAAGGATCTCGCTTAGCGTTTTCAGGGATCTGCGGGCCGCTCCGAACTGTCGAAGAGCTATCTCGGCGTTGGCCCGCTGTACGAGGCAGTAGCCAAGCGCAAAATCGAGGTGCAGATCGGTGGCGATCTTGAGTCCACGCGACGCAAGGACGAGTGCTTCCTCGTATCGGCTGCGGATGAACTGCACCTCAGCGATTCGCGTGAAGAAGCTGGTCGCCACAATGGGTTCAGCGCGTTTTGCCAATGCAACCAAAGGGTTGACCATCGGGATCAAGCCGCTGAGATTTGCCGCGGCCGTCGCTCCTCCCATTCGACCGATGGCGATTCGAAGCTTCGTGGTTGCATCCGTAAGCCCCAAGGACTCCAGCTCGACTCGGTATGCGGCGGCTTCAGGCTTTTCCAACTCAATAGCGGCGAGATGGGCTCCCCAAAGTGCATCGCTTTGCTCTCGGCGTTCTAACGCGAGGTCCCTTGCCTGAAGGTGAAAAGCAAGGGCAAGCTCTTCCTGAGAGAGAAGATGGGCACTGAATCCAGCCAGGTAGCTGGCCCGCGAAGCGTGCTTATCGGTCGAGGGCAGATGATTCGCCAGGCCGCGGGCCAGCAGTAGTGCCTCTGACAGCTCACCTCTGCGGATGAGCAGCTCGACTCGGGTAAGAATCGCGGCTGGCTCGTCAACTCCGAGTGCGCCGCACTCATCCAACCAGCGCGCGAGAAGTTCCGTATGGCCTGCAGCGAGAAGCTCGGGAGTTGATCCATCGAGAATCGCGACCACCGCGTCCCGATGGTCAGTTTCAATCGCCAGATCGAACGCCTGCTCCCAGTGCCGGCGAGCGATTGCGGTCTGAAGGGTTGTTGCAGCGACTCTGTCAAATAGGGCCGGATCGCTTTCGCGAAGCGATTGCCGGAGGAACGATCGGAGGAGCGGATGAAGGCGAAAGTCCGAACCCATCTTCTCCACCAAGCCCTCCTCGACTAGATGCGTCAAGACAGCCCCGGTAGTGTCCTCGCCCAAGAGTTCCTCAGCCGCCCCCAGGTCAATGGGGGCTGGTACTGACGCAATGAGGAGGAACCTTTCCACGTCGCTGGTTTCGCGACGCACGACTTCTTCCGCGAAGTAGCGGTACAGCGCTTCGGAAACTCGCTCCGTCGGCAGCTTGTGGGTCGCCGACAGAGCCGCGAGGCCGATAAGTGCGGGCCAGCCCTCGGCGTGCTGGACGAGCGCCTGCACCTCCTCGGTGGATCGCCCGTCCAGGACGAGGGCGGCTTCGTCTGTGGTCATCGCGAGCTGGCCACGGTCGATCTCGGTGATCTCGCCGTAAAGGACCCGCCGCGCCGATGCCCACTTCGGCCGCCGCCTCGCTGTGACGAGAACGTGCAATGCGGGCGTCAGCATGAGGAGCCAGTCCATGAACTCCTCGACGGGCGCCGAGTCGACCACGAGGTGGTAGTCGTCGATGATCAGGAGTGCGTCCGGCGGCCAGGTTTCTAGGTCTTCGGAGAGGATTTCGGCGAGGGGCCTCGCTGCCCGCTCGGGCGTGTCCGCCACGCGGAGGCGTTGTTTGAGGCGGTCGCCGACTCCGGGTACGAGCGGTGCCATCACGTCCACGAGCCCCGCTGAGAATGCGGCCACGTCGGCCGAACCGGACGTTGCCCGGTACCAGACGACGTCGTCGCGGCCCTGGACCCATTCGGTGGCCAACGTCGTCTTGCCGTAGCCGGCGGGCGCGGTGACGAGGATCGTCTGCGCCGTGTTCGCGTCGAGCATGCGGGTGAGGCGAGGCCGCCGGGCGTGGCGGCGGAAGAGGGGTGGATACGTCTCCCGGAGCGCTTCCATTGCGGCCGCGGCTCCACGCCGGCGGCTCACGAGATTAGCGCGGTTTGCAGCATGGTTCCAAGCCGGGGCAGACCGACGCCCACGGCGGGCCGCGGGCGTCGGGCCGTTATCCCCCAAGTGGTCAGTCGGGCGTGCGGGAGTCGTCGCGCAGGCCTGCTGCCGGCTCGAGGCCTTCGAGAGGGTTCTCGCCGGTCGCGTTTCGGAATGCGAGCGGGATCTGCCGCCGTCGGCCGACCCGCAGCTTGGAGCGCAGAATGTCGGAATGCGCCTTCGCCGTTCGAGGCGACACGCCGAGCCGTTCCGCGATCTCGACGTTTGAGCAACCCTCAGCGATCAGCTGGATGACCTGTCGTTGACGGGGTGTGAACTGGATGTCTTCGCCGAGAGTGATCATCGGCGCGCATGTTGTCGCCGTTTGCCGAGTGGCGCTATTCGCCGTGGGGGCGATCTTTTGGACCTACGCCTTTGGGTCTATGAAGGAGGCTTCGTGACCGCGAGCGTTCACGGCGCCCAGATCCGTCTCCGACAAGGCGCCCGCGCTCAGAAGCAACTCGAGCTCGTCGCGCAGGTGTGTTCGCATCATCTCGGGCCCGTCGGTGGCGATCGTGAAGGCGACGCCGCGGTCGGCGAAGGTGCGAACAGTGTCGCGGAGGGCGTCCTCGTCGGCCAGCGCGCGCGTTAGCAGGTTCGAGGTGGGGCAAATCTCGAGAACGGTGCCAGCGTCCACGAGCGCGCGCATCATCTCTTCGTCCTGGGCGGCGAGGATGCCGTGGCCGACGCGGTCGGGCCGGAGGGAGTCGACGACCTCGCCGACCTCCTCGATGCCGTGGGCGCCGCCTTCCTCGCCGACATGGATCGTGACTCCGAGGCCGGCCGAGCGCGCATGCTCGACGAGCGGGGCAAGGTCGCGGTAGGGATAGCGGCCGCCGTTCGGCCGCGGTCCCGCGATGTCGATGCCTACGACCCCGCGCGGCTTGTAGCGAATCGCCTTCTCGACGATGACCTCGTTCTGCTCGTGCGTGAACGTCCTGTCCATCATCAGGATGAGGCCGGCGCGCACGCGCGGGAACTCGAGCGCGGCGCGGTCGAGCCCGCGCACCGCGGCCATGATGATGTGGTCGAGGTCGCGCTCGCCGCCGCGGTTTCGCTTCATCGGGTTGAAGCGGAGCTCGAGCGTCGTGATGTTCTGGGAGATGTAGGCGCCACCGATCGCGCCGTGCACCGAGCGCTCGACCGCGAGCGGGCTCGACTGGATCAGCTCCGTCCACTTGTAGATCTGGTCGAGCTCGGGGAGGCCCTCGACGCCGCGCGGATCCACGGTGACGAGGTCGACGAAGTCCCAGTAGTCCTTCACCGGCAGCGCGATCCCCTGCTCGTGGGCGAGCGACCACATGACCGCGGGATCGACCGAGCCCCCCAGGTGGGTGTGCAGCTCGGCGAGGCCGCCGCGGGCGATCTCGGCGACAACGGCCTTGGCTTCAGACTCGAGTTGCAACGGCCTCCGCGAGCTTCGTCCCGGCCAAGCGGTCGGGGATGGTCTCGAGCCTCTCGACGGGCTCCGCGCTGAAGACGAAGCGGACGTAGCGCGCCGCCACATCGTCGCCCCAGCCGGTCATGGCCGTGGCGGCGATCTGTGCGTCCTCGAGGAGGATCCGCGAGGCCTCCGCGGGCTCGAAGCCGAGGGAGGCGACGTCGAGGAGAAGCGACCAGCCGCCGGCCGGGCTGACGAGGGGCCAGCCCGAGAGGCCGGAGAGCATCGTGTCGCGCCGGCGCTCGAGCTCGGCAACGCAGTCGGCCACATGACTCTGGTCTCCGCGCAGGACTGCGGTGGCCGCGAAGCGGGAGATCGCCACCGGCATAGTCGTGTTGTAGACGTGCGCCCAGCCCGCGTCGGTGACGGTGTCGGCGGGCCCGGCGACCCAGCCCACGCGCCAGCCGATCATCCGGTGCTCCTTCGAGAGCGAGCCGACGACGACCGTCCGCTCGGCCATCCCGTCCATGTGCAGCGGGTGGACGAGCGGACGGCCGTCGAAGAGCAGGCGCTCCATCGCGGAGTCGTAGATGAGGAAGAGGTCGCGCTCGCGGCAGAGGTCGCAGACCGCGAGCCAGTCGTCCTCGTCGAGGTAACCGCCCGAGGGCATCGACGGGCTCATAAGCAGGAAGCCGGTCATGTTCGGGCCGAACAGGTCGTCGAGCTGGCCGCGGTCGAAGCGCCAACCGTCCTCATCGGCGAGGAACGGAACGAAGCGCGGTGTGCCGCCCGCGAGGCGAATGCGGTTGACGATCCCCGCATATGTTGGATCGGTGACGATCACCTCGTCACCCGGATCCACGGTGCAAAGGAGGGCGTTCAGCAGGCCTTCCATCCCGCCGGCAGTGATGACGATCTCGCGCTCGGGGTCGTAACGGTGGCCGGTGCGATCGGCGGTGAAGTCCGAGATCGCGGCGCGCAGGTCGAGATCGCCCGTGAAGGGAAGCCAGCTGTTCGACTTCGGGTCGTCGAGCTTCGCTCGCGTGACCTCGAGCGCCTCGGGCGGGAGCGGGAGGTCGGTGTCGAGGTTCTCCATGCGGAGAATGGGGCCGCCGTGGCTTCCCCCCTTTTGCTCCGAGGAGGCCGCGACGCGGTCGATCCCGAAGCCGACGATTCCCTCCAGCCGGGAGGCCCGCTTGATCATGAGGACGAGTCTATTCACGGTATGGTCTCGCCATGAAGGTGGGCATCGTCGTGCCCTACTCCTGGTCGTTCTGGGGTGGAGTCCAAGAGCACGCTGACCACCAGGCGCGGGCACTCCAGAGCCTCGGGATCGAGGCCAAAATCGTCATGGGCCACGACCCGCCCGGGCGGCTGACGAGGCTCCTGCACCCGAAGGAAGGCCGGCACACGCGGCCGCCGGACTACGTGATCTCGGTCGGGCGATCAGTGATCGTGCCCGCGAACGCGTCGCTTCCGAACATCATTCTCTCGCCGCCCGCGATGCTGCGAATGCGGCGGATCTTCGCGGAGGAGCGCTTCGACGTGATCCACGTGCACGAGCCGTACGCGCCGGTCCTCTCCGCCTTCGCGCTCGTCGTCGCCGACTGCCCGACCGTCGCCACCTTCCACGCCGCCGGCGAGAAGCTCGGCTGGTATCCGATGGGCAGGCGAGTGTGGGGAATCGCGGTCGATCGGGCCGACTACCGGCTCGCAGTGTCCGACGCGGCGCGGCGGGCGGCCGAGCCCTACGCCGGCGGGCCGATCGAGGTCGTCCCGAACGGGATCTTCCTGCCCGAGCGCTTCGACGCAGACGGGCGAAACGGCAACGTCGTCTTCATCGGGCGCAACGAGAAACGAAAGGGGCTCGAGGTGCTGCTGCGCGCGTGGCCGCAGGTCGCGGCCGAGACGAGCGCGCGCCTTCGCGTCGTGGGCGCCGATCCACTCTCGGTGCGATGGCTCGCCCGGCGGCAGGGGCTCTCGCTGGAACGGGTGGACCTCCTCGGGGGCCTCTCCGAGGAAGAGCTCACCGCCGAGCTCGAGGCGGCAAGCCTCCTTTGCGCGCCCGCACTCGGCGGCGAGAGCTTCGGCATGGTGCTGACGCGTGCCTTCGCCACGGCGACGCCGGCCGTGGCCTCCGACATCGAGGGCTACGCGGCCGTCGCGGACGAGTCGAGCGCCTTGCTCGTCCCGCCCGGCGATCCCACCGCGGTCGCCCGCGCCGTCGTCGAGCTCCTCTCGGACGAGTCGCGCCGCGTCGCGCTCGGCACTGGCGCCCGGAAGGTCGCCGAGGGCTACTCCTGGGACCGGATCGCGCGCCGCCTCGTCGAGATCTACGAACAGCTGGCAGCTTCCCGCACGACGGCGCAGAGAGCGGCGGCCTGACATGTACCTGCCAGAGAGCCGGCCGATGCGGTTCGGAATTCTTGCGCTCGTCCTCGCGGTCGTGGCGGTGCTCGTTGCGTGGCAGTGGCCGGACACGAACCTCCTCTCCGATGCCTTCGAGGCCGTCTCGTGGACGTGGGTGGCGGTCGCGGTCGGCATCAACCTCATGTCGGTCGTGGTTCGCTCGTCGGCCTGGCGCGTGATCATCCTCCAGGCGATCCCGAAGCCGTGGCCGTCGTGGCGCGTCGTCTTCTCCGCCTTCTGCGTCGGGCTCCTCGGCAATGTCGCGCTGCCGGGCCGGGTCGGCGAGCTCGCGCGCGTTGCGGTCATCACGCGGCACCTTCGCCGCCGGCCCGGAACCTGGGCGACGATCGTGGGAACGGTATTCGCGCACCGGCTCTTCGATGTCGTCGCCGCCACCGGCCTCGTCGTCTACGTCCTCTACACGTCGCGCATCCCGGACTGGGCGAAGCCGGCGCTGGCAGTCGTGATCGGTGTCGGGCTTGGCCTCCTCATCGCCGCATTCCTTCTGGCGCGGCGGCACCCTCAGCCGGTGCAGGAGGCGCCCGAGGACTGGGGAGCCGTGCGCCGCCTGATTGCGATGGCGCGCGCGGGCCTCACCGTGCTGCGCCGGCCGGTGCCTGCAATCTGGGCGCTCTGCTTCCAGCTCCTCGGCTGGACCGCCCAGCTCTTTGCTGTCTGGGCCGCCATGCTCGCCTTCCAGATCCACGCCGGAGTGCAGGCGGCTGCGCTCGTCCTGCTCCTCATGAACGTGGTCACGCTCTTTCCGTTCTGGCCGGGCAACGTCGGCCTCCTGCAGGCCGCGATTGCCTTCGCGCTCCTCTCCTACGGCGTCTCGTACGCGCATGGCTTCGCGTTCGGCGTCGGCCTGCAGGCGATCGAGGCCTCGGTGGGCGTCAGCCTCGGCCTCTTCTATCTGGCGCGCGAGGGCTTCTCCTTCGCGATGCTGCGCCGCATGCCCGATGTGACCGACGTCGAGGTCGAGGAGGACGGGCGGGTGGAGCGGATCGCCTAGAAGGTCAGCGGCGTCCGGTAGAAGGCGATCGCCGCCACGGTGAGCAGGAGGAGTCCCGCGCCGAGGAGGACGAGCGCGCCGTACGCGACGACCACGCGTCCGTTGACGGGCTTGCCGCCCCGGCGGCGATCGCGGGCGGCGAGCACCGCGGTCGCGGTTCCGGCAACGAGGCCGCAGGGAATCGAGAACACGACCACCGAGTCGAGGTGGTAGTGGGGGACGAGGAGCGCCAGCATGATCGGGACCGAGATGCCGAGGATCGTCGCCGCCAGGAGCGCAATGTCGTTCGAGCCCACGATCCAACGGTAGGCGAGACCCCGGACCGGACCAGAGCCCTTGTCTGCCCCGGCCCGCTCAAGGGCGTTCTCAATGCGGAGGCGGCGGCACGCGCGCTGGCGGCGGGCCTAGCGCGGTCTGGCCTCGAGGTTGATCAGGCGCCGATGGCCGACGGGGGAGAGGGGACGGCGGAGGCGTTCCGCGCCTCTCTTGGCGGGGAGTGGCGGACGGCGTACGTGTCCGATCCGTTCAGGCGTCCGGTGGAAGCGCGCTTCGCGCTGCTCCCCGATGGGCGGGCTGTCGTCGAGGCAGCGGCCGCGATCGGCCTTGCCCGGCTCGGTGGACACGAGCTCGACCCGATGCGGGCTTCGAGCCGAGGGCTCGGCGAGCTCGTCGTCGCAGCGCAGGATGCGGGCATGAGCGGGCTCGTCGTCGGGCTCGGGGACAGCGCGACCGTGGACGGGGGCGCCGGCCTCAGGGAGGTGGTCGAAGTCTTGCCGGCCGGGACACTGGCCGCGTGCGACGTCGTCAATCCATTGCTCGGGCCGCGCGGCGCCGCGCACGCGTTCGGGCCTCAGAAGGGCGCGTCTGCGGCCCAGGTGGAAGAGCTCGAGCGGCGCCTCGCCTCCGATCCCGCCCTCCAGCCGTACGCCGACCTTCCGGGCGCGGGCGCGGCCGGCGGCCTCGGCGCGGCGCTGGCATCTCTGGGAGCCACGCTCGTTCCCGGCTCGGAGCTCGTCGCGAACGCGATCCGGCTTCGGGAGCAGCTACGTGGCGCCGCGCTGGTGGTCACCGGAGAGGGAACGGTGGACGCGGCGTCGCGTGAAGGGAAGGTGACAGGGCTCGTGGCGTCGCTCGCCGCGGAAGCCGGAGTCCGCTGCGTCGTCTTCGGCGGCCGCGTCGAGGCCGAGCTCCCTGGGGCCGAGACCGTCGCGCTCAGCGGCGATCCGGACCGCGCCGAGGCAGACCTAAAGGAGCTGGGCGAGCGGTTGGGGCGGGAGGTCTAGCCGCCGGGCGGCCGGGGCTCTTCGATGGCCTGCTCATCGCGGGCGTCGTGCGCTTCCTCCTCGAGCTCGTCCGCGACTTCCACGTCAGGCTCTGAAGGCTCGAGGGTGTCGTCGGTCGTGCGCCCCTTCCGGCGGCGCCAGAGGTTGTCGAACCAGCCCATGGAGTCCCCCTTCTCTAGTCCTGCGCTTGCGCGGCGCGCAGACGCTGGGCGAGCGTCTTCAAGAGCGCCCACGCCACCTGCGGGTGATCCTCGACGAACGGCTTGAACTCCCACGACGTCATGCCGTACGCGACCACGTCCGTCGCGGCCGTGATCGTCGCAGAGCGGGTGCCCTCGTCGATAAGGGCGATCTCGCCGAAGTAGTCGCCGGGCCCGAGCGTCGCCCTGGCTTCGCCGCCGACGCTGACCGTGGCGTTCCCGTCGGTGATGACGAAGAACCCCGCGCCGCCGCTGCCCTCGCTCACCATCGGGCTGCCCTCCGAGAAGCGGCGCTCCTTCATCTGGTTCGCGAGGCCGGCGAGATCCTCGTCGTCCAGGTCGGCGAAGAGCGGCACATTTCGGAGTACGTCGACTGGCGCTGACATCGCGCGGGATGATAGCGGTGAGCAGGGCAAGCGCGAAGCGCGGCGAAGTTCGCGCCGATGCGCACACAGGCGGCTCTCTACGACGAGATCGACCTCGAGCTCTCGTGGTCCGAGGCGGAGCTCCCCGAACGCGAGCGCACCAAGCACGTCCATCGGCTCCATCCGTACCTGGGCAAATTCGTGCCTCAGCTCGCCGAAGTCTTCCTCCGCCGCTATGCCTCGCCCGGCCAGCTCGTCTGGGATCCCTTCGCCGGATCCGGGACAACACTCGTGGAGGCAAACTCCTTCGGCGCGCGTGCGGCTGGCTGTGACGTGTCCGCGTTCAACTGCCTGCTCATGCGGGCGAAGACGGGTGTCTACGACCCTGCAGTGCTGCTCGCAGACGTTGTCCGGCTCTCCGATGGCGAGCCCGCCCCGAAGGTTCGCGGCGCCGGCCCGTATCTGCGCCGCTGGTACGCGCCGCGGTCGCTCGCCGAACTCTTGTCCTTCCGGGAGCGGATCGAGGGCACCGCATATCCGGAGCTCTGGCAGGTCGTCCTCTCGCGCTCCGCCCGCTCGGCGCGGCTCGCCCGCCACGACGATCTCGACTTTCCCGCCGAGCCAGTGAACGGCGAGTACTTCTGCCACAAGCACCGGCGCGTGTGCCGGCCGGTGGGGGAGGCCGACAAGTTTCTGCGCCGCTACGTACGCGACGCGGTGCAACGCGTGCAGGAGTTTGCGGACATGCGCTCGTCGGGGTCCGTCGACGTCCTGCACGGCGACGCGCGCTTCGTGGATCCTCCGGGGCCGGTCGACCTGGTGCTGACCTCGCCGCCCTACCCGGGTCTCATCGACTACCACGAGCAGCACGCCTACGCGTATGAGCTCCTCGGCCTCGAACGGCGCGACAGCGAGGAGATCGGGCGCGGCGTGAAGGGCTACTGCGACGACATCGCCGCTGTGCTCGCTCGTTCCCGACGCGCAGTTCGGCGCGGAGGGAAGGTCGTGGTGGTCGTCAACGACCGTCGCGGCCTTTACGACGGCATCCTCTCCGCCGCCGGCCTGCGGCTCGAAGAACGGCTTTTCCGCCACGTGAACCGCCGGACCGGGCGGCGCAAGGGCGAGTACTACGAAGAAGTCTTGATCGCGACGCCCTGAAGCCCGCTGCGGACGAGCGGGTGGCTCCCGGGGATGCGGACCGGGCGGACGTCGCCGACGTCGAAGCCGGCTGCGGCGACCTCGTCCCTGGTCTCCCGGTTGAGATGGCAGTTCCCCGCCACCTTGCGGTGGAGCGGCGTGAAGCGGTCCTGCCAGCGTGCGAGGCGGCCCTCGCCGCGGACGTGTTCGAGGAGGACGAGCCGTCCGCCCGGCCTGAGCACGCGCCGGACTTCGGCGAGCGCGACCTGCGGCTTCTCGACTGAGCAGAGGACGAACGTGACGACAGCGGTGTCGAAGCTCTCGTCCTCGAAGGGGAGGGACTCGGCCTTTCCCGCGACGACCTCGACCGGGACCGACGCCTCGGGCGCGCGCTTGCGCAGGCGCCCGGCCATGCTCGGGTCGGGCTCGACCGCGACGACGCGGCTCGCCCGCTCATAGTGAGCGAGGTTGAGACCTGTGCCCGCGCCGACCTCGAGCACGGCTCCTTCGAGACCGCCGACGAGCTCGTGCCTCCGCTCGCCGAGCTCCCCCTTCTCGACCCGCCGGCCCGCGAAGTCGTAGAGCCAGCCGATCACGGCCGGGCTTCCTCGACCCGCTTGCCGAGCTCCTCGATCTTCCCCTGCGCGGCGTCGAGCTTGCCGACGCAGCTGCGGTAGAGCAGCTCGCCCCGTTCCCAGAGCGCGACCGCCTCCTCCAGGCTCGCCTGGCCGCTCTCGAGCTTCGCGACGATCTCCTCCAGCTCGCGCCGCGCGTCCTCGAAGGAGACCTCGTCCGTCACGCCTTCGTCTCCGTCACGCCTTTGTCTCCTCCACGCGCGCGCGGAACCCGCCCTCGGCGAGCTCGACGTCGATACGGCTTCCCGATTCGAGCTCGGTGCTCGAGCGAACGATTCCGTTGTCCGTCCGGACAATGGCGTATCCTCGAGCCAATGTTTTCCGTGGCGACAACGCCTGCAATCTCCCGGCGAGGCCCTCGAGGCCCGCCCGCTTGCGCTCGACAAGCAGAGTCGGCGCTCGGTCCAGTCGCTCCCGGTCACGGGTCAACGAGCTGCGGGCGCGCTCGAGAGCTGCACCGGCGCCGCGGGCGAGCGCGGCGCGCGCGGCATCGAGTCGCTCTCGGAGCTCGCGCTCGTCCGGCACGACGAGCCGTGCTGCCGCGGTAGGCGTCGAAGCGCGCACGTCGGCCGCGTGGTCGCAGAGCGGCGTGTCTTGCTCGTGCCCGACTGCGGAGACGACGGGGACATCGCATTCGGCTACCGCGCGGATCACACGCTCATCGCTGAAAGGCAGGAGGTCCTCGAAGCTCCCGCCTCCGCGGGTGAGCACGATCACGTCCACCTCGGGCTCGCGTGCGAGCGTCTGCAACGTCGCCGCGATTGCGGCCGGCGCCGCCTGCCCCTGAACATACGTCTGTGCGACGAGAACATTCGCCGCTGGAAAGCGGGTCTTGACCGCGGTGACGAAGTCACGCTTGGCGGCGGCTTCGTTGCCGGTCAGCACGCCGATCCTCCGTGGGAGCACCGGTAGCGGACGCTTGCGTTTCGGCGCGAAGAGGCCCTCCTCGGCCAGCCTGCGCTTCAGGCGCTCGATGCCGGCGAGAATGGCGCCGAGCCCTAGTGGCTCGATGGAGAGCGCGCGGAGCTGGAAGACACCGCGGGCCTCGTAGAGCTCCGGGCGGCCGAAGACGTGAACCGTCATCCCGTCCGCGAGCTCGAGCCGAAGGCCGTCGAAGCGGCCCCGCGGCATGCTCACTGAAAGACAAGCTCCGTCCGTGGAGTCCTTGAGCGTGAAGAACACGCTCTGCCACCCCTGCTGGCGGCGGAACTCCGTGACTTCGCCCTCGACCCAGATCGAAGGGAGCCGGGCGACCCAGGAGGCTACGCCGCGGTTGAACGCGGACACGGTGTAGACCTTCCGGTCGCCGTAGAGGAGCGGCTCGACCTTCACCTGCCCGAATCTAGCTCAGCCGGCCGTGCCTGGAAGAAATCGGCGCGCTTTAGAGCAAGATCTGGGCGGCGACGTCCGGAATGCACCCGCGCGGCCCGACGAGCTCAACCGCCTCGTGGAGATCCGCGTCGCTCTGTGCGATCCGCTCGGCGATGGGAAGCGGATAGCCAGCCTCCATGAGAACGTGGAGCCGCCAGCTTTCCACCTTGCCGCGTTCGTCCTGTTCCCGCTCGAGAGTGGTCAACGTCTCTTCCATTCCGCGTAGGTTCGGTTTCTTTTGGACGAACCCTCCCCCCGAAAAGTCAGTTTCAATCGCGGAGTCTCAATCGCGGTCGAGGCTGCGCATGGAGGCGTCCACTTCGGCCTCCAGCGCGGCCTGGCGCTCTTCGGCTGCCGCGAGGGTGTCCTCGAGCCTGGCGGTCAGGTGACGGACGCGTTCGGTGGCGGCCTCGTGCTGGGCCTCTGCCGACCGGGCGACGTCGTTGATCCGGCGCTGAAGTCGATCGGCGGTCATCCGCGCCATGTCGGCGATTCGGTCGGCGACGTCCGTCTCGGCCTGGCGGGCAAACTGCTCGATCGCCTTTTCGAGCTCGCGCGACAAGCGCTCGGCGGCCTTCTCGCGGGACTCCTTGATCTGCGCGTCGAACTGCTTCTCGGCATACTCCGTGAGACGGGTGGCGGCGCGCTCGAATGCCCGGTCCAGTCCGGCCACGTGCCGGCGCTCCGCCTCCTCGAGGCCCGAAGTGATTCGCCCTCTCGCCTCGGTCTCGTCGCGCTCGAGCTGCTCGCGCAAGGCGCGCTCCCGTGAGCGGATCCTCTCGTTCACCTCGTGCAGTGCCCGTCGCCGCTCGGCAGCGTGGATCTCGATATCGGAGCGTCCTTCTTCGAGGAAGGATGTCCCCAATTCCTGCAGTTCCTCGCGGAGCTTTGTCAGGGCAAGTCGCTGCTCCTCGCTCGCGGCGTCGACCCGCTCCGCGTCGGCGGCCAGGCGCGCCTCGTATGCGGCCACCGCGTCGCTCTGCCTCTGGCCGAGCTCGGCGAGCTTTCGCTCGAGCTCGCGCTGACCGCGGTCGAGATCCGCGGCCCACGCCATCAGCCGCTGTTCCAGCCGCTCCTGTACCGACGCGACTGTCTGGGTGAGCTCGACGCGCGCGCGTTCGGCCTGGCGCTCGACTGTGTCCCGCCGCTCCTCTGCTAGACGCCGCTCCTGTTCGCTGAGCTGGTGGCTCGTGTTCGCCCGCTCTCTCGCAAGAATGCGTTCGAGCTCCAGAATCCGTTGCTGTGACTCCTGTGCGGCAAAGGCGTGGATCTCGTCGCGGGCTGCATCCGTGAGTCGTTCGGTCTCTTGCAAGCGCCGCAGGCCCCGGTTCAGCGCGAGCAGGCCGGCTTCCGCGACCGCGGCGGCCGCGAGCCCTCCGGCGGCGAGGAGGAGAGCGTCCACATCCGTGTACGAATCCACGAGGTCGATGCCGAGAGCGACCACCGCGACTGCCGCACCGATGGCGAGCGCGACCGTGACGACGAGCAGCAGCCGGTCACTCGCCTTCCCCAGGACGACGGCCAGAAGGGAGAGCGCCACGACGACGATGCCTGCGGCGAAGACGATTTCGAGGGCGAAAGCCATCGACCCATCCTAGGCCCTAGAACGAAAACAGACGACCGCGCCCGCCCCGCGCAACTGAGCCCGTGTGGGAGAAGTGCTGGAGCGCGATCCGCGCAATTTCTCCCGCGAGGATGTCGGACGACGCGCCGATTCCCGCGGAGTTGTAGGTCATCACGACCGCGACGAACCCGCCGTCGCGCCAGTAGACGAGTCCGCTGTCGTGCCGGACGACTGAGATCCAGCCGGCCTTGTGCAGGACCGAGACCCCGGGCTCATCGCCCACGTAGCGGTCGAGCTTTCCTGGGTCGAGGACGTGTGCCAGTGTCCAGAGGAGGAAGCGCGCGTCGCTCGCGGTGAAGTGGCCGGACAGGCCGAGCAGCGGTCCCTTGCCGCCCGCGCCCCGATGGAGAAACTTGTGGATCCGGGCGAGATCCCAGGCCGACGTGTACTTCCCGGTGCTGTAGTACGGCGGCTGCACGACGACATTGAGCGGAATCGGCGCCCGGTCGGCTGTCCCGAGGATGTAGCCGCCGTTGATGTAGGAGTCGTAGAGGCCGAGCGCGTGGAGGGTCGCCGTGACCCTCGCGCTCCCCGTGTAGATCGAGCCGCCCCCGAGCCAGACCTGGAGATCATTTGCGGCCCCGTTGTCGGAGTAGACGAGCATACGGCGGAACAGCGAGCCGACGCGCGAGTCCGCGGGTGGCTTGCCGCCGAGCACACGAAGCACCTCGATCGCGATCCCGAGCTTGAGCGTCGAGGCGCCCATGAACCGGGCCCGCGCGTTCCACGCGGCGCCCTTCCCAGTCCGCAGATCCTGGACGTAGACCCCCGATGTCCCGGGAAAGGCGTCGACGAGGGCACGGATCTTCCGCTGCAGCCCGCGGTCGAGGGAGCCCTTGATCGCGTGCGGCCGTGCGCGGCGAGAGAGTCCGTAGACGGGGCCGACCGACGATGAGGAGCGGTCGCCCATCGCGTTCACTGCCGTGATGCGGATGGTGATGTCACGGCTCGGCAGCGAGATCGTCCTCCAGAAGCGGCGTCCGTCGAGATTCGCGTGTCCCTTGTAGACGCCGTCGACGCGAATGCTCACGATCCGCGTGCCGGCCGTCACGCGGCCTCTGATCTCGCCAAAGGAGATCTCCCGCGGAGCCGGCGCGTAGATCGCGGGCGGCGTCGGCGGCGGCTCGGTCGGCGGCATGAAGGCGAGCGTCACCACACTCGCATCATCACCGAAGCGATGGCGAGGGCGACGACTGCGACCGACAGAATGCGCAGCGCCCGCTCGGCTGGCCCCATGATCAGCTCCGGGGTGACCGGCTCCGTCGTCTCGTCCGCACGCTCGATCGTCCCGTGGACACGCATGACTCGGCGACGCATGTCCCGGACCTGCGTCGAGAGGACTCGCTGCGCCAGGCTGAGCGCGAACGCGAAGACCGCGCCGGCGACCGCGGCCGCCCCGATCGACTCCGCGGTCGCGAAGTAGGCAGTCAGCAGCGGGAACGACCCCCAGGCGAGCGCGAACCATGCGTCGTCGTGAAAGCGTCCGCCGAAGGACTCCAGGTTGTATGCGACGACGATGAAGGCGCCCGCCAGCACGAAGGCGGCGATCCACGGGTCGAAGGCGACCGCCCCGGCGATCCCGATCGCCACCGCACCCGCGATCGAGGCGACCGCGAGGAAGATCAGCACGCTGCGCGGTATCTCCGTACGGAGCGGCCGTCCGTTGAGCTCGTCGAGCGCGTGCGCGCCGATGCCGACGGCGAGAAAGAACGCGACCAGGGTCGGGACCAACCTGGACCACGAAAATTCGGCGCTGAGCGCCGCGCCGATGGCCACATAGCTCAGGTGCCAGGCCGTGTACGGCGGATGGAGAAGGGTGACGTAGTCGCGCCAGCCGCCCGAGCGCAGGGCATAGAAGGCCGGCCGCGAGGTCTCAAGCGCCACGCGTTCCCCAGAGCACGAGCCCGCCGCCGAGGCTGAGACGCCGGCCCTCGACGCCGTCGATGCCGGCATCCCTCCAGGCGCCGACGACCTCCTCCACGGGATGGTCGTTCCAGAAGCCGCGGATGCTGGGCCCGAGGAAGCTGCCGACTTCGCCCCAGCCAGGCGAGACCGCGCGGCCGAGCACCGGCAGGCCGATTCGGACGTAGAGCTCCCAGGCCGGTCGGGCCACTCCAGCCGGGACGAAGAAGTCGAGCATCGCGATTCGGCCGCCGGGTCGCACCACCCGGCCGAGCTCCTTCATCGTCGCGGCGGGGTCGTCGACGTAGCGAAGGAGGTACGTGAACGTCAGCGCGTCGAAGGAGGCGTCCTCGAACGGGAGGTGCTCGGCCCTGGCTTCCTCGAGCCGGATTCGCTCACCGAGACCCGCGGCGTCAACGCGGGCTCGCCCAGCGGCCAGCATCTCGGCACTCTGGTCGACCCCGACGACGCGGCAGCCGTAGCGGTGGACGAGCTCGATCGACACCGCCGCGGTGCCGCACGCAACGTCGAGGACGGTCGCCTCGGGGCCGGTCTCGATCCGGTCGACGAGGAAGGCGCGCCAGCGTGGGTCCTGGCCGAACGAGAGTAGTCGCGCATAGCGGTCGTACGTCTCGCCGAGAGGCGCGAAGAGCGCCTCGGCCGCCCGGTTGCGCTCGCTGATGCTCTCGGTCACGAGGCTATTGTTGCGGCTGTGGGGCTCGAGGAGGAGATTGCCGCCGCGGCGGAGGCTGCATCGGCTCACGCGGCGGACGGTGAGCTCCTCGAGGGCATTGTCCCGGCCGAGCCCGGGGCTGGGGCGCGCGTTTACCTCTGCGCTTACCGGAGCGGCGAAGAGCAGACCTGGCTCGCGCTCGACTCCCACCACCGGCCCGTCGCCGACCATGCCCTCGTCCGAGAGGCTGTCTCGATCGCGGCGATGTGCGAGCTCGCGGAGGAGAGCGCCGGCGGCGGGGAGCTCGGCGAGCTACGCGCCCGTCTCGTCGAGCTGCGCCTGTCCGACGCTCCCGAGGGCATCGAGGAGGCCGAGGTCGCGGCGGCAGAGCTCCAGGAGACGATCAGGCCGGCCCCCCGGCTCGCGAGCGTCAGCTATCTCGAAGCCATCGGGCTCGCGGCGGCGAGATTGGAGCAGACCCTGGGAGAGGTTGGCGGCTCGCCTTTCGCCGACGCGATGCAGAGCGGCATGCCTGCGGCCGACGAGCTCGCCGCGGAGGTCATCCGCTCCTACAAGAGGGCGCTCGGCTAGCCGAGGTCGTTGCGGTACACGTTTGTCTCGCGGGCGTGGAAGCCGACCTTCTCGTAGAGCGCGTTGGCCGCCACCCGCGAGGGGCGAGACGTGAGGTCGACAGTGCGGGCCCCCGACTCGGACGCGAGGCGAATCGCCTCGCTGACGAGTTCCTGGCCTGCACCCTGGCCCCGCGCCGCCTCGTCCACAACGACGTCTTCGATCCACGCGCGCGCCCCGGTCGGCGTACGGAACACAACGAGCGTCAGCGAGCCGATGATCTGTCCGTCGGGGTCGCGGGCCAGCAGGATCTTCGCGGCCCGTGAGGAGACGATCTCCTCGAGCTCCGCGCGTGTCGGCGGCTGCGCCGACGTCGAAAGCTGCGGGACGAGCCTGGCGAAGGCAGCGACGAGCTCGTCGGAGACGGTGGTCGCCTGGGTGACTGCCACGTTCGGTTAGAGGGCTCCGCCTGCCGCCGGAGGCGCGGTCGGATCCACCCCGGCATCGCCGATCTGGTGGCGCGACAGGTGCTCCTCGGCGAGCAGCAGGTTGTCGGCGGCGCGCTCGACGACGGCCAGGAGAGCGGACATGCTGGCGACTTCCTCGCGCTGCTCCTTCAAAAACCAATCCATGAACTGCGCTCCGACGAGGTCGTTCTCCTCACGTGCGAGCGCGGCAAGCCGGACGATCTGCTCGGTGACGGTGCGCTCCTGCTCGAGCGCGAGGGCGACCGGAGCGACCGCGTCCCGGAACTCGTTTTTCGGCTCGGTGACCGCCGGGATCCTGACCTGCTTCCCCGAGTCGAGCAGGTACTGGACGAGCATCATCGCGTGGTTTCGCTCCTCGAGCGCCTGGCGGTAGAAGTGCGCCGCGAGCTGCTGCAAGGTCTCGGAATCGAAGTAGACGGCGATCGCTACGTACTGGTTCGAGGCGGCGAGCTCGTAGGCGATCTGCTCATTCAGGGTCTCGATGAAGCGGCTCTCGGACACGGGGACGTACATTACGGGTGATCGACGAAAGGAGGCCTATGGAGGGCGGATTCGGATTCCCGTTCGGGGGCGACCCGGACGATCTCATGCGCGGGCTGCGCGACTTCGCCGAGAAGCAGACCGAGGCGATGCAGGAGACGCAGCGCGAGCAATTCGCGACGCTGACCTTGAACACCGCGGTCGAGTTGACCGGCGCCGCGCTCAAGCGCTTCCAGGTGGCCGGTTCGGCGGACGAGCAGGCCATCGCCCTGCGCGACGCGATGCGCGTCCTCTTCCCCGAGGCGGTTGCTCTCGTCTCGGCGGCGCGGCAGGGCTTCATGCGCGAGTCCGGCTAATGCTCCCCGACCCTGGGGCGCTGGCGGTCTTCGTGGTCGCCGCGCTCGTGCTTCTCCTCATCCCGGGGCCGGCCGTCCTCTACATCGTCTCGCAGAGCATCACCCGCGGGCGGCTCGCGGGGATCGTCTCAATGCTCGGGATCCAGGTCGGCGGCCTGGTGCACGTGGCTGCGGCTGCTGCGGGCCTCTCCGCGCTGCTCGTCCGCTCTGCGGTGGCCTTCAACGTCGTCAAGTACACGGGCGCGGCGTACCTCGTTTTCCTCGGCCTGCTCCGGATCCTCGGAAAGGACGAGGCGGAGGACGTTCCGGGCGCCCAGCCCGAGAAGAGCCTCCGGCGTCTGTTCGCGCAGGGCGTTGTCATCAACGTTCTCAACCCGAAGACCGCACTCTTCTTCTTCTCGTTCCTGCCGCAGTTCGTGGACGTCGACGCGGGGTCTGTGGCGCTGCAGATCGCGACGCTAGGCCTCGTCTTCATCCTGCTCGCGACGGTGAGCGACGGGTTGTACGCACTCGCAGCGGGCTCGGCGGCGGGGTGGCTCCGCGGGCGGCCCGGCTTCGTTCGGTCGGAGCGGTATGCGACGGGTGGCGTTCTGGTCGGGTTGGGGCTCTTGACCGCATTTTCGGGTGCGAAGAGCAGCGAGTGACGGGGCCACCCCATGCCTCCACCCGCTTTCGAGCGTAACGACTGCCGATACACGCGTGGCGCGCGGAATGTGCCGAATTAGAATCGCCGCCCCGTGACCATCATCGATCGCGCGATCGTCCGAGCGCTCCCCGCGGTGCCGCGGCAAGTGGTCAAGCGGCTCTCGAGCCGCTACATCGCCGGCACGACGCTCGCCGAGGCGTGCGACGTCGTCCGCGAACTGAACTCCCAGGGCAAGGACGCGACACTCGACGTCCTCGGTGAGGAGGTGACCCTCCGCGAGGAGGCAATCGGTCTGCGGGATGCCTACCGCCGCGCGCTCGACACGATCGAGGAGGAAGGTCTCCGCGCGAACGTCAGCGTCAAGCTGACGGCCCTCGGGCTCAAGCTCGACCTCGGTCTCTGCCGTGCCGACCTCATGGCGGTGGTCGAGGAGGCGGCGCGGTTCGGCAACTTCGTCCGCATCGACATGGAGGACTCCTCGACCACGTCCGAGACGCTTGCTCTCTACCGCCAGTTCCGGGCAGGAGGCCACGACAACCTCGGCGTCGTCCTTCAGGCGGCCCTGAAGCGCACTCAGTCCGACATCCACGCGCTCGCCGACGTCCGTCCGAACGTACGGATCTGCAAGGGGATCTACGTCGAGACGGCCGAGATCGCGTATCAGGAGGAGGAGACCATCCGCCTCAACTTCCTGGACGCCCTCGAGGCGCTCTTCGACATCGGTTCCTACGTCGGGATCGCGACGCACGACGACTGGCTGATCGGCGAAGCGCTCGCGCTGGTCGAGCGCCGCGGACTCGGAAGGGACGACTACGAGTTCCAGATGCTCCTCGGTGTCCGGCCCGAGCTCGGCGACGAGCTCGTCCGCGAAGGGCATCGGCTGCGCATTTATGTCCCGTTCGGGCGCCGCTGGTACGAGTACTCCATCCGGCGGCTGCAGGAGAACCCGAAGATCGCCGGCTACGTCGCGCTGGACACCCTGAAGAGGCTGCGCCCGTGATCTGGGCCGAGGCACAGGGCTGCCGCGTCGTCGACTCCGACGGGCGCAGTTACATCGACCTCTCCGGAGGCTTCGGCGTCGCCGCACTCGGCCATCGAAGCCCCGAGGTCCAGGCGGCAGTTCGTGCGCAAGGGGATCGCTGCGTGCACGCGCTCGGCGACCTCGCCGAGGCGGACGTGACCTCGGAGCTGCGCGAGCGACTCGGCGGCGAAGGCCGCGAGGTCATGCTCGGCGTCACCGGGGAGGACGCGGTCGAGATCGCCCTGCGGACGGCGCTGCTCGTGACCGGCCGCCCGGGAATCGTCGCCTTTACTGGCGCCTACCACGGCACCGGCCTGCTCGCCCTCGCGGCCACGGGGTTCGAGCAGTTCCGGAGCCCGTTCGCGCCGTGGCTGCCCGGGCCGGTCCACCGCCGGCTCTACGGAGAGGATCCCGGCACGCTCCCCGCCGACACGGCGTGCGTCATCGTCGAGCCCGTGCAGGGCCGCGCGGGAGCGCAGGTTCCGCCCGAAGGCTTCCTGGAGCGACTGCGCGAGCGCTGCGACGAGGCCGGTGCGCTTTTCATCGCGGACGAGATCTACACGGGCCTCGGAAGAACGGGCACCCTCTGGCGAAGCGGGGACCTCGCCGACGTCGTCACCTGCGGAAAGGCGCTCGGCGGCGGGCTTCCGATTTCCGCCTGTCTCATGAGCGCCGAGCACCGCGGCGCCTGGGACCTCGGCCCGGAGGACGTCTACACGCACACGCATATGGGGACCCCGCTCGCCGCGGCGGCGGCGCTCGTCGTGCTGGACCGCGTCCCTGGGCTGCTGGATCGAGTCACGGCGGCCGGTGAGCGCTTCGCGGCTGCGGGCTGGCACGGGGCGGGGCTTCTACGGGCGAAGGGAGGCGACGCGTTCGCCGCCTGGGACCGCGGGGTGATCGTCGTCCCCGCGGGCGAGGACGGGCGCTACATGAGTGCGACTCCGCCGCTGACTATCACGGACGAGGAGATCGACGAAGCTGTGGAACGAATCGGATGAAGTACTCCTGGCGCTTCGTCGTCGTGGCCGGATTCTTCGTCACGGCCCTGGTCGTCTCGAACATCATCGCGGTCAAGCTCGTGGAGATGTCAGGCCGCATCTTCCCCGCGGGCCTCGTCATCTTCCCGCTCTCCTATCTCCTTGGAGACGTGCTCACCGAGGTGTATGGAATTCGCTCCGCGCGGCGGGTCATCTGGCTCGGCTTCGCCTGCAACCTCCTCGCCCTTGGAGCTATTCAGGCGGCGATCCACCTGCCCGCGCTCGACCCCGAGTTCCAAGTGCAGTTCGAGGCGGTGCTCGGGACGACGTGGCGCCTCTTCCTGGCGTCGCTTGCGGCCTACATCGTCGGCGAGCTCGCGAACGCGTACGTCCTCGCCTACATGAAAGGCGCAACGCGCGGGCGTTGGCTCTGGACCCGGACGATCGGCTCGACGATCGTGGGCGAGGGCCTCGATTCGCTCATCTTCGTCACGATCGCGTTCGCCGGAACGGGGGCGGGCCTCGCCAATCCGATTGTCACGACCTGGCTCATCAAGGTCGGCTGGGAGACTCTGGCAACGCCGATCACGTACTGGATCGTCGGCTACCTGAAGCGAACCGAGGGCGTCGACGTCTACGACTTCGGCCGGCCGCTCGACGCTCGAACCTGAGGCTCGGGCTCGGCGAACAGACGCCCGAGCGTCTCGAGCGCGTCGGCGAGCTGGCGGCGCTCGACCTCCGACAGATCGTCGGAGAGGCGCTCGAGGGCCCGGAGGAAGCGGTCGTAGCGCACCTTGTGCTCGCGCCGGCCGCGGGCGGTGAGGACGACGCGCACGGCGCGCGCATCCTGCGGATCGGTCTCCCGGCGGACCAGGTCGGCTCCGACGAGCGCATCGACGGTCCGGCTCGCCGTCGCCATGGTGACTCCGAGATGCTTCGCCAGTGACCCGATTCGCTGCGGGCCGTCGAAGATGACGAGGCGAAGGGCCAGCGCCTGCGAGGTGGTCAGCTCGTTCGTCGAGACGTCGCCGGGCTCCTTGCGGCGCTGAAGCTCGGTGCGCAAATGGATGAGGCCGTCCGCCATTCGCTCGAGATTGCGCTGCTTCACGCCGCCTCCCGAAGCAGCTCGGGGCTCGTCGCCGTCTCCTCCATCGTCTTGCGGAGCTCGATGTGCGGGACGAAGAGCACCGCGGCCATTGCGACCGCCGCGAGCCCAATGGCGAGGACGAAGACGGGGTGGAGCGCGGCGGCCAGGTCGGCGGGGGAGACGTGCTCCGTCCCGATCCCTCCCAGTCGCGCCGTCACGATTGCTCCCATCACGCTCACGCCGGCCATCGCGCCGACGGTGCGGAAAAATTGAACGGATGCCGTGGCGACGCCGATCCGGCGGCGGCCGACGGAGTTCTGCACGGCCACGGTAAGAGTCTGCATCATCAGTCCGACGCCGAGTCCGACAATGACGACGTCGCGCGTGATCGTGAGCTCGGAGGTGCCCACGCCGATCTGCGTGAGCAGGAGGAAGCCGATGGCGAGGAGCGGCGGGCCGGTCATCAGCACGGGTCGGTAGTGGCCGGTCCGTGAAACGATCTGCCCGGCGAGGATGCTCGTCGTGATGATTCCGAGCATGAGGGGGGTGAGCACGACCCCGGAGGACGAGGCGCTCTCGCCGAGCACGCGCTGGACGAAGAGCGGCACATAGATGATCGCGCCGAACATCGCGGCTCCGACCGCGAACGAAGCGACGGTCGCGGCCGAGAACGTTCTTCCCTCGAAGAGCTCGAGCGGAATGATCGGCTCCTCAGTGCGCCGCTCCCAGAGGACGAAGGCGGTCGAGAGCACGATGGCGACGAGGAAGAGGCCGATGATGATCGGCGAGCTCCACGGGTATTCGGTTCCGCCCCAGACGGCGGCCAGGAGGCCCGCGGCGGCGCCGGTCGTGAGCAGGAGTGCGCCGACGTAGTCGATCGTGTGCTTTTCCGGCGCCGGCCGGCGGACAAACCCGAACCAGACGACGACGAGCGCGACAGCCGCGAGCGGAAGGTTGACGAAGAAGCACCAGCGCCAGGAGGCGTTGTCGGTCAGCCAGCCGCCGACCGCAGGGCCGAGCACGGAGGACGCTGCGAAGACCACTCCCGTGAAGCCCTGCCACTTCCCGCGAAGCCGCGGCGGGATGATGTCGCCGATCGCCGCGACGGCGAGCGGGATAAGGCCGCCCGCTCCGAGGCCCTGGATGGCACGCCCGGCGATGAGCATCCCCATCGAGAGCGAGAGACCGCAGATGACCGACCCAGTCGAAAAGAGCACGATCCCGAGCAGGAAGAACGGGCGCCGGCCGTAGAGGTCGGAGAGCTTCCCGTACAGCGGGACGGTCACGGTCGCTCCGAGCATGTAGGCGGAGAAGACCCATGAGTAGTGCTCGAAGCCGCCGAGATCCTGCGTGATGCGCGGGAGGGCCGTGGCGACGATCGTCTGATCGAGCGCCGCCAGGAGCATTCCGAGCATGAGCCCGAAGAAGACGATCAGGGTGCGGCGCTTGCCGAGCGGGTAGACGGATCGATCATTCATTTCGTTACGTAACGTAACTATATCGAACGAACGCAGGCAGACTTCCCTGGGAGGTGGGTTCGCTACGCCAGGCTCGAGTAGCCGCCGTCGACGATCAGCGTCTGCCCGCGAACCATTGCGGCCGTGGGCGAGGCGAGAAAGCAGACGGCATCGGCCACGTCTTCCGGCTCCACGAGACGGCCGGCCGGTGTCCGCTCCCGGTAGAACCGGAGCATCTCCCCACGGTTCGGGAAATAGTCGAGCGCGCCGGTCTCGACGAGACCCGCCGAGACGGCGTTCACGCGGATGTCCTGGGGCGCGAGCTCGACGGCGAGATAGCGGACGAGCGCCTCGAGCGTCGCCTTCGAGACCCCGACGAGCATGTAGTCGTCGAGCACACGGTCGGCGCCGAGGCTGGAAATGGCGACGATGGAGCTGCCCGCGGGCATGGTCGGAGCGGCCTCGCGGGCGATCGTGAACAGGGCGCGCGCATTCGCGTTGAGCGTCCAGTCCCAGTGCTTCTCGTCGAGCTCCTGGAAGGGACGGATGACGCCGGTGGCCGCGTTCGACACGATCACGTCCAGCGCGCCTGTCTCCGAGAGGAGAGCCTTCGTCTTGTCAGGGTCTCCGAGATTTCCGCGCAGGAGGACGGGCTCGGCACCGAGCTTGCGGATCTCCTCCGCGGTCTCGTCGGCGGCCTTGTCGTTGCGAAGGTAGCTGACGGCTATCCGCCGCGCGCCCTGCTCCGCAAACCGGAGCGAGATCGCCTTCCCGATTCCGCGCGAGCCGCCCGTGACGAGAACGGACTTGCCCTCGAAGCTCATGCCTTCGGCGGGAGCGGATCAGCGGCGGGCGCGTGGCTCGGGAGCTCGCCCCAGCCGAGCCTGGTCGGCGGCTCCAGCGGCCCTTCCTCCGCCTTCGAGCTCGCGAAGGCCAGTCGCTCGAGGAGCGCGATCTGCTCGTCGCCGTGGCGACGGACGGGATGGTCCTCGGGGACGTCGCGGATGAGGGCACGGACTCGCGCTCGGATCTGCATCGCGAAGTGCGGCGTCGCGGCCCCGACCAGGGCATCGATGTCCTCTTTGGTGGGCTCCGCCACGCGCGCGACTCTATCCGTTCGCACACCGTCTACGAGTAGACGTAGAGCTCGTTGGCATCGGAGGTGTCGTAGGCGCCGTGGGCGCTCTTCCCTCCATAGTCGTGGTAGGTCGCGTGCGCGCCCCCGAGGTCGTTGGGAAAGCTCGCCACCGGGCTCGGCCGCGCCAGCTTGATGCAGCCGTTCGAGTAGTAGTCGGACTCGCGCTCCCAGCAGAACGGGTCGTCGTAGGTGGAGCTGCACGACTGGCCGTTGGACACCGTCTCCTCGCTGTGGATGAAGAGCTCGGTGCGCCGGGTCGACCCGTCTTTGCAGGTCTTGTCCTGGACCCACCACACGCGCCCCTTGATCTTGGAGCCGTCGTAGTGGTCCCAATGGCCTTTCTGTGCGTACCACCCGGCTGGGAGCCAGCCGCGGCCGATCTCGCACTCGTCCATTGTCGTTCCGGAGCCGCCGCGCCAGCTCCGACTGTACTCAGTGGGGCTGGGTGGATACGTCCATTTCCAGGTCAGCCTCGACTTGAGATTCGTGTCGCGGTCGAATGTCCACCAGCCGTTGGCTGCCGAGGCGGGAGCCACGGTCCAGTTGAGGACGAGCGCGGCGAGCAGGGCGATGCGCATCTCACGCTTCTCCTTCCTGCGGGCGGCTCGGGTCGTAGACGGGGCGACGCCAGGCAGGAAAGCCTTCGACGCCGCGAGCGGCGGGCAGCGGCACGGTGCGCGCGCAGCGGCCGTTGACGCGATCGCAGTCGACGAACGCGCCTCCCGAGGACGAGCTCGTCCAGCCCGTGACGCGGTTCGCTCCGACGAAGCGCGGTTCGGCCACCCCCTGGCCGGCGGCGGCGCGCATCGTTCGGGCGAGCTCGATTCGGGCCCCCGCGACGCGGAAGAAGGCGAGACCGGAGGCGGACGGTGCGGCGACGAGGTCACCTTCCCAATCACCCGCGTATCCGACGACGCCCACCGCGGGGTCGACCGTGCTCAGGTCGAGCGAGGCGAGCCTCGTGGCGTTCGAGACGGCGATGAGGTCCACGCGTGGCGGCCCCGTCTCCGGCCCGTGCTCGACGAGGGCGCTCGTGCCGTCCGGACTGATGGCGACGAGGCCCGCGTCAGAGGCGAGCGTTCGCCGTCTTCCGGGCCCGTCGAGCGCGAGGACGTCGAGCGCCTCGCCGGGGCGCACGCGATAGACGAGCAGCGAGGGGCCGGCCCAGCCCGCGACGACGTACCGGTCGGTCTTCGCCGTCCAGCGCCGGGCCGGGCCGTTCACCGACTCGCGCACGAAGACGTCGCCCAGGTAGCGGACGCCCGCGCGGTAGTCCCGGGCCGCGCCCTTGAAGTACGCGATCGCGCCGTCTCCGCGCCAGGCGAGCGAGAAGGCGCCGACGACGTAGGCGGAATCCGCCCCGGTCTGAAGGTCGTGCAGGCGAATCGAGGGCCGGGCGAGCGGGTCGCCGGCCGAGATGCCCTGGTCTTCCCACGAGAGCGCGGGGTCGTCCTCACGGAGCTCGCGCCACGCGTTGTAGGCGACGTAGCGCCCGTCGGGCGACGGCACCGCGACCGGCGTGAGCCAGCCCGCGAGTGGAGTGACGGGCGCTGCCGCGAGCCTCACGCGCTCCTGCCCGGGCAGGCCCAACACGGTGCGCCCGACCGTGTAGACGGCGGGCGGCCGTGGGCCCGGCGGCTGCGCCCGGCGCTCCGTCCTTGCGGAGCCGCAAGCGCTCGCGGCCAGGGCGAAAAAAAGGCAAAGCGGAATAGTCATGCGCGCCATCACCGAAGGCTCCTTGTGTCGCTCGAGGTCGGCGGGCGCGACCTTCAGACACGATGACTGTCGCGGCCACGATTTTCAATTCGCTCTTTTGGCCGTGTCCGGAAACGCCGTTCTAGGGTGCCGCCGTGCGCCACCGCGTCCCGCCCGACGTGCTTCTGCTCGTCACCGTGCTCTTCTGGAGCTTCAACTTCACGGTGGTCAAGTACGCGCTCACCCACGGGTGGCAGCCGCTCGCCTACTCGTCGGTGCGCTTCGCGATCGGCGCGCTTCTCTTCTCCGGTTACACCTACGCGCGCGAGGGAAGCCTCGCCGTCCGGCGGCGCGACGTCGCCTTCATGACCGGGGCAGCTCTCTCCGGGATCTGGCTGAACCAGCTTTCGTTCGTCTTCGCGGTGAAGCTGACGACCGCCGCGACGGTCGCCCTCATGTTCGGGACGTTGCCGATCTTCGTCGCGCTCATCTCCTGGGCCTTCGGGCTCGAGCGCCTCCGCGTCCGCCACTGGATGGCGACGGTGATCTCTTTCTCCGGCGTCGCGCTCGTCGCGGCCGGCGCCTCGAGCGGGCTTTCCGGCGACCTCGGCGGGATCCTCCTCGGCCTGGCCGCCTCCGCGACGTGGGCGCTCTACTCGGCCGCCATGGGCCCACTCATGCGGCGCTACTCGCCCTATCGGATCAGCGCGTTCATGGGGCTGGTCGGCTCGGTGCCGCTCATCCTCACGGCCATCGTCCAGATCGGTGAGCAGGACTGGGATGCGCTCTCGCGCCTCGCCTGGGCGTGCTTCGTCTACAGCCTCTTCTTCAGCCTCGTCTTCACGAACATCATGTGGTTCACGGCCATCGACAAGGTCGGTGCCGCGCGCGCCTCGCTCTACGCCAACCTGCAGCCTTTCCTCGGCGCGTTCTTCGCGCTCGTCGTCCTCTCGGAGGAGATGGGCACTCTGCAGATCGCCGGCGGGCTCGTGATCGGCGCCGGGATCCTGCTCGCCCGCAGCACCCGGACTCCGGCGCCCAGTCAGGACTGAGCCGGACTAAACTGCGGTCTCGATGCAGGACTTCATGCCGCTGCTCGGTTGGGATCACGTCGAGCTCTGGGTCGGGAACGCGAAGCAATCGGCGTACTTCTACGAGCGCGTCCTGGGCTTCACGCGCACCGCCTACGCAGGGCCCGAGACCGGGCTCCGCGACCGCGCCTCCTACGTCCTCGAGCAGGGCGAGATCCGCCTCGTCCTGACGACGGCGCTCCGCGAGGACCACGAGATCACCCGCCACTACGCGCGCCACGGCGACGGCGTCCGCGACATCGCCCTGACCGTCCCCGACGCGACCGAGGCCTACCGCCAGGCCGTGCAACGCGGGGCGCGCGGCGTGAGGGAGCCGACGAAGCTCGAGGACGACCACGGCGTCGTCCAGATCTCGGCGATCGCGACCTACGGCGACACGATCCACACGTTCGTCGAGCGCTTCGGGTACGAGGGCGCCTTTCTCCCGGGGTTCGTCTCGGTCTCGGCGAACGGCCAGGCGGGCGCGGACGCCGGCCTGACGAACATCGACCACATCGTCGGCAACGTCGAGCTGGGCCGCATGGACGACTGGGTCGAGTTCTACGAGCAGGTCTTCGGAATGACGAACATCCTCCACTTCGGCGACGACCAGATCCAGACGGAGTACTCGGCGCTCATGTCCAAGGTGATGTCGGACGGCGAGGGGAAGATCAAGTTCCCGATCAACGAGCCGGCCGAGGGCAAGCGCAAGAGCCAGATCGACGAGTACATCGAGTTCTACAACGGCGCCGGCGCGCAGCACATCGCGCTCGCGTCGAGCGACATCGTCGCCACCGTCGAGAATCTGAAGGGACGCGGTCTCCTGTTTCTCGACACTCCGGACACCTATTACGAGGACGCGCCGGCCCGTGTCGGAGAGATCGACGAGGACTACGCGGAGCTTCGCGAGCACAAGATCCTGGTCGACCGCGACGACGACGGCTATCTGCTGCAGATCTTCACGAAGACGGTACAGGACCGGCCCACGTTGTTCTTTGAGGTGATCGAACGCCACGGGGCGCGCGGCTTCGGCGACGGGAACTTCAAGGCGCTTTTCGAGGCGATCGAGCGCGAACAGGCACTGCGCGGCAACCTTTGAGGCTCTGCACGTTCGAGGCGGCCGGTCGCCTCGCGCCGGGGAAGATCGAGGGCGACCGCGTGGTCGAGCTCGGCGCCCACTCGCTCGCCGAGTGGCTGGCCTCCGGCGGGGAGGAGGTCGGCGAACACTCGCTCGAAGGGGTCCGCCTGCGCGCGCCGATCCCGCAGCCGCCGTCGGTTCGCGACTTCTACGCCTTCGAGCAGCATGTCCGGACCGCACGTGCGTCCCGCGGGCTCGAGGTGCCGCCGGAGTGGTACGGCCGCCCCGTCTTCTACTTCTCAAACCCGGCCGCGATTTACGGGCCCGAGGACGAGATCCACTTTCCCGCCGAGAGCTCGGAGTGGGACTACGAGCTCGAGGTCGCGGCGGTGATCGGGGCCGAGGGTCGCATCGCCGGCTTCACGGTCCTGAACGATTGGTCGGCCCGCGATCTCCAGCGCGCGGAGATGACCGTCGGCCTCGGGCCGGCGAAGGGGAAAGACTTCGCCACCTCCATCGGGCCGGTGCTGGTCACCGCGGACGAGCTCGGCGACCTTCGGCTCGAGATGACGGCCCGCGTGAACGGCGAGGAGCGCTCCCGGGGGAACCTCGGCGACATCCACTGGCCCTTCGAGGAGCTCGCGGCACACGCGGCCGAGAGCACGCGGCTTCTGCCGGGCGACGTGCTCGGCTCGGGCACCGTCGGGACGGGCTGCATCCTCGAGCAGGGCGACGGGCGCTGGCTTCGGCCCGGTGACGAGGTCGAGCTCGAGGTCGAGGGGATCGGTGTCCTCGCGAACCGCGTCGCTACGGCTTGAACGTGTAGTTCACGAGGCCGCTCAGAAGCGCGACGGTGCCGTAGGCGATCCCGAGCCAGCGGAGCCCCGTAACGGCGAGGCCCACGGCGACCAGCCCGAGCAGGACGAGCTCGATGGCGAGCGCAGCCTGCTTCGACACCTGGATACGCGCCTTCGGCGCGATGAAGAAGCCCCAGACGGCGATGAAGGCGACCGGCGCTGCGACGGCGAGGTACCAGCGCCCCGGGCCCGGCGTCGCCTCCCAGCCCCAGTAGGCGGCAGCCGCCAAGCCGCCCAGCTCGACGACGAAGAAGCGGATCGCGAGGTTGAGCGCGTTGAGAGCCCGCAAGCGCTCGGTATTCTGCCCACATGCCGACGTACCAGCGACTCGGGCGCGTTCCGCGCAAGCGCCACATCCAGTTTCGTGAGAACGGCGCGCTCCTGACCGAGGAGGTCATGGGCCTCGAGGGCTTCTCCGGGAACGAGTCGATCCTGTACCACCTCCACTCACCCTGCCGCGTGAAGGAGATCGGGTCCTTCGAGCGGATCGAGCGCAAGGAGTGGGATCCCGGTGCGCACCAACATCGGCATTTCCGGACGATGGGCGTCGAGCCCGAAGGCGATGCGGTCAGCGGCCGCAAGCTGCTCATGTGGAACGACGACGTCGAGATCGCGCTCTGCCGGCCGAACGCCGCGATGGAGCACCACTACCGAAACGGCGAGGGCGACGAGGTCGTCTTCGTCCACGAGGGCAAAGGCACTCTCGAGACGATCTTCGGCGACCTGCCCTACCGCGACGGCGACTACATCGTCATTCCGCGCGGCACGACCCACCGGTTCGTCCCCGAGGGCGAGCAGCGCTACCTCGTCTTCACCTCCCCCGGCCTGATCGAGATCCCGCGCCGCTACCGCAACGAATACGGCCAGCTCCTCGAGCACGCGCCCTACTACCACCGCGACATCCATCCGCCGCTGGAACTCCGGACGCACTCCGACCGAGGCGAGCATGTCGTGAAGTTCCGCGTCAAGGACGGCTACCAGACCTACGTCCTCGACTACCACCCGTTCGACGTCGTGGGCTGGGACGGCTACGTCTATCCGTGGACGTTCAACATCAACGACTTCGAGCCGATCACGGGCCGGATCCACATGCCGCCTCCCGCGCACCAGACCTTCCAGGGGCGGAACTTCGTGATCTGCTCCTTCTGCCCGCGCAAGCTGGACTTCGACCCGCTCGCCATTCCGATCCCGTACCACCACTCGAACCTGAACTCGGAGGAGATGATCTATTACGTCTCCGGGAACTTCGGCTCGCGCAAGGGCATCGAGATCGGGTCCGTGACGCTGCACCCGTCCGCGATCCCGCACGGGCCGCAGCCGGGCCTCGCGGAGAAGTCGATCGGGATGACCGAGACCCACGAGCTCGCGGTCATGTGCGACACCTTCCATCCGCTCAAGCTCACGGCGCTCGCCAAGAACACCGAGGACCCGTCCTACGCGTACTCCTGGTACGAGGAGCCGGACGCGGCCAAGGAAGCGAAGAACGCCGACGAGGACCCGGCAGGGGTCACGAGCCACTTTTGAGTCGGACCATTGCTGTCGACTTCGACGGCACCGTCACGGAGATGGACCTGCTGGACACGATCGCGCGCGACTTCGGCGATCCCGAGGTGTACGCGGAGGTCGACCGCGGGCTGGACGACGGAAACCTGCCGCTCCGCGATGTGATCACGCGCGAGTTCGAGCCGGTCACGACGCCGCTCGACGAGGTCGTGCAGTGGGAGCTCGACAACGTGCGCGTGCGCGACGGCTTCCGCGACTTCGTCGCCTTCGCGCGAGAGCAGGGCTGGCGCGTCGTCATCGTCTCGAGCGGCTTCCACGAGCTGATCGAGCCGATCCTCGATCGCGAAGGCGTCGAGGTTGAGCTGCATGCGAACCGCGTCGACCCGAGCACCGACGGCTGGCGCGTGCAGTGGCGCTACGACGAGAGCTGCGACTCCTGCGGGGAGTCCTGCAAGCGCTCGATCGTGCAGGAGCTCGCCGGGGACGGCGACCTCGTCTACATCGGCGACGGCTACTCCGACCGATGCGCGGCCGAGGCTTCGGACCTCGTCTTCGCCACGCGCGGGCTGGCCGACTATCTCGACGACCAAGGGATTGCCTACGAGCGCTTCGAGGACTTCCACGACGTCGTTCGCGGTCTCACTACCTGAGCCGTTCGACTTCGGGCTCTCGACGGAGCGGTTCCGGGCGTTCGGCGCCGATCTCGCCAACCTCTGGCACGAGGACGGCCTGCACCGCGTCTTCCGGGGCACGGAGGTGCGGATCGAGGAGCGGGACGGCGGGGTCCGGATCACTCCCGGCAAGGCCGACTTCGCCAGCGAGGTCAGCCACTACCTCGGCGGGCCGTTCGACCTCGACGCGTTCTACGCCTTCGCGGAAACCGAGCCCGTGCTCGCCCGCATCGTCCCTGAGCTCCGCGGCTTCCGGCCTCCCCTCTCACCGGATCCCTACGAGACCCTCGTCTCGGCGATTACCGCCCAGCAGATCTCGCTTCGGGCCGCCTTCGCCGTCCGCAACCGCTTCATCCAGGCCTTCGGGGTGAAGGCGAACGTCGCGTACGCGTTCCCGACCCGGGAGCGGGTCGCGCTTGCCGAGCCGGAGGAGATCGTCGCCCTCGGCTTCTCCAGGCGGAAGGCCGAGTACGCGATCGGGATCGCTCGGAGCGACCTCGACCTCGTCGCCCTCGCCGCACTTTCAGACAACGAGGTGAAGGCGGCGCTGACCGAACTCCCCGGGGTCGGCGAGTGGACGGCCGACTGGTTCCTCGGCCGCCACCTGGCGCGGCCCGACGCCTGGCCCGCGGGCGACCTCGGCCTGCGCAAGGCGGTCCTCCACTTCTACGGCGAGGAGAAAACGCGGGCGGCCGGCGACCGCTTTCCCGGCTTCCGCAATCTGGCGGCGCACTACCTCCTCACGGGCCATAGGGTTCTCGCGGGATGAGATTCCACGAGCCGCCGAGCAAAGAGACTCTCCTGAAGCTGATCGACGCGGCGCGCGGGCGCGGCGAGGAGACGGTCGTCGTCGAGACGACGCGCGAGGCCGGCGACGCCTGGGTGCGCGCGGGTTTCAGCGAGCAGGCGCGGGTCCTCGAAGCGTCGGTCGCATCGCTCGAGCAGCGGCTCTCGAGCGACAAGGCGCCCTCGTACGGCTCCGTGCACGTGCAGACCGACGACCTGGACGGCGTCGTGCGCGCGGTGCGGCAGTTCGTCCCTCGGCTGCCGGGCGGTTCGAAGGGGAGCGTGGTCGCCCCGCCGAGAAACGGCTGGATCGCCGTCTACGACGAGCTCACCGACCGGAACCCGGAGATGCTCCGCCGGCTCGCCCGGGAGCTCTCCGACCGGATGGGCGCGGTCGTCCTCATGCTCGGAGTCGAGGAGGGGCACGTCGTTCGCTTCGTCCTCCTCGAGCGGGGCCGCACGATGGACGAGTACCTCTCTGTGCCGGAGTACTACGGCGAGGTTCCTCCCGGCGACGTGATCTCGCTCGCCGCGAATCCCACGGTGGTCGCCCGGCTGACCGGAGCGGACCCCGGCGAGGTGCGGCGCGTAATCGTCACCGGGAAGAGCCCTGCCGAGCTCCCGCCCGCCCACGAGCTGGCCGAGGCGGTGGGCTCGCTGCTGGGAGTCGAGGGCGGAGACCACGGGTACGAGCGCGCGGGGGAGATCCCCGACGCGGTCGACATCCCGCGCGAGTGAGCGTCCTCCTTCTCCTCCACGCCTTCCCGCTCGACGCGCGCATGTGGGAAGGACAGGTGCCCGTGCTCGAGCAGGCCGGCTACGAGGTGATCGCCCCGAACCTGCCGGGGGCGCAGCCGGACGCGAGCCTCGCGAGCTGGGCGGCGCGGATCCTCGAGCTCCTCCCGGGCGACTTCATCCCCGTGGGCATCTCGATGGGCGGCTACCTCGCCTTCGAGCTCTGGCGCCAGGCCCCGGAGCGGATCCCGGCGCTCGTCCTCGCCGACACGCGGGCGAACGCCGACGACGAAGATGGCCGCGCGGCGCGCGACGAGACCATTCGCCTCCTCCGCGAGGAGGGTTTCGAGGCCTTCTGGGAGGGCCTCGCGCCGAAGCTCTTCTCGGCGGGCGCCTCGGCGGAGGTCGTGCAGGGCGCGAGGGCGATCGCCGCCGGGCAGTCCATCGAAAGCCTGGTTGCCACTGTCGAGGCGCTCCGAGACCGGTTCGACTCGGCGTCCACGCTCGCGGACATCGACGCGCCCGCGCTCGTCCTCGTCGGTGAGGAGGACGCTCTCACGCCTCCGCTCGCCGCCAGGGAGATCGTCGCTGGCCTGACGGAGGGACGCTACGCGGAGATCTCGGGTGCGGGCCACCTGACCCCCCTTGAGCGGCCGGCCGAGTTCAACGAAGAAGTCCTGCTCTTTCTCCAGGAGGCGCTGGCGTGACCGGAGACGAGCTCGCGTGCATCCTCGACGAGGGCTCGGTGACGCTCCTGGATGTGCGCACGCCGGAGGAGTTCTCGGGCGAGGCCGGCTATCCGTGCGACCCCCGCCAGGGCCACATCGAGGGTGCGGTCAATGTGCCGCTGGACGTGCTCCACTACGGGGTCGAAGCCGCGCTCGAGGGCATCGACACGACGAAGCCGTTCGTGGTCTACTGCCACTCGGGCCAACGGTCCGAGATCGCCGCCGCCCTGCTCCGTTCAGCGGGGTTCGAGGCCGAGAACTACGTCGGCTCCTGGCACGAGTGGTCTCAGCGGCAAGCCTGATCGAAGAACGCGTTCGCGAGGGCGCGCCCGAGCTCGTTCCACCGGCCGACGGGCTGGAGCGGGACCGGCGGCGCCGAGCCGTCCGATGCTGTCCTCCAGGCCTCGAGCATCTCATGCGTCACCTCGGGGTGGAACTGGACTCCCCAGGCAGCGTCGCCGACGCGGAAGGCCTGCGCGCAGGCCGGGCTCTCCGCCAGGAGGACGCCTTCGGGCGGGACGTCGAACGCGTAGCTGTGCCATTCGAAGGCATCGAAGCGCTCGGGTAGCGCGCCGACCACAGGATCGGATGCGCCCTCTGGCGTGAGCTCGATCTCGAACCAGCCGATCTCCGGCCGCGAGGCGGGGCCGACGTGTGCGCCCGCGGCCCGCGCGAGGAGCTGGCCGCCGAGGCAGACGCCCATGAGCGGCTGGCCCCGGTCCAGCGCCTCCCGCATGAGGTCGTGCTGGGCCGTTAGCCAGGGGTGCCTGTCCTCCTGGTCGACGTGCATCGAGCCGCCGAAGACGACGAGCGCCTCGAAGCTCCCGGGCGGCTCGGGCGGAGGCCCCTGCGAGACGTTCCACTCGAGAAGCTCATCGCCCCGCTCGCGGACGACATCCGCGAAGAGCCCCGCCGGGCCGTCGTGCTCGTGGGTCAGGCAGAGGACGCGCACGCGCGGAGCCTCCTTTGGAGATCGGCCGCAGCGGGGCCGGGAACGCCCGCGCCGATCGGGTGGCGGTCGATCTCGACCACTGGCATCACCTCGCGGATCGAGGAGGAGGTGAAAGCCTCGTCGGCGGCGACCAGGTGCTCGAGAGTGAACGCGCCTTCCCGCACCTCGCGGCCGGCAGCAGCGGCTTCCTCCATGAGAGCTGCGCGGGTCACGCCGGCGAGGATCCCGAGCTCCAGCGCGGGGGTGTAGAGAACGTCGTCGTAGCGCCACCAGACGTTTGTCACCGGTCCTTCGAGGACGACATCTCCCGAGCCGAGGAAAACTGCGTCATCGGCGCCGCGGCGTTTGGCCTCCGCCTCGGCCGCCATGTTCACCGCGTAGCTCGTCGACTTCACGCCGCCGAGTAGCCAGGGCGAGCTCGCGCGAAGCTCCGCGTCGACGCCGAGCTGGATCGAGACGAGCTTGATCCCGCGCTCGCGCAGCTCGTCCAACCCCTCGGGGAGCGTGCTCACCATCGCGACCTGGGTCGGGCTGCCGGCTCCGTCGCGGCCGGGCGTGACGAAGAGGCGGAGCATCGCCTCCGGGGCGGCTGCGGCCTCGAGCGCGAGCGCCGCCAGCCGGGTCAGCTCCTCCGTGTCGATCCGGCCGATCTCCACCCGCGCCGCGGAGCCCGCGAGGCGCGCCAGGTGGTCGTCGAGCCTGAAGGGAAGCCCGCCGTATACGCGCGTAGTCTCGAAGGCGGCGCGGCTACGCAGAAACGCCTCGTCGTCGACGTGGAGGATCGGCTCGTCGGGGTCGACGAGGCCGCGCCCACCCACTGCGAGAGCGATGAGGGTCACCTGGCCGCGGGCTCCTCGACGGGAGCGCCGACGGCGTTGAGGAGCGGCCGGGCCTTCACCCACGACTCCTCGATCTCCTCCTGTGGATCGGACTCCCAGACGATCCCGCCGCCGACCCAGAGGTGGATGTGCCCGTCCGCCACCGCGAAGGTGCGGATCGTGAGCGCGAGCTCGAGGTCGCCGTTGGGCCAGACCCGGCCGAGAGCGCCCATGGACGCGCCGCGGCCGACGGGCTCGAACGCCGCGATGTGGTCGAGGGCGGAGATCTTTGGTGCGCCGGTGACCGAGCCCCCCGGAAAGGTCGCCTCGAGCACCTCGGCGAGACCGACCTCCGGCCTGAGACGGCCTTCGACGGTCGTGACGAGGTGGGTAACCCCCGCGAGCTCGTGCTCGGCCATCAGGTCGGGCCAGCGGATGGAACCCGGCTCGCAGATCCGGGAGAGGTCGTTGCGCTCGAGATCGACGATCATGACGTGCTCGGCGGCGTCCTTCTCGGACTCCTGCAGGTCCTCGGACGCGCCGAGCGGCCGCGTCCCCTTGATCGGCTTTGTCCAGACTCGGTCTCCGCGCCGGGCGAGGAAGAGCTCGGGCGAGGCGGACACGATCGTCCAGCCGTCCCCGGAGAGAGGCCAGGGATGGAGGGGGTTGAGGGGAGCGAGCGCCGCGGCAAGGCCCGCCGGATCGCCTCCGAAAGGCGCCGCGAGGTGTTGGACGAGGTTGACCTGGTACACGTCGCCGCGCTTGATCGCCGCCTTCACCGCCTCGACGGCGGCGGCGTAGGCGTTCTCGTCCCAGGTCCGGCTCCAATCGCCTATGCGGAAGGGGGCAGAGATCGGGTTCGACTCGAGCTCGGGTCGTACCCGGCACGCGGCGAGCGGGAGTGCGCCGGGTTCGGGAGGATCGGGGTGCCGCCCTCGCCGGAGCGCGCTCGAAAGCCCGTAGCCGAGATAGAGATCGGCGACGACATCTTCGGCTCCGCCGCCGAAGAACCCGGCGGCGCGAAGATAGTCCTCGATCGCAGCGAACGCGCCGTTCGGGAAATGCAGTTCCAGCACGTGCGGAACGCTACCCGGTACCGCTCCTAGAATCCTGGCGTGGACACGCGGCCCATCGGCATCTTCGACTCCGGCGCCGGAGGCTTGACCGTGCTCCACGAATGCCTCGTCACACTGCCGCACGAGGACTTCCTCTACATCGGGGACGGGGCGCGCTGCCCGTACGGACCGAGGCCGCGCGACGAGATTCGCCGCTTTGCTCACGAGATCGCCTCGTATCTCGAGGATGCAGGCGTCAAGCTGATCGTCGCGGCCTGCAACTCCGCGACCGCGGCGGCGCTGCCACAGCTCCAGGAGAAGCTCCGGGTGCCTGTGATCGGCGTCCTCGCCCCCGAGGCCCACGCCGCGGTCCAGGCCACGAGAAACCGCCGGATCGGCGTGCTCGCCACCGAGGCCACGGTCGAGAGCGGCCGCTACGAGGAGTCCTTGCATGCGCTCGACGCGGGCGCCCGTGTCTTCTCGACGGCGTGTCCTGGGCTCGTGCCGCTGATCGAGTCGGCGGCGCCGAACGAGGAGATCGACGCAGCCGTGCGCGGGTACGCCCAGCCGCTGAAGGCCGCCGAGGTGGACACCGTCATCCTCGGCTGCACGCACTACCCGCTGATCAAGCCGGTCTTCGAGCGCGTCTTCGGCCGCAGGACGACGCTGATCTTCTCCGCGGTCGAGACCGCGCACGAGGTGGCCGAGACGCTGGAGCGGAAAGGGATCCAGAACGACCCGGCCCGCGAGGGGCGCTCGCGCTTCCTGACGACGGGTCCCGTTGACGAGTTCCGCGCGCTCGGGGAGCGCTTCCTCCAGCTCCCCCTCGCCGAGGTGGAACACGTGGCGATCCGCGACCTCGAGCTCGCGGCGGCCTGATGCGCGAAGGCCGGCGACCCGACGAGCTCCGGCCGATCGACGTCGTCCCGGACTTCGTCGAGCAGGCGGACGGATCGGTGTTGATCTCCTTCGGAAAGACGCGCGTCCTCTGCACCGCGACGATCGAGGAGGGCGTACCGCGCTGGCTCGTCGGAAGCGGCCGCGGCTGGATGACCGCCGAGTACGGGATGCTCCCCGCCTCGACCGGAGAGCGCAGCACGCGCGAGGCCCGCGCCGGCCGGCAGGGCGGCCGCACCGTGGAGATCCAGCGCCTCGTCGGCCGCTCCCTCCGCGCGGCCTACGACCTCGAGAAGCTCGGCGAGCGAACGATCTGGCTCGACTGCGACGTCATCCAGGCGGACGGCGGGACGAGGACGGCCGCGATCAGCGGCGCCTGGATCGCGCTCGCGCGGGCCGCGAAGCGCAAGGGACTTCCGGCTCCGGTGGAGCGCGTAGGCGCGATCTCGGTGGGGATCGTCGGAGGCGAGCCGCTCCTCGACCTCGACTACGGGGAGGACTCGACCGCGGACGTGGACATGAACGTCGTCATGCGCGGCGACGGCCGGCTCATCGAGGTGCAGTCCACGGCCGAGCGGAACGCCTTCACGCGCGAGGAGCTCGACCGCCTGATCGACCTCGCAGCCGCAGGAATCGAGCAGATCTTCGGCATCCAGTCGAAGGCGGCCGCGTGATCCCCGACATCTCCATCGGCGAGATCGCGCTCCGGCTCATCGTGGCCGCGGCGCTGAGCGGGCTGGTCGGACTCGAGCGCGAATGGCGAGAGCGCGCCGCGGGCCTCCGGACGCACATGCTCGTCGGCGTCGGCTCCGCGCTGTTCACTCTCATCTCCGCATACGGCTTCAATGACTTCCTGATCGGCGGCTCGAACGTCGTCCGCGCCGACCCGTCCAGGATCGCGGCGCAGATCGTCACGGGCATTGGCTTCCTCGGCGCAGGCGCGATCATGCGCCAGGGTCTCAACATCCGGGGGCTGACAACCGCCGCCGGTCTCTGGGTCGTCGCAGCGATCGGGATGGCTGTCGGGGCCGGCTACTACGCGGGCGCGCTCCTCGGGACCGGTGTCGTGCTCTTCGGCCTCGGGCCGCTCCGCTGGGCGGAGGGCTACATCGTCGCTCGGCGCCGGGCGGCGGGCCGCCTCGAGGTCGACCTGCGGCCCGACCAGCCGCTTGCTCCCGTGCTCGCGATCCTCGAGTCGGGGCGCGCGAAGGTGGAACGGATCCAGCTCGAGGAAGCAGGCGACGAAGGCCGGGAGCTCCGGCTCGAGGTCGTTCTCCCGGCGTCGGTCTCCGGCCGCGAAGTGGTCGAGCGCCTGTCCCAGCTGGACGAAGTCCTTTCGGTTCGTTGGGACGAGTAGACGCGGTCTTCGCGTCGCGGAACGAGGGCAAGCTCCGCGAGCTCCGCGCGCTCTTGCCCGACTGGGAGATCGAGCCGCTCGTTGACGTTGAGATGCCCGAGGAGACCGGCGCGACCTTCTACGAGAACGCAGCTGCGAAGGCTCGCTTCGCCCAGAGCGTCGAGCCAGGCCGTTGGACGATCGGCGAGGACTCGGGCCTCGAGGTCGACTGGCTCGGAGGAGTGCCCGGGATCCGCTCGGCCCGCTACGCGGGCGAGGACGCGAGCGACGAGCAGAACGTCGCCAAGCTCCTGGAGGCGCTCGCCGCGGCCGGGCGCGAGGACCGGAGCGCCCGCTACGTCTCCGAGCTCGTCGTGCTCACGCCGGACGGCCGAGAGCTCCGCGGCACCGGCACTCTCGAAGGCGAGATCGCAACCGAGCAGATGGGGTCCGAAGGATTCGGCTACGACCCCGTGTTCGTCCCGACCGGCGAGAGCCGCACGGTCGCGGAGCTGGGGAACGAATGGAAGCGGGCGCACAGCCATCGAGCCGCCGCAACACGCGCGCTGGCCGCGGGGGTAGGCGAGGCGCCCGGGGAGATGTAGATTCCGCGAGTGCTCTTCCCGCACGACACGAAGGTCGACGCGCTCGCGAAGGCACCGCTCTTCGACGCGCTCTCCAGGCAGGAACTCGGCGAGCTCGCCAAGGCGACGGAGGATCTCGAGGTTCAGGAGGGGAAGACCCTCACGCGCGAGGGGGATCTCGGGCGTGAGTTCTTCGTCATCGTCGAGGGGGACGTGTCGGTCACGCGAGGCGGGAACGAGATCAGGCGTCTCGGCCCGGGGGACTTCTTCGGCGAGATCGCACTGATCTACGACAATGCGCGCCGGACCGCCACGGTGACCGCGGCTTCGCCCCTTCGCTTCTTCGTCCTCACGCGCCAGTCCTTTCGCAGCCTTCTCGAGCACCAGACGGAGATCGAGGAGAAGGTCATGGCTGCGCTCGAAGAGCGGCTCGCGGCCGACTAGGCCGTCCCCGCCGTCTCGAGCTCTTCGGTCGTCGCGCGCCCGTAGCGGAACCACCAGTTCGGCGGTTCTAGCTTCGCCCGCTCCCAAACGGGCTTGAGACCGCTCCTCGGTGACTGCCGAGTGACGCTAGGTGCGCTCAGGTAAGTGCAACGTGGAGTGCAAGGTTGAGGAGGGTCACCCTTTCGGGGGATTTTCGGTGGACGCGGGAATAACGGGCCCGGAGACCGAAAGCCGCTCAACTCCGCATCAGTTCTGCTTAGTCCTCGAACAATTATTAGATGCCTATCCAGCAGCCATGCGGGGTTGGAGCCGGTCGGAACGCGTGGCCGCGCTTTCGTTATAGACGACGTGACGTAATTGGGCGAGAGACGAGAGCAGGCCCGCCGCGCCTCTACGCACTAAGCGAGCCTAGCCCTCTGAAGAGCCCCCAAGCGAACTTGGAGGTGTTCCAAGCATGACAGAGATTCACGCCGAGCCCAGGTTGCTCGTGAGGGCAGAGGTCGTTGCGCAGGCGTTCGATGTCCCCGTCTCGTGGGTGAGAGCGAAGACGCGGGCAGGACAGTTGCCGGGCGCGATCCCGCTAGGTCGGTACTGGCGGTACGACCTCTCCGCCATCCATCGCTTTATCGAGAGCGAGGGCCGGCTGTGAGCTCCCCCGACTGTCCCACTACCGCACACGCCCTCTCCGGATCAGGTTCGACGAATGACTGACTCTCGCTTCCCTCACAAGCTCACGAAAGGCTCATTCGGCTGCGTCTCCTGCGGTCTGGACTTCGCCTCACAGGAAGCGTTCGACGGTCACCGCCACTTCACAGGGCTCAAGGGCGATTGGACGAAGCGCGGTTGCGTTGATGTTCAGTCGCACGAGGATTGGGTTCTCGATCCGCGTTCTCGCTGGACGACCAAGGCCCTTCGAGAGCGTGCCAAGAAGTATCGAGACCATCACTCAGACGACCCTTCTGAGCCCTAACAGATTCACAGGAGGCGCCGCTAGCCCTCGGACGACCGGGGGGACCACCTAGTAGGGGCTTTGAGGGACAGGCGCGCTCGCAAACCGTGGGGCTGCGTCCCCGTCTGAGCGTAGCCCCACAAGCCTTATTCATCAGACGGCAATCAGACAAGGAATCAGACGGAATGAATACCGAAGAACAAAAGAGAAACGCTCCCGAAGGAGCACTCTCGGCAGAGCCAGAATCAGATGGTCCAAAGAAGCCAGTGCGCCGAGCGAATGAGGGGTTCGGGCGCGTCTCTGTGAGCGCCCTACGTGAACTGGAGCGCGGAGACCTCAAGCTCCCTGAATTCGCACTCCTCTCTTACATCATCGTTTCGATTCACCACCAGACGGGTGAGCTAGTCGCTTCGCTGCGCTCCCTAGACGACGGTACGTGGTGGCCCTGGAAAGAGGACAACCTCCGCAAGAACCTGATGACCCTCCGTGACAAGGAGTGGATTGGCTACCCCTCTCACCAGGGTAAGCGCAAGCCCTACATCATCACCTACGGGCGAAAGCTCCAACAGGCGCTTGGAAGCGCTACCGCTCCAACTTTGTCTCCGACTTCAGCCGTGGAGAAGCGTTTTCAACCCAAAGTTGCGCCGCTAGGAAGCATGGTTGAGCCAGATGCCCCTTCTGCTTCTGCTTCTGAATCTGTATCTGGTGAGCAGAAGTTCTTTCAATCGAGTCAGACCACCGCGAATGGTGCGGAGGTTGGCTCAGACGACGACATCCCGTTTTGATCCACGGATCTATCCGCATGGGATGTGAGACGGGCGCAGCATTTGGACACTAAGAAGGGAGGTGGGATGTGTGACCTCGAGAAGAGGCGAAGCCTTCTTGCTTGGGAAGATGAAAAGGAGTTCATCCGTCTTGTGCGCATCGGCAGTAGAGGTCAAACAGGAAGGGAGCAGGAAGATGCGCAGCAATCGGAGAAAGAACTGGTTCATCAAGCGGATCGCTCTCGGGTTCGCCGTCGCAGCCATCGCGGCTCCCGTCGCGCAGGCAAAGATCGACGAAGGGTCTTCGGTTCAGGCGAACGGCTATGACGCTTTCGTCACGGACTTCCCCACCTCGGCGGGGATCAACGTGTCCTCTGGGGCAATTTCGACCGGCTCTGTTGTCCTTCGGCGTGACCCAGTCGAGCTCGTCCGCTCGCAGCGCCGCTCGACGGGCAACGACATCGTCGCCGCTGCCTACGGCATGCCCCGCGCGATGCCCGTGGACTACGCGGTGAACAGCGGCGACCAGATCGAGGTCGTCCGGGCGCAGCCGCGCGCTACCCCGAGCGACAAGATCGAGTTCGTCCGCACGCAGCCTCGGTCGATCGGCGAGCCCCAAGTCGTCTCTGCCGGCTTCGACTGGAAGGACGCTGGCATTGGAGCGGGTCTCGCACTCGCACTCGTCCTCCTCGGCGGCGGAGCGGCGCTCGCCAGCCGCCGCGTCGGTCGCGCGCAGACCGCGTAGGAACACGCAAACAAAAGAGCTGCGCACATCGTAAGCGGGCCTCAGGCCCGCTTACGGTTGTCTCAACGCGATTGGATCCGCTGAAACCGAGTGCTTACCAGTGCAACATGGCGGCGAGTTCCTTCGAGGGGGTCCATTCATAGGACGCACGCGCCGCACAAAACTTGCGGCGTCGTCGTTGCAGCCTCGTTCACCGGATCGTTCAGCGCCATCCAGAGCTAATGCTGGCAGTCTCTCTCGCCGAGGCGATCATGTAAGCGAGCAGGCCATGCGTGAGAGGAAACTTGAGCCGAATGCCGTCCGGACCGACTCTTCCGAATTGAGGGCGTTATCCGACGGGTTTCGCGCTAAAAAAACCCGGGAGCGCGACGCCAGAGCTTGAACTACCTGTCTTCAGGTGGGACAATTGTTTCGAAATTCCGGCGGTCCGGTCATCCGAAGGAGGTGCGGGAATGAGGAAATTCCTGAGGCCGCGAGCGCTGAGCCTACTGCTGCCAGTGCTGGGCGTGGCGGTAGTCCTAGCTGTGCCGGCGAGGTCGACCGCCGCGCTGATCAGCAACGGCGGCTTTGAGAGCGGCAGCTTCAGCGGCTGGACGGTCGTCAATCAGGCCGGCGGGTCTGGCGACTGGTTCGTTTACGACGGTGCCGTTACGCCGCTGAACGGGTTCACGATCCCAGTCCCGCCTGAGGGCAAATTCGCCGCGACGACCGATCAGACCGGCCCGGGTTCGCACATTCTCTACCAGGACGTCGCACTCGAGGCAGGTTTCCATCACAGGCTGTCCTTCACCGTCTACTACAACAACCAAAACGGCGCGTTCGCGACTCCGCCGACGCTCGACCACGACGGGCCTCCAAACCAGCAGTATCGGGTCGACGTGCTAAAGCCCAGCGCGCCCGTGACGTCAGTCGCGCCCGGAGATGTGCTCGCGACCGTTTTTCAGACGAACGTCGGCGACCCCGCGACGATGGCTCCCACGCCGACCAGCTTCGATCTGAGCGGCTTTGCCGGCACGACCGTGCGCATTCGATTCGCCGAAGTCGATAACCAGTTGTTTTTTTCCGCGTCCGTCGACAAAGTCGCGATAACCAGTACTCGCGTGCTCCCGACCAGCAAGAAGCAGTGCAAGAAGGGAGGCTGGCGAACGTTTGGCTCGACCTTCAAGAACCAAGGCGACTGCGTCAGCTTCGTGGCGACCAACGGTAAGAACCCACCGGGAACGAAGCAGCGCTAACCGGACGCGCGTCCTTGACGGAGGGCGACCAGGGGTGCGGCGCGGGGTTGCGCGTGCTCCTGCAGCATCTCTCGCTTAGGACGAGCGGCGGGCGCAGGGACTAGTAGCGGCACGCTTGCGGAAGAGCGGCGGCGGGCTATTGCCGTGTGAAGACCAACGGGACGGGATCGCCGTCCCGTCTGGCGCTCGCGATGACACCTGCCCGAGGTTGCGTTCGTCGACGAGTTAGCCGGTCAGTGGAGCAACGCAACTTCTTGGCCTCGGCAGAGCGGCCCCGACCGACAACCGGCCGGGGCCGCTCTGAGGCTTAGCGGCGTAGTCCTAGCCTCGTGGCCAGGCGTCCTGCCGAACCGAGGTGCGTCGTGGCTGACGATCGCGTTACTTTTGCCGCCGGCACGTCCGGCTTCCCGGGCGTGAAGAGCCACGTGTCGAAGAGCGTGTCGAGGTTCTTGCCGGACACCGTTTCCGACAGCGCGATGAACTGGCTCGTCTTGACGTTTCCGCCTGCGTGAGAGCTTGCCCACCGACGCAGGATCTCGAAGAAGTCGTCATCGCCCACCGCCAGCCTCAGCTGCTGCAATGTCATCGCTCCGCGTCCATAGATGGCGAAATCGAAGAGGCTTGCCCGACCCGGATTGCCCACGATCACCGACCAGAACGGATCGTCCGCGGGAATGGCGTTGTAGAGCCCGTCAAAGTTCTCCTGGGCAGTTCCGAGCCCTTCGTGCTCGCTCCACAGCCACTCGGCGTAGGTCGCGAAGCCTTCGTTAAGCCAGATGTGCTTCCACGCGGCGAGCGCCAAACTGTCGCCGTACCATTGGTGGGCCAGCTCGTGCACCAGGACGCTGTCTCCCTGCCCGGCCGCCCAGAAGACCGGCGAGTAGATCGGACGCGTCTGGTTCTCGAGGGCGAAGCCGAGGTCGACGTCGTCAACGATTCCACCCGCCGTCGAGAACGGATATGGCCCGAACTCGTCCGAGAGGAAGTCGACGATCTCGCCCTCCCTCGAGAAGGACGCGTCGATATCCGAGCCGATCGGGGAAGGGGCGTCTGCCTTCGTGCCGACAATCCAGTCGTTCGGGTTCGGCTCGCTGCCCGAGGGAGCACCGGGGACAGTCCATCCGTCACGGGTGTTTCCGTCGTCCTCGAACGAGGTCGTGCCCTGACCGGTCGAGACCGCGATATCGTCGACGAACGCTCCTGCGTACTGGATGAAGTCGTCGCTCGCATAGCTGATTGAGACTTGTGCCGTCGACCCGGCGAAGGCCGAGAGGTCAACCTTCCAGTGCTCATACCCGTCGCTCGACCCGCTCGCCGCGTGCCAGTTGCCGGTGGTCCCCTGCGGCGAACAGCCGTCCTCGCCGTTGTCGGTTTGGTAGTGCCTGAGGAACGGATGGAGTTGGTGCCAGAAGGGACACGAAAAGCCCGTGCTTCGGCTCGTATGGCCGTTGAGGTCACGCAGCGTCGTCCAGTCGTTGCTCCCGGCGGTCTTCGCTTCGACGAAGACGAAGTCCCAATCGGGCTCTGTGTCGCGCGTGATCCAGAACGACAGCGTGGCGCCGCCCGCCGGCACCGCGATATTCCGCGCCAGTCGCTTGAACGACGGGTCTCCCTTCTGCGAGATCGCGTACTGGGTGCCCGTCCGGGGCTTGGGGATGACGTACAAGGCCGGGTCGATCGCGTCCCAGAACGGAATGCCCGCGTGACGATAGGAGTCGAGGTTGAACTTGCCGATCGTCACCGTCGCCAGGTAGGAGGCCATTGGGTCCTCCGCTTCCCAGCGCCATGTCGTCCAACCCTTGGACGTCCAGGTGTTGCGAAGAATCCCGTTGGCGACGACCTTAAGGCCGGTCGGCACCTTGACGCTGAAGGTATAGGCGGCCTTGTCGAGCGGATGATCGTTCGCGGGGAACCACGTAGCTGCGACGTGCGGCTCGCCCGCGACGACAGCACCGTCCGAGGTCGGCATGAAGCCGGAGATCCCGAGCTCGTCTTCGATCACCTCCGGTACGCCGTGATAGCGAACGACGACGGTGAACTTCTCGCCCTTCGGGAGCCCGCGGTTCGGCGTCACGACCAACTCCTGGCCATTCCGGGTCCGCAGGGCGAGCGACCCGTTCACCTTGAGTCGATCGATCGTCAGCCCGACGAAGTCGAGGTGGAAGCGCGACAGGTTTTGCGTTGCGACGGCGTGAATCGTTGCCGTCCCCTCGAGAACGTCGCTGGTCGGGTTGTACTTGAGGTCGAGAAAGTAGTGCTTGACGTCATACCCGCCGTTGCCGTCCAAGGGGAAGTACGGATCGCCGAGTCCCGACGATCCAGCATGGAAATCGGTTCCTGCCACGCTCAGCGCGGGCATGGTCATGCTCGCAAGGAGCATCACGCCCAGCACGAGTGTTCCCCGAAGCCAACGAGTCGTTGTCATGGCCAACCCCTTTCGTGTCCTGCCACAGGCGCCGATCGGTCGCCAGTCCGATCCGGCATGTCCTCGGTGCCACTGCCAAGCTCCGCAGCGCGCCTAGTCTCCTCTGCGAAACGAGCCCAGTCAAGCACGCCGCGGAGGTGCGCGCCCGCTTCGACGCTGACCCTTGGGGGACGGCGCGGAGTTCTATGGCTCAGCCGGTCGCGACGGAATCTGCTCCTAGAGAGCCGATTCATCAGCCACGCCTCGCCCGAGACGCGCTCGGGAACTTAGAATCCGACCGTAACTCGATGCTCACGCGGACCGTCCGTCGAAAGGACGGTCGGCGAACAAGATTCGGGGTCTTGCGCGGGGGCTGGTCGTCCACTTCTTGGCGCTACTCTGTGGGGCGAGAGCCGACCACGGCTAGGGGTTTCTCCCTAGCACGAGCTTCCGTAGCGCTGTCGCGATCCGTTCAGGCTTGCACGTGGCCTAAGAGACTCGGCGCCGGGACTTGGCGGCGGGAGGGTCCCGTTGAGGCGGAGCGCCGGAGCCATCCGGCGTCCGGGCCGAGTGCCCCTCCGTCCGATCAGCCCGACCGACGACGGAGCCTGTGACGAGTCTTCAGGTGCGAATGGAGTCGCCGAGATCCAGCCGCAGCACGACCTCATCCTCGAAGATCTGACCCGTCCGCACGAAGCCGCAGTGCTCGTAGAAGCTGATGGGTGACCCTTCGCCGGGAACTGCGCTCGTGAACAAGGCATCCGCGCCCGGTCGCGTTCGAAGCTCCGCCACGATCGTCTCTAGCGCCTCGGTTCCATACCCCTGCCGCTGAAATCGTTCGTCGATGAGCAGCTTCCAGAGGAAATACCGCCACGGGTAGCGATTGTCTCCTACCGCTGCCTCGCCGATCATCACGAAGCCGACCGGAACGTCGTCCTCGTAGACACCCCTGTACCACGGCTGCGCTTCGGGCGAGTCCTCGGCTTCCCGCAGGGACTTGGCCACGCTATCGATGAATCGCGCCTGGGCAGCTGAAACGCGCAAACGCTCGACCGCCGCCCGGTTCTCTTCGGTGATCTCACGAAGCTCGACCAAGAACGCCATCGTACGCGGCACTCCGCCGCCCGCGACCAGGGCCTCACTGGCACGTTCACACGACCTACAGCCGACTTAGCGCCTCCGCCCGAGCAGGCGAGCCACGACGGCCCGTCGGAGCTCTTTGGGGGAGCCTGGCCATTGTCGAGAGCCGTTGGCAATCTAAAGCCTCAGTTGAAATGGACGGAGCCTTCCCAGGTTCCGGTCACTGTGCCCGCGTTGGCATCAAAAGTCTCTGTCAGTGTTCCGGTCCCATGGAGATTCGCATACGCGTCCGTCCCCGAGACGATCGTCCAGTAGCCGCTCACGTCGAAGACGCCGGGAGTTGCGGTCGGCGTGATCTTCACATCCGCCCGCGCCTCGAACGTTCCGTTTGAACTGCTGTAGGTTCGGAAGACGTGGTAAGTGCCAGTCCGTGTCGGAGGTCCCTGAGGACTGTCGGCGAGCGTGCCTGAATCGGTGAACGCTCCGGAGGCTGACCAGAAATCCCCGGCGGCACCCCGATCTACAGCGATCGTGAGGGCTTGGGGTGTCGTGGCTAACGCAGGAACCGCCGCGACGATCAGAACGCTTGTGCCAAGCGTTATCAAAAGCGCGATCCGAGGCATTTCAATCTCCTGTGATGATAGACACTTGCGGGACGAGCTGGTTCTACGCCTCTCGCGAACACCGGACAAGTGCCTCTGCGAGCCGCGGCGGCCTGCTGACCGCTCAGAAGTTCAGCCAACGCAAGGCCCGGACTCCGAAAAGCCGGGAGCGCCACCAGTAAGGCGAGCGCCCGCGTTAAGCGCCCGCCCGCGCTAAGAGGGTGGCGCACCCGTGACAGCTCTTGCCGTGACCACGGGGGTGGGCACCCCCCTGTTTCGATGAACTGGCGTGGGGCTCCCTGAGCCGAGCCCGCCCCGAGGCTCATCCCCTCACCCGCGCGCGCGTAGTAACTAAGTAAGCGGCGGCCATCACAGCTCTTGCCGACAGGCGTCCGGGGTGGGTACCCCCCTGACTCGAGTTTGGCGGGCGGTTGGTAAAACGCCTCCGTCGCATGGCTGCTCGGGCGGAAAGGCTTACAGTCCCGCTGCGTTCGGTCCCGATGTCTCGTAGCGCGGGCTAATTCTCGTACGGGTAGCGACTGAAGCTGGCCTCCCGGACGAGTAACGTCGCAGTCCCGACTTGCACACGGAAGAGTGCGTCGGGCCCTACGAGTTGACCGGGCGGGAATGTGGGCTGGATACAGGAGAACTCGGTCCAGACACGGACGCCGCCCCGTTGCCGACCGTCGCCCTCACCTGAGCAGGTGAGTGTCCCACCATCGAGGCGAACGATTCTTCCCTCGACGTGGATTCGACTGCCGGCAAGCGTTCGCACGAGCTTCCTGAGACTCCAAAGCGCGTGGTCATCGGATGGCTCCTTGCTCGCTTCGACCGGCGTCGTGGTTACCCCAGAGGCGGTTGCAATCGCGGGCGTCTTGCCTGTCGCCGCCTGCTGGCTCGTCGTCTGCGCTTGGCGCTCGCCGGCACATCCCGATAAGAAGGCGCACACCACAAGAAGCCGTCCAAGGACGCTAAAGGCTTGCTGACGCCCGAAGCTTTCGCTGACCACCGCAGTACCAACGAACGTTTCCCACCGCTGCTGCCATAGAAACGCGTAGGAGCGGCTCTGGGTCGTCGTCACTCAGGGTGCAGACGGAAGCCCAAGTCCGAACGCTTGCGGAAGGGCGGCGGCAAATCGGGGGGAGAAATCCTGGCGGTCTGCCGGGTTTCCTTCAGCTTGCGAACCGCGAGCTCACGGCTTCCCGTGTTCCTCTGTCACTGTCTCGATGACCGTCACGGTCTCCGTCTCCGTCTCCGT
>JBKPPF010000050.1:0-11186 GCA_046733475.1 Actinomycetota bacterium
GGTGCAGGAGGCCGCGCGAAGAGCCCGGGAAGCGGAAATCGAAGCTGACGTGGTCGTCGGCCAGGGCCAGGCGGCCGACGTTCTCGTGAACGCGGCCGACGACGCCGACCTGCTCGTCGTGGGGTCACGCGGCCACGGCGGGTTCGCCGGGCTTCTGCTCGGCTCCGTGAGCGCGCAGTGCGCGCATCACGCGCCGTGCCCGCTCGTCATCGTCCGACCACCCGCCAACGACTAGACGCCGAGCAGGATCGACAAGATCGCCATCACCGCGGCGCCGGCGGCGATCCCGAGGACGCCCGCCTTTCGCCGGCCGTGCGCGAGCGCCTCCGGGAGCAGCTCCCGCACGACGAGAGCCAGCATGGCGCCCGCCGCGAACGCGAATGAGAACGGCAGAAGACGGCGCACGTGCTCGACAAGGGCGAAGGCGACGAGAGCTCCGACCGGCTGCGGAGCGCTCGTGCCCACTGCGGCCCAGAACTGGCTGGTCCACCCGAAGCCGGCCCCGGTCCATCGGAAGCGCCACGCTCGTGCCCTCGGAAATGTTCTGCAGTGCGATCGCCAGGATCACGAACAGACTGAGGTCGGCTCGATCGGAGGCGTACGCGGTCCCGATCGCGAGGCCCTCGGGGAGGCTGTGCACGAACAGGACTCCGAAGACGAGCGTGACCGTCCGCGCGTCCACTCCGCGAACCGCCCCGATATGCACCTGTCTCCGGCTCAGCCATCTTCGCGCGAGAAAGAGAAAGGCGGCTCCCGCGGCGAGTCCCGTCCAGACAGCCAGGCCGTCGCCCTCGTCGAGCGCCGGCTTGAGCAGCCCGAGGATCGACGCAAGCGTCATTACTCCGACCGTGCAGCCCCAGAGAACCGGCCTGAGGCTCTCGGTGCGGGGTCCGAGAAAGTAGACGGGCACCGCACCGAGGCCCGTCGCGAACGCCGTCGCCGTCGCGATTAGAAAGAGCTTCAGGTAGTCCATTTGCCTCCGCGAGCGGCCCTCGGCCGAGTCACGAGGCGAGGAGCGCGCGCGCCCCGCGCGCGGCCACGGCATCTTCACCTGCGGCGATCACCAGGATCCGGACCGGTGATTCCGCGGTGGCCACGTCGCAGTCCAGCGTCGGCGAGGCGTTCGAGTCGCGGTCGAGCGAGACTCCTAGGAACGAGAGGCGCGCACACGTGCGCTCGCGGACGTGCGCCGAGTGCTCCCCGATTCCGCCTGTGAATGCGAGGGCGTCGATCCCCCCGGCGGCGACGGCCATGGCAGCGATCGCCCCGGAAAGCCGTTGGACGAAGACGCCGACAGCGAGCTCCGCGCGCTCGTCTCCCTCGATTGCTGCATCTTCGGCTGCACGCATGCCGTCCTGTCCGGGAGCAAGACCTTCGACGCCGGATTCGAAGTTCAAGGCGTGGTCGACGGCACCCGCCGTCAGCCCGTGCACCCGCATGACGTAGGAGACGATGGCCGGGTCGACGGAGCCGGACCGAGTGGTCATCGGTATGCCCTCGAGGGGCGAGAAGCCCATCGTCGTGTCGACCGACCGCCCTTCCTTCACGGCGGTGACCGAGCAGCCGCCGCCGAGATGGCAGACGACGAGGCGCCTCACTCCGTCGCGACCGAGGAGCTCCCGCGCGCGCCTCGTCGCCCACTCGACCGAGAGGCCATGGAAGCCGAAGCGGCGAATTCCCCAGTTCTCGCGCCACTCGGCAGGCAGGGCGTAGGTGAATGCCTCGGGTGGAATCGTCCGGTGGAATGCCGTATCGAAGACCGCCACGTGTGGAGCCTCCGGAAACGCCTCGCGCGCCTGCCTGAGGCCCTGCAGCGCCGGGCGGTTGTGGAGCGGTGCGATGCTCTCCAGAGCGACGATCTCCTTCTCGACGGCTTCGTCCAGGAGAACCGGCTCGACGAACCGCGAGCCGCCGTGAACGACGCGGTGGGCGACCGCCTCGGGTGCGACCCCGACCTCCGCGAAGGAACCGACGGGTGTCGCCGAGCCGTCCTCGTCCACGAGCGAGAGCTTCAGACTCGTCGAGCCCGCGTTGACGACGAGGATCACGGCGACGGGGTCAGAACGGCCAAATCCAGTCACGCACGTCCGGGTGATCCTCACCATGCTCCCGCGTCCACGCACGCGCCCTCAGCCGCGCGTCCACCATGTCCTGCCGGAGCTGCGCCTCGCGCTCGGCGAGGCCGGGTACGCGGTCGAGGACGTCGACGACAAGGTGGAAACGATCAAGGTCGTTCAGCATGACCATGTCGAACGGCGTCGTCGTGGTTCCCTCTTCCTTGTAGCCGCGGACGTGTAAGTTCGAGTGGTTCGTGCGTCGGTACGTGAGACGGTGGATGAGCCAGGGGTAGCCGTGGTAGGCGAAGACGACCGGCTTCGTCTTCGTGAAGAGCGCGTCGAACTCCGCGTGCGACAGCCCGTGGGGGTGCTCGGTGTCGGGCTCCAGGCGCATGAGGTCAACCACGTTGACGACGCGGACACGCAGATCCGGGACGCGGTCTCGGAGGATCGCTGCCGCAGCGAGAGTTTCGAGCGTGGGCACGTCGCCGCAACAGCCGAGGACAACGTCGGGCTCTTCGTCGCCCGCGTTCGAGGCCCAGTCCCAGATTCCGATCCCGCGTGTGCAATGGATGACGGCGTCGTCCATGGCCAGGTAGTTCAGCGTGGGCTGCTTCCCGGCAACGATGACGTTCACGTAGTGGCGGCTCCGCAGGCAGTGATCCGCCACGGAGAGGAGGCAGTTGGCATCGGGCGGGAGATACACGCGGATGATCTCCGCCTTCTTGTTGACGACGTGGTCGATGAAGCCGGGATCCTGATGCGAGAACCCGTTGTGATCCTGGCGCCAGACGTGCGACGTGAGAAGGTAGTTCAGCGAGGCGAGCGGCCGCCGCCATGGGACGTGACGCGTGATTTTGAGCCACTTCGCGTGCTGGTTGAACATCGAATCGACGACGTGGATGAACGCCTCGTAGCAGTTGAAAAGACCGTGGCGGCCTGTAAGCAGATACCCCTCGAGCCAACCCTGGCAGAGGTGCTCGGATAGGACCTCCATGACGCGCCCGTCAGGACGGAGATCCTCGTCGGTCGGCTCGAGACGCTGCTGCCAGGTGCGGGCGGTCGTCTCGAACACGGCGTTGAGCCGATTGGAGGCGGTCTCGTCCGGCCCGAAGAGGCGAAAGTTGTCGGGGTTCTGCGCCATTAGGTCACGGAGGAAGGTCCCCAACACGCGCGTCGCCTCGCCCATCGTCGTTCCGGGGCTCTCGACGTCGACCGCATACGAGCGGAAGTCGGGTAGCGAGAGGTCGCGGAGGAGCGCGCCCCCGTTTGCATGGGGGTTCGCGCTCATCCTGCGCTCGCCGGTCGGCGGGAGGTCCGCGAGCTCGGGCACGAGCCGTCCCGCGGCGTCGAAGAGCTCCTCGGGCCGGTAGCTACGCAGCCACTGCTCCAGAAGCGCGAGATGCTGGTCATTTCCACGCACATCGGCGATCGGCACCTGGTGGGATCGCCAGGTGTTCTCCACCGGCAGCCCGTCGACCTCCCGCGGGCCCGTCCAGCCCTTCGGCGTGCGCAGGATGAGCATGGGCCACCTCGCCACACCTTCCGAGCCCCCGTTTCTGGCCTGGCGCTGAATCCGCTCGATGTCGTCGAACGCCTCGTCGAGCGCAGCTGCAACCCGTTGGTGAACCGGTTCGGCCGGCTCGCCCCCGAACCCGCCCGTGACGAGGATCGGACGGTAGCCGTAGCCCTCGAAGAGCGAGACGAGCTCCTCCTCCGGGATCCGCGCTAGGAGTGTCGGGTTCGCGATCTTGTAGCCGTTCAGGTGGAGAATGGGGAGCACGGCGCCGTCGCTTCTCGGGTTGAGGAACCTGTTGCCGTGCCAGCTGGTCGCGAGCGGTCCCGTCTCGGCCTCCCCGTCGCCGACGACGCACGCAACGAGCAAGTCCGGGTTGTCGAAGGCAGCGCCGTTCGCGTGGGCGAGCGCATAGCCGAGCTCGCCGCCTTCGTGGATCGAGCCGGGAGTCTCCGGCGCGGCATGGCTCGGAATCCCTCCGGGAAACGAGAACTGGCGAAAGAGCTCGCGGAGCCCGGCCTCGTCCTTCGTGACGTGGGGGTAGAGCTCGGAATACGTTCCCTCGAGATATGCGTTCGCGACGACGGCTGGGCCCCCGTGTCCGGGTCCGGTGATGTAGATCGCGCTCAGGTCGCGTCTTCGAATCGCCCGGTTCAGGTGAACGTAGATGAGGTTCAGCCCGGGCGTCGTCCCGAAATGGCCGAGCAGCCGAGGCTTCACGTGCTCGGAGCGAAGCGGCTCGCGCAGAAGCGGGTTCGCGAGCAGGTACACCTGCCCCACGGAGAGGTAGTTCGCGGCGCGCCAGTAGCCGTCGATTGCACGAAGCTCCTCGTCCGGGAGGGGTGCGGCCGGGCTCTCATCGGCGAGTCGTGAGGCAGGCGACGACACCTAAAAGCTCTCGGTCAACTCGTCATTCCTGGGTGCAACCCGAAGATGCGGCTGGGCATCGGAGCAGTGTCTCACGCCGGCCCTGTCCTCCGGTCGGGCGCCGGGAGATCAATCGCTCTCCCGGAGGAGCGCCTGGTCGAAGAAGCCGACGATGCGCTCCTCATACTCGCGCGGCCGGGCCTCGAAACCGCCGACGTGTTTTGCCTCGTCGATCCGCCAGACCGTCTTCGGCTCCGAGGCCGCCTCGAAGTAGTCGGGGTTCAGCTCCTCGCCGCCGCCTCCCTGCCCGGCGTAGATCAGAAAGATCGGGCGCGGAGCGACCTGCGCCACGAGGTCGTCGAGCGCGGGTGGCGAAGAGGCGCCGCTCATGATCGTGAGTGCGGCGGACTGGACGGCCGACTCCGGGAGCGCAAGCCAGCCACGGGGCCCGCGCAGGAGGTCCTCGCGAACCGAGCGGACGCCGGCTCCCTCGGAGACGACGGCGCGAAGGCCCGTGTTCGATGCGGCAGCCTGGAGCATCGTCTCTCCGCCCACGGAGAAGCCCATGCCGCCGATGCGGTCGTCCTTCACCTCCGGCCGGCCCTGCAACCAGGCGACGGCCGCGTCGATGTCCTTTCCGCCTTCCCAGCCGTAGAGATTGGGATCGCCTTCGCTCCCGTCGTAGCCGCGGGCATCGACGAGGAGGACCCCGTATCCGTGGCGGACGAGCATGCGCGCCTGCGCCGGCTTGCCCTGCCGGGTCGGATAAGAGATCACGGCTGCCCCGTTTCGCGAGGGCACATACCAGGCGGCCAGATCCAGGCCGTCGCTCGTTCGCAGCGTCACCTTCTCGTAGGGTCTCCCGAGGTCGGCCGAGGCGACGTCTGCGCGGGGACGGTGCGTCGCGAGGATCGCCACTCCGACCGGAAGGACGAACCAGTAGACAGCGACGAGAGCTGCGATCGCAATCCCGCCTCGCCGAAGCCAGCGCAGGCGGCCGCCCTTGCGCGAGCGCCAGAGGAGCGCTCCCGCCCAGCCGAGGAGGACGAGCCCGACCGGCGCGAGGAGGAAACCTGTCCAGTCCTCTCCCCGGGCCCCGACGGCACGGGCGTCGGCGAGCGCGAGCACCGCTCCCTCGAGCGCCAGCGCACCGAAGACTGCGACCAGGGCCGCCCGGCCTCCAGCCTGAAGGCCCGGGTAGGCGGCTCCTGCAGCCACGAGAATGGCGAGTGACAGGAAGCCCCGCGCGAGATGGTCACCGGCATCCGTGCCCGGCTCGGGCGCGATGAACGAGTCAGTCGCAGCGTGCACCGCCAGGATCGCCAGCGCGCCCCAGAAGAGGAGCACCTCTCCGCTGCCCTCGGCTCGCCCGGCTCTCCTCATTCGCCCTCCAACTGCAGCTGCGATGCAGTCCCGGGTCTCTCGGCCGGCCCGGCTTCGTGCTCGGCTTCCGCGCGCCGCTTGATCCCGTGCAGCATGGCGACGACATTGAGGTAATCCGCCGGGCCGATGACGAGCTCGGCGAATACGAGGGCCCAGCGCGGCGTGAAGTTCGCGCGGGCGCGGATCAAAAGGCGAGCGCTTCCTTCATCCAGCTCGCGCAAAACGAATGCCCAGCTGAACTCGATCGTACGGATCGGCTTGATCACGTGGCGGGTCGAATGGAGCACGAGGGCCTCCGGCGGATGCACCCCGGCGACCGTGAAGAACACTGATCCGTCGGCGCTGTCGGGGATCTCGTCGCCGACCACGATCCGCTGCAGCTCGGGTCGAATCCGCGAAGCGCTTCGCTCGCGGATCCCGAACGTGAGACGGTCGAGAGCGTACGGCGTGTACCACCCGGCGCGATGGGTCGGAAAGCCCATCTGCGCGATCCACGGCCAAACCTCCTCGACGGGCGCGTCGATCGTGATCGCGCGCGTCGATCCCCACATCGGCTCCTTCACGAGGTCGTCCCCGGGGAGGTGGGCGTTCAGCTCCTCGCTCGTCACCCCCGACCGCCTTCCGATGCGATGCACGAGGTAGGCAGCCCCGACGAGCGCGGCGCCGCCAAGCGCCAGTCCGACCAATCTGGGTCGCCTTGGGCTCGGGCGCGACGCCAGCACGAGGACGAAGCGCCGCCCAAGCACTCGCTTTTTGACGACCTGCTTCACCGTGTCTCAACTTCCACTGGAGCCACCTCGGTGGTCGAGGTCACCCGTCCGCTGATCGGGATCTACGCCGGCGGGACGGCGAGGACCGCGCAGGAGGAAACGTGGAGCAGGCGGTTGGTCACGCTGCCCAGGAGGAGACCTGTAATCGGCGCTTGTCCGCGCGTGCCGACCACGATGAGACCCGCCCCGGCGTCCGTCGCAGCCTCGGCGATCGCGTGAGCGGCGCCTCCTGCAGCCGCCCCCAGCTGCTCGTAGCTGGCCTGGAGCCCCGCGTCCTTCAGCTCTTGGACCTGCGCCTGAATCTTCTGCTCGACCGTTTCTTCGTCGGTCTGCACGGGGTAGCCACCGCCACGGCCCACCGTGACTTCCTTCACGTGGACTCCGATGAGATGAGCAGAGGTGGCCTCGGCCAGATCCCGGGCGTATCCGAGCGCCCTGTCCGCGTGCTCGGAACCGTCGCTCCCCCAGATGATCACGTTAAACATGGTGGTGCCTCCTTTCGCCGGGGCGACGCCCCGTCACCTCGAGCATGAGGCCCGGGTTTCGATCTCGAATCGGGCTCTTCGCCGATCGGGCTGCGGAGAAGTACCGATCGACCCTCGACACCGATGATCGGAAGGATGGGGGCTCGTGACGCCCGGCAGAGATGAGAGCGGAGCCCGCTGCTCGCACCTCAGTCGTTGCGGGCCTCTCGCGTCCCGTGTGAAAGTCTGGGGCAGATGGTGGTTCCCTCAGTCGTTCGTGACGTCATCCTCCGAGACGGCGAGACGCTCAGACTGCGGGCGCCCGGAGCCGTTGACGCCGCCGACCTAAGCCAGTTCTTCGGAGACCTTTCCGACCACAGCCGCTATCTCCGGTTTCACGGCGTTCGTGGGCCGGGGGCCGGCCTCGTCACTCCGTTTCTCGATCCCGACTGGAACGAGCGAGGATCGCTTGTCGGGACGGTTCGGGCTGATGGAGAGGAGCGCATCGTCGCCCTCGCTAGCTGGGCTCGACTACGGGATCCCCGTTCTGCGGAGGTCGCGTTCGCCGTGGCCGACGCTTTTCAGGGCAAGGGAATCGGCACACGGCTCCTCGAGCAGCTCGCCGAATTGGCCGGAGCTGCCGGTGTGGAGCGCTTCGTCGCCGAGGTCCTCTCCGAGAACGTCGCCATGCTCAGCGTCTTCGCGGAGGCGGGTTTCGACGTCTCCCGCCGGCTGGACGGCGGCACGGTCGAGGTGACGTTTCCCGTCGCTCCGACCGAGCAATACCGCGAGCAAGTCGACCGGCGGGACCACGATGCGGTGGTTGCTTCGCTGCTCCCCTTCTTCCAGCCGGAAAGCGTCGCGGTTCTGGGCGCCTCGCCACGACCCGGGTCGATCGGGGAGACGGTCTGCCGCAACATCGTCGAAGGGGGTTTCGCGGGAAGCATTCATCCGGTCAACCGCTCCGGCGAGAGCGTTGCTGGGCTGCCGGCGCACCGCGCAGTCGAGGAGATTCCCGTTCGGATCGACCTGGCGGTCATCTGCCTTCCGGCCGGGGTCGTGATCGAGGGCGCCCGCTCGGTTCTCGCCCGGGGCTGCCCGGCGCTCTGTGTCATCTCGGCCGGCTTCGCCGAGATCGGGGCCGAGGGACGGTCACGCCAGGACGAGCTGCTCGAGGTCGTCCGGGGACACGGAGCTCGGCTCCTGGGCCCCAATTGCCTGGGACTCGCCGTCACGAAGGCCGGGCTCAACGCGACGTTCGCTCCACGGTCTTTCCCGCCCGGCAACATCGGTTTCTCTTCACAAAGCGGAGCTCTCGGCCTCGCGCTTCTTGAGCGAAGTGTCTCCCGGGCGCTCGGCTTTTCTTCATTTGTCTCGATCGGGAACAAGGCGGACGTATCTTCGAACGACCTGCTCGAGTACTGGGAGGACGACCCTGCCGCGGAAGTCGTGCTGCTCTACCTCGAGTCCTTCGGCAACCCTCGCCATTTCGGCCGCATCGCCGGGCGGGTCGCCCGCAGCAAGCCGATCCTGGCGATGAAGAGCGGCAGCTCCGGAAGCGGCGCGCGCGCCGCGGGATCTCACACCGCCGCCCTGGCCGGGTCCGAAGAGGCCGTAAATGCCCTCTTCCGCCAGGCAGGCGTGATTCGCGCGGTGACCGCTCAAGAGCTTGTCGATCTGGCCACTCTCCTCTCAGTCCACCCCCTCCCGCAGGGCCGCCGAGTCGCGATCCTCACCAACGCGGGCGGCCTGGGCATCCTCTGCACCGATGCCTGCGAGACGTCGGGTCTCGAGGTGCCGGAGCTTTCGCCCAAGACACGGGCAGCCCTCTCCGAAGTCCTTCCGCCCGAGGCGAGCGTCTCCAACCCGGTGGACATGCTCGGCTCCGCCTCCGCGGAGAGCTATCGGGAGGTCCTCCCCATCGTGCAGGCGGATCCGGAGATCGATGCGATCATCGCCGTCTTCGTCCCCGCCGCGACCGTCAGCGCCGCGGACGTCTGGCAGGTCCTTCAGGCTGTCGACGAGGGCACGAAACCGGTTCTGCCGGTCATCCTCGCGTCGGAGACCCCACCGGGATCCTTCCCGTACCCGGAATCCGCTGCCCGCGCCCTCGGCCGGGCGGTGGAGCGATCCGAGTGGCTGAGGCGCCCGGCCGGGAGCGTGCCCGAGCTCTCAGATGTGGACCGGGAGGCGGCCGAGCAGACTGTGGGCCGGGCCCTCGCGCGGGGCGACGAGACATGGCTCACTCCCGCGGAGACGCGCTCCCTTCTCGACGCGTACGGGATCCCGCTCATCGCCGAGGAGATGGCGCCGGATCCGGCAGAAGCAGGCGCTGCGGCCGCGAGGCTGGGCTTCCCGGTCGTCGTGAAGACGGCCGAGCCGGGAGCCCACAAGACGGAAAGCGGCGGCGTGGCGCTCGATCTCACGACGGTTGCGGAGGTCGAGGGCGCAGCAGCGCGGATCGGGGGTCCAGTCGTTGTGCAGCCGATGATCTCGGGCGGAGCCGAGCTTCTCGCCGGCGTCGTCCAGGATCCACTCTTCGGCCCTCTGGTCGCGTTCGGCCCGGGCGGGATCTTCGCCGAGTTGATCGGCGAGGCGGCTTTTCGCATCGCACCGCTAAGGGACCAGGACGTCGAGGAGCTCATTCACGAGGGCAAGGTCGGCCAACTCGTGGCCGGGTTCCGTGGCGGCCCGCCGAGCGACGCTTCGGCTCTCGCCGATTTGCTGCACCGGCTTTCACGTCTGGCGGACGACCTGCACGCCGTCGCCGAGCTGGACCTGAACCCGGTGATCGGGCTTCCGTCCGGGTGCGTGGCGGTTGATGCACGGGTTCGGGTCGCGCGTGTGGAAGCCAACCGGCGCACGAAGACCTGGTAGGACGCCCGCCACCGCGAGTCGTTGAGTCGAGCTTCCCCCGATGAGCGGTGATCGGCCCTGGGGATCCACCTTACTGGCTGCCGCTCCACGCCGGAGGCCACTCGGTGCGCCTCAATGGACGAGTCTTCGAAGCCGTCGCGGCTCGACGCTCCCACCGGCCCGGTGCGACCTGTACCACTCGGCTCTCGATCCAGCTGCCCGAAGGCCGCTTCGTCGTCGAGCAGGCTCCCGCAAAGAGAAACGGCCAGCACCGTGGAGTCGTCGCGCAGGGAGCGGTGGGAGCTCGCGCAGCAGGGCGATTCCCCCTGTTTCGCTACGAGGTGCGCCGATGGCCGGAGGCGATGACGGGACAGCCGTGCCCAGCGGCCGTCCTCCGACCGCAAAGGTCACAGTTCGCTGCTGACGGCTAGCCGGATCCGCCGACGTTTGATCGACGCGGGTTCGGCTCTAGTCTTGCTTAGGGAGGTCGTTCCCCGCCCAACTTGTGTCGATTGCTCCGCGGCGCTCTCAGCCCTCATGTCGTCTCGCACTCCCGCACGGCGGCGAATCGGGCTTTGCCGAATGCGCCGTTCAGTCGGCGACGCCTGGGGTGGTGCGCCGCCGTGCTCCGGCCGTGATGGCGAGCGCGGCGAGGGCGGCAAGCACGGCTCCGACCACGAGTAACACGATGCCGAACCAGAGCGCGGCGTCGAGCTCGGCTCCGATGCTCAGCTCGGATGCGACCCCTCGCGATCCGTCCGAGTTCATGACCACGGCGTCCCAGTTCCCGTCCTCAGGCTCCCACTCGAGCGTCTGCTCACCCGCCCCGTTCGCGGAGGCGACCCAGAACTCCTGGTCGCCCGGGGGGGACGCCGGCGCCCCGCCGGGACGGTCGGAGTACTCCGGCTCTTTCTCGATGTCCGTCACGACCGAGTGCTCGACACCGCTCAGGTACTCCTCTACGTCGGCCTCCCGGGCGATGCCGACGAACACGTCGCGATCGCTCTCGCTGCGGATCCGGACGTCGCCGAAAATGGCCCTGGCAGCGTCCTCGGAGCCGCCGATGTCCACGTCGACACTCTCGGAGACGATCGCGTACGCAGCCGTTGAGAAGTTCTCGCTCGGAGACATGAGGAAGCCGTCCTCGTCGCGCTGGGTTTGGTCAACCACGACAAGGGCCGTGCCGCCTGCGAGCAGCCCAAGCGAGAGCAGCGCTGCGATGACCCCGACGGCGATGAGGACGACGCGTCCGGCCCCGCCTCCCGTACGCGGC
>JBKPPF010000051.1:0-25068 GCA_046733475.1 Actinomycetota bacterium
CTCACATGGTGGTCGAAGGTCCAGACGCTGATCAAGCGCGTCGGGGAAGAGGAGGCCGTTCGCCTCGCCAGGGCGTCCGAGGACGCGGTTAGGGAGATCGGTGCGTTCTGTGAGCGCGAAGGTGTGGACGCCCACTTTCACCAGGGCGGTTGGCTCTGGACGGCGACCTCACCGGCGCAGGTCGGCGCCTGGGAGTCGAGCGTGGAGACCGCCGCCGCACACGGCGCTCATCCCTACGAAATCTTGAGCGCGGAGGATGTCCAGGAGCGCACCGGCTCGCCCATCCACCTCGGAGCGGCCTACGAAATGACCGCGGCGATCGTGCAGCCGGCGCTTCTGGCGCGCGGACTCCGAAGGGTCGCCGTCGAGAGGGGCATCCGCATCTACGAGCGCACGCCGATGGTCGAGCTCGACCGCGAGGACGGAGTCGTGCGCACGCCGTCGGGCCGCGTCCGGGCCGGCGCCGTCGTGCTCGCCCTGAACGCCTGGGCGACGAAGATCCCCGAGCTGGCACGGGCGATCGTGGCGGTCTCCAGCGACATGGTCGCGACGGCGCCGATGTCGGAGAAGCTGAAGGAGAGCGGATGGACCGGGAACGAGGCGATCTCGGACTGTCGCCTGCTCGTCCACTACTACCGCCCGACGGACGACGGACGCGTCGCGTTCGGCCGCGGCGGCGGGCGGCTTGCCTTCGGCGGCCGCGTCAACTCGAATTTCGACCACAACGGGCGCCAGACCCGCGAGCTCGAGGAGAAGCTCGTGGAGCTCGTTCCCGCGGCGAAAGGCGTGCCCGTCACGCACGCGTGGGGAGGGCCGATCGACCGCACGACCGATGGGTTCCCGATCGTGGGGTCGCTGTCCGCGCGCGCCAACATCGTCTACGGAACGGGCTATTCCGGAAACGGAGTCGCGCCGTCGCTCACGATCGCGAAGATGCTCGCCTCGAGCGCGCTGCGACGCGACGACGAATGGGCCGGCTCCCCGGTCAACTGCGGCGTCTGGGGAAAGTTCCCGCCGGAGCCGATCCGCTTCGTCGGCGGGCTCGTCGTCCGTCAGGCAGTGCGGCGCAAGGAAAGCCGCGAGGACCGGGGCAAGAGTGTCGACCCCCTCACGAAGACGGTCGCCGGCCTCGCGCCGCAAGGGTTCTTCCGCGCCCGGCGCTGAACGTGGCGAAGACCGAGCAGCCGGTCCTCTTCTTCGCTACTCAGGCCGACCTCGAGTCCTGGATGGACGAGCACGGCAAGGAGTCCGACGGTATCTGGCTGAAGTTCGCGAAGAAGGACTCGGGGATCGAGTCCGTCGTCTATGCGCAGGCGGTCGCGGTCGCGCTCTCGTACGGCTGGATCGACGGCCAGGCAAAGCGCCTCGACGACCACCACTACCTCCAGCGCTTCACGCCTCGTCGGCCCCGCAGCAAGTGGTCGAAGATCAATCGCGAGAAGGCCGAGAGGCTGATCGCGGAAGGCCGTATGCGTCCGGCGGGTCTCCGCGAGGTCGAGCGCGCGAAGCAGGACGGTCGCTGGGACGAGGCGTACGACTCGCCGACCACCGCGACGGTGCCGGACGACTTCCAGGCGGCCCTGGACGCCGAGCCGGCCGCGGCCGAGTTCTTTTCGAGCCTCGGCTCGACCAAGCGCTACTCGTTCCTCTACCGGATCGCGGATGCGAAGCGGCCCGAAACGCGGGCGAAGCGCATCGGCGAGTTCGTCGAGCTGCTCGCCCGCGGCGAGACGCTGAGCTAGTCGAGCTCCAGCCCGAACCGCGGCAAGCGTTTGCGGACGGTCCGGTTGAAGACTTCGTGGTACTCCTCGTAGGAGTCTTCGTCGAGGCTGGCCGCAAAGTTGTCACGCAGCTCGACGAGCCCATCGGTGCCGGTCTCGACAAGATCGAGATAGTCGCCGTAGCGCTTCTCCGCCTCGTCGCGGGGCGCGCGGTTGTAGGCACCCAGCGCAGCCTCGCTGTCGCGGATGAGGCCCTCGTTCTCGGCCGTGAAGAGCGCGATCTGCCGCTCGACGAGGTCCACGAATCGCCCGCGCATCGTTCCCTATGCTGCGTCGGCCGTGGGACTCGTCATTCGCACGTGGAACCTCTATCACGGACGCACGTATCCGAAGACCGGCCGGACGTACCTGGAGCGCATGGTGCGGCTCGCCAGCCTCGACGCGCCCGACGTCATAGCGCTGCAGGAGGTCCCGCTCTGGGCCCTGGGCCGGCTCGAGCGCTGGAGCGGGATGCAAGCGGTCTGGTCGGTCACGGTGCCCGGGTTCCTCGGGCCGGTCGCGCGCTTCATCACCGACCTCGACCCCGTTCGGGTGAGGTTCACCGCGGCCGGGCAGGCGAATGCAACGCTTCTCAGCCCCCGGTTCGACGTCCGCGCCGACCGGACCCTCGTCCTGAACCCAGGGGTCAAGCGCCTTGAGTGGCTCCGGGGAGGGCGCCAAAGGCGGGTATGCCAGGCGGTGGAGGTGGAGCTCGACGGTAGGCCGCTGACCATCGCGAACCTGCACGCGACGAACAACTCCGACATCGCACGCGTCGAGGTCGGCCTCGCCGCAAATTTCGTCGCAGCCGCCGAACGGTGCATTCTGTGCGGCGACTTCAACGTGCCCGCCTACGCAATCCAGGATTTCTCGCCGCCGATCGAGGGGATCGACCAGATCCTCGTTCGTGGTGTCGAGCTCGCGCGCACTCCGAGCGCGTGGCCTGCGGAGCGCAGGCGTGTGAACGGCGGGCTCCTCTCCGACCACGCGCCTGTCGAAGCGGAGGTCACGTGGACCTAGACGCCGTCCGCGCCGGGCTGCCCGTCCTCGACCGGCTCGCCTATCTCAACGCGGGCACGAACGGGCCGCTCCCGCGCCGGACCGTCGAGGCGATGAAAGCCACCCTCGCCCGTGACCTTGAGGAAGGCCGGTCGAGCCAGGAGTACTTCGAGGCGATGCTTGCCCGCCGCGACGACGTCCGTGCCGCGCTCTCCCGCTTCCTCGCGGCACCGGCGGAGACCATCGCGCTCACGAACTCGACGACGGAGGGGTGCAACGTCGTCCTCAACGGGCTCGGCATCGGGCCCGGCGACGAGGTCGTCACCACCGACTCCGAGCACCCAGGCCTCTTCGGCGGCCTCGTCTCGTCGAAGGCTGACCTACAGGTCGTGCCGGTGCGTGACTTGCCTTTCGCGCAGCTCGCCGGTGCACTCGACGCCGCGATCACGGAGCGGACGAAGCTGATCGCGCTCTCGCACGTCTCGTGGCTCACCGGCGCCGTGATGCCGGTTGAGGAACTTGCCGGGCGAGGGGCTCCGCTGCTCGTCGACGGAGCCCAGGCGGCCGGCGCGATCCCGGTCGCAGTTGCCGATCTGGGCTGCGACTTCTACACGGTCTCTGCGCAGAAATGGCTCCTCGGCCCGGACGTCACCGGAGCGCTGTTCGTTCGTCCCGAGCGTGTCGAGGAGCTGCGCATGGCGATGCCGAGCTATGGGTCGTGGGAGTTCGGCGACACCTACACGTACGATCCGAAGGCGGGCGCGGCGCGCTTCGATCCCGGCTGGATCGCCGCCGCCTCGGGAGTCGGCCTGCTCGAATCGCTCGCCTTCGCGGAGGAGGCGGGGGAGGAGAGATATGCGCACGCCGCCGACATGGCCGCGCACCTGATGCACATGCTCGAAGGATCAGGATGCGAGCTCGTCACCGAGCGCGGCCAGGCGACGCTCGTGACGTGGCAGGCCGTGGGAGAGTCGAAGGAGGTCGTCGCACGTCTCGCCGCCGCGGGAGTCGTGGTCCGGGATCTTCCGGGGCTCGGCTGGCTGCGCGCGTCGTGCGGGTTCTGGACGAGTCACGACGACCTCGAGCGCCTGGTCGGCGCGCTCTAGGACTTCTCGAGCGCTCCGTACCAGTCGGGCGGCTCCGCATCCCCGCGCCAGCCGAGTCGCCAGCCGGTCGGCGCGGCGATCTCCTCCAGCTCTTCAGCCGACGCGCAGAGGAGGTCGTACCACGGCGTCACGAGTCCGGCGTAGCGGATCCGGATCGTCACGTGGCCGGGCATGCGCCCGCGCTCTCTGTTTCGCGCGAGGTACACGAGGTCTGCCTCGTCGTTGTCCACATGAGGGTCGACGGTGTCGAACACGATTCGTGCGTCAGGACTCGTGAGCGCGTGGAGCCTTTCCAACAGGGCAGACGTTTCGTCCGCGCCGCCAGCCAGGCCGAGATTGCCGCAGAGGAAGAGGACCGTGTCGAAGACTCCAAGGCGCTCGTCGACGTCCTCCAAGGGGAGCAGCCTCACGTCGCGGACGCCTCGTCGGCGGCAGACCTCGACCGCACCGGGCGAGATGTCGATGGCGACTGCGTCGAGCCCTCGTCGCTGGGCCTCCAGGCTGTGACGCCCGGCGCCCGCGCCGATGTCGAGGATGCGCCCGCGGACGAGCTCGAACGCCGCTCGCTCCGCCTCGACCCACTTATCGCGCTCGGCGAAGAACCACGCGGCGCCCATGGCCGGCCCGATGTGACCGTCGTCGCGCTCGAGCTCCGGCTCCCCGGCGCGTCCTTCGAGGTGATCGAGGAGCAACCGCCCGAAGGCGTCCTCATCGCTCCCGAGGATCCCAGCTATGCGGCCTCGGACGTGCGCAGGCCGAGCTCGACCGCGATCGGTCGCATCGCCGCGACCACGTTTCGGATGTGGTCATCGAGCTCGAGGCCCAGCTCCTCGGCGCCGCTGTAGACCTCGTCGCGGTGGACGCCCGCTGCGAAGGAGGGTTGCTTCAGCTTCTTCCGCACCGACTTCGGCTCGAGGGTCTCGATTCCGTCGGGTCTGACCAGCCCGCAGGCGTGGACGAAGCCGGCGAGCTCGTCGCAGGCGAAGAGCGTCTTCTTGAGCTTCGTGTCCCGCTCCATGTTCAGGTGCTCCGCGTGGGAGAGGACGGACTCGACGAGCTCCTCCGGGTAGCCCTCCTCGCGGAGGATCGGAGCGCCGTCCTGTGGGTGCTTGTCGAGAGTGGGATGGATCTCGTAGTCGAAGTCGTGGAGCAGGGCGGTCGCGCGCCAGAATTCCTCGTCCTCGCCGAAGTCACGGGCGTACCAGCCGACCGCCGCCTCGACGGCGAGCGCGTGCCGTAGCAGCGCCTCAGACTTCGTGTACTTCGTAAGCGTTTCCCACGCTCGCTCGCGGGTGACCTCCATGGAAGCGAAGTAGGATACCCTCCGCCGTTCGCGCCGCCGCCCGAGGACAGGACTACCGTCAACATGCAGCACACAGTCGTGACTGACGCCCTGATGGAGGCTTTCGTCATCGAGGGCGCGCGGCCGCTTTCCGGGTCCATTCGCGCGGCCGGAAACAAGAACGCGGCCCTGCCGATCGTAGCCGCCTGCCTGCTCACCGACGAGCCCGTCACGCTCACGAACGTCCCGGCGATCACGGACGTCGAAACGATGCTCGACCTGGCCGCCGATCTCGGCGCCGACGTCGAGCGTGTGGGCGGCGGCGAAGTTCGCATCACCGGCGCGGGCATCTCGAAGTTCGAGCTCGACGAGGAGCTCTGCAGCCGCATCCGCGCGTCCATCCTCTTTGCGGGCCCGCTGCTCGCTCGCTACGGCCAGGCGCTCGTCCCACCTCCGGGCGGCGATGTCATCGGGCGCCGCCGGCTCGACACGCACATCCACGCGCTCACGGTGCTCGGCGCGGACATCAGCGCCGAGAAGGTCTACCGCATGCGCACCGACCGCCTGAAGGGAGCCCAGGTCTTCCTCGACGAAGCCTCGGTGACGGGGACGGAGAACGTCGTCATGGCCGCGGTGCTCGCGCCGGGCGAGACGGTGATCGGCAACGCGGCGAGCGAGCCACACGTCCAGGATCTCTGCCGGTTCCTCGTCACCCTCGGCGCCGAGATCGAAGGGATCGGCTCGAACGTCCTGCACATCCGCGGGGTCGAGGCGCTGCACGGCGGCGAATGGCGCATCTGTCCCGACCACATCGAGGTGGCGAGCTTCATCGGGCTCGCGGCGGTGACCGAGGGAGAGGTCGTGATCCAGGATGTCGTCGCCGGAGATCTCGTCGCCATCTGGCCGGCGTTCGAGCGCCTAGGCGTCAGGTGGGAGATCGAAGGCTCGTCGGTGCGCGTCCCCGGCAACCAGCATCTCGAGATCCATGACGACATCGGCTCTCAGATCCCGAAAATCGAGGACGGGCCGTGGCCGGCGTTCCCGGCCGACCTCACGTCGATCGCGCTTGCCGTCGCGACCCAGGCTGCCGGGACCGTGCTCATCTTCGAGAAGATGTTCGAGAACCGCCTCTTCTTCGTCGACAAGCTCGTGAACATGGGCGCGCGGATCATCCTCTGCGATCCGCACCGCGCCGTTGTCAACGGGCCCGCCCGCCTCTACGGCGAGCGCATGGAGAGCCCGGACATCCGCGCAGGGATGGCGATGCTGATCGCGAGCCTCTGTGCCGAGGGCACGTCGACGATCGGGAACATCGGGCAGATCGACCGCGGCTACGAGAGGATCGACGAGCGGCTGCGCGCCGTAGGGGCCCACATCGAGCGAACGGAGATCTCGTGACCAAGCGCGTGATTCGCACCGACCAGGCCCCGGCTCCGTTCCAAGGAGCCCCCTACTCGCAGGGAATCGCGCACGGAGACTTCGTGTTCGTCTCGGGCCAGCTCGGGATCGACCCGGGCGGCAACATGGTCGAGGGCGGGATCGCCGAGCAGACCGAGCAGGTGATGAAGAACCTGTCCGCGATCCTCGAGGCGGCCGGAACGAGCCTCGAGAACGTCGTCAAGGCGACCATCTTTCTGGTCGACCTGGCCGACTTCCAGGCGATGAACGAGGTCTACGCCCGCTACGTGGGCGACGAGCCGCCCGCGCGCGCGACCTTCCAGGTCGCAGCGCTACCTTCGGGCGCCCTCATCGAGATCGAGGTCGTCGCCCACACCTAGGTTCTAGGGTCGGCGGACCCTCTTGTAGAAGTAGGCGGTCGCATAGCCCGTCTTGCTCACCCGGAACGTGACCTTCTTGAGCTGAGTCGGCTTCAGGTGGAATTTCGCCACGCCGCTCGAGTTCGTGTTCTTGATGGTCAGCGAGACGCCGGCGCCGTAGGCGCGGACCTGGGCTCCCGAGACGACGTTGAGGGTGGCCGCGTCCCGAACCTTGATGGAGATGTCGCGAGCGCGGTTCTTGACCAACTTGCCTGAGAAGCTGGCCTTGAAGTGCTTTGTCGTCGCACCTCCGCCGCCCGTAGAAATCGGGGGCAGCGTGAACGTCTCGGGCGTGTTGGCATACGTGCCGATGTTTCCGTCACCGTCAATGGCGGCCACACGCCAGTAGTACGTTCCGCCCGACGTATAGCTCGAGGAGGTGAGCGGCGGCGCGTAGTTGGGGTTGTCGGTCGTCTTCTGCTCGATGAGCGGGTTGAAGTTTTCCACCTTCGAGATCTGGACGCGGTACTGCTTCGTGCCTGTCTTCGCATCCCAGCTCAGCACGAGGCGGTTCAGACCGGCGCTCGAGAACGGGTTCGTGGGCTCCTTGATCGTGTGGGTGAAGTCGGCGGAATCAGACCAGGGTCCGGGGGTGGTGCCCGTCGTCTTCGGGAAGTCCGCCCGAATCTCCCACGTGAAGATTCCCGTGCCCGTGACCTTCGAGAATGACGCGGCCGTCGACGGGAAGCCACTGTAGGTGTTCGGTGTGTTGTCGTTGGGCTCGTGGATCCGCAAGCTGTAGGAAACTGCGCCGTCGACGGGGAACCAGCGAAGGACCGGCAGGCTCGAATCGCCAATCGTCGGCGTCTCAGGATCGAGCACGGGCTTGGGAAGGTCGATCTGGAACGTCCCCCAGTCGGACCAAGTCAGCCCTTGGAGCGGGGTCGTGGGATTCTCGACATCGGCTTGAACCCGCCAGTACAACGTCTTGGCGGCGTCGTAGGTCTTCAGGGCCGTGTACTCGGTCGAGGCCGTCTTGACGTCGTCGAGCGGAGAGGCGAACGTCGGCTCGGTCGCGACCTGGAGGTGATAGTCCTTCGCGCCGAGCGTCGGGCTCCAACGCAGCGTCGGCTGGCTTGGGAAGCTCGTGTCCGGATCGGGTGCGACCAGCGCCGGTGGAGTCGATTGCTTCTCGAAAGTCGACGGGGCGCCGGGCAGTGGATTGCCGGGAGCGCCGCTGCCATTCGTACCCGTCGCCGGAAGGACGACCCAGTAGTACGTCGTCGTCTCGTCGTCGTAGGTCTTCGGCGTCCCGCCCAGGCGCGGCGCATACGCGGGAATGCGCGTGAAGGCATAGTCGATCACGTTGGAGAACGATTGGTCCTTCGAGACAAGAACCCAGTAAGAGTTGCGGCCTGCGATGGGGTTCCAGACGAGCAGTGGGTTCGCGCCGACCGTCTCGCCGCGGATCGGCAGGAGATAGTCGTCGGAGCCGAGGTAGCCGCCGTTGCAATCCGGTGTGCATGCACCGCCGCTCGGGTACGACGTGAACGTGAACGAGGCGCCGGTTCCGTCGTCTAGATACGTGTAGTCGCCGTAGATCGGCGTGCTGAGATTGACACGCCCGCTGCGGGCATGGACTCTTGCGCAGTATGTCTGGCCCTCGACGAGGCCGGACGTGTCCTTCGAAATGCTGATGGTCGGCGTCAGTGGTGGAGTCGCAGTCGATCCCGAGCCGAGCGGGGTCCAGGAGGTCGAGGACGTCGAGACCAACCACTTGCCCGTGGTCGCGCCCCAGTTGCAGATGAACTCCCCGGCACCTGCGTCGAACACGAACGGGACGACGTTGACCTGGTAGCTCGATGCTCCCGGAACGGGATCCCACGCGAGAATGGGGAGCTCCGTCTGATAGCCCGGCGTTCCGGAGTCGACGTCCGATCCCGGGTCGGCGGTATCGCGCATGCGGAGGTTCTTGATCGCATCCTCGTCGAGGCTCGGATAGTTGTCGAAGGTCTTCGTGAAGGGCGTCCCGACGTTCCAGACGCCTGCATCGGCGGGGTTGCGGGCATTGATGGCTCGGACGCGCCAGTAGTACAGGTTGTTCACGAAGACTTCCTTGGGGGTCAGAGTCGTGGCGATCGGCTTGTCGGTGCAGCAGACCTTCGAACCCGACGAGAAGTCGGACGATGAGTTGACCTCGACCTCGTAGCGCGCCGCGCCGGGCACGGGATCCCAGGAGAACTTCGGATCGTAGAGCTCGGTGTCGTCCCCGATGTCCTCGACGACCGGCGTGGTCGTCGAAGGCCACTCCCACGTGAAGGAACGGACCTCGGACTGTGCGCCCGGGTTGCCCTGGGCGTCGAGGGGCGTTACCGCCCAGTAGTACGTGGTCGAGGAAAGGAGAATCGCGGGAGCGAGATTGGTCGCCTGAACGACCACGGGGTCTTGGCCGGAGGTCACAAGTGAGCTGAGATCCTCGTCGCTTGCGATCTCGACGCTGTACTTCGCCGCCCCAGGAACGGGGTCCCAGCGCAAGACGAGCGGCTCGGCCGGGAACGAGATCGTCGCGCCGTCATCCGGCGAGGCAAGCGTCGGGGAGTCTGCCCACAGCTTCTCGATCGAGCGCGCGTCCGACCAGGCGGACGTATTGCCGTTCGCATCCACCGCCTGCACACGCCACCAGTACGAGCCGTTCTTCTGCGTGATGTCGGGTGTGGCGCGGGTGTTCTTCGTCCCGAGCACCTGGTACACGGGCGAGTTGAAGGCCGAGTCCGCGGCGAGGACGAAGTTGTACTTGACAGCCCCCGCCACGGGATTCCACGAGAACACCGGAAGGAACGAGACCGTCTCGCCGGGCGGTGGCCCAACCAGATCCGGCGCGGCCGGCCCTGCGCTCGCAGCGGGGGCGATCGTGATGAGCGCTACCGCGAGAGCAGCGAGAAGAACGCGAAGTTTCGAGTACGTCGTTTGGCGCAAATCCGGTAGACCCCCGGCCGCTAAGGGACGTCGGTGCTGTGGAGTCATCGTCGTCAGCCTTGTCTTGCGTCACATCCCCGAAAAGGGGGGGATTGGCTTGACGCCGGTCTAACCTTTGCTGCGTGCAGGTCATCGTCACCCACGCGAACACCGATTTCGATGCGTTCGCGGCCATGCTGGCCGCGCGGCGCCTCTATCCGGATGCCGTCATCGCGCTCTCGGGCTCGCTCAACCGCAACGTGCGCGACTTCTATCGCCTGCATGCGGAGGAGCTGGACGTGGCTGAGCCGGGGCGGGTCGACCCGTCCGAGGTCGAGCGCCTGATCGTCGTCGAGACCTCGCATCCGGAGCGCCTCGGCGAGTTCGAGGCCGCTGCGCGGAGCCCGGAGGTGGAAGTCGTCCTCTTCGACCACCACGCGGGCGAGGAGGTCGACTGGGTCCGGCCCGAGAACGCGGTCCACTCCGAGGACGGAGCCCTAACGACGACCATGGTCGCGATCCTCGCGGAGCGCGAGGTAGAGGTGAGCCCGATCGAGGCAACTGCCTTCGCCCTCGGCATCCACGAGGACACGGGCTCCCTGGGCTACGCAGGGACGACGGTGCGCGACGCGGAGGCCCTGGCCTGGTGCATGCGGCACGGCGCGAGCCAGGAGATGGTTACGCAGTACCTGCACACGCCGCTCGCCGAGCGCGAGCGCGCGCTGCTCGATGCCCTCGTCGCGGGCCTCGAGCCACACGAGGCGGGCGGCTACGAGGTGCTCGTGGCGGGGCTTCGGTGGCCGGAATACGTGGAGGGCATCTCCAACCTCGCGCACAAGATCGTCGACCTAACCGACTGCCGCGCGCTCGTCTGCCTCGTGGAGATGGACGACAGGGTCTTCTGCGTGGTTCGCACACGAGTGGCCGAGCTGGATGCCTCGGCGATCGCGGCCGCCCTCGGAGGCGGTGGCCATTCGCAGGCGGCCTCGGCGACGTACCGGGGTTCCCTCGAAGACGCGCGCGCCGCCGTACTCGAGGCGCTCCCAAACGCGGTGCGCCGCGGCCTGACCGCGGGCGAGATCATGTCGCGGCCGGCCCGCTTCGTCTCTCCGGACGATACCGTCGCGCACGCAATGGTCCTCTGCCAGCGCCACCGTCAGAGCGGAATGCTCGTCGGCGACCTCGACCGGCTGGTCGGCGTGGTCACACGTGAGGATCTCGACAAGGCGATCGGCCACGGGCTCTCCCACGCGCCGGTGAAGAGCGTGATGGGCTCGGACGTCGTCAGCTGCGGGGAGACCACGCCGCTCGCCGAGGTCATGCGGCTCGTCTCGGGCGCGAGCAGCGGCCGCGTGCCCGTTCTTCGGGACCGCGAGGTCGTCGGAGTCGTGACGCGCTCCGACGTCCTCCAAGCGCTCGAGCAGCCGCACGGGGAAGAGGCCGCGGGCGAGGCCTTCGTGATCACAGAGAAGCTCGACTCACTCGAGCGTCTGTGGCCCGTCTTCGAGGCGGTGCAGGCTGTGAGCGAGCGTTTCGAAGGCGTCTACCTCGTCGGAGGCGCCGTGCGCGACGTGCTCATGGGCGAGCCCAACTTCGATGTCGACATCGCTGTCGAAGGCGACGGCATCGCGTTCGGCGAGGCGCTAGCCGAGGCGCTCGGCGGCCGCGTCGTCCCCCATGACCGTTTCGGCACGGCCATCGTCGTCCACGACGGAGGCCGGGTGGACGTCGCCACCGCGCGCACGGAGTTCTACGACAGCCCGGGCGCACTGCCAACGGTCGAGCAGGCGTCGATCCGGCAGGACCTCTACCGCCGCGACTTCACGATCAACGCGATGGCAGCGTCCCTCAGGGGCGAGGACTTCGGACGTCTTGTCGACCCTTTCGGCGGTCTCCAGGATCTCGGGAACGGCATCGTGCGCGTGCTGCACAACCTGTCCTTCATCGACGACCCCACCCGAATCTTCCGGGCGATCCGCTACGAGAACCGCTACGGCCTGGCCATGGACGCCCACACGCTAGCCCTGGCGAGGGCGTGTGTGGAGATGAACCTCGTCGGAGAGCTCTCGTCATCGCGCCTTCGCGACGAGCTGCAGGCTCTCCTGTCCGAGGAGCGAGTGGGCGACTCGGTGCGTCGGCTTGCCGAGCTCGGGATCGACCGCGCGATCCATCCTCACCTTGCCGCCGACGACGAGTCGCTGCGGCTCATCGAGGAGATCGACCGCGCGCGGGAAGAGCTCGCCCCCGCGACGCCCGCGTGGAGGCTCCGGCTCGCCGTGCTTGCACGCCGGCTCCCTCCGGACGAGCTCTACGAATGGTTCGAGCGCCTGAAGCTCCGGCGGCGGGACGCGGACCGGATCGCCGACGCGGTCGCCGTCGGCCCGCGTCTGCCCGAGCTCCTGGAGGAGACGGCGGAACCCGCGGCGGTGCGCGCAATCATCGAGCCGCACGATCCCGATGGAGCCCTGTTCGCCTACGCGCTCGCCAGCGAGCCCGCGCGCTCACGGCTCGAGCGCTACTTCGCCGACTTCCGCCAGATCGGCCTCGAGATCTCCGGCGACGACCTCGCCGAGCTCGGCCTGCAGGAATCGCCCCGCGTGGGCGCGATCCTCGATGAGCTCCTGCGCCGGAAGCTCAACGGGGAGCTCGACGGCCGCGAATCCGAGATCGAAGCGGCGAAGGCGCTCATCGCCACTACGGCGGAGCACGGGTGAAGCTTTTCGAGCCCGATCTCGGCGACGGGTATTTCGCCGCTTTCTCGACACGCCAGGGAGGCGTGAGCAAGGGTGATTTCGAGTCTCTGAACCTCGGCATCCTCACGGACGACGAGCCGGACAGGGTGGTCGAGAACCGGCGCATTCTGGGCAAGGCCGTCGGCGCCGACCCGGAGGCCGCGACGATGGCCTGGCAGGTCCACGGGGCGCGCGTCTTCGAGGCGGACGGACGCGGAGTCGTCACGCCCGGAACCGACTTCGAGCAGGGGGATGGCCTCTGGACGGAGAAGCCGGGACGCGCCCTCGGCCTCCTCACGGCGGACTGCTTACCCGTCGTCCTCGCCCGCCGGAAGGGGACGCCGCGCCTCGCCGTCCTCCACGTCGGCTGGCGCGGGCTCATGGACGGCATCCTCGAGAACGGGGTCGCCGCGGTGGCCGGCCCGGCGGCTGCGGCGATCGGGCCGGGGATCGGCCCGTGCTGCTACGAGGTGGGGGAGGAGGTCGCCGAGCCGTTCCGCGCCCGCTTCGGCGACGACGTCATGCACGGGCGCAATCTCGACCTCGCCGAGGCGATCGAGCGCGGCTTGTCGGCGGCCGGCGTCGAGATCCTCGAGCGCACGGGCCACTGCACGAGCTGCGAGCCCGAGCTCTTCTTCTCCCATCGCCGCGACCGGGGCCGCACGGGGCGGCAAGGCGTCATTGCCTATATCCGCTGACGAGATCCGCGCGAATTACGCGCGGATCCAGGAGGCGGTGGGCGAGGGCGTCACCGTCGTCATTGCTACCAAGTACCTCTCGGCGGACGAGATGCAGGCGCTCGCGGAGGCGGGCGTCCTCGTCGTGGGTGAGAACCGCCTCCAGGACCTGGAAGCGAAGCACGCGCGCTTCGGCGAGAGCTTCCGCTGGCATTTCATCGGGCACCTGCAATCCCGGAAGGCGCGCGACGTCTCCGCCCTCTGCGAGCTCGTCCACTCCCTGGACTCGCTTTCGGCGGCCAAGCGCGTGACAGCGCCCGCGCTGGTCGAGGTCAACCTGTCCGGGGAGGGGACGAAATCCGGGGTGCCGCGCGAGGAGCTGAACGCATTCCTGAACGAGGCCCGAGACCTCGGAGTCGACATTCGAGGGCTCATGACGATGCCGCCGCTCGCGGACGACCCGGAGGCGTCTCGCCCGTACTTCCGCGAGCTGCGCGAGCTGGCGCAAAAGCACTCCCTTCCCGAGCTCTCGATGGGCACCTCGCAGGACTACCGTGTGGCCGCCGAGGAGGGGGCGACGCTCGTTCGGGTGGGTTCCGTGCTGTTCGGACGCTAAGATTTCCCCCCGTCATGGGTGTAGGACAGGTCTGGAGCCGCGCCCTCGTCTATTTCGGCATCGTCGAGGAGGACGAATACTGGGACGAGGAGGCGTATGCCGCCGAGGAGGAGCTCGAGCGGACGTACGACCGAAGCGACAGCGCGAACGTGCGTCGGCTCTCGCCGCGCAGGCAGCGCCGCGAGGAGTTCGAGGACTGGTCCGAGCCGGACGCATCCGTGACGAACGCGGCGGTCATCCGGCAGGGGCGCGGACGCCGGCCGCTCGAGGCCGTGGCCTCCGCGTCAGTCCGCGTCCATCTCGTCGTGCCGAGAAGCTTCAACGACGCGCAGTCGATCGCGGACAAGTTCAAGGAGTCGGTGCCGGTGATCGTCAACCTGCAAGGCACCGACGCGGAGCTCTCGAAGCGGCTGATCGACTTCTCCAGCGGGCTCACCTATGCGCTCAACGGCTCGATGCAGCGCGTCGCGGACAAGGTCTTCCTGCTCACGCCTCGGAACGTCGAGGTCTCCGCGGAAGAGCGCGCTCGGCTGATCGACCGCGGCTTCTACAACCAGTCTTAGTCGGTCGAAACTCTCGCCTGCGCCGCAGTTTCGACCGGCAATGGCGCTAGGTTTCCGTCCATGCTGGTGGCGGACATAGTGAGCACCGCACAGAACTTCGTCACGGTTCTGTACTACGTCTACCTGCTCTGCATCATCGCCTACATCCTGACGTCCTGGGTCCCGCTCCCCTACAACGTCTGGCTGAACCGCGTGCAGCGCTTCCTGTACGACGTCGTCGATCCGTACCTCCGTCTGTTCAGGAGAATGCTCCCGCAGCTCTCCGTCGCGGGGCTCGGGCTCGACCTCTCGCCGATCGTCGCGATCCTCATGCTGACCGTCGTCTACCGCGTCGTCCTCATCGCGATCGGCGCAGCGAACTAGCAAGAGGGAAACGCCGGTGTCCGGCGAAGGAGGGAAAAGGTATGTCCTTGACCCCTGTCGAAATCCGGCACGTCGACCTGGGCCGGCGGCCCCTGGGCTACGACCGGACCGCGACCGACGAGCTCCTTGCCGACGTGGCCGCGAGCTTCGAGCACGTCTGGCGCGAGCGCGCCGACCTACGCGACGAGCTCGAGGAGCTCGAGAGCGAGCTCGTCCGCCACAAGGAGCTCGAGCAGGCGCTTCGTAACACGCTGCTCTCGGCCGAGCGGATGGCTGACGACATGCGCGCGCAGGCCCGCCGCGAGTCCGATGTGATCGTCGCGGAAGCCCGCTCCGCCGCGCGCGACATCGTCAGCGGCGCGGAGACCGAGAGGGAGCGCATCCGCACCGAGATCCGCCGCCTGCGCGAGGTCGAGACCGGCGTTCGGGGCGACTACCGTGCCTTCCTGCTCGCTGCGCTCGACCGTCTCGAGAGCGACACCGAGGGACGCCGGGACGCCGATCAGGCGGCCTGAGTTCGGTCTCAGGGCACCCCGTTATACTCAGCCAAGTGGCGCGGGGAATGGCTCACGCATGAATACGGACCGCTATCGGGACCTCCTACTGGGCGAGCGCGAGCGCGTCTCCACCTCGATCCAGCACCTGCACGAGGAGGGGTCGCTCGAGGACGAGACGGAGGAGGAGACCTACGACAACCACCTCGCCGACTCGGCGACCGCCACCCTCAATCGCGAGATCGACTACACGCTCGAGGAGAACTCAGGGCACGTGCTGACCGCGATCGACGAGGCACTGGGACGGATCGACAGCGGGACTTTCGGGACATGCGGGCGCTGCGGCAAACCGATCGCCGAGGAACGGCTCGAGGCGATCCCGTACGCGAATAGGTGTATCGACTGCAAGCGCCTCGAAGAGAGGGGTTAGTCAACCCGTCACCGCGGCTGATCGACGTTCGCGTCGGTTCGGCCACGGACGGGCGCGTTCCTATCTCAATGGTCGAGCGCTCGCTGACTGCTGGTCCATTCCATTGGCTGGCCCTCGCCGCGGTCGCGCTCTCGGCGCTCGCCGCCGACCAGCTGACGAAGCAGATCGTCGTCACGCAGTTGGGCCTCGGTGAGTCCGTCCACGTCGTCGGGCCGTTCTGGATCCGGCACGTGAACAACCCGGGGATTGCCTTCGGTCTCTTCTCCAGCTGGGCCTCCGCAGTCACCTTCCTGACCGCCGGCGCGGTTATCTGGATGCTTTTCTACTTCGCGAAGTCGGGCGCCCGCCATCCCATCCTTCCGGTGGCGCTCGGGCTCCTCATCGGCGGGAGCATGGGCAACCTCGTCGACCGCCTGCGGGTCGGTCATGTGACGGATTTCCTCGACCTTCGCTTCTGGCCGGCGTTCAACCTCGCCGATACGTTCATCGTCGTGGGCGTCGCGGCTCTCCTCCTCGCGCTCGTCGCGGCCGAGCGGCAGCCACGCATCAGGCGCACTCCTTCGGGGCGAGCCGCTCCGAAGACGCTTGGCTGAGCTCGAAGTCGAAGTCCCGCCTGAGGCCGCGGGCGAACGCCTTGACCGCTTTCTCTCCAGCCTCGAGGAGGTCGGCTCGCGCGCGGCCGCCGAGCGCCTGATCTCCCAGCGCCGGGTGAGGGTCAACGGCTCGCCGGAGCCGAAGAGTCACCGCCTGGCGGCGGGCGACGTGCTCGCGGTCAGCGTTCCGGAGAGCAGGCCGTCGACCCTCGAGCCGGAGCAGCTCGACCTGCGGATCGCTGTCGAGGACGAGCATCTGCTAGTCGTGGACAAACCTGCCGGGATCGTCGTCCACCCGAGTGCGGGCCATGCGAGCGGCACCCTTGTCCACGGGCTCCTCGGGCACGCGGTCGCGGGCGGGCAGGAGGCCCAGCGGCCGGGGATCGTCCACCGCCTCGACCGCGACACGTCGGGACTCCTCGTCGTCGCACGTTCCGACGAGGCGCACCGGCGTCTCCAGAAACTCTTACGGCGGCGGAAGCTCGTGCGCGAGTACCTCGCTCTCGTCCGCGGCCGGCCGCGCTCGAAGCGAGGGCGCATCGAGGCGCCGATCGGCCGTGACCGGCACGACCCGACGCGCGTCTCGCTGGACACCGACACCCCGCGCGACGCAGTCACGAACTTCGAAATCGTCGAGACGATGCGCCGGCGCGCGCTTCTTCGGGTCGCCCTCGAAACGGGGAGGACGCACCAGATCCGCGTGCATCTCGCCGCGATCGACCTGCCAGTGTCGGGTGACCCGGCTTACGGTGTCGAGGGAGACCTAGGCCTCGAGCGCCAGTTCCTCCACGCGGCCCGTCTCGCTTTCCCGCATCCGTTCACGGGCGAGCCGGTGGAGGCCGAGTCGTCGCTTCCGCCGGACCTTCAGGCGGCCCTGGAAGAAGCCCGCTTGTCCTCATAGAGCCGCCGGTCGGCGACCTCGACGAGGCCCTCGGGCTCGGTTGCGTCGGTCGGGAGGAAGGCCGCGCCCGCGCTCGCGGAGATCTCCCCCGGAAGGTGTTCGTGCAGGCGGGTGAGGAACGAGCCGGCGGTCTCCGGGCCCGCCTCGATCAGGAGCGCGGCGAACTCGTCGCCGCCGAGGCGGCCGACGGAGTCTGTCTCGCGCGCCGTCCCGGCGAGCGCGGAGGCGAAGACGCGGAGCAGTCGGTCGCCCTCCTGATGGCCCTCGCGATCGTTCTTCTCCTTGAAGCGGTCGAGGTCGAACAGAATCAGCGCGATACGGTTCCGGTAGCGCCGCGCCCGTGCAGCCTCGGCAAGCAGTCGCGCGTGGAAGGCCCTGTGGTTCAAGACGCCGGTCAGGGGATCTCGACGTGCGCGCTCGGCCAGCTCGCCGGTGACCCGCTCGACATAGGCGACCACGCAGCGTTCGAGGGCGCGGCGCGCCTCGCTCTCGCCGTGGCGGTCGAGGACGCGGCCCAGGACGAGCAGCTCCGCCGCCACCTCCGCAGGCGCCAGGCCGAGGCTCTCGCGCTCGCGGGCGTGGTCCTCCGCCAGCTCCCCGGGATCCTCTTCGCCGTCCAGGCTCGCGACGAAGGAGGGGAGCGTGCCGAGCTGCCCGAGGCGGCCGAGCCGCTCGAGCGAGGGGACGACGCCGTCCGCGAGCGCCTCCTCGACGCTCTCGACCGCGAGGTCCCATGCGGATGTCCTCACGACCCCGGTCACGCAGCTCAGGCTAAAGATCGCTTCGGCTAGAATGCAGCGGTTTCGTCACCCGACCCGGCGGATGCGCTCGGGTGGCGGTGCCGGGGCAACCCGGTTCCACTCGACTCCGCCGGCAGCAGCGAAAATCAACCGAGGAGGATCAGCTTGTCCGCCGTCAGCATGCGCGAGCTCCTGGAGGCCGGGGTGCATTTCGGCCACCAGACGCGGCGCTGGAACCCAAAGATGCGCCGCTACATCTTCACGGAGCGGGGCGGCATCTACATCATCGACCTGCAGCAGACGCTGGACCTGGTCGAGCAGGCGCACTCCTTCGTGCGCAACGTCGCCGAGCGGGGAGGCTCCGTGCTCTTCGTCGGCACGAAGAAGCAGTCCCAGGACTCGATCGCCGAGGAGGCGGAGCGTGTCGGCATGCCGTACGTGAACCACCGCTGGCTGGGCGGGCTCCTGACGAACTGGAGAACCATCTCCGAGCGGCTCGACCGCATGCAGGAGCTTCGCCGCCTGCGCGACGAGGGCCAGCTCGAGCTCCTGCCGGCCAAGGAGCGCATGACCATGGCGGCCGAGCTTGAGAAGCTGGAGACGAACCTCGGAGGCGTGGACGACATGAAGCGTCTGCCCGACGCGATCTTTGTCGTCGACCTGAAGAAGGAGCAACTCGCGATCCGCGAGGCCCGCCGACTCAACCTTCCTGTCGTCGCGCTCGTGGACACGAACTGTGACCCCGACGACGCGGACTACGTCATCCCCGGAAACGACGACGCGATCCGCTCGTGCAGCCTCATCATCCGCGCGATTGCGAACGGGATCGAGGCCGGCAAGCAGAAGGTGACCGCCACGGAGATGACCGCGCCGACGAACGGCCAGCCCGAGGAGAAGGCTCCGGGGGTGGCGGCCGAGGAGGCGCCCGCCGAGACCGCCGCGACGGAGGGACCCGCCGAGCCGGCTGACGAGGGAGCGCCTACCGAGACTGCGGCCGAGGCGCCCCCTTCCGAGCAGCCGGCGGCGGAGGAGGTGTCAGCGGAATGACGGAGATCTCCGCCTCGCAGGTCAAGGAGCTCCGTGACATGACCGGTGCTCCGATGATGGACGCGAAGCGCGCGCTCGTGGAGACAGAGGGCGATCTCGAGAAAGCCGCCCAGCTCCTGCGCGAGAAGGGCCTCTCGGCCGCGGCGAAGCGTGCCGGCCGCCAGGTGACCGAGGGCCGCGTCATCGCCCGCATCGAGAACACCCACGGCGCCATCGTCGCTGTCGGCTCCGAAACGGAGCCGGTCTCCAAGAACGACGAGTTTCTCGGCTTCGCCGAGAAGGTCATCGATGCCGTCGAGAAAGAGGGCCCGGACGCGATCGCCGAGCTCGAGACCGAGCGTGTCGACCTCGTGGCGAGGATCGGCGAGAACATCGAAGTCGTCGGCGCCTCCCGCTTCGAGGCCGGAGGCGACGAGGTGCTCGCCTCGTACGTTCACCCGCCGGCCCAGAAGATCGGCGTACTGGTGCGGGCCCGGGGCGCGGCCGACCTTGCCCGGCTCGTCGCGATGCACATCGCCTTCGCGAACCCACGCTTCGTGACGCGAGAGGAGGTTCCCGAAGATGAGATCGCGGCCGAGCGCGACATCCTCGAGAACCTTCCCGACCTCGAGGGCAAGCCGGACGACGTCAAGGCGAAGATGATCGAGGGCCGGCTGGCGAAGGGCTTCTTCGCCGACAGCGTCCTCACGGACCAGCCCTGGATCCACAACCCCGATCAGACCGTGGGCCAGGCACTCGCCGAGCACGGGGCGGAGGTGCGCGACTTCGTGCGCTACGCCCTCGCCGGGTGAGTGCAGAGGTCGAGAGCGAGGTCACGGCGCCCGCGGAGGGTGCGGCAGCCTTCCAGCGCGTCCTGCTGAAGCTCTCGGGCGAAGCGCTGCTCGGAAGCCAGGAGTACGGAATCGACCGCGTGCGCGTCGAGGCGATCGCACATCAGATCCAGGACGTTCACGAGCTCGGGGTCGAGACGGCGATCGTGCTCGGCGCGGGGAACATCTACCGCGGGATGGCGGTGGCGGCCGAGGGGATGGACCGGGCGACCGCCGACTACGCGGGGATGCTCGCCACCCTGCTCAACTGCCTCGCCGTTCAGGACGCACTCGAGCAGCTCGGCGTCAACACCCGCGTGCTCTCGGCGATCACCGCGAGCCAGGTGGCAGAGCCGTACCTCCGCCGCCGTGCGATCCGGCATCTGGAGAAGGAGCGCGTGGTCATCTTCGCGGGCGGGACGGGGAACCCGTTCTTCACGACGGACACCGCCGCGGCGCTCCGCGCGCTCGAGATCGGCGCCGAGGCGATCCTCATGGGCAAGAACGGCGTCGACGGCGTCTACGACGGCGATCCGGACGAGAACCCGGACGCGGCGTTTCTGCCAGAGCTCACCCACCGCAAGGCGCTCGAGCGCGGGCTCAGGGTGATGGATTCGACCGCGCTCTCGCTCTGCATGGACAACAGCCTGCCGATCTACGTCTTCGGCCTCGACGACGAGCGCAACATCGGGCGTGTCGTGCGTGGCGAGCGAATCGGCACGATTATCTCCACGGCAAGGGAGGAGGACGAATGATCGACGACTTCGTGAGCGACGCGACCCGACGGATGGACAAATCGGTCGAGGCCGCTGCGCACGAGTTCAACACCGTCAGGACCGGCCGCGCGTCCGCGGCGCTCCTCGACCGCATCCAGGTCGACTACTACGGGACGGCGACGCCGCTCCAGCAGCTCGCGACGATCAACGTCCCCGAGCCGCGCATGATCACGGTGCAGCCGTACGATCCCGGCTCGATCAAGGCGATCGAGCGCGCGATCCTCGAGTCCGACCTCGGCCTCACGCCTTCGAACGACGGCAAGATCGTCCGACTGCCGATCCCGCAGCTGACGGAGGAACGGCGCAAGGAGCTCGTGAAGGTCGTCAAGCACCTCGCTGAAGAGGGCCGGGTCGCGGTCCGAAATGTGCGCCGCGATGTCATGCACGACCTCAAGGAGCTCGTCAAGAACGGCGACGTCGGCGACGACGAGGAGCGGCGCGCCGAGGACCGCGTCCAGAAGCTCACCGACGAGCACGTCGCGAAGATCGAGGACCTCTTGAAGCGCAAAGAGGCCGAGATCATGGAGGTATGAGCGTCCTTTCCCGACTGCGCACGCTGAGCGGTCTCGGGCCCGTGACCGAGCCCGGGCTGCCCGACGTTGCTCACTCGATCGCGATCATCATGGATGGGAACGGGCGCTGGGCGAGGCGGCGCAAGCTGCCCGTCGCAGCCGGGCACCGGGCCGGCACGAAGGCGCTCCGGCGCACCGTCGAGGCGGCGATCGACCTGGGGGTGGAGTGCGTCTGCGTCTTCGCCTTCTCGACGGAGAACTGGTCGCGGCCGCCCGAAGAGGTGGACGCGCTCATGGAGATCTTCGTCGAGACGATCGAGCGCGAGCTGCCGGACCTCGCCAAGCAGGGCGTAGCGACCCGGTTCATCGGCCGTCGGGACCGCGCCAATCCCGAGCTCCAGGGGCGCATGGCCCGCCTGGAGGAAGAGACCGCGCACAACGAGCGGCTCCAGCTCTGGATCGCGTTCGACTACGGCGGCCGGGCCGAGATCGTCGAAGCCACGCGGCGGCTGGTCGAGGAGGGGGTCGACCCGCGCGACATCGACGAGAACGCAATCGCCTCGCGGCTCTATGCGCCCGAGATGCCCGAGCCCGACCTTCTGATCCGCACCTCCGGGGAGCTGCGGGTCTCCAACTTCCTCCTCTGGCAGCTCGCCTACACGGAGCTCGTGTTCGTGGACACGCTCTGGCCCGACTTCGGCGAGCGGCACCTCCGGCAGGCCCTCGCCGAGTACGCGGGGCGGCGCCGACGCTTCGGCGGACGATGAACCCCCTGATCTCGCGGCTCGCCATCGTGGCGGCCGGCCTCCCGATCGTCCTCGGCAGCGCGTATCTGGGCGGGTGGTTCCTCTTCGCGCTCGTCGCGTTGGGCGGCCTGATCGCCCTGCACGAGTTCTACCGGCTGGCGAGGCCGCTCCGCCCGCTCGTCCTCGCCGGTTACGGCGGTTCGCTCGCTGCGTTCTTCGGAGCCGAGATCTCCGGTGCGGAGTGGATGCTCGCGGGATTCCTGCTCACCTTCATCCTGAGCTTCATCTTCGCCGCGGTGTCCGAGACCAGGCAGTCGACGACGGTGGCCGTCGCGACGACGGTCTTCGGGGCGGCCTGGATCGGCCTCGGGCTCGGCCACCTGCTCCTCGTCCGCGAGCTCGACACCTACGGCCGCCTCGCGCTGATCACGATTCTGCTCACGGTCTTCCTCACGGACACCTTCGCCTACATCGGCGGGCGGATCGCCGGCCGGCACAAGATGTCGCCGGTGGTCTCGCCGGGGAAGACGTGGGAGGGCTTCGTCGTCGGCGCAGTCGCCGGCGTCCTCACGACGTTCGTTGCGTTGTACAAGGAAGTGATCTTCGCCGACACCTGGCGCGCGCTCGCGCTCGGCGCGGTGATCGTCGCCGCGGCGACCCTGGGCGACCTATTCGAGTCACTGGTGAAGCGCGACCTCGGGACGAAGGACACGGGCCGCCTCCTGCTCGGGCACGGAGGTGTGCTCGACCGGATCGACTCGCTGCTCTTCGCCGCTCCGGCGGCCTACTTCACCATCCTCGCCCTGGGGCAGTCCTAGACTCTTCGGCATGAAGCGCGTCGCGCTCCTCGGAGCGACCGGGTCGATCGGCACTCAGGCGCTCGAGATCATCGGCGTCCATCCCGAGCTCGAGCTCGTGGCCGCGGCGTCCGGGTCCCAGGACGTCGAGGGCCTCGCCCCGCTGACGCAGGTCGGGGGGGACCTCACCGAGCTCCTCGACCGGGCGGAGCCCGACGTCGTCCTCAATGCGATCGTCGGCTTCGCAGGGCTGCCCGCCACGTTCTGGGCGCTCGAGCGCGGGATCGACCTCGCGCTCGCCAACAAGGAGAGCCTCGTCGCCGGCGGCGAGCTCGCGGCGGCCGCGTGGAAGGCGGGTGGAGGGCGGATCCTGCCCGTCGACTCGGAGCACTCCGCCGCTTTCCAGCTGCTCGAGGGACGCGAGCCCGAGACGCTTCACTCCCTCGTTCTGACCGCTTCCGGAGGACCCTTTCGTGGGCGCAGCCGCCTCGACCTTTCGAGAGTCAGCCCGGGGGAGGCGCTTGCGCACCCGACCTGGAACATGGGCCCGAAGATCACAGTCGACTCGGCGACGCTCATGAACAAGGGGCTCGAGCTGATCGAGGCGCACTTCCTCTTCGATCTTCCGTACGAGCGGATCGAGGTCGTCGTGCATCCGACGTCCGTCGTCCACGCGCTCGTCCGCCTGCGCGACGGGGCGGCACTCGCCCACCTCGGCTACCCGGACATGCGGGTGCCGATCTCCTACGCGCTCACGTTCCCCGAGCGAGCCGAGACCCACATAGAGCCACTCGACCTCGCCGCGGGGCTGATCCTCGAGTTCTCGGCACCGGACGAAGAGGCGTTTCCGTGCCTTGCGTTGGCACGGGCGGCCGGTGAGGCCGGACGTACCGCCCCGTGCGTCCTGAACGCCGCGAACGAGGTCGCCGTGGCCGCCTTCCTGGACGGGCGCCTGCCTTTCCTCGCGATCGCGGAGGTCGTCGAGGGAACGCTGAACGCGACGGACACCGCCGCCGCGCGCGACCTCGACGAGCTCGTCGCCATGGACTCCGAGGCGCGGAAGACTGCGGCGGCGCTCACCCGCGAGTTGGTTCACTAGGGGCCGATGAACATCCTCGTCGCCACCGGGGGCCTCGCCTTCCTCATCCTCATCCACGAGGCGGGCCACTTCTTCACTGCGCTCGCCGTGAAGATGCGGCCGCGGCGGTTCTACATCTTCTTCCCTCCCGCGATCGTGAAGTGGCAGCGGAAGGGGATCGAGTACGGCATCGGGGCGATCCCGCTCGGCGGCTACGTGAAGATCCCGGGGATGCACAAGCCGGCGGGGGCCGACCTGGAAGGGCAATTCGGCCCCGCGGTCGACGAGGCCCCATGGCTCGCTGCGCATCTCGAGCCGGTGACGACCGCGCTCGACGACGATAGGCTTCAGGACGCGCGCACCGGGCTAGGCGATCTCCGCGCCGCGGTCGAGCGCTCCGACCTGAGCGCTCCTGCGCGAAAGTCGGCGGAGCGCGGCCTCACGGACACAGACGATGCAGTCGCCGACGACGCGTACTGGCGGGCACCCGTCTGGAAACGGGTCACGGTCATCGCCGCGGGCCCGCTCACAAACCTCGTCTTCGCCGTCCTCCTCCTCGCGGTCGTCTTCATGCTCGGTGTCCCGTCCAAGGTCGACCGGACGATCGCCACAGTCGATCCGGGCACGCCTGCTGCGGAAATCGTCCGCGCGGGAGACACCATCGTCGCGATCAACGGCCGGCAGGTGGAGGGCGATCAGATCTCGGAGAAGATCCGTGCGAGCAACGGCGACCCGGTCAGCGTCACCGTCGAGCGCGGGGGTAAGGAGCTCACCGTGGAGGCCCGCCCGCGCATGATCGAAGGCGCCTACCGGCTCGGCTTCACCCTCGGCGTCATCTATGAGAGCTACGGCCCGTGGGATGCGCTGAAGCTCGCGGGCGAAAGAACCTGGGAGGCGACGAGCGCGATCGGCGCCTCGCTGGGCCGGATCGTCACCGGAGGGGGGCGAAAGGAGGTCGCGAGCCCGGTTGGCATCGTCCAGGCATCGAGCGAGACCCTCGAGGCCGGCTTTCGGGAGTACCTCGGCATCCTCGCGCTCATCTCGCTCTCGCTCGCGCTGCTCAACCTGCTGCCGCTCTTGCCGCTCGACGGCGGGCATATCGCCTTCTCGCTCGCGGAGGGAGTCCGGGGCCGCGCGATCCCGCGTGCCGCGTACGAGCGGGCCTCCGCGATCGGCATCCTCATCGTCCTCTTTCTCTTCTTCATCGGGCTCACGAACGACGTGAACCGCATCAGAGGCGGCTAGGAAGGCCGTTAGACTTTCCCCGATGGCGAGCGAACGCCAGATCCATGTCGGCGGCGTCGCGATCGGCGGCGGCGCGCCCGTCGTCGTGCA